>DDXB01000055.1 GCA_002347405.1 Rhodocyclaceae bacterium UBA2271 | reverse complement strand
CGTCGCCACGCTGTTGCCGGAAAAGCGCATCTATCGCAGCTCGCGGATGACGATGACCGAGGCGGCGATTCGCTACGGCTTCGTCGGCGACGTCTATGTCGCCATGGGCGAGCCGCTGCCGGGCGGTACCTGGAGCATGCAGTTGTATCTGAAGCCCTTCGTCGGCTGGTTGTGGGGCGGGGCGCTGTTGATGGCCTTGGGCGGTTTGCTGGCCGCCTTGGGTGTGCGTAAGGGCATGCGCAACATGGGAGCAATGGAATGAATCCGTGGATCGGAGTAGGAGCTTGTGTCATCGTCGCGCTGGCATTCCTGCTGGTGCCGCTGTGGCGGCAAAAGTCGGCGCTGGCGGGACGGCGCAACGAAGTCCGCTGGCCGGCGCTGGGGCTGCTGGGAGTGCTCCCGGCGCTGACGGTCGGGCTTTACCTCTATCTCGGCGCGCCGGCGATCATCAAGGAACAGGCGCTGACCCAGGCCCAGACGAATTACGACGTCGATGGCATGGTGAAAGCGCTGGAGGATAAATTGAAGGCGACGCCCAACGACCCGGAAGGCTGGTATGCGCTCGGCCGCGCCTACATCGCTTTCACCCGTTATGCGGAGGCCGAGGAAGCCTTGCGCAAGGCGACGACGCAGGCGCCAAGGGATTCGCGCATCATCGCCCAGTATGCCGAGGCAATAGCGCTCAGGCAGGGCGGCCTGGATGGGCGGCCGCTGGAATTGATCAATGAAGCGCTGGAAATCAGCTACGAGGAGGAAAAGGCGCTGGAACTGGCCGGCCTCTCTGCTTTCCAGAAGGAGAACTGGGCCGAGGCGCTGCACTACTGGCGCCGTTTGCTGAAGAAACTGCCAAAAGATACGGAACATCACGAGGCCATTGCCCAGGCCGTCCAGGTGGCAGAAAGAAAGCTGGATCTTCGTCTTGGCGGTACCGGCATGCCATTGCCGGCTCCGCCGCCCGAACCGAAGAAAGCGCCGCATTGACGGATTGCCCTCATTACGTTTTTCCAGGATAGTTATTCATGTCACCTGTACTGCATATCCTCGCCATTGCCGTCCCGCTGGCCGTGCTGCCGGTCGCCGGTCACGCCGAATCCACGGCCTACGTGGCGCTCGACGCCAAGGGGAAAAAAACCATGCCGAAGGCCGGCCCCCGCCCCCATCCCTGCGTGCTCGATACCGCCACCGGCCTGGTCTGGGAAGTCAAGACCGACGACCAGGGTCCGGGCGACAAGGACTGGAGCTACACTTGGTATGACAAGCAAAAGGCCAATGAAGGTTTTCCCGTCGGCTATCCCGACGGGGGGCACTGCACCCACAAGGGCAGCTGCGATACCGCGGGCTATGTCGTCGCCACCAACAAGCGCCGCCTGTGCGGCTTCGGCGACTGGCGGCTGCCGAGTGCGGAAGAACTCGCGGGCCTGCTCCGTCCCGACTTGCCGAAAAAGATCGACGAGCGCTTTTTCCCGAACTCGCTGGCCAATTACTACTGGAGCGGCACCTACGTCGCCCTCGAGGTGGGTGGGGCGATGTTCGTGAGCTTCGAGTACGGCATGCCTCTCGCGGGCAACAGCGCCGCCGCCGCGGCTGTCCGGTTGGTGCGCGGCCCGGGCAAACCTGCCACACCCTGAGCGGGTTGCGGCAGGCTCCGCTCAGCGCCGGGCTTCAACCTGGCAAAAGCGGCTCACCACGGAGGACGCGGTGATCACGGAGAAAAAACCAGGCGTCACGAAATAAGGGAATGTCGCCCGTTGGCTGCGCCTGACTTTTGTGTGCTTGCGTCGTTTCTCCACGCCCTCTGTGTTCTCTGTGGAGTGAACCGAGGTTTTTGACTCAAGCCTGCGGCCGGCCAATCGGCAGATATTCGAAGCCGCGCTCGCGCATTTCGCGCGGATCGTAGAGGTTGCGACCGTCGAAAATCACGGGCTGCTTGAGTGACTGGCGCATGCCATCAAAATCGGGGCTGCGAAACACCTTCCATTCGGTGGCAATGATCAGTGCGTCGGCGCCGGCCAGCGCTTCCCGCGGCGTGGCGGCATAGCTCAGGCGTTTTTCGTCACCGTAGATGCGGCGGGCTTCGTCCATCGCCACCGGGTCATGGGCGACAACCGTTGCGCCGGCCGCCAGCAGATCGGCGATCAGATAGCGGCTAGGGGCCTCACGCATGTCGTCGGTATTGGGTTTGAAGGCCAGGCCCCAGAGCGCGAAACGCCGCCCGCCGAGATCGGCGCGATCCGGACCGGTGCCGAAACGGGCAAGGATTTTCCTGGTCAGGACATGCTTCTGGGCATCGTTGGCCGCCTCGACCGCATCGAGCACCTTGAGATCGATGCCGGCTGCGCCGCGGGCAGTGCGCCGCAGGGCTTGCACATCCTTCGGGAAACACGAGCCGCCATAGCCGCAACCGGGATACAGGAAATGGAAGCCGATGCGCGGATCGGAGCCAATGCCCTGACGTACCATCTCGATGTCGGCGCCCAGCGCTTCGGCGAGGTTGGCCAATTCATTCATGAACGAGATACGTGTCGCCAGCATCGCATTCGCCGCATATTTGGTCAGTTCGGCCGAGCGGACATCCATGACGATCAAGCGCTCCCGATTGCGCTGAAACGGCGCGTAAATTGTGCGCATGAGCTGAATGGCCTGCTCATCCTCGGTACCGACAATGATGCGGTCAGGGCGCATGAAATCCTCGACCGCCGCGCCTTCCTTGAGAAATTCCGGGTTGGACACCACGGCGAAGGGAAGTTCCACACCACGCCCGGCCAGCGTCTCGGCGATGGCCTGCCTGACCTTGTCGCCGGTACCGACCGGCACGGTGGACTTATCCACAACCACCTTGTAGTCGCTCATGTGCTGGCCGATGTTGCGCGCGGCGGACAATACATATTGCATATCCGCCGAACCATCCTCGTCGGGTGGCGTGCCGACGGCAATAAACTGGATCGTGCCATGTGCGACCGCGCGCGATGTCAGTGGTGAATTTCAGGCGGCCCGCGGCGACATTGTTCCGGACAATATCCAGTAAACCCGGCTCATGGATCGGAATGCCGCCATTTTCCAGAATTCTGATTTTTTCGGCATCGACATCGAGGCAGAGCACATCGTTGCCGACATCCGCCAGGCAAGCGCCCGAAACCAAACCGACATAGCCGGTGCCAATCACGGTGATTTTCATAGCTGGGTCCTATCTGGTGTTCAGGAGCAACCAAGTTGGGTCAGTGAGGGTTTGCAAAGATTGATGGCCACTCAGGAGCAGATTATGCCCGAACAAAAACCTGTTATTGTGCGCGCCATGCCCGACAACCCCGTTACTGCTTCACTTTTGCATCGAGTCCGCTTAACTGACAACAGGCAACGCGGCCACACAGATTGCATATTAGCTGTCTTTTCAATACCTTTGAACAGCAAAATTAATGATGCAGCGCCATCCTGTACATGCGCCAGGACTGGCTGATTTCTCATGAGAGATTTCACCAACGAAAAATGGCGAAATATCCTCGCCTATAACGGGTTGCTGGATTTTGAAGACTTGTGGCGACTTGATACCGAGTGGTTCGAGGAACCCAATCGACGACGCGGTGGCTGGAGCGGTGTTGCCCGTCACGAATTAAGCCTGCCGGAAGGCGGGAAAGCGACCATCTTTCTCAAGCGTCAGGAAAACCACGGTACCTTTTCCTGGCGCCATCCGATCAGAGGAATTCCCACCTTTCTGCGGGAATTCAACAAGATCATGGATTACCGGGAACACGGGATCCCGGCACTTGAACCCGTATATTTTGCGATGCGGAGTAAAGCTCAGGGGCATCGTGCCATTCTTGCCACCGAGGAACTGGCCGGTTTCCAATCGATGGAAGAGTTGGTGCAGCAGTGGCTCACCAACGGGGCGCCGGAACCCCTGATTCGACTTCGCTACATGGCAGCTGTCGCCGAACTCCTGAGAAAGATTCACCAGCGCGGCATCCAGCACAATTGTTTCTTCCCAAAACACATCTTCGTACGAACGAACCCGGATGGCAGTGTTGAGGCGCGTGTAATCGACTTGGAGTTATCGCGCTGGCGGCCCTTCAGGTTTTATTGTTCCCGGCGCGACCTATACTCGCTGGCGCGTGGCTCGCTCCAGTGGCGTCGCAGCGACCGCTTGCGTTTCTTCAAGATGTATTTAGGGATAACCCGCCTGACGCCTTACGCAAAATGGCTGTGGCGCGATATCGAGTCGCGTTTGTTGAAGAAAAACCGGATTCAACCCCTGACCCGATATCTGGCAACCAGAAAAGGTTGATGGATTGCAATTAGCTTTTACTCTCTTCAAATACTTCCCCTTCGGCGGGCTGCAGCGCGACTTCCTGCGGATTGCGCTTGCCTGCCAGAAACGCGGACATGACATACGCGTTTACACTTTGCAGTGGCAGGGTGACATACCCGCCGGTTTTGAAATCATCCTGGTGCCGGTGAAGGCGCTGACCAATCATCGCCGCTATGAAAAGTTTTCTGGCTGGGTCCAGTCTGACCTGGCCGCACGACCGGTCGACCGGGTCATCGGATTCAACAAGATGCCGGGGCTGGACGTGTATTACTCCGCAGACCCCTGTTTCGAGGATAAGGCACGTACCCTGCGCAATCCGCTCTATCGCCTTACCGCCCGATACCGACATTTTGCCGCCTTCGAACGGGCAGTATTCGGCACTGGCAGCAACACTGAAATTCTGCTGATTTCTGCATTGCAACAGCCGCTGTTCATGCGCCACTATGGAACGCCCGCGGAGCGTTTCCATCTGTTGCCGCCCGGGATCGACCTGGACCGGCGCGCACCGGCCAATGCCACAGAAATCCGCGACCCCTTTCGCCACGAATTCGCATTGGCCGAGGACGACCTGTTACTGGTGCAGATCGGCTCCGGCTTCAAGACCAAGGGGCTGGATCGCAGCCTGCAGGCGCTGGCCAGCCTTCCCGGTGAACTGCAAGTCCGCACACGGCTTATCGTCATCGGCCAGGACGAGCCGCGCCCCTTCGAAAAACAGATCGTGACGCTTGGCCTGCAGAAGCAAGTAAGCATCCTTAAAGGCCGTGACGATATTCCGCGCTTTCTGCTGGGCGCCGACCTGCTGATCCATCCGGCCTACAACGAGAATACGGGCACGGTGTTGCTGGAGGCTGTGGTTGCCGGTTTGCCGGTGCTTACTTCAGCCGTCTGCGGCTATGCGCATTACATCGAGGAGGCCAACGCCGGCCGCGTCGTACCGCTGCCCTTCGCGCAAGAAACACTCAACCGGATGCTGGCTGAAATGCTGTCGAACGACATCGCCAGGCGTCAATGGAGCGCCAACGGGCTGGCATTCGCTGATCAGGCGGACTTGTACAGCCTGCCCGAGCGGGCGGCCGATGTCATATTGCGGGCTGCGTCATGAGTGACCATGCCACGATTTTTCTGGACGAACCCCTCCGCAGCCTGTGGGCCGGACAGGATCCGTTCATCGCGGCGGAAGCCCTGCACGGGCAGATATTCCGCGAACTGGAAGGCCGTCGCACTTTTCGCACCGAGATCGCCGGTCGCGGTTATTTCGTCAAAATCCACCGCGGCGTGGGCTGGCGCGAGATTTTCAAGAACCTCGTGTCGGCGCGTCTGCCTGTCCTGAGTGCGGGCAACGAATGGCGGGCCTTGCAACGTCTGCATGCACTGGGGATCGACACGATGCAGGCCGTGGCATTCGGCGAGCGCGGCGCAAATCCGGCCCGCCGGCAGTCCTTTCTCATCACCGCGGAACTCGCCCCGACGATCAGCCTCGAGGACTTCTGCCGCGACTGGCCGCAACAGCCGCCGCCGACGGCACTGAAACATGCACTGGTCCGGCGTGTTGCACAGATCGCCAGGGCCATGCATGAAGGCGGGGTGAATCACCGCGACTTCTACATCTGCCACTTTTTGCTGCATCTCGAACCCGCTCCTTCGGCAACGGCGCTGCGTCTGTCATTGATTGATCTGCATCGTGCCCAGGTACGCGGGAAGACACCGCGCCGCTGGCGCAACAAGGATCTCGCCGCACTGTACTTTTCAGCCAGCGCAATCGGCCTGACGCAACGCGACCGGCTGCGCTTTCTGCGCAATTACTTCACGCGGCCCCTGCGCACCATCCTGCAAGAGGAAAGAGAACTGCTGGACCATCTCGAAAGCGAAGCGGCACGCCTCATGGCACGTTACCGACGCAAGTACGCGCCTGGGGCTGAATCGTGAGCAGTTGGCAAATCCTGCCCGATACTGACGCAGCAGCCGCTCGATGTTTCGCCGACCTGGATGCCGTGTTCGCCCTTGACGGCGAGGTCGTGGCCAGCGACCCGATGAGCAAGGTAATCCGCGTGCGCGTCGGCGACCATGACTACTACATCAAGCGTTATGCCGGTCTGGGCAGCAAACCCTTGCGGCGCCGCTTTGTCACCCCGCGCGTGAAGTCGGAATGGCAGAATCTGCAACGTTTTGCGGCTTGGGGCATCCCGACCGCGCCGCTGGTTGCCTATGGACTGGAACAACGCTGGGGCCGCTTTGTGCGCGGTGCACTCATCACGGCAGGGATCGCCAACGCCGCCGACTTGCGACAGCTCGCCCTCTCAGGCGATCCGCGCCTGCAAAGTCGGCGCTGGCTGGACGGCGTCTCTCACCAGCTCGCCGGGATCACCCGCTCCATGCACAACCATGGCTTCGTGCACAACGACCTGAAATGGCGCAACCTGCTGGTCGATGATGGCGACGTGCCGACGCTTTACCTGATTGACTGCCCGAGCGGCGGCTTCTGGTGGAATCCTTTCCTGCAATACCGCATCGTCAAGGATTTGGCTTGCCTGGACAAACTGGCGAAATATCACCTCACCCGCACCCGCAGACTGCGCTTCTACCTCGACTATGCACAAAAGCGCCGGCTCGACGACACCGACAAGCAGCGCATTCGGAAGATCATCGGTTTTTTCAAGGGGCGGGAATGAGCCTGCCGCTGGAAACTGCCGCGACCTTGTGCGAGGCCGGCCGCAGCCCCAACGCACCAGCACGCATTGAACTCGATGACGGTAAGACGCTCCTGCTGCGTCAACTGCTGCGCGTCCTGCCCGGCAAACGCATCACCGCCATCGGCGAGCTCGACGGTCTGACTGTCGTGATGAAACTGTTCATCACCCCACGCGACAGCGCACGCCACTGGCAGCGGGAATGTCGCGGTATCGGCATGCTGACGCAGTGCAATTTGCCGACCCCGCGCCTGCTCGCGGCTGGCCGGCTGCAATCGCGCGGGCACTATGTACTGACCGAATTCATTGACGGATCACGGGATCTGCTGCCGTTGCCCGAAACGCTGGATGACCTTCATCTCGCCCAACTTGGTTTAG
Source organism: Rhodocyclaceae bacterium UBA2271 (assembly GCA_002347405.1). GTDB lineage: Bacteria > Pseudomonadota > Gammaproteobacteria > Burkholderiales > Rhodocyclaceae > Sulfuricystis. The sequence continues at coordinate 46,218 of DDXB01000055.1, read as the reverse complement.
CGTTCAAAACCCTTGGCTTGATGCATGCGCAAGGTCTCGTTCATGATGACGCCCATCTCGGGAACTTTCTGCTCAAGGACGGCGCGATCTACATTATCGATGGCGATGCGGTGCGCGTCAGCCGCTCCGTGGCAGACTTGCTGGACAACCTTGCGCTATTGCTGGCGCAGCTGCCGCCGTCCGGCGAGGCCACATGTCGGGAAACCCTGCTCGCCGCATACCGCTCCGGCAACCCTGATCTGCCCCTGGATTTGTCGCCGCTCGATTCAGCGATTGCGCGGACACGCCAACACCGGCTCAAGGATTACCTGAAAAAATGCCTGCGTGATTGCAGCCTCTTCAAGGTGGAGCAACAGCGGAACCGCTTTGTGGCAATGATCCGCACCGAAGCGGATTTCCTCGCTCCGATCCTTGCTGACCCGGACCGCTGGCTTGATGCAGGCACGTCCCTCAAACAAGGCAGAACGGCCACCCTCGCCATGATCGAGCATGGCGGCAGAAAACTGGTCATCAAGCGCTACAACATCAAGGGGCCTGGCCATGCCCTGTCCCGTTGCTGGCGGCCAAGCCGCGCCTGGCACTCGTGGGTGGCGGGGCACCGCCTGGAGTTTCTCGGCATCGCGACGCCGCGCCCGTTGGCAATGATCGAAAATCGCTACGGCCCATTGCAACGCCTGCGCGGCACCGCCTGGCTGATCGTCGAACACTGCAACGGTGACAGCCTCGCCGCTCGCTTTTCAACTATCGCTCCTGCGGAACGGCCCAACCCGGATATTTCCACCATTGGCGCGCTATTTCATCAGCTTGCCAAGGCGCGGATCACTCACGGCGACCTCAAGGCCACCAACCTGCTATGGTGTGGCAACCGTTTGAGCCTGATCGATCTGGACGCAATGTGCCAACATCACGATAGCGCCGCCTTCATGCGGTCCTGGCGGAAGGATCGAAAACGCTTACTCCGCAACTGGCCGGAAGACAGCGCTCTCAGGCGGAGCCTGGATGCGGTATTGCCCCCCGGATAGCGTCAGACCTGTGAGGCGGATTCCGCTTCCTTCGTCTCCTGAAACTGCATTGCATGCAAACGGGCATAGTGGCCATCAATGGCAAGCAGTTCGGCATGGCTGCCCTGCTCGACGATACGTCCCTGCTCCATCACCATAATCACATCGGCCCGCTCGATCGTCGACAGCCGATGGGCGATCACCAGCGTCGAGCGGTCCCGCATGAGCCGTTCCAGCGCGGCCTGGATATGGCGCTCCGACTCGGTATCGAGCGCCGAGGTCGCCTCGTCAAGGATCAGGATCGGCGCATTTTTCAGGATGGCGCGCGCTATGGCGAGTCGCTGGCGCTGACCACCGGAAAGCAGCACGCCGTTTTCGCCAACGGGGGTATCGAAGCCCTGCGGCAGCTGTTCGATGAATTCCCTCGCAAAGGCGGCTTCCGCCGCGCGTTCAATATCGGCACGCGGGGCATCGGCCAAATCCCCATAGGCAATATTGTTTGCCACCGTGTCGTTGAACAGCGTCACCTGCTGGGTCACCACGGAAATGTGGCGGCGCAGGTTGCGCAAAGAGTAGTGCTCGACATCAACACCATCGACGAGAATCTGCCCGGCAGCGTGATGGTAGTAACGCGGGATCAGGTTGGCGAGTGTCGTCTTGCCGCTGCCGGAGCGGCCCACCAGGGCAACCATCTGTCCGGGTTCAATTGTGAAACTTACGGCATCAAGCACCCGTTTGTCGCTGCCCGCATAGCTGAACGACAGATCGCGCACCTCGACGCGCCCGGTGACACGCTCTTTTTCCACGGTGCCGGAATCGATTTCCGGCGGTTCGTCCAGTTGCTGGAAAATGCTGTCCGCTGCAGCGACACCCTTCTGTATTGTCGAACTGACCTCCGACAACTGGCGGATCGGCTTGGGCAGCAATCCCGCCGCCGTGATGTAAGCCACCATGTCGCCGGGCGACGCCTCGCCGCGCAGCAAAAGCACGAGGAAAAACAATACCGCCATCGCGCTATAGACCAGCCATTGCAATAACGGCGTATAAATCGCACCGGTGCGGATCATGCGCAGTTGCTTGGCCGTGTTGTTCAGGCTCGCCTTGAAAAAACGCTGCCGCTCGTACGCCTCGCCGCCAAAACTACGGACCACGCGATAACCATGGATGGTCTCGGCCGCCACATGGGTCACATCGCCCATCGCCGCCTGGATTTTCTTCGCCTGGCGGCGAAACTTGCGGCTGGCAATCACCACCAGCAGCGCAATCACCGGCAGGATCGCCACCATCACCAGGGTAAGTTTCCAGTTCGTCCAAAGCAGATAGGCAAACAGGAAGATCACCGTCAGGCCTTCACGAATGACCACCTTGATCGCATCGGTGGCCGCGCCGGTTACCATCGTCACGTTGAAAGTGATGCGTGAAATCAGGTGTCCGGAGTTGCGCGCGTCGAAATAGCTGTTGGGCAGGGCCAGCAAGCTGTTGAACAGGGCCACGCGCAGGTCATGAACGACCCCCATGGACACCCTGGCCAGAAAATAGTTGCCCAGAAAGGATCCCGTACCTTGCCACACGGCGATGAACACGATCATTGCCGGCACGGCATGCATCAGCTGCAGGCCACCCAGCAGAGGCAAACCGGCAAGTACCGCATGCTGCGGATCGATAAGTCCATCGACGAAATACTTGAGCACGGCCGCCAGCATCGGCTGGGACGAGGCAAAAATCACGTAGCCCAGAATGCTTATCGCAAACAGCCCTGCGTAAGGCTTGACATAGCCCAGCAGGCGAAAATAAATGGACAGGCTGGAAGTGGCGTGCGAATCGGAAGATGGCATGTGCAGACCGCACCGCAGGATCGGTGGGCAATACTAGCATGGGCGTGAATTTCAGAGCACGCTAGAATGCCTCCAACACTGATGGATTTCCAATTGCAGACACTTTCACACGACGCCTACCTCGCCTTGCGCATTGGCGCCACCGTCATCGAGCGTGACGGGCATGGCGACAAGGTGTTGCAACTGGCAAATGGCAGCTATCTCAAGCTGTTTCGGCGCAAACGCCTTATATCATCGGCGGCATGGTATCCCTATGCAGAGCGTTTCGCCGACAATGCCATAGCGCTGAAGCAGCGCGGCATTGCCTGTCCCGAGGTAATAGCGGTCTATCGGATTCCCGACATCGCAAGAGATGCGGTGCATTACTGGCCACTTGCGGGGCAAACGCTCCGCCAGCTGATAAAACAGGGCAAGGCACCCAATCAGCTGCGCGATCAACTGTTTTCCTTTGTAGATCATCTGCATGACGCGGGGGTCTATTTTCGCTCCCTGCATCTGGGAAACATCGTTCTGACCCCGCAGCATGAGTTTGGTCTCATCGACATAGCAGACATGAAGATTGGTGGACAACCTTTAAGTCCTCGAAAATGCAGCAGAAACTTCCAACATCTTTACCGGGATCCGGAGGACCAATCATGGTTGCGTGCCGATTCTGTGCTTACCAAGTGAAAAACTGAGGGGTGCGAACTTCATGAATACAGGAAACGACCTACCGTCACTGACCAACACGGCGACAAATATTGACCGGGGACGGATGCAGGCGATTGAGTGCCCAATATGCCTTTTGTGTGGATCTGAAGGAGGACTTCTTCATGTCAACTTGAAAGACCGACTCTTTGAAGTTCCGGGAACTTGGAGCTCAAGAAAATGCATGAACCCAGAATGCGGTCTCGTATGGTTAGACCCCATGCCGCTTCCCGAAGAGATACACAAGGCATACGCCAATTACTACACTCATTCGGACAAGACCCGAAATAACCCCAAAAGAACCAAAAAGGGGTTGAGCATTCGACTGTTGCGACTTTACAAGCGTCTCCTGAAGTTGATTCTCGGGAATAGCAAGGAAACCAGGGATCATTACCTGATGTATTTGCAGAGCGCACCTGCTGGCAGGTTGTTGGAAATCGGGTGCGGTAGCGGCAAGCGTCTTTCTCGACTTGCCGCGCTTGGTTGGCAAGTCGAGGGCCAGGAAGTAGACGAAAAGGCTTGGGCTGCAGCAAAGGCGAAATATCCCTTCGAGGTGCATTTGGGTGATCTGCACTCACTTGCCTTGCAGGAAAATTCTTTCGATGCGGTAGTGATGAATCATGTCATCGAACATGTGCATACCCCGGAGGAATTGCTTAAAGAAGCCAGAAGGCTGCTCAAGCCCGGCGGCCAGTTGATTGTTACCACCCCCAATGCGGCAAGCCAGGAGCACAGGATATTTGGATCGAATTGGTATAGCCTTGATCCCCCAAGACATCTACACATTTTCACACCACAAGCGCTTTCCCATTTGGCACAGCTATCCGGATTCATCGATCACGAAACATGGACAACCAGCGTAAATTCTGACTACGTGGCGGCTTCCAGCCTGAAGATCTGCGCCTTGGGAGACATGAAGGCTACCGAGGAGCAGATGGCAAAAGAAAGAAGAAACTTGGCCGGAGTTTATTTCCAGCTCTGGACAACTACTTCAAACTCGCTGATGCCTGGCAGTGGCGAGGAGTGCACGCTTCGAGCTGTCAAGTGACCTTCGCTTTGCCTGACCGGCGAGAGCTTTGTGCAATCGTAGTCACCTACCATCCTGATGCAAGGTTTGCCGAATACCTTTCAGGTATATGCGCGCAATGCAATGAGGTCATCATCGTCGACAACGGGCGCCATGGTCAGGCCATAGAGCCACTACTAAAGGACAGCAGCGCACAGGTTACCCTGGTCAAGATGGGCAGGAACACCGGGCTCGGGATGGCCTTAAATCATGGTATCGCCCAGGCGAAAGAGCGCGGTTACTCCTGGGTAGTTCTCTTTGACCAAGATTCCCTACCCATTGGCAACATGGCAGGAACCTTCAGCAACATACTCAACACCCACCCATATCCAAAAAAAGTGGCCATTATCGGCTCCTCGTTCATCGATCGAAATCGACAAGCGGCGGATCAGGTTTTAGAGGGCACTCCCAATAATTCAGGCTGGGCAGAAAAGAAACGGGTAATCACCTCTGGCATGCTGCTCTCGCTTGCAGCATTCGACAGCATCGGCCCATTCAGGGAAGATTTTTTCATCGACACGATCGACCATGAATACTGTTACCGAGCGAAAGCCAATGGATGGTATGTTCTGAAATCTGCCATCCCACTGCTTTCTCATAGTGTCGGAAGTTATCGCTGCCATCGTTGCTTCGGCTTGAATATCTGGCGCTCTCATCACGCAGCGCTACGCTGCTACTTCATGACACGCAACCCAATGCTGCTTGCGTGGGATCAGCGTGCATATAAAAAATTGCTGCGTTACGGTGTCAAAGCCATCAAGAACACTTTCTTGATATTGTTATTTGAAGAAAGCAAAACAAAAAAAGTAGCCGCCACTCTGTCAGGGTATTGGGATGGCCTGCTCCGTAAAACATCGATGCCGCAATGGATACAGCGCCAAATCGGTCAGGCTTCAGTTGAGTCGCCGGAAGCTTGAATGAATAATGTCACCCCGCCCTTGGCGCTGAGCGAGCCAAACGAATATTCTTGCAAGAAACCGACGCCATTTGATCTTTCTGGAGGGTCGCCCCTTTTTTTCAAACAGAATGTCCAAGCTATTCAGGAAAAGCTTCTGGCTGGTTTCGAGATACTCCTGTATTGGAACAAGTCCATGCTTCCTGGCCAGCAAGGCAAGATTGCCTTGGGAGAACAGCATGACGTGGTAAGGAATTCCCGTTGCATACCATTTCGCGCCGAAAATCCCCCATCCCAGTGAACTGAAATTCGGCGTTTCAATCACCAAGCGCCCACCCGGCTTGAGAATCCTGGTCAATTCGGCCATGAATTCGTGGGGGGCAGGAATGTGCTCGATGACATGACGCACAGTAATCACATCGAACGAATCGGCCGAAAAGTGTGCAGATGCCAAGTCGCCGCAATGCACATCCAAATGGGTCCCGAGACAAAATTCCACGCTTTGCTGATTGAATTCTACACCGCGCACTAGCCAGCCAAGGGCTCTCATGGAGCGAAGGTATCTTCCGTTGCCGCAGCCAACATCAAGTAATTTCCCTCCAGGCAGAAAATCTATAGATCGATCAGAACGATGCAATGGGCTGATTATTTTGGCAAGGAGCAGAGCCATCGGATGGGTCCGCAGATGAGTGTAGCCGTGATGCAACTTGAGTTGAGCCAGCTTCAATGGGTTGACGGTCTTCTGACGAAGTAAATCATCCGCCTCTACATAGTTTTCCGGGTATAGATTCCCGAGAGCTTCCTGGTCGAGCATGGGTTGCAGGAAAAACAAGCTGCAGGCATCGCATTTATAATAATCGTAGCGAGTCATGTCGCTACGAATCAGGACATTGCGCCCGCTGAAATCGTAGCTGGACGAAGAACCACATAGCGGGCAATTAACATGATCGGCTTGCATTTTATCCTTTTTCTTGGGTGTGGCTTTTACTGGGTCTTTCTCTATGGGCGATGCAAACCAACTACTATTTGTCGAATCCTTGGCAGATAAACTTACGGGTCCAGTGCTGGAAGTCGGCAGCAGGGACTATGGTAATACACAGAACTTCAGGGAGACTTTCGGAGGTGCGGATTATCTTGGCATCGACATGCAGGATGGCAAAGGCGTCGATTTGGTGCTTGATCTGACTGCAGACTTCGAATACGTGGATCTGGCACTTAAGGGGCGACGATTTGGCGTAATTATCTGCATGAGCGTTCTCGAACACTGCCGTAATCCTTTCAAAATGGCCAGGAACATTGAAATGCTTTTGGCCGACGGCGGCACCCTGCTGGTCGGGGTGCCTTTTGTATGGGAACTACATGGTTTCCCCGACGACTACTGGCGCTTCACACCCAGCGGCATAAGGGTACTTTTCTCCAATCTCGATTTTTCTGGTTTGCATGGAATGGCGTTTTCAGGTCGTAAAGGCGATAGCACAGCCCTTGACAGCGATTTATTCTGTATCAAGTTCAGTTCAAAGAATCCCCAAACTCGTAAGCTGCTTGGGGCTCTCCCGTCAAATCTGATTGGTCTTTTGAGAAAGTTAGGTTTGATGAAGAAATTGTTTGGGCACCGTTGTGTGTTTCCCTCAGTAATGGTCAACATGGTTGGCAGGAAACCATCATCCACCGATGGTGACTAGCTGCTTTCCTAACGCCTCGCAGACACGTACAAGGCACTATTTGCCCCAAAGAAATATCGCAGTGTCCAACAACTTAACTTATCGCAAGGATCGTAGGTTGCTCTTCGTATCGAAAGGCGCCGATGCATCTTCGACGCGCTACAGGGCGTTACAGTTCTTCCCGCACTTACGTCGGAACGGCTTCGAGCCATCTCATGTGACGGCCTCTGGTGGTATCGGCGCGATCCTCGAAACGCTGCGGCAGGCACGTCTCGCTGACATCGTCGTCGTCTTGCGCAAGACCTTACCTTACCCCCTGCTCTGGCTACTGCGACGAGCATCTCGCAGGCTGGTGTTCGATTTCGACGATGCGATATTCTGCAACACTGACGGAACGCCCTCGCGAACGCGCATGGCGCGTTTTGCGGCGATGGCTCACACTTGCGACCATATGTTTGCCGGCAACCAATTTCTGGCGAATGCGACCGCCGCCTTTACTAAAGCAGTAACGGTAATACCCACCTGCGTCGATGTCGAGCGCTATAACATCAAATCAACCAAGCCGGCTGATAGTCTGGATCTGGTCTGGATCGGCAGCAATTCGACTCGCAAATATCTCGTAGATGCAATGCCATGGCTGCTGCAGGCTACAGAAGCGGTACCCGGCTTGCGATTAAAAATTATTGCCGACTTTGATCTACCTGATTGCGGCGTGGCAACAGTGCCGGTTGCATGGCTCGCTGAGACCGAGGCGCGCGAGCTTGCCAGCGCCCACATCGGAATCGCGCCGATGCGTGACGACGACTGGAGCCGCGGCAAGTGCGCATTGAAAGTATTGCAATATATGGCGGCTGGCTTGCCAGTGATCTCCTCTAATTCTGGCGCCAACCGCGATGTGACGATAGAGGGCGAAACCGGCTTTCTCGTATCCTCCCCCGATGAATGGGACTTGCGGCTAGCACACTTGGCAAACGATGCGACCCTGCGCCAGAAGATGGGAGACGCAGGGCGGCGTCGTGTGAATACGGAATATTCGCTCGAAGCGGTATTTAAGCGGCTCCACTCAGCCCTCACCCAGCTTGATCAAAAGACATAATGAGTCTAGAGATCGCGATATGACACATATTTCAGTACAGCGATAATTTATTAGACGAGTTCGTAACGCCGGTAATGGCCTTGGTAAGAGTGCGTGGAATCACGCACAACACGCTACATGCATCAGCAATCTGAAAGGAAGAAATTTTTTGGCTTGGTGCATGCCGTAACTGGCTGATTCAAGCAATCAAAGCGTTAAAATTATATATGGTCAAGCGATTTATCGATTTCACCGTTGCTCTGGCGCTTGTTCTGCTAATGTTTCCGGTCATGCTGTCGACAGCGATTGCCATCATTTGTAGCATGGGCCAACCAATACTGTTCTTGCAAACACGGCCGGGGTATCGCGGTCATCCTTTCAAGGTAATAAAATTCCGCACCATGGCAGAGCAATATGGGCCAGATGGCATCCCCCTGCCCGATGCGCAACGCATGCAACCACTAGGATCACTCCTACGACGCCTGAGTCTGGATGAACTGCCTCAGTTGTTCAACGTATTGAAGGGCGAGATGAGTCTGGTAGGGCCACGTCCGCTGCTGATGGAATACCTGCCTCTGTATACCCCGGAGCAAATGCGCCGCCATGACGTGAAGCCCGGCATCACCGGATGGGCGCAAGTGTGCGGTCGCAATGCCCTGTCCTGGGAAGAAAAATTTGCGCTGGACGTCTGGTACGTGGATCACCAGTCGTTTTGGCTGGATCTGAAAATCCTGGCACGGACTATCAGCCGAGTCTGGTCTGGTTCCGGGGTCGCCAAAGCAGGATTTGCGACAACTGAAAAATTCAGGGGCTCGAAACTCCCCGCAGAAGAGGTGCGTAATGGCTGACAAGGCTCTGCGCATCGCCGTTTTCGGCGCCGGCGGCCATGGCAAGGTGGTCATCGATGCCGTGTTGCAGAACCCTGCATTGAGCCTGGTATGCATAATCGATGACGCCCCCCGCAACACCTGCGGCATGCTCCTCGGTCATGCGGTGGCGGGCGGACGGGATATTCTGCTGGCGGAGCGAAGCTCGATCGACGGCGTAATAGTGGCAATTGGCAACAACCGCGTCCGCCGTGAGACGAGCCGGTGGCTGGCAACACAAGGTCTGCCCCGCTTCAGCGTAATCCATCCGGCGGCGGTGGTATCACCCTTTGCCACGGTGGGCATTGGCACATTGATCATGCCAGGTGCGATCGTGAATGCCGAAGCGCGCATTGGCGAGGATGTGATCATCAATACTCGGGCAATTGTCGAACACGATTGTGTCGTCAGCAACGGGGTGCATCTCGCACCCGGCAGCATTCTTTGCGGCGGTGTCGAAATCGGTGACGAGACCCTGATTGGCGCCGGGGCCGTGATAGTGCCCGGTATCAGGGTGGGGGCACATCTGCTTGTAAAAGCAGGCAGCCTGATCTCGCGTAACGTGATGACTCCGACATGAACAAGCCAATGCTCGCCATCTCCGGCGGCTCTCCGGTGCGGACCTCTCCTTTTCCAACCTGGCCGTTCTTTGCCGAGGATGAAATCAGTGCAACCAGCAGGGTGCTTGCTTCGGGGCGCGTGAATTACTGGACTGGGGAGGAATGTCATCTTTTCGAGGGTGAGTTCGCCGCCTTTGTCGGCACACGTCATGCGATTTCACTGGCAAACGGCACGCTGGCGCTGGAACTCGCCTTGCTGGCACTGGATATCGGGGCCGGCGACGAGGTGATCGTGCCAGCGCGGACTTTCATCGCTACGGCGAGCTGCGCGGTCGCCCGGGGAGCGCGGCCGGTGGTGGCGGATATTGACCCGGTCACGCAGAACCTGACAGCAGAAACGGTACGGCAAGTGTTGACACCACGGACGCGCGCCATCATTGCCGTACATCTGGCGGGCTGGCCATGTGACATGGAGCCGCTGCTCGAGTTGGCGCACCGCCACGACATCCGGGTGATCGAGGATTGCGCCCAGGCTCACGGTGCAAGTTATAAAGGCCACCCAGTGGGCAGCTTGGGCGATTGTGCCGCCTTTTCGTTTTGCCAAGACAAGATCATGACCACGGGCGGTGAAGGCGGCTTGCTGGTATTGAACGATACCCGCCTCTGGGAGAAGGCGTGGGCCTACAAGGACCACGGCAAGTCCCATTCTGCGGTTTTTCAAAATAACCACCCACCGGGGTTTCGCTGGCTGCACGAGTCGTTCGGCAGTAATTTCCGCATGACCGAAATGCAGGCAGCCATCGGTCGCCTCCAACTGGTCAAACTGCCGCAATGGCGCCAGAAACGCCGGGCAAATGCAGGGCAACTTGCAGCAGGTTTTGCCTCACTGCCTGGACTGCGCATCACGACTCCTCCCACAGACGTAGGCCACGCCTATTACAAATACTATGTTTTCGTCGAGCCAACTGCTCTGGCCGAAGGCTGGGACGCGCACCGTATCAGTCTTACGATCAATGCCGAAGGCGTTCCCTGCTTCACGGGCAGTTGTCCGGAGATCTATCGTGAGCAGGCATTTACCGACCGGAACTGGGCACCCTTGGAGCGTCTACCGGTAGCCCGCATGTTGGGCGAGACCAGTCTCATGTTTTTGGTTCATCCGACCCTGGGTGAGGTCGAAATGACGGACACCGTTGCAGCTGTGCGTAAGGTCATGCAGGCAGCAACGCAGTGAAAACTCTCACTCGACATCTGAGCATTTTCACCTACGATCTCGCTGCCGCCGCAGCAGCATGGTGCCTGGCCTACTGGCTGCGCTTCAATCTCGAGATCCCCGAAGACTATCTGAGCGGCATGTTGCTCAGCCTCCTGTGGGTGATACCGGTTTATGGCGCCGTATTCCTGTGGATGGACATCTACCGAAGCATCTGGAGCTACGTAAGCATCAAGGATCTGCGGCAAATCATGGCTGCGATTGCGCTGGCGGCAGCACTCGTCGCTGCCGGCATTTTCATGTTCAAGTTTGGCGAAGTGCCAAGATCGGTCCTGATTCTCCAGCCGATCCTATTGGTCATGGCGATGGGCGGTACGCGCCTTGCCTACCGAGCCTGGCACGAATACCAGCTTTACGGCCGTATACGCATGGAAGGCGAGCCGGTGCTGGTTCTTGGTGCTGGCGATGCAGCGATGAGGTTGATCCGCGAACTCAAGCAGAAACAGGAGTGGCGCATCGTTGGTCTGCTTGACGACGAGGAAGGGAAACGTGGCCGCTCGGTAGATGGCATCCCGATCCTCGGCAGAATTGCCAAGATCGATCGCCTGGCCAGTCGGCTACAAGTGAAGCATGCCATCATCGCCATGCCATCAGCCTCGGTCGCCCAGCGCCGGCACGCAACAGAGCTTGCAACAAAGGCTGGCTTGCAGGTACTGACCATACCCTCCATCGAAGATATCCTGTCGGGGCGAATAGCCATTTCCCAGGTTCGCCGTGTCGAACTCGAGGATTTACTCGGACGCGAGCGCGTCCAACTCGACACTGAAGGGCTGCACCGATTGCTTACCGACAAGGTGGTGATGGTCACCGGTGCTGGTGGCTCGATCGGCTCCGAGCTTTGTCGCCAGATCTCGCGGTTTTCGCCCCGGCTGATGGTGTTCTATGAAATATCCGAGTTCGCATTGTATTCAGTAGGGCAGGAGTTTGCCGGGCAACCAGTACGATGCATAGTCGGGGACGTGAAGGATGAGGCTCGACTCGATGCAGTGTTCGGGGAATACCAGCCAAGCGTAGTATTCCATGCAGCGGCTTACAAGCACGTGCCGATGATGGAAAACGAAAATGCCTGGGAAGCCATCCGCAATAACGTGCTTGGTTCCATGCGCGTGGCGCGTGCCGCCGCCCGCAATCAAGTCAGCGAATTCGTTTTCATTTCTACAGACAAGGCGGTTAATCCGGCCAACGTGATGGGCGCCTCAAAGCGCCTGGCCGAGCTTGCCTGCCAAGCCTTGCAGGCACAATGTCCGGAAACCCGATTCGTGATTGTTCGCTTCGGCAATGTCCTTGGCTCGTCGGGCAGCGTGATCCCGAAGTTCCGCGAGCAGATCGCGCGCGGAGGTCCCGTCACCGTAACCCATCCGGACATCATCCGTTACTTCATGTTGATCCCGGAGGCCGCGCAACTGGTGCTCCAGGCAGGCCTTATGGCAAACGCCGAGCAAGAGGGCGGCAGAATCTTCGTGCTCGACATGGGTGCGCCGGTCAAGATTGCCGATCTCGCGCTCGACTTGATTCGCCTCTCTGGCTTTACGGAAACCGATATTCACATCGTATATACCGGCTTACGCCCAGGGGAAAAGCTCTACGAAGAATTACTTGCGGATGGGGAAACTAGCCTGCCAACACCACATCCCAAGTTGAGAATCGCCAAGCCGGGCACCGTTCCTTCTGCTACCTGGTTGGCAGAACTGGAGAATTGGCTTTCTTCAGTCGCGCAGTCAGAATCCGATGTCAAATTTGCACTTAAGCGATGGGTCCCAGAATATGACCGGCCAGCCTCTGGCGACAATTAGTCCTCAAGCACAACAAAAGTGCCCGTTATCAAAATCATGAGCCCCATAACAAAAGTCATCGAGCCGGTAAAAGTAACATTCATTGCGAGCCTATTGCTCTCTCTGATTGCTTATTGGAACAATCCAGTTCTGAACCGGGATGGGATGTATTACGTAGAGTGGGCGCAAGTCATTCTTGAAACTGGAACACAGGGGTTCGATTACGCAGGGGGTGGGGTTTTTCTGGCGCTGCTGCCGCACTCAATTGCTGGTTTTTCTTTTCTTACCGGCGTGACCGCAGAATCTGCGGGGTACCTGATCAACGCTTTTTTCCTTGCCACTACCTGCAGTCTAATCGTTGCTATTACCCGCGCTCGCCAGGCTGATGCCGCATGGGCCGCCTGCATGGTCGTGCTTGCAATGCCAGCCTTCAACGAGCTTCGCAACGAGATTCTCAGGGAATTTGGGTTTTGGTTTTTTTCCATTCTGGCTTTTTGGCTGGCCTTGCGCTGGGAAACCACGGCACGTTGGCAGTTGGCGATTGCCTGCCAGCTATCGCTGGTGCTGGCCACTCTGTTCCGCCTTGAAGCTGTAGTCTTTTTTTTCTCTCTATTGCTCTGGCAAGTATTCACCGCAGAAAACGGCTTTAAATTGAAGCGGGCCATCGCAATTGCCTACTTTCCCGTTGGGGTAATCATTATCGCCTCATTGTTGTTCGCTAGTGGCCTGATTGATATGCCAGCAAGAATTACCTATTACCTTGACGCAGCAAACCCGCTTAACAAATTTGCGGCTTTCAATGAAGCAGGAAAACGCCTTTCAGATTCCGGCATATTTAAGTTTCCTTATTCCCGCGAAGAGGCCGGATATATCCTTTTCTTTGGATTAATGTCAGTCATTCCAGTGAAGTTTATGAGCATGTCTGGATTGCTATTAGTCCCATTGGGATATCAATTTTCCTTGCAATCAGTAAAGGCATCACTATCCCGCTGGCCACTTCTGACCTGGAGCCTATTCCTTTATGTCCTTGTACTGATGGCTTTCATTGCCCACCAGTTTTTTCTGACCGGGCGCTATGTGTCCACGCTAAATTTGCTTGCAGTCCCGCTCTTTGCTTCGGGTCTGGCCCTGCTGTTAGAGCGTTACCGTCGCTGGAGAATATTAATTCTGGCATTGCTTCTCCTCACAATGGTCGCCAACGTAGTTTCTCTCTCCCCGCGGAAAACCCATCTTGTCGAGGCCGCTCACTGGATAGCCGCCAACACCAATGAATACAAACAAATCTATATTGACAACCCGCGCGTAGGTTATTACGCCAAGCTGGGTTATATAGCCACAGGACGCGCAGCCATGGATAGAAGAGCTCTCGCTGTGTCTTTATCCATGCATCAATTCGACATCCTGGCTCTGGACACGAAACGGGATGACGAGGAAACGGCTAAATTCATCAGGGAGAACATGTTGCATGAGTTGATTCGATTCACCGACCAGCGAGGCACCGGCGTGATTATCGTCATTCCTCGCTCAAGCAACTTATCCGAATGACAAACTGGCTTGCAGCTAAACAGGTCGCCAATTAATGTCCCAAATGCACTTAAGACTGGGAAGTGCAATTCGCGGGTCCATCGGAGTATATGTTGTAGGCGCCTTGCTCGTCCTGCTTACCCAACTGGTACTTGCCCGCACCTTGGGTGCCGCCGATTATGGTGTTTATTACTATGCACTTTCATTGCTGGTAATTGTTTCCCTGGTGTGCCAGTCAGGTCTGGATCAAGCCTTGCTCAGATTCATGCCGCAGTATGCTCAAAGCAGCGATTGGTCGCACGCAAAAGGGATTCTGTTATTCGGTAATCGGTACATATTTGCCAGCTCGACCATAGTCGCATCGATAGTCATCGTGACCGTATTCTTGCTTGAAGATCGCTTGTCAATATCACAGCGCAATACCCTGCTGGTTGCTGCGCTTTGTCTGCCCTTGCGAGGGCTGATATATCTGCGGCAGGCGACACTGCGAAGCTTCATGCACACCGTCAAGAGCCTGTTGCCTGATGCAGTCATTATGCCCATCGTATTGATAGCGCTCATCGCTGGCACAATTCAATCAGGCTATCCGGTTACCGCACCTCGCGTAATGCTAGCCACCCTGGCAGCCATTGCAATTTCATTTCTCGTAGGTGCGTATTGGCAAAGCAAGCTAATGCCCCAGGAGATTCGTGCAGCAAAGCCACTGTTTAATATCAAAGGCTGGCTAACGGTATCCTTCATGTTGCTGATGATTAATGGATCTCATCTCTTCATTGGCAACATTGACCTGATAATTCTCGGTTTTTATCGAGAAACCAGTGAAATTGGCATTTACGGAATATCTTCAAGAATCGCCACCACCGTAACATTCTTGCTTATTGCCACCTATCCGGTATTAGCGCCTGTTATCGCCAAACATCGGAACAGCGATGATCCCGACGATCTGCAGAATGCCATCACCCGCATCATGCGTCCCTTGTCTTGCTTGGCCGTTGCTTTTGCTGCAGCCTTATTAGCGACGGGAGAATCGATACTCGGATTTTTCGGTGACGACTTCAAGGCTGGAGTCAATGTCCTGTATATATTGGTTTGCGGGCAGGTGGTAAATGCACTTTGCGGCCCGGTAGCCTTACTGCTTGCCTATCGCGGACACGAAGCCCTGGTTGCGAAGGTGCTGTTCGTTACAATGCTATTTGCAATATGCCTCAACATCTTATTGATTCCCAGATATGGAATGATAGGTGCCGCCATTGCAAATTCGATACCAGTTATTTTTTGGAATCTTACGCTTTATGGCTTTTGTCGCCATCGCCTCAACACAGATGCTAGCGGACTGTTTCCAAAATTCATTAACCGCTGATCTATCGATACAGACCGGTCATGGCACTAATCGGCTATATCACGGAATCGATACTTATATCGTTGATCGGGCCTGAGAAGAAGTTTTTGTTATTTATCATTCGTTTTTCATCCCAATTCCACCATGCTAAGCGCTGCATCTTAGTCGCCAAGTCTTTACTCAATCTAAGTTTAACAAGTCGGGCAGGCACGCCTGCCTGAACTTCATAGGGACCCACGCATTTCGTGACGATTGACCCAGCCCCAATTACTGCGCCATCCGCTATTTCTACACCGGGCAATATGACTACATTATCACCTACCCATACATCATTGCCCAATTTTACGCAGCCTTGTTTTGAAGGTTGTATCTTCCCAAGCAGTTTCTGCTGCAACACAAAATTCATGGTTGGCAAAGCTGTGTCATGATTACTTGTAATGATTTTTACGTCGGCGCCAATGGCGCAATATTTGCCAATCCTGACTTGACCATACCCTTTTACACATATTCCATTACTTATTACTGTACCTTTTCCAATTTCGATTGGACAACTGATACTGCCACCTCTTCCAACGAAAGCACCATGCCAACGAAGAGGTAGGAACTTCATGAAAACATTTGTTAATTTCAGTATTCCCAGATTATTAATTAACATGGCACTTCCCAATATCATTCAAAAACGCCACTGAGTTGAATGGTTCACTTCCTACACTCTGTGGATTAAGAATATTTTTATATATTATCGCCACCTCGGCTGAAGTTCGTTTAACGTCGAACATTGTGTTAATCAATTTTTTGCCGTTTTCAGCCATTTCCCGATAGCACGGCAGGTCTTCGAGCATGTTATTCATGGCAGCTGCGAGAAGCGCCGGTTGTCCCGGCTTCACCAACACGCCAGTCTTTCCGGGAATGATGACCTCGGGTATTCCACCAACCTCGGATGCCACTACGGGCACACCAGCCATCAAGGGTTCGATCACGCCACCACAATTTTCCGAGACGGGGACATGGACTGCCAGATCGAAGTCCATCCATGCCGTCTTCGCTTCCTCCGATACCAGTTTGCCAACCATGATTATTTTGCCGCAGCCTTTGTTGGCAGCGCGATTTCTGAGTTGCTTTTCGTACCCTGATCCACCACCCCATTGCCCTCCCACTATCAAGCCAACCACGTCGCCCCTCTTTTTAATTAATGCGCCAAGTGCATCAATGACGTCCTCGTGACGTTTGATACCTTTGATCTGACCCAGGTAGCGCCTGGGCGGATACATGTAATTCACATTGCCGATTACATATTGGTTTGAGGTGATCCCATACTTGGCACGCAATCCGGGTTTCCCGGTTATGGGTGGCTGATCCTTGTTGCCGTAATAGCTCAAATAAAGCCGCGCGTGAGAAACCCCTGCCTTCAGATAAAGATCCATAGTGTATTTGCTCGAGGCTATCCATACATCGCCATATCCGGCGCTGGAGATCTCCCATAAACGTAGAAATGCATATTCCATGTGGGCGGGACCGGGCACCTGGAATACTCTGGGAATAGGGTGGTTGCGGCCGAGAGCATAGCGCAATGCCATCGTTGTATTGAAAAAATGGCTATGAATTATGTCTGGGGAAACTATGCTAACGAGTTTGCGTATATCCCGCAACATTTGTGCAAATCGCAAGGGTGATTTGATGTTGAGATCAATTTTCAAGTAATGCAACTGCGCGCCAGTTTGTCTCCATTGCTCGCCAAATTGCCCCCCTTCATTAGGCAATACGACGTGAATGTCCAACCCAAGCTTCACCAATGCGGAAACTTGATCAAGCGCCCATTGGGCGCCGTCGCTTGTTTTTACAACCTGCAGCACCCTGATCGTCATGTGGGCGTGGTGCTCTTACAAACCAGAATATCTTCCATGATCAGATACTCCAGATCCGACCCGAAGAACATGTTCAGCGCATCGGTCGGCGAGCAGATCACCGGTTCGCCGCGGCGATTCAGTGAGGTATTCAGCACCACGCCGTTGCCGGTAAGTTTTTCCAGTTCCAGCATCAGGTCGTAATAGCGCGGATTGAATTCGCGTTTGAGCACATGGGCGCGCGAGGTGCCGTCCTCGTGAACGACTTCGGGCACGCGCGTCTTCCATTCATCCGCGACCTCGAAGGTGAAGGTCATATAGGGCGCGGGGTGATCTGATTGCAACATTTGCGGCCCGACCGTGTCGAGCATCGACGGGCAGAACGGGCGCCAGCGTTCGCGGAACTTGATCTGCGCGTTGATGCGGTCGGCCACGCCGGGCACGCTGGGGCAGCCGAGGATGGAGCGGCCGCCCAGCGCACGCGGGCCGAATTCCATGCGGCCCTGGAACCAGGCCACCGGGTTGCCATCGACAAGAAGCTGCGCGATGCGCTGCGGCACCGCGCTGGCGCCTGCGTCGATCTTTTCCCACTGTGGCCTGGCCGGATGGCGCGCGCAGGCGGCGATCACGTCTTCATTGCTGTAGGCGGGGCCAAGATAGACATGCTCCATCTTCTCGACAGGCGTACCGCGTTGCACCGAAACGTAGGATGCCGCGCCGATGGCGGTGCCGGAATCACCCGAGGCAGGTTGGACAAAGAGTTCCTTCACCTCCGGTCGGGCGATGATTTTCTGGTTGAGCTTGACGTTCAGCGCGCCGCCGCCAGCGAAGGCGAGCCGGCCGGTCTCGCGCAGGATGTCGCCGAGGTAGTAGTCCATCATCTGCAGCGACAGGTCCTCGAAGAGTTTCTGCATGCTTGCCGCATAATGGATGTAGGGATCGTCGGCAATGTCGCCTTCCCGCTTCGGCCCAAGCCAGTCAATCAGCTTGGGCGAAAAGAAATAGCCCTTGCCCTTTTCCTTGAAACGCCGCAAGCCGATTACGTTCGCGTAGTCCGTATTGACGACAAGTTCGCCATTCTCGAACCTGGCCAGGCGCGAGAAGTCGTAGCGCGTCGGGTCGCCATAGGGCGCCATGCCCATCACCTTGTATTCGCCGTCGAGCATCTCGAAGCCGAGGTATTCGGTGATCGCACCGTAGAGGCCGCCCAGCGATTCGGGGTCGTAGAATTCCTTGAGCTTGTGGATGCGCCCGTTCTCGCCATAACCGAAGAAGGTGGTGGCGTACTCGCCCTTGCCGTCGATGCCGAGAATCGCGGTCTTTTCCTGGAAACCCGAGCAGTGATAGGCGCTCGAGGCGTGAGCCAGATGGTGTTCGACCGGCACGATCTCGGTCTTGTCCAGGTCGAAACCGAGTTGTACCAGGCACCACTCGATGCGCCGGCGATAGCGGTAAAAGCGCCGGTTGCCCGTCAGGATCGCATCGATCGAGCGATCCGGCGCATACCAGTAGCGCCGGGCATAGTGCCAGCGCGCCTTGTCGGCCAGGCTGATCGGTGCGAAGGGAATGGCGACGGCATCGACAGCGCCGGGCTTGATGCCGGCGTATTCCAGACAGAATTTTGCCGCCTCGTAAGGCATGCGTCCCTTGGCATGCTTGTCGCGCACGAAGCGCTCTTCCTCGGCGGCGGCCACGAGTTTGCCGTCGATGTAAAGCGCAGCGGAAGGGTCATGCGAAACGGCGCCGGACAACCCAAGTATTGTCAATGCCACTAGTAAAACCTCAGGGAAAAGCTGTCAGCCACAATTGAATCTGACAGCAAGGAACAGGGGGCGAAGTATACAGATACCCGCAGATATAAGGCTATTGAGGGAGTATTGCAAAACCGGGCGATATAATCGCCGCGCCATGCGCATCCTGCTTGTCAAAACCACTTCGCTGGGCGATGTCATCCACAATCTGCCGGTCGCCAGCGACATTCGGCGCGTCTTCCCACAAGCGGAAATCGACTGGGTGGTCGAAGAGGGTTTTGCCGAACTGCCGCGTCTGCATCCGGCCGTGCGGCGGGTGATTCCGGTGGCGGTGCGACGTTGGCGCAAGGCGCTGCTGGCGCCGGCCACCTGGCGTGAAATTGGCAATTATCGCCACTCGGTTCGCCATCCTGCCAGCGCCGACTTTTACGCTGCGGTCATCGACACCCAGGGGTTGCTCAAAAGTGCGCTGATTGCTGCGCAGGCGCGGGGCAAGCGGTTTGGCTTTTCGGCTGCGGTGGCACGCGAGCCGCTGGCGGCGCGGTTTTACGATCACTGTTTTGCCATCCCCAGGAATCTGCATGCCGTCGTGCGCAATCGCCAGCTCGCGGCCGCCGCGCTGGGCTATGCGCTGGATGATTTGCCGCTCGATTACGGGATTGCCGCGCCGCCGTTGCAAGCAGACTGGCTGCGCAGCAAGGTAAATGAGGGCGATTATGCGGTGCTATTGACCGCCACCAGTCGCGCCGACAAGGAGTGGCCGGAGGACGACTGGCTGGCCTTGGGCAAGGCGCTCAACGATGCGGGGCTGGCCTGCGTGCTGCCGGGCGGCAGCGCGAGCGAGCGCTCACGCGCGAGCCGTCTGGCCGCCTCGCTGGGTCACGCCGTCGCGGCACCGGCGCTGAACCTGACCGATCTGGCCGGCCTGCTGGCCGGGGCGCGGGTCGTTATCGGCGTCGATACCGGCCTGGTGCATCTGGCTGCCGCATTGGGACGGCCGACGCTCGCGCTGTATTCAGCATCCGACCCGGCGCTCACCGGTGTGCTCGGCACGGCAGCCCATGTCAATCTTGGCGGCTTTGGCACACCGCCTGGCGTCGCGGAAACGATGGCGGCCGCATTGCAGCTTGTTGGCTGATGGCGCGATTTTTCTACACGCTCGCCATTAACGCCCTGCTGCCCTGGGCGATGCTGCACTTGTTGTGGCGGGCACGTCACCAGCCCGAATATCTGCAGCATTGGGGCGAGCGCTTCGGTTTTTATGGCGCCATTCCCGCTGACGCCGTACCCCATGCGGGGCATTTCATACCCGCTACGGGGCACTCCGTCCCAGCAGCGCCGACTTTCCAGACCTTCTGGATTCACGCCGTTTCGGTCGGCGAAACGCGCGCCGCCCAACCCCTGATCGCGGCTCTGCGCGAGCAGTTTCCGGCCTGCCGCATCCTGCTCACCCACATGACACCGACCGGCCGCGCGGCATCGGAGGGGCTATTCGGCGACTCGGTCGAACGCGTCTATCTGCCTTACGACACGCCCTGGGCAGTGCGGCGTTTTCTGCGGCACTTTCGGCCGACGCTCGGCTTGATCATGGAAACCGAATTGTGGCCGAACCTGATTGCCGCTTGCCATGGGCAGGGCTTGCCGCTGTTGCTGGTGAATGCCCGGCTTTCGGAAAAATCGGCGCGGCGCTATGCGCGCTTTCCCCGGCTCGCGCGACAAGCACTCGAGCAGCTGACCGCCATCTCGGCCATTGGCAATGACGATGCGGAACGCTTGCGCGCGCTCGGCGCGCCCACCGTCACCGTCACCGGCAACATGAAGTTCGACATGACTCCGCCAGCGGAACAAGTGGAAGTCGGCGAGGTGTTGCGTGCCCGGCTCGGCACGCGCCCGGTCTTCCTGTGCGCCAGCACGCGCGAAGGCGAGGAGGCGCTGATTCTGGATGCTTGGTCGAAAGTCGGCGCCGGGCCGTCCCAAGCCGACGCCCCCCCCGTCACCGCTTCGGGTGATTTCATGGGGGGCAGCGAGCCGGAGTTGCGAGCGCGGGGGGGCAATAAAGTCGGCGCTGGCGGTACGGCGACATTATTGGTGATCGTGCCGCGCCACCCGCAACGCTTCGCCGCCGTGGCGCAGCTTGTCACGCAGCGCGGACTGAAAATGCAGCGCCGTTCGGATGGTGCCCCGGTCGCCGCCGATACGCAGGTCTGGCTGGGCGACAGCATGGGAGAGATGTTTGCCTACTATGCCGCGGCGGATGTCGCCTTTGTCGGCGGCAGCCTGCTGGATTTCGGCTGTCAGAACCTCATCGAGCCCTGCGCGGTGGGCGTGCCGGTATTGATCGGCCCCTCGACCTTCAACTTCGCCGAGGCCGCCCGCGCTGCGCTGGCGGCTGGCGCGGCGCGGCAGATCGGCAATGCCGCCGGGTTGGTCGAGCAGGCGCAGACCATCATGGCCGATGAAGCATGCAAACAAGCGATGGGGGAAGCCGGTCGCGCCTTCGCGGCCCGGCATCGGGGCGCCACCCGGCGCACCATGGCTTTGATCCTGGCACTGGCCAGGGAAACCACTGCTCCGGCCTGATCAAATTCCCGCCTGCAGCAAGATAGCGAGCGCCGCTGCCCCCACCGGACGGCCGAAAAAGTAGCCTTGGCCCTCGTCGCAATGCTGGGCCAGCAGAAAAGCCACCTGCTCTGCTGTTTCGACGCCCTCCGCAATAACGCGTTGCCTGAGGCTTTTACCCATGCTGATCACGGCACTGACGATGGTGGCATCGTCCGGGTTGCGGGTCATCTCGTTCACGAACGACTGGTCGATCTTCAGGGTATTGATCGGAAACTGCCGCAGATAACTCAGACTGGAATAGCCGGTGCCGAAGTCATCGACTGCAAGCTTGACGCCCAGGTCTGCGAGCGAGTGCAGAACGGAATCGGCAGACGCGGCATCCCGCATGAGGATGCTTTCGGTCAATTCAAGTTCCAGATAGCACGGCTCCAGACGCGACTCATCGAGGGTCGCGCGCAAGTATTCGAGAAAGTCCCCGGCGCGAAACTCAAGCGCGGAGGTGTTGACGGCAATGGTGATCAGCGGCAAACCCGCATCCTGCCAGGCGCGGGCCTGGAGACAGGCTTCGCGCAGCACCCAGCGGCCTATCGGCAGGATCAGCCCGCAGTCTTCGGCGATGGGCACGAACTCTGCGGGTTCCAGCAGCCCGCGTTGCGGATGCTGCCAGCGGACGAGCGCCTCGATGCCGACGATCGTGCCGCTGAGAAGGTTTATTTTCGGCTGATAGTACAACACGAATTCCTGCCGTTCCAGTGCGAGGCGCAGGCTGGCCTCGATGGATTGTCGCGCAATGGCGCGGGCGGTCATGTCCTGTTCGAAGAATGCGTAGGTGTTGCGGCCGTTATCCTTGGCGTGAAACATCGCGGTGTCCGCATGCTTGATCAGGGTTTCCGCATCCAGGCCGTCTTCCGGGTAGATGCTGATGCCGATGCTCGCACCGATATGCAGATCGTGCTGGTCGATGAGGTGAGGTAACGCGATCGTCATGAGCATCTTTTGTGCAGACAAGGCTGCGTCTTCCGGATGATCAATATCGGGAAGCAGCGTCACGAACTCATCCCCGCCCTGACGGCTGATTGTGTCCGACTGGCGCACGCAGCCCAGCAGGCGCTGGCTCACCGACTGCAGCAATTGGTCACCCACGGTATGCCCCAGCGAGTCGTTGATGTGCTTGAAGCGATCCAGGTCCATGAACAGCACGGCGAGCTGCTTGCCGGAGCGCCGCGCCAGCGCAAGCGCCTGGGCCAAGCGGTCGTTCATCAGGGTTCGGTTGGGCAAGCCGGTTAGTACATCGTGATGCGCCAGGTGCTCCAGTTCGGTCTTCGCCGTTTGCACCTGCTCGGCCAGCTTGTGGGCTTCGATGGTGGCGATAACCAGCTGGGCGTTCGCTTGCCGCAACATGCTGATCTGATCGTCGGACGCTCCCTGAGTCATCCCTGCCGCGCGGATTTCCCGCTCGCGCGTGTCGACGGTCCCTGCGCACGCGTCGGCAGCCTTTTCGCGCAAACCCACGGCCTCTTCCCGGGCCGCAGCCAATTTCTCACGGCCTGGACCGGCCGCTTTATCGTCCATGACAGCGCTTTCCCTGTAGGGGATCCGCAGCGCCGTATTGATTATTTCTGACCATTACCATCCTCCATTACCCGGTTCTGGCGGGAGCACAGGAAGGCTAGGCCTGTTACCCACAACAGTCGGTACGATGTCGCACAGAGCCTGGGGCTGTTCACCGCCGTGATCACTACGTTCATAGACCATATTGCAGGACATTAGGTTCACGAACAACAGGTCAGTGTTCAGGGCATTTGAGCGGGCGCGGCCTCTGACAATCGGGGCTGGAATAGCGGGCCGCCTAAATACTTGCGCCGTCTTTTCCCGCTACCGCAAGTTCCAGCGCACTATCCAGCGCCTGCATGAATTCGCTGATCTTGATCGGCTTGGTGAGATAGCGGAAGAATCCGGCCTCCAGGCCTTTCTGGATATCGCGTGGCATGGCATTGGCGCTGATGGCCAGCACGGGGATGTGCGCCGTGGCCGGATCTTCACGCAGGATTTTCAGTGCCTGGATACCGCTGATGCCAGGCAGGTTGATATCCATCAGGATCACCTCCGGCAGATGGGCGCGCGCCAGGGCGATGCCGCTATTGCCATCGCGCGCGCTCAGCATGCGGACATGCGGGACACCCTCGATGATCTGCTCGACCAGCATCAGGTTGGCCGGATTGTCTTCCACATAGAGCAGGGTGCGCAGCGCCGCATTTCCCTGCGCATGCGGCACAAGTTCTGCAGCCATGACATGTTCAGCAGCAAGTTGTGGCATGACATCGCGGACCAGGTCGACCCAGAATTCGCTGCCCACGCCGACGGTGCTTTCCACACCGATAGCACCGCCCATCAGTTCGACCAGTTGCTTGGTGACCATCAGGCCGATGCCGGTTCCTTCCTCAGTGCCGGTCTCCTGCCCCAGACGGTTGAACGGCTGAAACAGCTGCGCCAGCTTTTCCGGGGGCAAGCCCGCACCGCTGTCCTTGATGCGGATGCGGATGCGTTCCGGGCTGAGCGCGGTGCATGCCACCTCGACCGTTCCCTGTTCGCGGTTGTATTTGATCGCATTGGAAAGCAGGTTGATCAGAACCTGCTTGACCCGGGTGTGGTCGGCATAAGCAAACCAGGTGGGGTCGACTTTGGCGAAGCTGATGTTGATGCCGCGTTGTTGCGCCTGCGGTCCGATCATGGCCTGGCATTCGAGCAGCACTTCGGACAGCGACAAGGGCTCCAGCGACAGCGAAAGTTTGCCGGACTCGATCACCGCGAGATCGAGGATTTCGTTGATCAGGTCCAGCAGATACCAGCCGGACTTGATGATCTGGTGCAGCCGTTCAGCCTGTGTAGCCGTGGGCGGTGGTGAACCGGCTTCCAGCAACTGGGCGAAGCCGAGGATGGCATTGAGCGGGGTGCGCAGCTCATGGCTCATGCTGGACAGGAAATCCGATTTGGCGAGGTTGGCTTTTTCCGCCAAGGCCTTGGCGCCCTCCATCTGAGCTTTGGCTATTTCGACTTGTTCGGCCAGTTTTTGTGCTTCGATGGTCGAAATGATCAGGCGTGCGTTCGCTTGCTGCAACATCGACATGTGTTCGTCTGACGCTGCCTGGGTCGTCTCCGCCGCGCGAATTATCCGCTCGCGCGAGGTGGCTGACCCTTCGCGCACGTCGACAGCATTTTCGCGCAAATCCACGGCATCTTCGCGCGCCGTGGCCAAGGTTTCGCGGCTTCGAACGGCCGACTTATCGTCCATGGCCGCTGGCGAACCCGGATCGTCGCTATCAGCAGCGCCGTCGCTGCCTCTTCTGTTCCATTTACCACGCTCCGTCATCGGGGCGTTCTAGCCGGGACTGAGCGTCGGCCGGCCCGACAGGATGCCAGCGTACTCGGACATGGTCTCGCCAATAACGATGCCCTTGTTTGTAATGTCAAACAAGCGAATGTCCTTGCTGTGCTCACTGCCGCGGACTTTAATGACCGAGAAGGCGCGTTTGAATTGGCCAGCGATTTCGACATAGCGCTGCACGATAATGGCGTCAGCGAGAAGGGCACTTCCAAATGGACTGAAGCGCAAATCGGTGTAGCGGTCTTCCAGTTCCGAGATCATCAATATCGTCACGCCCATGGCCGTCAGCTCGGCAATCATCCGGTACAGCGATCCGCGGAAATCTTCACTGAATTCGGGTGCCAGTGCCAGCTCGAATCCCGACAGGGAGTCGATGACAACGCGCTTGGCCTGCGTCCGTTTGATCATTACAATCAGGTCATGCAGGGTTTCATCGATCGACAAATCCAGCGAGCGCGTGTTGATCACCCCCACTTTCCCGGCCTTGACCAGCTCGGACAGTTTATTGTTCAGCAGCTGGCTGGGGCTTTTCTCAAACGCCGCGATCACACCGGGTTCGCCCCGGCGCACCCCTTCGGCGAGAAATTCCGTCGCCATGACGGTTTTTCCGGAACCGGATGGGCCGACCAGAAGCAGCGAATAGCCAGCCGGCAAGCCGCCGCCCAGCATCTCATCGAGGCCGGGTATTCCCATGGGCACACGCGCATCTCCCGTGGACGTCACAGACCCGGTGATCCCGCCCGGTTGGACAATCGCCCGCGGGAAAATCCGGAGTCCGGCATCGCCAATCCGGAACGTATGCAAACCCGGTGCCTGTGCCTGACCACGCATTTTGACCACTTGCACCTTGCGCACCATGGAGTTGCGGTGCAAATTTTGCGAAAGCCACAGGATGCCATCCGCCACGGTAAAGACAGGACTTGACTCGGTCTCTGGGGCCAGATATTCACCGATCAGGAACGTGGTGGCCTGCCAGCTCGTCATTTGCATGCCCAGCTGCTGTACGAACCGCTGCAGATCGGACACGCTCAGATCCTCGCGCTTGGCTGACTGCACGACTGAGCGAAACGAATCCACGAACACCAGACTTGGTGCATAGGCTTTCACTTCGTCGGCGATGCGTGCCAGGACGCGGTCAAAATCCCCCTCCAGGAGCTCTGCAGACAGGTTGACGAAACGGATCGATTCATTGATTTTGTCGTGATCAAAAAACGCAAACTGCTGTTGGTAGCGGAGCATCTTCAAAGCGGGTTCCCCGAGTACCGTAAAGAACAGTGCCCGGTATTGCGGGTTGGCCAGCGAGAACATGATCTGGTGAGCGAGCGTTGTTTTTCCGCTTCCCGGCGTGCCCGCAATCAAGTTAAACGAAAATTCCGGCAGGCCTCCACCCAACAGGTTGTCCAGGCCCGGTACGCCGGATGGCAGACAACGTATGGTTACCTTGTTACTCATGCTTGAACTCCTTGCTGGTACTGGTCGAAGCGTCATCGCCCCAGGCAGAACCTAAAATGCGGGTGGTTAACGGTTCGCCAATTAACTCGGCCAGGATGCCGGTGAACGTCAGCAGTAACAGGCTGTTTGCTTCACGGGCTTGCGACGGTGTTTGTCCCTCAAGGCGCTTTTTTAATTCCGCGAACCGCTGATCAGTCTGTTGCGACAGTGAACTGGCCGTGAGCCAGGGAAAGGTCTGCTGGGCAAGGAATACGCTTCTCGCATACAGTGAATTGAACCCGTCCTCACCCACGATCGAAATGATTTGGGTCGCCATCTGCTCCCATAAGTCAATCGCGGCATCCGCAACTTTTTCAGGGTGCTGTGCCATGAGTCTTTCGATTAACTGGCGCCGCGGCGGGTCTCTGGTTTCCATAGGCAACATATCAATAATCGGCCGATATCAACGACGATGGTGGCATGCAGCCGCTCTCCGGGGTCAAGCATCCCGAGCTGGATAAACTATTAGCCGGAGGCATATTGGCCATATTCTTCGTCCTGTTTTTCGAAGCCTTGTGGCGTGCTTCCTTGTG
The DNA here is from genome assembly GCA_002347405.1 of Rhodocyclaceae bacterium UBA2271. Taxonomy (GTDB): domain Bacteria; phylum Pseudomonadota; class Gammaproteobacteria; order Burkholderiales; family Rhodocyclaceae; genus Sulfuricystis. The sequence continues at coordinate 19,101 of DDXB01000055.1, read as the reverse complement.
GCGTGCTTTTTAGTTCGAGCGATGCGCTCGATTCCGTCCGCGAGCAGGGTAACGGGTTGATACTACTACAACCCTGCCTGCAGCGACGCCGCGGGTTATTGGGACGGCCGTTCGCCCGGCTATCGCCGCGAAATCGTGCTGACTTCTGCCACGCCTGCCGAAATCGACTGGGTATTGGTTGAGGGCTTTGCCGAGGCCGGTCGCGCCTTCGCGGCCCGGCATCGGGGCGCCACCCGGCGCACCATGAAACAGATCATGGTGCCGACCGGGAAAGTTAATCCAGCAGCGCGTTGAGCGCCGCCAGATCGTCCTCGGAAAGGCTGCCAATGGCGGCCTTGAGCCTGAGCTGGGCGATGAGGGTGTCGAGACGCGCCTTCGCCAGCTTCTGACGTGTGTCGAACAACTGGCTCTGCGCGTTCAGCACATCGATGTTGATCCGTACGCCGACCTCATAACCCAGCTGGTTGGATTCGACGGCGAGCTGCGACGAGGCCACGCCCGCTTCGAGCGCCCGCACCTGGGCAAGACCGGCCGTCACGCCGAGGTAGGCCTGACGGGCGCCCAGGGTGGCGGAGCGGCGCGCATTGTCCAGATCGGCGCGCGCCTTTTCATTGAGGGCAACCGCCTCGCGGTCACGCGACGAGACCGCGCCGCCCGCAAAGAGGGGCACGGCGAGCTGCAACCCAATGGTGCTGCTCTTGCCGTCGCTGCCCGTGCCGCCCGGGATGACACTGCCGCCGGCCGCGCTCCGACCGTGGGTGGCGACCAGATCGAGCGTCGGATAGTGGCCGGCGCGCTGCTTTTCGATTTCGCGGCTGGCAATCGCGAAGTTGGTCTGGGCCAGTTGCACGCCCAGGTTGCCGGTTTCGGCGGAGGCCACCCACTGCGCGATATCGTCGGGCTGCGGCCGGGCGATCTGCACATTGGGCCGCAGCGCTTTCAGGGGCGCGGCTTCCTTGCCGGTCAAGGTCAGCAGGGTCTGCCGCTTGACGGTCAGATCGTTCTCGGCGGCAATTTCCTGCGCGACGGTCAGGTCGAAGCGCGCCTGCGCCTCGTGGGTGTCGGTGATGGTGGCCGTACCGACCTCGAAGTTGCGCTTGGCCGACTCGAGCTGCTGGTCGATGGCTACTTTTTGCGCGTGCGCGGTCGCCAGCGTTTCCTGCGCCAGCAGCACGTCGAAGTAGGCCTGGGCTACGCGCAGGATGAGATCCTGGCTGGCCTGGGCGTATTGCGTTTCGGCGGAGGCCACGGCCAGGCCGGCTTGCTGGTAGCCCACCCAGTTCTGCCAGCGGAACAGGGGCTGCGCGAGCGACACGCCCCAGCCGTTGCTGTTGTAGGCTCCGCTGCGTGTCACCGACGGGCTGGTGCGCGAAGTGGATTCAATATCGTTCCACGTCGTGTTCGCGGACAAGCCGATGACCGGCAAGAGACCGGCGCGGCCCTGCGGCAGCTTTTCCCGGCCGGCATCGAGCTGGGCGCGGGCGGCGGCATATTGCGCATCAAAGCCCACGGCATCCCGATAGACCTGCAGCAGATCGGCTGAATGGACATTCAGGGCACCTCCTGCAACGGCAAATGCAATCAATGTTTTCAGGGCGAGCTTCATGCGAGTCTCCGGTAATGGTGAATATTCAGTAGGTGGGTGCCGAAGGGTCGACATCGCGCGACCAGGCCGCCATGCCACCGTAGAGATTGATGATGTTGGTAAAGCCCTGGTGTTCGAGAAACATCCCGACCTGATAGCTGCGGGCGCCATGGTGGCAGACGATGACAGTCTCGGCGTCGCGTTGCAGTTCAAGGTAGCGCGCCGGGATCGCGCGCATCGGTATCAGTTTGGCCCCGGGAATGCGCACGACATCGAATTCCCAGGGCTCCCGCACGTCGATCAGCAACGGTGGCGCGCGACCGGGGTCGTCGAGCCATTCCTTGAGCTGGGTGGCGGTCAGTTGCTTCATTACCAACGACTCAGCAGGTCCACTGTTCGTCATTCCGGCGTAAGCCGGAATCCAGTGCTTTTGTGGCCGGGTGACATTCCTGGATTCCGGCTTGTGCCGGAATGACGGGGTTTTCGATGAGCACCTGAGCAATTGCTTTCATTAAAAAGTAAAGCGCTCCGTTGGGGCAGCGCTTTGCAGCATCGGCACGTCGGTTTCGAGCAGGTCGAGGCTGCTATAGGCAGTCTCGGTCTGGCGCGTGACCAGCCGCAACTTCATGACCGGCGCAATGCCAACGGGGGCGACAAAGGCCAGCAGCCGGCCGCCAATCTTCAACTGGGCGAGCAGCGCTGCCGGCACTTCAGCCACGCCGCCCGAAACCAGGATGAAATCGAAAGGCGCATGGCTGGCAAGCGAGGCGGGCAGGCCAGCCAGGCCATCGCCGACCTCGACCGTCACATTGGCCACGCCGTCATTGACCAGATTGCGGCGTGCGCGCTCGGCGAGCGCCGGATCGATTTCCAGCGTCCACACCTGTTGCGCCTGCTCGGCCAGCAAGGCCGCCATGTGACCGGAACCGGTGCCGATTTCGAGTGCCCGGTCGCTGCGCTTCAGGCTGGCCGTCTGCAGGATGCGCGCTTCGAGCTTGGGCGTCAGCATCGCCGCCGTGGGCGAGAGCGGAATGGCGCAATCGGCAAAGGCGAGGGCGCGGTAGGCATCCGGCACATAGTTTTCGCGCTGGTCGGCATACAGCAACTCAACCACCGCCGCCGACAGCATCTCGGCGGTGCGTAGTTGCTGCTCGATCATGTTGTGGCGGGCTTGTTCGTAGTTCATGGGATGTCTCCAAAATGGGGGCGTTGGCGGGCAAGACAAGATGGGCTATTTTACGCCGGCGCTCCTGGCGGGGTGGGTTCATTGACACGGTACCACGCGGCGTAAAGGGCGGGCAGGAAGAGCAAGGTCAGTGCCGTGGCGATGATCAGGCCGCCCATGATGGCCACCGCCATCGGCCCCCAGAAGATCTGCCGGGACAGCGGAATCATCGCCAGCACCGCCGTCCCGGCGGTCAGCATGATCGGGCGAAAGCGGCGTACCGCCGAACCGATGATGGCATCCCAGGTGCTCTTGCCGGCTGTTTCGTCCTGCTCGATCTGGTCGAGCAGAATCACCGAGTTGCGCAGGATCATGCCCAGCAACGCAATAACACCCAGGTTGGCGACAAAGCCGAAGGGCTTGTCAAAAGCAATCAACGCCAGCGCCACGCCGATCAGGCCGAGCGGTGCGGTCAACAGCGCCAGCACGGTACGCTTGATGCTTTGCAGCTGGATCATCAGCAGGGTGATGACGGCGATGAACATCAGCGGTACGACGGCCTTCAGCGCATTTTCGTTCTTGGCCGACTCCTCGATGGTCCCGCCGATGGCAACGTGATAGCCCGGCGGCAAGCGGGCGCGGATGTCGGCAAGCTGCGGATCAATGCGCTGCGAGACGGTCGGCCCGGTCACCTTCGAGCTGGCCAGATCGGCACGGATCTGGATCGCCGGCAGGCGGTCGCGACGCCAGATGACCCCCTCCTCCAATACCGGGACGAGCTTGGCAACCTGGGCCAGCGGCACCCATTTTCCACCGGCCAGCGGCACCGGCAGGTCGGCCAGGCGGTCAAGGCTGCCACGCTCGGGACCGCCGGCACGCCAGACGATGTCGATCAACTGGTCACCCTCGCGGAACTGCGTCAGCGTCGCACCGACCTGATGCGCCTGCAAGGCCTGCGCCACATCCTGGCTGGACACGCCGAGCACGCGGGCGCGCGCCTGGTCGATGTCCACCCGGACGCTCTTGGCCTTTTCGTTCCAGTCCAGATGCACGTCGCGAATGTCGGGATTGCCGCGCATCACCGTCGCCACTTCGCCGGCTATGCCACGCAGCGTTTCGACGTTTTCGCCGACGACGCGAAACACCACCGGGTAGCCTACCGGCGGGCCGTTTTCCAGCCGTTGCACGCGCGTGCGCAGATGGCTCCACGAACCGTCCGGCGCCTGAAAAGCGGTCATCAGCCGACTGCGTACCGCCTCGCGCTCGTCGAAACCCTTGGTCACGATCACCAGTTGGCCGAAGTTGTCGCTGAACAGTTGCTGATCGAGCGGCAGGTAGAAGCGCGGCGCGCCGTTGCCGACGTAGGCCGAAAAGTGTGAAATATTTTCATCGCCCGCCAATAGCGCCTCGACGCGCCTCACCTCGATCTCGGTTGCCTTCAGCGCGGCACCCTGCGGCAGCCACAGGTCGACCAGCAGCTCGGGACGCGACGAGGGCGGGAAAAACTGCTTCTGCACGGCGGTATTGAACAGCACCATGCCCAGCACGAAGGCCAGCACGCTCGCCACAATCACCGTCCAGCGCCGCCGCAGGCACCAGGTCAACAGCGCGCGAAAACGCCGGTAGAAAGGCGTGTCGTAGGGGTCGCCATGATGTTCCTGGCCGAACTTCCGCAAGGCTTTCTCGTCGAGCAGCTTGTAGCCGAGCCAGGGCGTGAAGATCACCGCCACGATCCATGAGGTCAACAACGCGATGGTCGTCACGGCGAAAATCGCGAAAGCGAATTCGCCGGCGCCCGACTTGGCAAAGCCCACCGGCGTGAAACCGGCCACCGTGATCAGCGTGCCGGTCAACATCGGGAAGGCGGTCGAGGTATAGGCGAAGGTGGCGGCCTTGAACTTCTCCCAGCCCTGCTCGATCTTCACCACCATCATCTCCACGGCGATGATCGCATCATCGACCAGCAGGCCAAGCGCAATGATCAGCGCACCCAGCGAGATGCGGTGCAGGTCGATGCCGAAGAACTTCATCAGCAAAAAGGTCATGGCCAGCACCAGCGGAATCGATAGCGCCACCACCATGCCGGTGCGGAAACCCAGCGTGAGAAAGCTGACCGCCAGCACGATGGCGACGGCCTCGGCCAGCGTTTTCATGAACAGGTTGAGCGCCACCTGCGCGACGGCGGGCTGGTCGGCCACGGTGCTCACCGCCATACCCAGTGGCAGCTCGCCGGACAGGCGCTCGATCTTCGCCCGCAGCCTCGCCCCCAGCTGGATGGCGTTGCCGCCCCGGGCCATCACCACGGCAATCCCGACGGCATCTTTGCCGGCCACCCGCATCTTTGGGTTGGGCGGGTCGGCCAGCCCGCGCCGCACCTCGGCAATGTCGCCCAGGCGAATCTGCCGGCCACCGACCGCGAGCGGCGTGGCGCGAATCTGCTCCACCGTATCGAAGCCGCCACTCACGCGCAAACGCACGCGATCACTGCTGGTCTCGACGAAGCCGGCCGGGGCAACGGCATTCTGTCTGGCCAGAGCCTCGGCGACCTGGCTAGGCGTCAGCCCGAGGCTCGCCAGCCGCGGCGGGGCGACTTCGACGTAAATTTTTTCATCCTGCACACCAAGCAGGTCGACTTTCTTGACGTCATCCAGGCTGCGTAGTTCACGTGCCATGCGCACCGCCGCGCGCCGCAACTCGGCCGGATCGTAACCGTCGCCGGTCAGCGCATAAATGTTGACATAGACGTCGCCGAATTCGTCATTCGGAAATGGTCCCTGCACGCCGGCCGGCAACTGATGGCGGATGTCGTCGAGCTTCTTGCGCACCTGCCGCCACGACTCGGGCACCTCGGCCTTGGGCGTGTAGTCCTTGAGCTGGATGAATACCAGCGATTCACCGGCGCGCGACGCGGACTTGATCACATCGACATAAGGTGTTTCCTGCAATTTCTTCTCGATGCGCTCGGTCAATTCTGCCTCGACCTGCAGCGCCGTCGCGCCCGGCCACTGGGTGCGCACCACCATGACCTTGAAGGTGAAATCCGGATCCTCGGCGCGACCGAGCTGGAAGAAGGCCAGCACGCCACCCACCAGCAGCACGATCATCAAATAGAGCACCATCGACGGGTGTTCGAGTGCCCATTCCGAGAGGTTGATATTCTTCATGGCGCGGCGATCCGTACCTTTTCGCCGGCAACGAGCTTGAAGGCACCGGCGGCGACAATCTGTTCGTCCGCATTCAGGCCGCTTTTGAGCACCGCGCCGGCATCGCCGTAACGCGCGATGTCGACGACGCGCTGACTGACCGTGGCATCCGCCCCGATCACCCACACTGTGGCCTGCTCACCGTGTTGCAGGATCGCGGCGAGCGGCACGACGATTTGTGCGTCGCCATCCGTTGCGAAGCTGACACTGGCCGTCATGCCGAGCGACACTGCGGCATCGGCATCGAGGATGGCGATGCGCGCCGCGAAGGTGCGCGTCGCCGGATCGGCCACCGGCGCCAGTTCGCGCAGCCGGCCGCGATAGGTCTTGCCGCCGGCATTGCCCTGCCCCGCCCACAACTCCACTGTCGCGGCGGCGCCGATGCTCAATCCGGCAAGCCGCGATTCGGGGATGTTGACCGCCACCTCGCGCTCGCCGTCGCGGGCGATGCGAAACACGCCCTGGCCCGCTGCCACCACCTGGCCCGGCTCGGCCAGCACGGCAGCCACGACGCCGGCGGCGTCGGCCACCAGCGTGGTGTAGGCGGCCTGATTTTTTGCCAGTTGCGCCTGCGCCTCGGCGGCCTTGGCGGCAGTGTCTTTGGCATCAAGCGCGGCCTGGCTGATGAAATTCTTCACCTTCAGTTCGCGGCTGCGCTGCAATTCGGCGGCCGCCAGTGTGCGGTTGGCCTCAGCCTGCGCAACCGTCAGTTGGGCATCAGCCGGATCGAGGCGCGCCAGCGCCTGCCCCGCCTTCACCCGGGCGCCGGCATCGACCAGGCGCGCGGTCAGCTTGCCGCCGACGCGGAAACCCAGTGTCGATTCGATGCGCGCACGCACTTCGCCGCTGTAACGCTGCTCGTGCGCCGTCCCGCCAGCGCCGACTTTCAAGGCCTTGACGAGTTTGGGCCCGGTGACGACGACATCCGGTGGCGGCAGTTTTTCGCTGCAAGCTGCCAGCAGGGGAACAAGGATCAGCCACCAGGATTTCATTGCATAACCTTTCAAAAAACACGCCGGGCCGCCCCAAGTGTTTTGCCCCTTGAGGGGAGAACGGCGCGAAGCGGCGTTTACGGGGTGAGCCTACTTTCGCTTGGACAGACCATTATTGCGGCGCATGGCCATCCAGTACAACAGAGGAATGACAAACAGCGTGAGGATGGTGGAAAACGCCAGGCCCCAGACGATCGATGCCGCCACCGGCCCCCACAGGAGCGACTTGCCGGCCAGGCCGAACGCCAGCGAGAACAGCCCGCCGACGGTGGTCACCGAGGTGATCAGGATCGGCACCACACGGCGGCGCGCCGCATAGACGGTGGCATGCAGCACGCTCATGCCACCCTTCAGGCGCTCATTGGCGGCGGCGATCAGCACGATGGCCGAGTTGACGGCGATGCCGGTCAGCGCAATCACGCCATACAGCGTGTAAAGCGACAGCGGGTTGCGCGACACCAGCAGGCCGAGCGCCACCCCGGTAAAGGCGAGCGGCACGGTGACAAGGATCAACAGCGGCTGAAAGTAGCTCTTGAACTGCGCGGCGAGAATCAGGTAGATAAGCCCGACGCCAAAGCCGAACAACACCAGCATGGCATCCAGGCTTTCCTGGATGTCGTCCAGCTCGCCGGAAAAATCGATGCCGGTGTTGGGGAATTGCCCGGCCAGCTTCGCCCATTCGGCCCGGATGATGCGGTTGGCCGCGACGGTATCGGTAACGGCCTTGTCGAGGTCGGCTTCCACCGTAATCGCGCGCACCAGATTGTAGTGCTTGATGGCGCCCTTGCCGGTGCGCGTTTCGGCCCGCACCAGGGCGCCCAGCGTGGTGGTCTGGCCACCGGGTGAATTTGCCAGTGCCACCGGACTATCGAGCAATTGCAGGATATCGGGACCAACGCTGCCATCCTTGCGGTGCTTCGCACGCACCCGCAACTCGAGTTTTTCGCCCTGATCGCGCGTCTCCGCGACGATTTCGCCATCGACGGCGAGCCGCACCAGCCGCGCCACACGACCGGCATCCAGCCCCGCCGCGCGCAGCGCCTCGCGGTCGAGCTCCAGCACCAGTTGCGGTCGGCCGGGGATGTCGTCATCGGCCACATCCCGGGCGCCGGGAATCGCCGCGACAACAGCGAACAGCGCATCGGCGGCAACGCGCAGCTCAAGCGGATCATCACCGCGGACGCGCGCCTTCACGGGTTTCTCCAGCGGCGGACCGCCGGACAGCATGGTGAAGGTGATCTTGCCCGGGCTCGGCAATGCCTCGATGTCGGCGCGCATCGCAGCGACGATCTCCTGCACGTCGCGTCCCGCGCCTTTCGGATTCAATGACACGACCACCTGCCCGTAGGCCTCGCCGTAGAGCGGCTCGGTATCGGTGAACTTGACGCCGGCGTAAGCGGCGGTATTGCGCGCCTCGCCTGCCTGCAGGTGCTGCCTGACGCGCGTCTCGATGCGCTCGGCTTGTGCCAGGCTGGTCTCGATGGGCGCGCTGGCCGGCATGTCGACATTGACGTAGAAGATGCGCAGGGGATCGAAGGCGAAGAATTGCACGCGCACCATGCCGCCAGCCACCGCGGTGACCGCCAGCCCCAGCGCCAGCAGGACAATCACCAGCGCCCGCCGCGGGTGACGCAGCGCGGTGATCAGCCAGCGCGAATACTTCACGCGTAGCCGATGGTTGAATCTGCTGCGCCAGTCGTTCACGACCGGTGACGTGCGCCGGCTTGAAACGACGACGTGCACGGGCAGCATCCAGTAAGCCTGGATCAGGCTGATCGCCAGGCCCAGCGTGACGACGAAGGGAATGATGAACATGAACTTGCCGACAATGCCCGGCAACAGCATCAGCGGCAGGAAAGCCGCCATGGTGGTCAGCACCGAGGCAGTGACTGGCGCGAACACCTCGCGTAGCGCATCGATCGAGGCCTCCAGGGCGGCCATGCCGCGCTGCATCTTGTAGTAGATCGTTTCGACCATCACCACGGCATCGTCGATCAGCATGCCGAGCACGATCACCACGCCGAGCAGCACGGAAATGTTCAAGGTGTAGCCGAGTGCCGACAGGATGGCAAAGGCGCCGCCCAGCGAGAACGGAATGCCGAGCGCGACCAGCAGGGCGATGCGCATGCCGAGAAACAGCCAGCAACTGGCCAGCACCACCAGCAGGCCGATCAGCGCGTTCGTTTCCATGATGCGGATCGATTCGCGCGTCGGGATGGTCTGATCGTCGAGCAACCGCAGCTGGATGCCATCGGCCGCCAGCAGGGGATTTTTCACGGCGATGAACGCCTTTACCTGATCGAGCAGATCCAGGGTGTTGATCCGGCTTTTCTTGGTGATGGCAAGCATCACCGCCGGCTTGCCGTCATAGCTGGCCAGGCTGCCGGCCTTGGCGTGGCTGCGCGAAACCTCGGCCACGCTGGAAAGCGTCGCCTGATCCCGGCCCTTGCCGACCGGAATCTGCGCCACGCGCTCGGGATCGACGTGCTGGCCGACCACGCGCACCAGCCAGGCATCGCGGCGATTATCTTCTGCCACGCCACTCCCGGTTTCGATCTTGCCGGCAAAGGTGTCACGGAACCAGGCATGGGTCGCATCGGCGACATCGACACCCGTCAGCCCGCGGTTGGCCAGCGCCATGGGGTCATACTCGACCAGCAACTCCGGACTGCGCAGGCCGGTGGCAAACACCTGGTCAATACCGGTCATGCGCTCGAAATCGTCACGCAGCATGCGCGCGTGGCGCCGCAGGACCTCGTCGGCCGCCTGGCCGGTGACCAGCACCAGCGCCGTCGGGAATCCGTTCGATGTCGTGACCTCGAGAATGCGCGGATCTTTCGCCTCGGCCGGCAGTTCGCTCTTGGCCTTGTTCTGGACATCGCGCCGCAGGTCGTTCACCCGCTTGTCGAAAACGCGCTCGGAAATGTCGTGGAAGCGCACCAGGATGTTGGAGACATTTTCGCGCGAGGACGACATCGAGAAGCGCACATCGGCGATGCCCTTGATCGCGTCTTCCAGCGGCGTGGTGACACGTTTTTCGACATCCTCGGCAGATGCGCCGGGCAGCACCGTGGTGATCACCACCCAGTTGAAATTGATCTCCGGGTCCTGCTCGCGCGGCATCGTCAGATAGGCTAACGTCCCCATCACCAGCACCACCAGGAAGGTGATGTTGGCGAGTGGGTGGTTCTCCAGCAACTGCCTGTAGAGTTTCACGATTATTACAGTGGCATGCCATCCTGCAAGGCATGCCGGCCCTGGGTGACGATCTGCGTGGCGGCGGGCAAATCGATTGCCGGCGGGCGACCTTCCTGCGCTTCCGGCAGGGGATGAAAGCGCGCCCTGCCTTCCGCGGCGACGAAGACACCCAGCCGGCCGGCGCGGCGCACCAGCAATTCGGCCGGCAGATAGGCCTGCTGTTCACGCCAGAGCAGACGTCCCTCCAGCCCGGCGGGCGGCGGCGGCCCGGTAAAGACCAAGCGCGCTTCGATGCTGCGTGATTCGCGATGCAGGGCGGGCGAGACGCGCAGCAGTTTGAGCGGGTGAGTCCCTGCCGCGGCAGCAAACACCGGGGCAGCGGCCTTCCCCAGCGATTCGGCGTCATGCGGTTGCAGTTGTGCCGCCAACTGCAGTTCGCTGTGATCGACCAGTGTCAGCAAGACCATGCCCGGGCTGGCCAGTTCGCCAAGCTGGCCGCTGCGGCTGCGCACGATGGCATCGAACGGCGCCCGCAAGGTATGTTTCTGGAGAACGTGACGCGCGGTATCGCGCTGCGCCGTCACCGCGCGCAGATCGGCGGCGGCAGCCAGCAAATCGGTTTCGCGCTGGGTCAGGGCCTCGGCCGAGTAGAAGTTTTTTTCACGCAGGGCACGCGCGCGCGCCAATTGCGATTGCGCCTGGCCATGCCGCGCCGCCGCCTGCGCCAGCGCCGCCGCGGCACGTTCCAATGCCAGTTCGGCATCGCGCGGATCAAGTTGGGCCACGACCGCACCGCGCTTCACGATCTGGCCGACATCGACCGGCAGCGCGCGAATGGTGGCCGCCACCTCAGCCGAAAGCCGCGCCTCGTTTTTGCCGATCACCGCAGCGGGTGCGCTCCGCTCCGGATAAATCGCGACGTCCGCGACCTGCGCCAGAGTAAAGGTCGGCACGGACGGGGACGACGCTGCGGGCGGTGCGGCGTCCTGGCCACAAGCGGCCAGCAGCGGCAGCGCCGCCAGCATGGCGAAAGCCTTGAGATTGATTTGCATGATGGTACGTATTATGCCGCCGTCCCCGGGTGATGGCGTTCCGGCGGTGCCGTCCCCGGGTGATGGCGTTCCGGCGGTGCCGTACCCGGGTGGCGGCGTTCCGGCGGTGCCGTACCGCCAGCGCCGACTTTTGTTTGGCATGGCATGTCAGTTCGGCGAAGTTTGTCCCGTCCGTCAATCGCTGCGCTGATCGAGTGTCACGACAACCTGCTGGCGTTCGGCATCGGCATACAGGCTCATGGTCCCCGGAGCGATGTCGGCGACGAACACCGCAGACGTCCAGCGCTGGGCGTCGGGCAGGATTTCGCCAAGGCGATTCGGCAGGCAGAGCAGCGCGGCCTCGTCGATGGCGTTATCCGGCCGCCCGGGGAACAGCGCGAAGTACAGCATGTCCGCCTCGATCAGTTCGTTGAGGAAGTGGGTGCCGAGGGACACGTCGGGAATCAGGCTTTCGTGCATGCCGACAATCTCGCACAGCGCGGCGACATGATTGATCTCGCCGAAGTTCACCGGCAAGCCCAGCCAGAGGTCGCGCGTTCCCCAGCGCCCCGGACCGAGCATCAGCAGCGTGCGGTCGCGACTGGCCTGATTGATGCGGCCGATGATGCGGGTCACGGCGAGGCGATCCTCCTGGTTGAGCTGACCATAGACCGCCGGCACGACATAGACCACCCGGTCGGGATTGATCACCCGGCTGGGACCGATCACCGCCCCGCGGGTATCGATCAGGTGCGGCACGTCGGTGGGCGGAGCGACCGAGACCATGCCCTCGACATTGCGCACCTGCATTGGCCGGCACTGCAGGAGGTTGATGCGATAAGCGCCGCTCGGCAGGATGTTGAGTGCGAACTCGATTTCCACGGGATGCTGGTAGGCGGAATGCAGATGGCGCAGCATCTTGCGCATGTCGTCGATGAACGGCGTCGCCTCGATCAACTGGTCGAAGGTGAGGAAGGCGGGCTTGCCGGGCTCCTCCCGGGTGGTAAACAACGCCAGCGGGAAATCCGGCTGGTCGCGCACCATCTCGGCGAACAGCCCTGAAACGAGGCGATTTTCCTCGAGATCGAGCGCATCCATGCGCCGCTGGGCGTGGCGGGCGATGGCGCCGAAATTCGTTTCCGGGCGCAGTTCGGGAGCGTTCAGCGCCACCAGCCGCGTGTAGTCGTCGTCAGAGCGATCCACCGCGCGGGTGCCGAGGCCCGCCACCAGCCGGATCACGCCGGCCTTCATGTCGATGCGGGGATTCCAGGGATAGGGATTGATCGACAGGCCGACGCCGGCGGCATGCGGGTGGAAGTAGCGGCCGCCGGCCGTGCCCGAGACGCGCATGATCAGCAGCGCCATCTGCTCGTTTTCGCCGATCAGGCCGCGCCGTTCGCGGTAGCGCAACGCCGCTTCGCTCAGGGTGCTGGCATAGACCTGCCGGACGGCGTCGAGCAGGTCGTTGAGGCGGTTCTCCCAGGGGCCGCGGTTCGGGCAGAACACGCTGTCGTACTGCCCGGCGAAGGCGTTGCCGTAGCAATCCTCCAGACGCGAACTGGAGCGCACGATGAACGGCCATTCGCCGAAATAATCCAGCATGGCCTCGAACTGCCGCAGCGTCGAGCGTGAAAACTTACCCGCCATGATGCGGGCACGCGCCGTGTCGAGATCGGTGAGGAAGGTCGCCGGATCGCTCTGGTGGCGACGAATCCACCACAGGCCGTTATGGACGAAAAAGGTGTCGAAGACTTCGGTGCCGACATAGAACGAATCGTGGGCTTCGAGTTCGGCGGTCAGGGTGCTGGCGTCGCGGCGCAGGATCGCGCGTGCCAGCAGCATGCCGAGCGCCTTGCCGCCGATGGTGCCATTGCCGATCATGCGCCGGCGCACCGTCAGCAGGTCGTCGAGGGTCAGGTATTCGTCCGCCAGCCGCGCCATGGACGGATCGCCGGGAAACACCATCCGGCTGAGGCGTTCAAACCACTCGGCCTCGGCGGGATCGGGGAAACCCGCCGAATGCGCCGCCGCCACCAGCTTCGCCGCGGCAAACTCCTTCTCCCAGTGGCTGGCGATATGGTTGTCCTCCAGCCCCGGCCATTGCGAGTTTGAGAGGATCTCCGCGACCGTGCCGCTGTCCCGCACCGGACGAAAATGGTCGTCCGCATCCCAGGCGTGAATCAGGTCCATCGCGGCCGAGGAACGATGCTGCACCTTGATCGGGCGCAGGTAGAAACGCCCGCGGGAATGGAAGAGATCGATCAGGAACTGCGTCGTTTCGGTAATCACCGCCATGGCCGACTGGGCGTGACGATTGCGGTAGACGCCGAAGTAGGTCACGGTCTCAAGATCCAGCAGGCGCGGGCAGGTCAGCAGGAAGAAATTTCCCAGCATGCGGTCGGACTGCCAGGCATCGGCGAGGTCCGACAGGCAATCGAAGACATACAGCGTCTCGCGCCCGGCCGCCTCGATTACCGAATGCACCTGATCGACAAAGGCATCGAAGCCGTCGGCAGGCCGTGGACGCTGGATTTCCGCGCCGTCGGCAACCGTGAGCAGCGGCGGATGCGCGGCAAAGCGGAAATAGATCAAGCGGCGCTGCTGCAGCCGTGCCGCCGCGGCATATGGCCTGACCAGTGCAAAGTATTCGTCAAGCGATTGAATCTGCCAGACGAGGTTGTCGCCGCGCTGCACACCGCGCAACACCGCATCGAGTTCCGGCAGGCCGGTGGTGGGGACAAAGGATGGGCTCATGAAAGACACCTTGGCGCGATGGCTGCCTATTGTATAGGCGGCTTCCGCCGACACCCGGCTTCGGGAGGGGGAATTGGGGGAAAGCTGGCTTATACTCGCCTGTATAACGGCATCCAAAAAAAGAATGTCAAATGTCGCCGGGACGATTGTTTTCCTGTCGCAGGGACGGCAGAATCCAGTCATAACGCTGAGGAGGGAAGCAACATGTCGAGTATCGTCAAGGTCGTTTTTGACCGCGTCCATGAATATGAGCTCATCGCCCACACCGGGATGTCGCGCGACGAGGCCGGCCAGTGGCTGAATGCGCAGTGGGAAGAGCTGGAGTGCGAGACGACCAACCCGATGGGCAAGGTATTGGTGCTCGACAAGATTCTTGGTATTGCCGAGTATGCCGGCGAAAAACGCTTTGCCGAAGCCGGTGAGTGGGCAAAGCGTTATGCCGATGCCGTCGCAGCCGTGCTGCAGCGCCCGGCGGTACGCGTGGATGTTGCCGATCACGTGATCGGCTGAACAGTTTAAGACCCAATCAGGCCCGCCCTCCCCCGGCCCCTCCCTCACGGGAGGGGTGACTGTTGACGCGCTGCGCGCGTTTGTTACGGGGTGCCCTCGTCCGTGTCTGGCGCGGGTTGCGGCTGGCGCCGCGTGCCAAAACAAACTACCTCGTAATAAGCGAGCTAAAGCGAGCCGTTCAGAACCCCCCGCGAGGGGGAGAAGGGGGACGGGCGGTTTCATGATCGGGGGCGAGCGCCCCCGATCATGAAATTTAGGTGGATTTAACGCCGTCTTGCCAGCGCCGACTTTCAGCCCGCCACATTCGGCGCAAAATCGCCCGCTCGTGTTTTACTGGCCCCGCCGTTCAAGATCGCTCTAGAAACCGGTAGATTGCTTCCAGTCGCGCTATGCCGTCATCCAGTTCCAGCAATTGTTGCCGCGTCGGCAGCGGCAACGGCAGAAGCTCCGCCCAGCGATCCGCCACCCAGGCGGCGTCGTAAAACCGGTGCGGTTCGGGCGGTTTGCCCTGTTCCAGGCCTTCGATCAGCGCCCGCAGCATCGGGACAAGTCGCGCGTAATCACCGGGGATGGGGGTCACCGGCGGATCGGGCAGGAGTTCAATCGCGGCACGCATCAGGCCGTTCATCGCCAGCCGATGTTCAAGAATACGGAACCGGGCGCCACCATGGGCAACGATGTTGAGAATGCCCATTTGCGGCATGTCCCAATCGGCGATGGTTGCCAGCGTCCCCACCAGATGCGGCACGGTTGCTCCGGGTCGATCCGGCAAGCTGATGACCTCTTCGCCCTGCTCGATCAGGCAGACGCCAAACGGTGTCTGCGCACGCAGGCAGTCCTTCACCATGTCCATGTAACGCGCCTCGAATACGCGCAGGGACAGGCTGCCACCCGAGTTCAGCACGGTGTTGAGCAGAAACAGGGGGATGTCGGTCGGCAGGCTCATTTCAGTCGCCGCCCTGCGAGGGGGAGGATGGGAGGTGGCGTGACATTATTTTTCCCCTGGGGAGCGGGAGTCGTCGACTCCCCCTCCCCAGCGCGGCATCAGGTCATGGGGCACGGCCAGTCGGTCGAGGATGCGGGCCACGACGAAGTCGACCAGGCCGTCAATGTTCTGCGGCCGGTGATAGAAGCCGGGATTGGGCGGGAGAATTACCGCACCGGCGCGGCTGAGCTTCAGCATGTTCTCGAGGTGCAGGGTCGACAGCGGCGTTTCGCGCGGCACAAGAATCAGCGGGCGGCCTTCCTTGAGCACGACATCGGCAGCGCGCGTGATCAGGTCCTTGGCGGTGCCCGCCGCCACCTCGGCCAGCGTCCCCATGGTGCAGGGGCAGATCACATAGGCGTCTGGCGGATTTGAGCCTGATGCCGGCGGCGCATTCCAGTCATCACGGCCGAACACGGTCAGCCGGCCTTGTTGGTCGTTGAAGCGTGCAGCCAGCAGACGCTGTGCCGCGCGCGGTTGCGTCGGCAACACGAGATCGGTTTCCTGCTTGGCGACGATCTGCGCGGCCTGCGAATACATCAGCCAGACCTTGCAGCCGGCGGCCAGCAGGCAGTCGACCAGGCGCAAGCCATAGGGCAAGCCGGAAGCGCCGGTCCAGGCAACGGCAATAGTGGCAATGGTTCTACTCATTTTGCATCCCGCAACAGTCGTGCAACGACCAGGCCGTTCACGATACCGAAAATCAGCGCACTCGCGGCAAACACCGGTGCCAGGTAAAACACGCCGTCGTGCGGCACCAGCCATAAACGTGCCAGCAATAGTTGCCCGCCGATGTGGGCGAAGGCCGCCATGACACTCGCCGTCACCGGTCCGAACCAGCGTTGCGGCAGGCGCACGGCGACCGCCAGCACGGCCAGGCTGGCCAATGCACCGACCAGGCCAAGAAAGAAACCCGGCGCGAGGAACTGACCCAGCAGCAGGCTGCCGGCGACGACGCGCAGCAATGACACCCAGGCCGCAGCACGCCAACCGTAACGCGCCAGCACCACCAGTACGACAATATTGGCGAGTCCCGGCTTCACCCCCGGCAACGGCGATGGCAACACCGCCTCGACCACCGTCAGCGCAATCGCCGCCGCCGCATAGCGGGCGATGCGCCGATCCTCGTCTGAAATCTTCAGCTTAATAATTGATGCTGTCATGACGCGGGTCGCGGCCGGAAAGGCTCAGGCTGACATGATTGGGCGCACAGATGGCGATGGCATTGGGACGGGTGAGCCAGCCCTGCTGCACGCAATACTGGCGCGGCCCGGGGTCGGACAGCACGCGCGCGCGCCCGGGGGCAATCTCGATCAGCGTGTCGCCGAGCGGGCCGGTCACGGCAAAGCGGCGCGGCGCGGCGAGCGGGAATTCAGCCACCACGCGGCCGTCAAGGCGCACCACGGCACGCTCGGCCTTGCCGCTGGTCCAGAGCAGCGGGAAGGAGGCTGCCACGGCACCCACCGCTATCAGGATGGTTGCCCAGTCGCCAGGACGCAACAGGCCAAGCCAGGAAGAAGCACGCCGGGCCGCCCCAAGTGTTTCTTCGCCCCCTGGGGGGAGAACGTCGCGCAGCGGCGTTTTCGGGGGGTGACTTATTGCACGCCGGGCCGCCCCAAGTGTTTCTTCGCCCCCCGGGGGGAGAACGCCGCGCAGCGGCGTTTTCGGGGGGGGCCATAATTTCACCACATCACACCATCAACGCACGGTGCCGCACCAGTACGCGCGCCTTGTCCTTGAAGTATGCGGCCAGCTTTTCGGCGAACCACACCGAGCGGTGCTGGCCGCCGGTGCAGCCGAGCGCGACGGTGAGGTAGGAGCGGTTGTCGCGGATATAGGCCGGCAGCCACGCGTCCACAAAGCGGCGAATGTCGTCGAACATCTTTTGCACTTCCGGCTCACCTTCGAGGAAGGCGATCACCGCGGCATCGCGGCCGGTGAGCGGTCGCAGCAGCGGGTCGTAATGCGGGTTCGGCAGGCAGCGCACGTCGAAAACCAGATCGGCGTCGAGCGGCAGGCCATGCTTGAAGCCGAAGGACTGAAACAGCAGCGTCAGGCCCAATCCGTCCACTCCGTCCACCTCCACGGCGATGAATTCCTTGACCATCGCGCGCAATGCATTCGGCCGCAGGTTGCTCGTGTCGATGCAGTGCCCGAGTCCGCGCAGCGTTTCGAGCGCTTCGCGCTCCGTGGCAATGGCTTCGGCCAAGGTGATTTTGCCGTCGGCCATGGGATGGCGGCGCCGTGTCTCGGAAAACCGCTGGATAAGTACCTCGTCGCGCGCATCGAGAAAAACGATGCGCACGTCAATCTGGTTCGCCGCGAGCTGTTTCAATTGCGGCGGCAGCACGGCAATCCCCCGGCCGCCGCGCATGTCGATCGCCACGGCGACACGTGCGTGCTCCTCGCGCAGCAGGTGGCCCGCCAGCCCGGAAAGCAACGCCGCCGGCAGGTTATCGACGCAGAAGTAGCCGGCATCCTCCAGCACGTTCAACGCGATGGATTTTCCGGAACCGGAGAGACCGCTGATGAGCACAAGCTGCATGGCTGAAAGGGGAGGTGATGACGCGCCCTATGGTAGCATCGCCGGCCTCTCCTTTCAGGCCGCAGCAAACGATGTCACGCCAGGATTTCCGCTGGAAAACGCACCCCGCCCTGGTCGGCGCACCGCTTTACCTCCACCCCTGGCTGATCGATCGTGGCTCGCTCACCGCCCGCATCGTCGCCCGCTGCAACAGGTTTCAGGTTCAGGTGTTGTGCGAGGAACGCGCTCGCCCCTTCCGCGACGAACGCACCCTGATCGGCCTTGCGGCAGGACGTCACGCCTGGGTGCGCGAAGTCTTGCTGGTCGCCGACGGCATCCCGGTGGTTTTTGCCCATAGCATCATGGCGCCACGCGATCTGCGCGGCGCCTGGCACATGGCACAGGCGATAGGCTGCCGGCCACTCGGCGCCGCCCTGTTTGCCGACCCGGGCATCCAGCGCGGCCCGCTGACTGCCGCGCGGCTCACCCCAGCCCATCCCCTGCAGCAACACGCCGCAGCCGCCATGGGGTCGCCACTGCCCACGCTTTGGGGACGGCGTTCGCGCTTCAGCCGGCAAGGTCGCCCCTTGCTGGTGACCGAGGTTTTTCTGCCGGGCATTGCCCGGCTCACTTGAGATAGTCAATGGCTATCCGCAAGGCACTGCTACTTCTCGCAGTCTTCATGACTGGCCCGGCTTGTGCCGCGCCACCGGCCCAGCCGGGTGCCCCCGTGGAAATCATCAGTGCCGAATTCGGCATTTTCGATGCCAGCAAACCCGGCGAACTGGCGTTCGAGCCCACGGACGTGGTGCCCCACCGGGTGGGGCAACGCTATGGCTGGGTCATTGAAGTACGCACCAAGCGGCGCAGCCTGTCGGTCCGGGAAGAGTACCTGTTGCCGACGGCTGCCAAGGCTGCGGCAGCCGCAGATCCGCTCGCCGAGAGCCTGAACATTGCAACCCAGAGACGCAACCAGGTCAGCCAGCGCCAGCTGGTTCCCGTAGATGGCAGGATTATTGGCGAATGGGAGATCGGCCCGCACGAACCCGCCGGCCAGCGCCACCTGCAGGTCATCATCGAGGACCGCCTCGGCGCCAGTTTCCAGTACCGCGTGGAATGAACCCAGAAAAAGCAGTTCACCACGGAGGACACGG
>DDXB01000076.1 GCA_002347405.1 Rhodocyclaceae bacterium UBA2271 | reverse complement strand
CACTTCATATTTGAGGCCGACCTGGTCGATGATGACGAAATGTACCGGGAAATGCTCGGTGTCATGCTCGAGGAGGTCCACTTGCGCGTGTCTCTGGCAAGCAATGGTGAAGCTGCACTGGCCGAAATGCGCAGGCGCCGGCCCGACATCGTATTGCTTGACTACAACATGCCGGGGCTGGGTGGCGAGGGTACGCTTCGCCAGATGAAAGCCGACCCGGTACTGCGGAAGATCCCGGTCATCATGATTTCCAGCACCAACAGCCGTGAAGTCATGATGGGCGCCAGTCGCGCTGGCGCCTCGAATTTCATCGTCAAGCCGAGCAACCGCCCGACCATCCTCGCCAAAATCCGGGCCCTGTTGCCGAAGAAGTCCGGGTAGTCATTTGCTGGCGTCAGCCCGCGCGCGCGGCGCGGGAGGGGGGCGTCTACTCAGTGCCGGACATCTTCCAACTGGCTGACGGCGTCGTGTTCCCGCTGGTTGGCTTCGTGGTGGCGCTTGATCAGCAGCATGATGCCGGCGACAAACAGGCCGAACATGCCGATTACCCAATAGATGTGTACGCCGAACATGATGAGCAGCGAGTAGGTGCCGGTCATGACAAGGATGGCAATGTTCTCGTTGAAGTTCTGCACGGCAATCGAGTGGCCGGCGCCCATCAGGATATGGCCGCGGTGCTGGAGCAGGGCGTTCATCGGCACGACGAAGAAACCCGACAACATGCCGATCAGTACCATGAGCGCCATGGCGACCCAGGTGTCGCGCACCACGACCATGATCAGGACGATGATGCCCATGGCGATGCCGAGCGGAATGACGCGCAAGGACTTGCGCAGGGTGATCATGCGTGCTGCCAGCACCGCGCCGATGGCGATGCCGACGGCGACGACGCCTTGCAGCATGCTGGCGCGCGACAGGTCAAGTTCGAGCGCTACTCGCGCCCATTCGATGACAATAAACTGCAAGGTGGCGCCGGCGCCCCAGAACAGCGTGGTTACCGCCAGCGATATCTGGCCGAGCTTGTCGCGCCACAAAAGTTGCACGCAATGCTTGAATTCGTGGAACAGATAAATCGGGTTCTTCTTCAGCGGTTTGTGGTCGACCCCGGTGTCAGGCACATACAGATTGAACAGTGCCGCCACTACATAGAGACAGCCAACGATCAGGATGCTCATTTCGGCGATGCTGTCGATGCCGGTGTCAATCAACGGGAAATCGAAGGACAGCAGGTTCTGGGCGATGGTCGGCTGGATCATGGCGCCGCCCAGCACCACGCCCAGCACGATGGCGCCCACCGTCAGGCCTTCGATCCAGCCATTGGCGATGACCAGCTGACGGTGCGGCAGATATTCGGTCAGGATGCCGTATTTGGCAGGCGAGTAGGCAGCGGCGCCAAGACCGACTACGGCGTAGGCCAGCAGCGGATGCGTGTCAAAAAACATCAGCGAGCAACCGAAGATCTTGATGCCGTTGCTGATGAACATGACACGCCACTTCGGCATCGAGTCGGCAAAGGCGCCAACGAAGGCGGCCAGCGCCACGTAGGAGACGGTAAAGAAGGTTTTCAGCAGGGGTTCGTATTCCGCCGGCGACTGCATGTCGCGCAGGATGGCGATGGCGGCAATCAGCAATGCGTTATCGGCGAGCGCAGAGAAAAACTGCGCCGCCATGATGATGTAGAACCCGGCTCTCATGGCGGGCGGTTATATCACGAAAGTCTGCTATCAAAGGTATTATTGGCAACCGGGCCGATGGCATCGCCTGTCATGCAGTAAAAAAAATATATGAGCTGTCATTCATCAGGCTTTCTTATGTGATCGAATTGTGTTTGAATATCGCGCTATTAGATAAAAACAGGGTCCGAGGGGAGTATTCATGGCTGATCGCAGACTTCAGGTTTTTCATGCCGTGGCCAAACAACTGTCGTTTACCAAGGCTGCTGAAGTGTTATTCATGACGCAACCGGCGGTGACGTTTCAGATCAAGCAACTCGAGGAGCATTTCAATACGCGCCTCTTCGATCGCGGCCATGGTCGTATTTCACTCACGCCGGCAGGCGAACTGGTATTGACCTATGCCGAAAAAATTCTCGGCCTGGCGGGCGAAATGGACGTGCGGCTGGGGGAGATGACCGGCGAGGTTGGCGGCTCGCTGCTGGTCGGCGCCAGCACCACCATCGCCGAGTTCCTGCTGCCACGCATTCTGGGCGAATTCAAGGCCAAGTATCCGAATGTCAAGCCGTGCCTGGTGGTCGCCAACTCCGAAGCCATCGAAACGCGCGTCGCCGAACACACCATCGACATCGGCTTCATCGAGTCGCCCTCGCACCAGCCCAACCTGCAGACCGAAGCCTGCTGCGAGGATGAACTGCAGATCATCTGCAGCCCGAAGTTCCCGCTGGCGCGCATGAAGGAAGTCACGCCGCAGCAGCTGATTGAATATAACTTCGTTTCGCGCGAGCCAGGCTCGGGCACCCGCGAGTTCACCGAAGTCTATTTGCAAAAAAATGGCGTCGATATCGAACAGATGATGCCGGTGATGGAACTGGGCAGTCCGCTTGCCCTGCTTGAAGTGGTCGAAACCGGTCTGGGTTATGCCATTGCTTCGCGCGCCTCGGTACTGAAGGCACTGCGTCTGGGCGATCTGGTCTCGATTCCGCTCAAGCCGCGTTTGACACGCCAACTCTCGATGGTCTACCCGAAAGAAAAATTCCGCTCGCGGCTGGTGACGGCTTTCGTCGATTTCTCGACCGAGAAGCTCAAAGATTTCAAGAGCAAGTAACTTTCATGATGCGTGAGCTATGCCCCCGCACCATGAAAACGCCCGCCCCCCTTTGTGCGCCGTTGGGGCATCCCTCGCCTTGCTCGGGACCGCTGCTGCGCAGCGTCCTGCGGCCTGCGGCCTGGTGCCCCCCTCGCGGGGGGTTCTTGTTTGCTCGCTGCGCTCGTCTGTTA
>DDXB01000002.1 GCA_002347405.1 Rhodocyclaceae bacterium UBA2271 | reverse complement strand
CGGCACGCCAGGAACGCATCGCGCGGCGCGCCTGACGTGCGCGTCGTTCTCGACACCAATACCCTGGTCTCGGGCATCCTTTCTCCCGGCGGACCACCCCGCCGGTTGCTTGACGGCGCGAGGACGCAGGCGTTCGAGTGGTACAGCAGCGCCATCCTGCTCGCGGAATTGCTCGACGTGCTGGGCCGCGACAAGTTTTCCCGACGGCTCGAAGTTGCCGGCCTGACGCCACAGGGCATCGTCGCAGACATGTGGCGTCTTGCCAGCCTGGTCGCCCCCGCCGATGTGCCACGCGTGATAGCGGCCGACCCCGACGACGATCATGTCCTGGCGTGCGCCGTCGCAGCGCAGGCGGAACTCATCGTTTCCGGCGACCGGCACTTGCTGGATCTGGGCGGCAACTACCAAGGCATCCGCATTGTTTCGCCCGCTGAGGCGGTCAACATCCTCGGGGGCTGATTGCCGGCATCTGCAAGCCCAGCTTGCCGTCCCGTCAGCGCCGAGTTTCATTCGCCCGATCCTTGGTTTGAAATCGTGGTCCCCTATTTACTGTGCGAGTTCAAGTTGTTCTTCATCACCGGTTTCCTCGGCGCACTCACCACCTTTTCCACCTTTTCCGCCGAAGTGGTCGCGCTGCTGCAGCGCGCCGAATACGGCTGGGCGGCGGGCACCGCCTCGCTGCACCTGTTCGGCTCGCTGCTGATGACCGGGTTGGGCATCGTCACCATTCACAAGCTTGCCCAGTAATCCGCCGCCGTCCCGCCAGCGCCGACTTCTGCGATGTTATTTTCGCGGATCTCACATAACTACATGATTCGTATGTAATCATTCATATTGTCAATTGAATTTACAAATTGACAATATGGTGTTATCGTTTGTCCATGCTCAACCGACTCGCCACTCCCCGCCTTGCCGACCTTGCCCGCTACTACCCGTTGGTGGCGATCACCGGCCCGCGCCAGGCGGGCAAGACCACGCTGGCGCGGGCGGCGTTCGCCGACAAGCCGTATGTCAGCCTCGAAGACCCGGACGTGCGGGCGCTGGCGACGGGCGATCCGCGCGGTTTCCTGTCGCAGTTTCCCGATGGCGCGGTGCTGGACGAGGCGCAGCGGGCGCCGGAGTTGTTTTCGTATTTGCAGACGCGTGTCGATGGCGACGGGCGCGTGGGGCTGTTCGTGCTGACCGGCTCGCAGCAGTTCGGCTTGCTGGAAGGCATCAGCCAATCGTTGGCGGGGCGCGTCGGCTTTCTGCATCTGCTGCCGTTTTCGCTCGACGAAATCGCGCCCACGCGGCCTGCGTTGACGCTGGAAGATTGGCTATTCAACGGCTTTTATCCGCCGCTGCACGACCGGGCGATTCCGCCGCATGTCTGGTTCGCCGATTACCTCGCGACCTACGTCGAGCGCGATGTGCGGCGCATGATCCAGGTACGCGATCTCGATGCCTTTCACCGCTTCGTGCTGATGTGCGCGGCGCGCACGGGGCAGTTGCTCAACCTGTCCGCGCTCGCGGCCGATTGCGGCATCACGCACAACACGGCGCATGCCTGGATCGGCGTGCTGGAGGCGAGCTATATCGTCATGCGCTTGCAGCCCTTCCACCGCAATTTCGGCAAGCGGCTGACAAAAACGCCGAAGCTGTATTTCCTCGATCCCGGTTTCGCAGCCTGGCTGGCCGGGGTGCGCGATGCCGCATCGCTGGTGAGCGGGGCGCTGCGCGGCCCGCTGTTCGAGACCCTGGTCGTCGCGGAATTCGTCAAGCGCCGCCGCAATGGCTTGCGCGGCGAGGAGCTGCATTTCTGGCGCGATGCGGCAGGCAACGAGGTCGACTTGCTGGTGACGCGCGGCGAGGAAGTCGTGGCAGCGGTGGAATGTAAGTCCGGGCGCACGGTCGCCGAGGATTGGTTTCCACCCCTGGCACGCTTCCGCAAACTGGCCGGCGATGTGCCGTCTCTGCTGATCTACGGCGGCGATACCGATCAGTTGCGCAGCGATGTGCCGGTGTATGGCTGGCGTTCGCTGGGGCGGGCGTTGGACGTCGTATTGGCTTGAGCGTGCCGTCCCGCCAGCGCCGACTTTCACCGCAGCGCAAGGTGGCGCGATTCTGGCCATTTCTAACAAAGCCTAAGAGCGTCTATCTATTTTTAGATAGAATTGCTTAGAGTTTATGGCTAGAGGTGCCTGTGGATCCGATCAACAATCCCTTTTCTCCCGGCGCGGGCGCACCGCCGCCCGAATTGGTCGGGCGCGACCCGCTGCTTGAGCAGGCGCGCATCCTGCTGGGACGTGTAAAACAAAAGCGCCCGGAAAAAAGCCTGCTGCTGACGGGGCTGCGCGGAGTGGGCAAAACCGTGCTGCTGAACGAAATCGAACGCATGGCGAAGGCTGCCGGCTATCAAACGATCCTGATCGAAGCCCACGAGGAAAAACCGCTGGGTGAGCTTATCTACCCAGCACTGCGCGGTTTGCTTTACGAGTTGAACCGATCTGCCGGGGCGGGCGACAAGGTAAAGCGTGGCTTGGCGGTGTTGCGCAGCTTTATTGGCAGTATCAAGCTGACGGTGGGCGATGTGGCTCTGGGGCTGGACATCGAGCCGGCAAAAGGCACCGCGGATAGTGGCGACCTCGAAATCGACCTGCCCAATCTGTTCGTGGCTATCGCCGAGGCGGCAGAGGAACGTGGCAGCGCCGTTGCCATCCTGGTCGATGAAATCCAGTACCTGAGCCAGAAGGAGCTGGGTGCCGTCATCATGGCGATGCACAAGATGCAGCAGAAGCAATTGCCGCTGGTGCTGCTCGCCGCGGGCCTGCCGGTGTTGCCCGGCATGGCGGGGGAGTCGAAAACGTATGCGGAACGGTTGTTCAACTTTCCTGATATCGGGGCGCTGTCGGCTGATGATGCGGCAAAGGCCCTGCGCGATCCGGCCCGGGAGGCGGGTGTCGAATTTCGCGAGGATGCACTCCAGGAAGTATTTTGGCTGACGCGTGGGTATCCCTACTTCATTCAGGAATGGGGATACCAGTCGTGGAACATGGCCAGCGCGAGCCCGATTACCTTGCAGATTGTCCAGAACGCCACACCCGATGTGATGCGTCGGCTGGACCGGAATTTCTTCCGGGTGCGTTTCGATCGTCTGACACCGGGAGAAAAGAACTTCCTGCGGGCGATGGCTCATCTTGGCCCGGGCAATCATCGCACGGGGGATATCGCAGCGACCTTGGGTATGTCGGTCAAGGGGATTGGCCCGGTGCGCTCCAAACTCATCAAGAAGGGGATGATCTACAGCCCGGCGCATGGCGACATGGCATTTACCGTCCCGCTGTTCGATGAGTTCATGGTGCGTGCGATCCCGGAGTTTATTCCCGGCTGATATGAAATTCGACCCGGAAGCCCGCCGGGCCGCGCGTCCGGCGATTACCTTTGACGAGGCGCTGCCGGTCAGCGCGCGGCGCGCCGAGATCGCGGCGGCCATTCAAAAGCACCAGGTCGTCGTCATCTGCGGCGAGACCGGCTCCGGCAAGACCACGCAACTGCCGAAGATCTGCCTCGAAATCGGCCGCGGCCTGAAAGGCCTGATCGGCCACACCCAGCCGCGCCGCATCGCCGCGCGCGCCACCGCCAGCCGCATTGCACAGGAACTCAAATCCGAGCTGGGGCGCTACGTCGGCTACAAGATTCGCTTCACCGACCGCACCTCGGGTGAGAGCTACATCAAGCTGATGACGGACGGCATTTTGCTGGCCGAGACGCAGACCGACCCGCTCTTGCGCCAATACGACACGATCCTGATCGACGAGGCGCACGAGCGCAGCCTGAACATCGACTTTCTGCTGGGCTACCTAAAGTCGGTGCTGGCGCGACGGCGTGATTTGAAGGTGATCGTCACCTCGGCCACGCTTGATGCCGAACGCTTCAGCAAGCACTTCGACGGCGCGCCGGTAATCGAGGTTTCGGGGCGGCTGTATCCGATCGAGACGCGCTACCGTCCCTTCGACGAGAATAGGGCCCACCCCGAAGACCTCGCTACGCTCGGCCCTCCCCTCAAGGGGCCAAGAAACTCTTGGGGCGGCCCGGCGAGTTTCTTGAAGGACAGCGATCTCAACGATGCCATTGTCGCTGCGGTCAGCGAGGCGCATCGCGAAGGGCCGGGCGATGTGCTGGTGTTCCTGCCCGGCGAGCGCGAGATCCGCGAGGCGGCCGAGGCCTTGCGGAAACACCACCCGCCGGGTTTGGAAGTGCTGCCTCTGTTTGCCCGCCAGTCGGCGCAGGAACAGGCGCGGGTCTTTGCCGGCCATCAGGGGCGCCGGGTGATTCTGGCGACCAACGTCGCTGAAACCTCGCTTACCGTGCCGGGCATTCGTTATGTCGTCGATTCCGGGCTGGCGCGCGTCAAGCGCTACTCGCATCGCAACAAGGTCGAGCAATTGCAGGTCGAGGCGATCTCGCGCGCCTCGGCCAATCAGCGCGCCGGTCGCTGCGGGCGCGTGGCGGCGGGTGTCTGTTTCCGCCTTTACGCCGAAGACGATTTCAACAAACGCGCGGCTTACACCGAGCCGGAGATCCTGCGTTCGTCGCTGGCCGGCGTGATTCTGCGCATGAAGTCCTTGCACCTCGGCGCTGTCGAGGAATTCCCGTTCCTCGAAGCGCCGCTGCCGCGCATGATCGCCGACGGCTACGGATTGCTGGCCGAACTGGGCGCCATCGAAGAGAACCGCGAAACCATTCACGACGCGGGCGAAGCCCGCCAAACTTCGTCGCCCCCTTCCTTGGGAAGGGGGATGGGGGGATGGTCGTTGACTTCCGTGGGGGTCGAGCTTGCTCGACTCCCGCTCGATCCGAAGATCGGCCGCATGATCCTCGCCGCGCGCGAGCACGGTTGCCTCGGTGAGGTACTGATCATCGCCGCCGCACTGGGTACCCAGGATCCGCGCGACCGGCCGCAGGAACAGGCCGCGGCGGCCGACCAGGCGCATGCCAAATGGAAGGACGAAAAGTCGGAGTTTCTGTCTTACTTGAAGCTGTGGGCTGCTGCCGATGAAGTCTGGAAACAGGAGAGCACGAACAAGCAGCGCCAGTGGTGCCGGCAGAACTTCATCAACTGGCTGCGTTTGCGCGAATGGCGCGAAGTCCATGGCCAGTTGATGACGGTGTGTCACGAACACGGCTGGAAAGAAAACCAGTTGCCTGCCAGCTACGAGGCCATCCACAAGGCGCTCCTGACCGGCCTGCTCGGTCATCTCGGTCTGATCAACGAAGAAGATAAAAATTACCTCGGCGCGCGCGGCATCAAGTTCTTCATCCACCCCGGCTCAGCGCTGGTGAAGAAGGCGGGGCGCTGGATCGTCGCCGCGGAACTGGTCGAGACCTCGCGATTGTTCGCCCGCTGCATCGCGAAGATCGAGCCGGCGTGGCTGGAGCAGGTCGGTGCGCACCTGATCCGCCGCCATGTTTTTGAACCGCACTGGGAAAAGTCCGCCGGGCAGGTGGTGGCCTGGGAGCGCATCACCCTGCATGGCCTGCTGCTGCATGCCAAGCGCCGCGTCAGCTTTGGCAAAGCAAGCGATGAAGTGACCCTGGCGCGCGAACTGCTGATTCGTGGTGCGCTGGTGAATGGCGAGGTCGGCGAGGACTGGGTGCGCAAATGGCGTTTCCTGCAACACAACCAGAAACTCAAGGCGGAGATCGAAAAGCTCGAGCACAAGTCGCGGCGTCCCGACGTGCTGGTGGATGACGAACTGGTGTATGCCTTCTTCGACGCCGCCGTGCCGGCGGGCATCACCACGCTGGCGGCCTTTGACAAGTGGCGGCGCGAAGCCGAGCGCGAGAATCCACGCCTGCTCTGCCTCGAAAAAGACCAGCTGATGCGCCACGAGGCGGCCGGCATCACCACCGACGCCTTTCCGCACACGCTCGAACATCGTGGCCAGATTTACCCGCTTGCCTATCATCACGACCCCGGTGCTGCTGATGACGGCGTGACGCTGGCGCTGCCGCTGATGGCGCTCAATCAGGTGCCGGCGACGCGCCTCGAATGGCTGGTGCCCGGCCTGCTCAAGGAAAAGGTCATCGCACTGCTCAAAACCTTGCCGCAGAAATACCGCCATCGCGTGCAGCCGCTCGATGCGTTTGCCGAAAATTTCTGCGCGGAAGTGGACGACGATATTTCCGCGGATGAACCACTAGTGCGGGCCCTGACGCGCAGCATCGAGGAGAAGATTGCGCTGAAACTTCCCCTCGACAGTCTGCGCCCCGGCGAACTGCGGCCGCATCTCTTCATGAACTTCCGGCTGCTGGACGAGCACGGTGGCACGCTGGCGATGTCGCGCAATCTGGCCGAGTTGCGCGCCCAGTATGGCGACCGGGTGACGCAGGCTTTTACCGCTGCCGATGTGCAGCTTGCCAGCAGCGCAAAAGTCGGCGCACCCCAAGGGCACTTCCTGCGGGGCGCTGGCGAGACGGCGATCGCTTCCACAACGTGGACCTTCGGCGCATTGCCCGAACTGCTGGAAGTTGCGGTGGCCGGCCGGTCGGTGCTGGGCTTCCCGGCACTGGTGGATGAAGGCGATGGCGTGCGCCTGACCGCCTACGACACGGAGGACCAGGCAAGCAGCGAGCACCGCAAGGGGCTGGCCCGCCTGTTCGCCCTGCAACTGGCGGCGCAGGTCAAGGCCATCGAGAAGTTGCCGGACCTGCGCACCATGGCTATCCAGTTCCTCCCGCTGGGTACCGAGAAGGAATTGAAGGAACAGTTGATCGCCGCCACGCTGGAACGCACCTGCCTGATGGTGCCGCTGCCGACTGAAGAGTCGGCGTTCGCGGCACGGCGTGACGCGGCGAAGGGCCGCATCCTGCTGGTGGCCCAGGAAATCGTGCGGCTGGTGGGGGTGATCCTGGCGGAGCATGCGACCCTGCTGAAGAAGCTGGCCGCTGTGCAGAAAACCTTTCCGCAGGCCTGTGCCGACATCAGGATCCAGCTCGATGAGCTGCTGCAAAAACGCTTCATCACCGCCACGCCCTTCGAACGACTGCAATCCTTTCCGCGCTACCTGAAGGCGATCAGCCTGCGCCTCGACAAGGCGAAGAACGATGCGGCGCGTGATGCCCGGCTGATGGCCGACTGGCAGGCGCTGGCGCAGGCCTGGGCGCGGGAGCGCAGCGCGCTGCGCAAGGCCAGCGTGAGCGACCCGTTTCTGGAAGAATATCGCTGGTTGCTGGAAGAATTGCGCGTGGCGCTGTTCGCCCAGGAACTGAGGACGCCGAGCCCGGTCTCGGTAAAACGTTTGCAGAAAATGTGGGAGGGGAGAGCGAGATCATGACGGCCACGGATAGCCTGCCGCAAACCGTGCTGCGCGCGGCACGCGACCTGATGCGGCCGGAGATGCTCTGGCATGCGCTGTGGCCGCCGCTGCTTGCGTTGGCACTCTGGTCGGGCGTGGCTTACTTTGCCTGGATGCCCGTTTCCGCGTGGATTGTCACGCAGCTGCCCGAATGGTCATGGCTGACCTGGCTGGGGGCATGGCTCGCGCACATCGCCGTGTTGTTCGTCTTTGCGCCGCTGGTGTATTTCACCGCTTTGTTGCTGGTGGCGATGTTTGCCCTGCCGCGCATGATGACGCTGGTCGCGGCGCGCGACTACCCCGATGTTTCGCGCCAGGGTTCGGTCAGCGCGGCGCTGTGGGGCAGCCTGGCCAACACGCTGGCGGCGGGAGCGATCTTCATTGTCGGCTGGCTCGTGACCCTGCCATTGCTGTTGATTCCCGGTGCGCTGCTGGTTCTGCCGATCTTCTGGGCGGCCTGGCTTAACCAGCGGGCTTTTCGCTTCGACGCCCTCGCCGAGCATGCGCTGCCCGCCGAACGTATAACGCTGATCCAGCGAGAAAAGGGCAAACTGTATCTGGCCGGACTGGTTAGCGCGTTGCTGGCGCACGTGCCACTGCTCAACTTGTTTTCGCTGGCTTTTACCGCCCTCTTGTTTGTTCATCTGTGTCTCGCGTCGCTGCGGCGTTTGCGTAGCGAGAATGGGATAACTTTATGACCCCCTTCCCCCCACCCCCCTCCACAAGGCAGGGGGTGACTCAGGTTCGCGGGCTTCGCCCGCTCCATTGTTTTGACTCGCTGCCCCCTTGGGGCGGCCCTACGGAGCTAGCATGAGAACCTACGGCGCGCTCATCATTGGTGACGAGATCATGCGCGGCAAACGGCAGGACAAGCATTTTGCCAGGCTGATCGAGATCTTCGCCGCACCAGAGCGTGGCCTGCGCCTGTCATGGGCGCAGTATCTGGGCGACGAACGGCCACGCCTGGTCGAGGTGTTGCGCCGCACGCTGGCTGCGGGCGATGTCGTGTTCTGTTTTGGCGGTATCGGCGTTACGCCCGACGACCATACGCGCCAGGCGGCCGCGCTCGCTGCCGGCGTACCGCTGGAACTCAACGCCGATGCGGAGCGCGAGATTCGCGCGCGGATGGCCGAGATGGGTCAGCAAGTCACCCCGGCGCGGCTTGAACTCGGCACGGTGCCGCAGGGCAGCCGCATCATCCCCAATCCCTTCAACCGCATCCCCGGTTTTTCATACGGCGACCATCACTTCCTGCCCGGCTTTCCGCAAATGTCCTGGCCGATGGCCGAGTGGGTGCTCGATACCTATTATCGTGATGATTATGGCCGGCTGTCAGAAGCCGAGGCGTCGATTCTGGTCTGGGAAGGGCTGGAAGGCCTGATGCTTGATCTGATGCATCAGGTCGAAGCCGACTTTTCCGGCATCTCGGTATTCAGCTTGCCGACACTGGGCAGTGAAAGCGTCCGGCATCACGTCGAACTGGGTGTGCGCGGAACGCCGGCGCAGGTTGCGCCGGCGATTGCGGTATTACGGTCGGGGGTGATTGCGCTGGGCTATGCGTGCGAAGATAAAAAATAGCCCTTCGATTTCACCAGATCGCTTCATCAAAGGTCGACCGGACAACAGAAAATTTAACCCTTGCCTGGACGCTCCGGTTTCTCGGGGCGCTCTGGACGTTCCGGGCGCTCCGGCTTATCGGGACGTTCCGGCTTGTCAGGACGCTCAGCTTTCTCTGGGCGTTCCGCCTTTTCCGGCCGTGAAGATTTATCCGCCTTCGCGGCGCGCTCGTTACGCGCATCCCCGGTCTTGGATTTATCTTCCGTTTTGTTCGCCGCTTTCACCATCACCCTCTCGCGTGCTTGCTCGGCCTTGAGGGCCTTCGCGAGACGGTCGTTGCCGGACTTGATGCTGCTAACTACCCGGCCCAGATTCAGCTCAAGTTGTTTGGCGATCTGTCCCCAACCCATGCCTGACGCGCGCATTGTCAGCACGCCCGTCAAGGTGGTCGCTTTGCCATCCGCCGTCGTCACCGTGCCGCCCATCAGCGCGGCATTGAGCTGCTCGGTCGTGGGTTCCGTGATGCCTGCCTTGGTGAGCGTTGCCTGGGCCAGCGCCAGGGTGATGAAAACATTCCCATATCCAGTTGAGGCGGTCGGCGTGATCGTGGTCGGCTCGGTGGTCGAGCCGAGGGTGACGGGGGTTCCATTACGCAAGCCGGTAACAAGTTTGAGCGCGTCCTCCTCTGTGCCGACCAGCTTGGTAAATTCCACCGCCATTTTCTGGGCGGCGTGGGTGGGCGCGGTGCTTGCGGTTTGTTCCACCGTTACTGCAACTTGCGTGATGGGGTCGGCCGGGGGTGGTGACGTGGCAGTTTGCGCCAGCGCCATGGACGCAGAAACGCCCAGTGCGGCAGCAATCGCGACTGACAAGATGCGCTGCTTTATTCCATTGATCATGATGAGTCTCCTATCGTTGGATGTGTGTAAAGCAATTAGAAGCTATAGCTGAACGTCGCGCCAACTCCCAGATCCGGACTGGCATCCGAAAAACCGGTCACGACATATCCTTGTACCTTCATGGCTTTCGAGTACTTGTGAACCATGAACATTGAAAGTTCGCTGACTGGGTCGCCGTTGGTAGTGACTTTCTGCCGGTAGTCGTAGCTGGCGCCCCAGCTATTCGCGTCCGACAATTTGTTGCTGAAACCAATGCTGCCGTACCACGGGTTACGAAAATCCGTCGTAGATGTATCGCCTTTCTTGGTCCAACCGAGGCTGCCAAACAGCGTCGTATCGCCAAAGCCGCGCCACAGATCGGCCTGCAGCGAATAGTCGTTTTCGCCTGTCGTCAGCAATGTCTTGGCACTGTCAGCGGTAGCGAACTTCGCCTTGACCCCAAGATCAACGCCGGACTTGGTCTTGGCGTCGCTGTACACGTTGTAGAAGGCGCTGGCGGTCATATCGCCCATCCCGGATTGGGTCTGATTGGTGGTAGCAACGCGCCGATCCCCGCCGGCTGCCGCAACGCCGCTGCTGCGCACATAAGGCACGCTCAGCTTGAGAGTCAAGGGCCCTGTTTCATGTTTGATGGAAACCGGCATTGACCAGGTCCTGGATGTTTCAGACTCCCCATACTTGCCCTCCGAGTAGTCAAGGCCAACGCTT
Source organism: Rhodocyclaceae bacterium UBA2271 (assembly GCA_002347405.1). GTDB lineage: Bacteria > Pseudomonadota > Gammaproteobacteria > Burkholderiales > Rhodocyclaceae > Sulfuricystis. The sequence continues at coordinate 17,036 of DDXB01000002.1, read as the reverse complement.
GCTGTCGTCTTGGCTTGAGCAAAGGCAATCGCGGGAACAGCAGCGAGGAGTAATGCGGTTGCAAGGTTTTTCGAGATAAGGGTCATTTTGGTTCCGTTTAGGTGGGTTGGTAGGAAATTCAGGATGTCTCTGAGACTAAGTGCATTGACAGGTTTCTCGTACGGGGTGAAAGACTGGCTACGTCATTGCAAAGGGTTCGGTGCTATCTGTCGCGTCGACCGGAGTTGTCGATCCGTTCCGGCCGCTCGATTTTGTCGATCCGATCCGGTCGCTCGCTTCTTTCGTTGCGCTCGGATCGACCGCCTCTTTCGGCCGCTTCGCGAACATTTCGTTCCGCGCGCGCCCGCTCTTTTTCCAGTTTTTCTTGGGTCTTTTCGGCCTCTTTGTCGATGCGACCTTCTTCATCGACGCGGCCGCGGCTTTCGGTTATCCCTTTTGCGGCGTCGTCGCGCAACGCACGCTCGATGCGGAGCGGGTGGAGTTTGCCGCTGGCATCAAGGCGCGCGGTAACGCGGATCAATGCGCCTACGCTCAATCGGTCATCGCTGCCGAGTTCCCGTTGGCTGGCCAGTGCCGCATCGACATCGGCACGACCGGTACGGATTGCGTTGCCCACGCGTTGCTGTACTCGCGTCTCGATGACCACCTGGGTCGGGCGCTGGGTCCAGGCCGTTCCCGGGGCGGGATGGCTATCGCGGATAACGATTTTCTGCCCGTCCCAGGTGCCGCGCACCGTCAGTTCCCCGCTTACCGCGCGATCGACCGCGACGCCGCCGACGCGCTGCCGGATTGGGTCGGCGCGGCCGCTGACCGATGCTTCCGCAGAAGTTTCGATTCTGACGACGCGGCTGGCCAGAACGCTGTTGCTGGACACCAGATGTCCGTCTACCTGCACCCAGTCTCCAATTTTGAGAGGTCGCGCCTGATCGCGTGCGCGTTCGTGACCGACCATCACCGTGACCCCCATGACTTCAAACCGGTCGTCCTGATCGATTGAGCGCGTAACTGGCCCTACCAGCGCATGCAGCACGGCAATCCGACGGGCTTCCAGTCCGCGAGCGGATTGAGCGGTTTCGACAGCGACGATTTGGCCGATGGCGAGTCCCTTCGCGTTCGCCGGCCGGCTGTTTTCGCTGACGGGCACGTCTGCGCCATAGTGGACTTCAAGGCCATTGACGCAAATTGACGCAAAACCCATGATCGTGCCGATGATGCCGGTTCCGCCGATACCGCCTGCGCCGGCGGGTTCATTGGTGCGTCCGGTCCCGCCAATGCCGCCCGATCGCGTGATCGCCTGCCCAGTGCCGCCGATGCCGCCCATGCCGCTCCCGGCCGCCAGCAGTTCGTAGCCCACTGGCGGCGCGCAAACGCCACCCGCGCCGGTTGCGATATTGGGCAATAAAAGCGTCCAGACAGCGAGCAGAATCGCGATGCGTCTCATTGAATTTCCTCCGGCAATGTGGCGGCGTCATCGGCGTAGAAATAAATGCCGCAGGTAAAGCGTTGCCAGGGCTCCTCGGCCGTGTCCGATGCTGTCGTGACGGCCGTTTGCGCCTTGCGGTTGAGTGATTTGAGCAGGCGCATTCCGCTGCCTTCGGCGTCATGCGTCAATGCCTGGACGACCGAGGCGGGCAGGTGGGTGTAATGGACGCTACGTTCGAAAAAGGGCGCGCGCTCGCCAATCAGGTTGCTGGCCGCGGCGGCAGCATGGTCATGGAGATTGTGGCCGAAATAAAAGGCTTTCTCCGCGAAGCCCAGATGGGGCACGAAGGCATCGCTTATCAAGACGACGCCGTCTTCGCTGTCCACGCTGGCAATGCCGAGCCGGGTCCATTCGTCAAGCACCGGGCGGGCGCGAATATCCTTGCTGACCGAAGTAACCAGCGCTTCGAATGACAAGTCCCCCCCTTGGCGAGCCAACCGGGGCAGGCGCTTTGGCGTGCCGTCTTCATCGGCAAAGGGAGGCCGCTGCCAGGCGTTGATCAAGCGCATGCCGAGCGACACAGTGTCGGGCACCCGCCCTTCATCGGGCGGCAGTGCGCGCAGACGCTTGACGTCCTTGCGATGAATCCCGGACAGGAGGCTGATCCGGCTGTTGGTCTGGTCTTTTCCCGCCACCGGAAAGTCGCTGACGGCCAGTTCGACATACAAACCTTTCAGCAGGTCAATCAGCTGCGGGTAGGCAATTCCTTTGGCCAACAACAGTCGCACCAGCGGTTTTAGCGCATGGCGGATAACCTTCAGCAGGGTGTCGCTGGGCGATGGCGTGGTCACGGTAAGGCGAATTCGGTAGTAAAGATATTGCTGCCAGCATAGCACGTGGGAAAATATTCCACAAACAACTTGACAACAGAAATCGACATCCCTAGAGTTTGTTCAACGAGGGAAAAAATCCCACGTAAGAGGGGCGGGCCACATAACCTTTATTACTGAATTGGAGAAACAAAAAGAAAACCAATCGAATCCTTGCCGTTTTGCTCGCCAGCGTCTTTATCGGTACCGGCGTGGCCAATGCCCAGAGCGTTTCCGACGACTTCGTCAATGGCGTCAAGTTGCGTGGCGACGGTAGCATCGACAACACTCGGCCGGGCGTTTCAGGCCGAATCGGACCCAACGATACCCTTGAGGCGAAGCTGGCCAAACTGGAACTTCAGCGCGCCCAACGTGAAGTGCAACGCGAGCGTGTGCTGGCTGGTTTGCCAGCCGATGGTCCGCAGCGCGAGAAGATTGAGGCGCAATTCGAGCGCAAGCTCGTTCAACTTGACACCAAGCAGGCGCGTATCGAAGCGCGCGTCGGTGATGACAGCGCCGTTGCTGACGTCGTGCGGCGCGAAGATCGTCGTGCCGAGCGTGTCGAACGCGCTGAACGTCCCGAGCGGACGGAGCGTGCAGAACGTCCCGAGCGGACGGAGAAAATGGAGCGTAGCCGGCGCGGCTAAATCGGACTATTTCCGACCTGGCATTCGTGTTCCGGCAATGTCCACCGACAAAGTGGCGATGGCGCAACTTGGACACAGCTTCGATCCGAAGTAGAAAGTCGGCGCTGGCAGGACGGCGCAAGCCAACTCGCCGCCAACAGACAGCGAAAAAAAGCCCCGACCGAAGGCCGGGGCTTAAACGGTTCCATTGCGGAACCGGAGGAGGAGACAATACTGTTACTTGATCAGGCGGCCTTCTTGGCTTTGTGAGCAGCTGCGCCCACGGCCTTGACGGTTGCGCTGGTGGCGGCTGCAACGTTCGCTTCGGTCATTTCGGCGACCTGCTTGGCAGCCTTGTTCATGGTTTCGTAAGCGGAGTTGGCAGCGGCGATGGCGGACTTGACAGCGGCGACAGCGACGTCGGAGCCGGCGGGCGCGCCTTTGACGGCCTTGTCCAGAGCGGAGCTGACATTCTTGTTCATCTCGACATACTGGCTGTCAAGAATCTTGGTGAACTCGCCTTGTGACTGGGTGGCGATTTCATAGACGCTGCGCGAGTAGGCAACGGCTTTTTCGAACATCGGCTGAGCCAGGGCGGTCTGCATGCCCATCAGGTCCTGCACGTCACGCACGGCCATCATCGACTTGGCGTTGTTAACGCTGTCTTCCAGCAGCATGCGGGCGGCGTTCAGGTTCAGGGCGGCAAGGCGCTCGGCGCTGGCAAACGCGGTGTTGGCGATGGTCAGCAGGGTTTCGACGCTGGCTTTATTGGCGCCGGCGAGTTGTTCGGGGGTCGTGTACATGGCGATCTCCTAAATTTGAAAGTTCTTGATAAATCGGGGTTGGCTTCAGCAATCTGTGTATCCGTGTTGCAGTGCAGCATGGATCAAATTATAGGGGCTGAAGCGCTGAAGTCAAGCGATTTATTGTGCAATGCAGCAAATATTTTCTTTTAGGAGTTTAAATATAAAATAATCAATTGGTTATCAGATAAGAATGGCTTTGATTACGTAACATCAAACGTCATTATCCGCTGATAATGCTGCATTGCAAGTATTGATCGGCAGCGCAGTGCGACCGGTGTTGTTTTGGCGTCAGTCAGCCGGCCTCAGCTGTTCTTGAATACTGCTGGGCGCTTTTCGAGGAAGGCGGACATCCCTTCTTTCTGGTCTGCAAGGGAAAAATTGGCATGGAAGCTGCGCCGTTCGAACAGCAGGCCCTCGGCCAGTGGCGATTCATAGGCGCGATTCACGGCCTCCTTGACCATCATGGCGACCGGCAGTGAATAGCCGGCGACGACCGCTGCCGTAGCCAGCGCTTCATCAAGCAGTTTTTCCGTGGGCACGACACGGGCGACCAGACCGCTCTTCTCGGCCTCGGCAGCGTCCATCAGGCGGCCGGTCAGGCACATTTCCATCGCTTTGGCCTTGCCAATGGCGCGCGGCAGGCGTTGCGTGCCACCAAAACCGGGCACGATGCCGAGCTTGATTTCGGGCTGGCCGAAGCGGGCGTTTTCGGCCGCGATGATGAAGTCGCACATCATGGCAAGTTCACAGCCGCCGCCCAGGGCGAAGCCTGCCACGGCCGCGATGACCGGCTTGCGGCAGTGGGCGAGGCGTTCCCAGTTGCGGCTGATGAAGTTGGCTCGGTAGGCGTCGATGTAGCTCAAGTCCTTCATTGCCGCGATGTCGGCGCCGGCGGCGAAGGCCTTGGCCGAACCGGCGATGACGATGCAGCCAATGCCGTCATCGGCCTCGAAGGTATCGAGCGCGGCGGCGAGTTCATCCATCAGGGCGTCGTTGAGCGCATTCATCGCCTGCGGACGGTTCAGCGTGATCAGTCCGACGTGGTCGCGGACTTCGATAAGAATGTGCTCGGTGGGCATGATGTCGTCAGTTGGCGGGAGCCGGTGTGGCGCCTGGAGCGGTAACGGATTTCGATTTTTTGGGCTGGATGATGGCCGTCACGCGTCCCGGTTCGCTGGCCGGGCCGGCGCCAGGGGCAGAAGTCACCAGGTATTGCTCGGTCTTGCCATCGTAGGAAATGTAGTGGCCGCGCACCTCATCGACACCGCTCTTGATATAGGCGCGGGTGAAAAATTCGGCTTTTTCGGCGCGCGAATCGTATTCGATGCGCTCCGCCTCGCCATCCACATATTCATCCTTGCCTTCGCGTTTTTGCCTGAAACGGGCCAGGCCATTGACGCCACCTGTGGCGATGCCCTTCTGGAATCCTTCGGCATCCTGGGTGACGACCAGTTTGGCGGTGCGAATGACCAGCGAGCCCTGGGTCAGAACGACATTACCCTCGAATACATGGACACGTTTGACATCGTCGACCGTGACGCGCGACGCTTCAAGATGAACGGGCTTTTCCCGGTCGGCGCGTTCGGCAAGGGCAGGGCCAGAGCCAAGTGAGGCACAGGCAATCAAAACAAGCAGGGGACGCGCAGTGGTAGTCATGTCAGCGATCAGGTTTGGGTTTGGATGTTGGTTTGGGCTTGGGCTGCGGTTGTGACCTGGGTTTTGCCTTGGGTTTCGGTTTCACCTCAGGCTTGGCTAATGCTGCTGCTTCGGTGGTCGCCGGGGCCTTGCCGGCAGCACGATTAAATATGCCATAAACGGGCCCCTCGAGGACGTAAATGGACGTTTTGTTATTGGCGCTCAATCCACCGTCGCCGCTGATGTTGGACTGTCCCTGCACGATGGTGACCGGCACGGTGGTGGTGGCAAGCTCGTCATCCGGGAAGGCATCAAGGCGTGCGGTCGTCAACACCGTGTCAGGTTTGTCGCCCAGTCCGCCGCGCGCGACCCGCACGTCGTCGATCAATTGCACATGCTTGCCTTCGCCGTCGAGGCGGGCTTCACGGGCGGTGACGAAGGTGGGCGGCTGACGGTGGTAGGTTAGATTCGGTGCACGGATGACGGTGCTGTCGTCATCCGGATAATGATGCATGGCTTCGGCACGCAGGGTGTGCTGAAGCGCGCCGTCGGGATCGAAACGGCGTACCTCGAAATTCTCAACGATGAAATCCGGATCGTGGCGCGACTTGCCATCGTTGGTGGCGGAAGGTGGCCGCGATGTATGTTCCAGCCAGAAGGTCATGCCGGCCAGCAGGCCGACAATGATCAACGGAAACAGGGTGGTCGTCAGGTTGGAGCGTGATGACATTTGGATTGTGCGTCAGTCCGTCAGATACGGCGCCATGACGCGATCCCAGTTACCCTGCGCGCGCAGGATCATTTCACAGACTTCGCGAACGGCGCCGGCCCCCGCCGGCGCACGCGCGACATAGTCGGCGTGCTGGCGCACCAGCGCATGGGCATCCGGCACGCAGGCGGCAAAGCCGCAGGCGCGCAGGACGGGCAGATCGATCAGGTCGTCACCCATGTAGCCGCACTGCGCGAAATCAAGTTTCTCGCGCGCCAGCAATTCCGCCATGGCCGTGCGTTTGTCTTCGACGCCCTGGCGGACCAGTTCGATGCCGAGGTTGGCGGCACGGCGCGTGACGATGGGCGAATCGCGCCCGGTGATGATGGCGATCCTGACGCCCGACTTCGCCAGCAACTTGATGCCCAGTCCGTCACGGCTGAAAAAGGCCTTGCAGAAATCGCCTTCGGGTCCGAAATACAGGCGACCGTCGGTCATGACCCCGTCGACATCGAAGCCCATCAAACGAATTCCGGCAGCTTGTTCGATAGCGGGCATCATGCCTCCGCCGGGCCGCCCCAAGGAGGCATGCGCCCCCCCGTGGGGGGCAGCGAGCCGGGTTTGCGAGCGTGGGGGGCGATTAACAATGCCTCCGCCGGGCCGCCCCAAGGAGGCATGCGCCCCCCGGTCACCGCTTCGGGTGATTTCATGGGGGGCAGCGAGCCGGGTTTTTGGCAACTGAGGCGAGCGTGGGGGGCAATTTTCACACCACCTGCGCACGGAAAAGGTCGTGCATGTTGAGGGCGCCGAGCAGTTGTCCGTTGTCGTCAGTCACCAGTAACTGGTTCAGCTTGAGGCGCTCCATCATCTCGACCGCTTCGACAGCCAAGCGGTCCGGGGGAATGGTGCGCGGATGGTGGCTCATGATCTCGCCCACCGGAACCTGACGCAGATCGCCCAGCTTCTGCAGGGCGCGGCGCAAATCGCCATCGGTAAAGATGCCAGTCAACCGGCCAGCGGAATCGAGTACGGCGGTCATGCCCATGCCGCCCTTCGAGATCGCGCCAAGAGCGGTTGGCACGTCGGTCGATTCATCAACTACGGCGACACTTGCGGCAGGCTGCATCACGTCGCGGACATGGGTCAGCAGTTTGCGGCCCAGCGCGCCACCGGGATGCGAGCGGGCGAAGTCGGTGGCTGAAAATCCGCGTGCGTCGAGCAGGGCGACCGCCAGCGCATCGCCAAGGGCCAGCGCTACCGTTGTGCTGGCGGTGGGGGCAAGATTGAGCGGGCAGGCCTCTTCATCGACATGGGCGTCAAGGTGGATGTCGGCTTCGCGCGCCAGCGTGGAAGCGGGGTTGCCGGTCATGGCGATCAGATGCCCGCCCTGGCGTTTCACCAGCGGCACGATGGTCAGCAGTTCATTGTTCTCGCCGGAATTCGACAGCGCAATCAGCACGTCCTCGCGGGTGATCATGCCCAGATCGCCATGCACGGCTTCGCCGGCATGGACAAAATAGGCCGGTGTTCCCGTGCTCGCCATGGTGGCGGCAATCTTGCGCGCGATGTGGCCCGACTTGCCGATGCCGCTGACAATGACGCGACCGCGGCTGGCGAGAATCAGCGCTACCGCGCTGGCGAAAGCATCGTCCAGCTGCGCGGAAATCTTCAACACCGCATCGGCCTCGATGGCGAGCACGCGGCGCGCGAGGGCAATGGTGCGTTCTGCTGCGGGAGAGATTGTCATTGGGCGGGATGATCCAAACTCGCGCAAGTTGCGCGATTGGGCGGTTATGATTTGGGCAAATTATAGCAACCCACCCCCGGCCGGGCTGATACGCGAACCATGTCCCTATATCTGATACTGCTGTTGCTGGGTGCCGCCGTCATGGCGGTGGCTATTTGCCGCAGTATCGGCTTGCCGCCAATCCTGGGCTATTTGCTGGTTGGCGCGCTGGCCGGTCCGCATGCGTTCGGCGTGCTGCCGGACATTGAAAGCGCCCACCGGCTGGCCGAATTCGGCGTGGTGTTCCTGATGTTCACCATCGGTCTCGAATTCTCGCTGCCGCGCCTGTTCGCCATGAAGCGCATCGTGTTTGGCCTGGGCCTGGCGCAAGTACTGCTGACCTTCGTGGCGGTAGGAGCGGGGGCCATATTCTGGGGCGTGCCATGGCAGGCCAGCGTGGCCATCGGCGGCGCAATCGCCATGTCATCGACGGCGATACTGTCCAAGCTGCTCGCCGAGCGGCGCGAACTGGATGCCCCGCACGGTCGTGAAGTGATGGGTGTGCTGCTGTTTCAGGATCTCGCCGTGGTGCCTCTCCTGGTGCTGATTCCGGCGCTGACACAGCCGGTCGAGGTGCTTGCCGGTGCGCTGGGCTGGGCGCTGGTGAAAGCCGCTATCTTGCTGGCGCTGGTGCTGTTCTTCGGCCAGCGCCTGATGCATGCCTGGTTCGGCCTGGTGGCACGCCGCAAGTCGAGCGAACTGTTCATGCTCAACGTGCTGCTGGTGACGCTCGGCTTCGCCACCGTCACCGAACTGGCCGGTCTGTCGCCGGCGCTCGGCGCGTTCGTCGCCGGCATGCTGATCTCGGAGACGGAGTACCGCTATCAGGTCGAGGAGGACATCAAGCCCTTCCGCGACGTGCTGCTTGGCCTGTTCTTCATTTCCACCGGCATGCTGCTCGATGTGGCGGCGATTGGGCGCGACCTGGCTGGCGTGCTGGCGCTGCTGGTGTTGCTGTTGCTGGGCAAGCTGGCTATCGTCGGTGCCGTTTCGCGCCTGATGGGCAGCAGCGCGGGCACGGCGTTACGTTCCGGTCTGTGGCTGTGCGCCGCGGGTGAATTTGGCTTCGTGCTGCTGGTGCTCGCTTCCAACAACCGTCTGGTAGACCCGGTGCTGGTGCAACCGCTACTGGCGGCAATGGTGCTGTCGATGATCATTGCGCCTTTGATCGTCATGTATGCCGACCGCATCGTGTTGCGGCTGGTCGCCGCGGAATGGATGGTGCGCTCGATGCAAATCACCCAGATTGCGGCGCGCACCGTGGCGACCGAGAAGCACGCCATTCTCTGCGGCTATGGCAAGACCGGCCAGCATCTGGCGCGCTTCCTGGAAGCCGAGCAGATCGGCTTCATGGCGCTCGACCTCGACCCGGACCGGGTGCGCGAGGCGGCCAATGCCGGCGAACCGGTTGCCTGGGGCGACTGCACGCGGCGCGAAAATCTGCAGGCGGCGGGCATCGATCGGGCCCGTGTCTTAATCGTGACCTTCGCCGACATCGAGACAACCCTGCGCCTGGTGCAGCGCGTGCGCGAGCTGCGTCCGGACCTGCCCGTCGTCGCCCGTTCGCGCGAGGAAGACGATGCCGAAAAACTCTTCGAGGCCGGTGTGGCCGAGGTCGTGCCCGAGGCGCTCGAATCCTCGGTGATGCTCGCCACCCATGCGCTGGCGCTGGTCGGCGTGCCGATGCACCGCGTCATCCGCCGCCTGCGCGACCTGCGCGAGCAGCACTATGCGCTGCTGCGCGGTTTTTTCCATGGGGCATCGGATGCCGGCGCACACCTGAGCGACGCCGAGCAACCCCGCCTGCACGCCGTCACCCTCGACGCAGGCGCCTGGGCAGTTCGCCGCAGTCTGGATGAGGTGGCGCTAACAAAAGTCGGCGCTGGCGTGACGGCGGTAAGACGGCGTTCGCAGCCGAAGGTGGCGCTGGCAGGCGATATGCGATTGCAGGCGGGCGACGTGGTGGTCCTGCAGGGCGGCGCGACGGCGGTGGCAGCGGGGGAGGAGCGGCTGTTGTCTGGTAAGACCATTGATTAAATAGACATTTTCATTCATAATGCAAAAAACTGACTAGTGAATGAAAGTGCACCATTTCTCGCTCACGGAAAACCAGCGCCGCATCCAGATCAATGCCCTTCAGTTGTATGAGGCCTTGCGGGATGCGGAACGCCGCTTGGCGGGTTATGACGGTTCCCTGATCTGGAAGTCGTCTGGCGGCCGCCAATATCTCTTCAAGTTGACCGACCGACGTGGCTACGGGCGATCGATGGGGGTGCGCACGGCCGAAACCGAGCGGGTGCACGCGGAGTTCCATGCCGCAAAGTCACGCGAGAGGGAGCGTGTGAATGCCTTGCGTGTCCAGATGACAGAGCAGGCCCGCTTCAATCGCGCCGCGCTGATCGGTCGCGTGCCCAACATCGTCGCCCAATTGCTGGAGGGTTTGCGCAAATCTGGATTCACCGAGAATAGTCTCGTGGTGATCGGCACCAATGCGCTTTACGCCTACGAGAGCATGGCGGGCGTGTTTTTTGCCGAAGCGGTTACCGCGACAACGGATGACGATTTGTTGTGGGATACGCGCTCGCGGCTCCAGCTTGCCACCGCTGATCCGGTATCTCTCCTGGGCCTGTTGCAGTCCATCGACCCCAGCTTCGAGCGTTTGGCCGGGCAGACTTTTAGTGCGGCGAACAGCCGTGGTTTCATGGTCGACCTTATTCGCCAGATGCCGAATCCGCCCTGGCGGAAAACACCGGACAGTCTCGGCGATGCCGCGGAAGACCTCGTCGCCACAGACATCTGGAACATGAAATGGCTGTTGAGCGCGCCGCGACTCGTGCAGCCCGTGATCGCGGAAAACGGCAAGATGACGCTGATGCCCGTGGTCGACCCGCGTGCCTTCGCCGTTTTCAAGCGCTGGCTGGCGGCAAGTCCGGAGCGTAACCCGACCAAGCGGCCGCGCGACGCGGCGCAGGCGGATGCTCTGCTGGCCGTGTTGCGGGAATATTTGCCGCAATATCCGCTGGATGCCGAAGCGCTCAAGATGTTTCCACGCGAAGTGGTCGAAAGCGCGTTGAGCGAGGGCAGATGACAAAAGTCGGCGCTGGTGTGACGGCGGTGCGACGGCGCTCGCAGCCGAAGGTGGCGCTGGCAGGCGATATGCGATTGCAGGCGGGCGACGTGGTGGTCCTGCAGGGCGGCGCGACGGCGGTGGCGGCGGGTGAGGAGCGCTTGCTGCGGGGGTAGAGCAGAAAAGACAAAGCCCGCCGAGGCGGGCTTTGGTCGGGTTGTCGGGGAGATTACAGGGCCAGACAGACCATGTAAGTCGTGCCATCGGCAACGTCCGCTGTTGCGATCGGAGCGGGTGTCGCCAGGTTGGCTGCAACACGCATTGAGCCCGTCGCGGTGTTGCCGTCGTCCATGGTGGTGTCGAGTTGCTTGGCGAATTTGCCCTGAATGCCATCAGAGCAGACAAAGTACGAGCCAGTCATTCCGGTGATCGGTATTGCAGACTGGATACCGATCCGCCCTCCATCAGCATTGGTGGGTGGGTAGGCAGAATCGGTCGTCGCTGTGCTTCCGGCTGCGAGTCCAGAGAGGCGGACATGCTGCCAGAAAACGAATGATTCATCGGCAACAGATGTTGCGTTGTATACCCCATCGATAACGCCGTTACCAGTACGGCATTTTCCGTCCGCAGGAGGCGCGCAAGGAGTGCCTGCGGCGCCGAAGCGACCTGTGGCTGCCCCAGTTACGCCCGCATCGTCGCCAGGTAACGCCCTATACTTATCTTGGTAGCCGTAAATGAACAGGGGTATTTGCCTGAAATCATTGGCGAAATTCTTCACCTTCGCACTATTGATCAACTCCTGCCCCTTCAACACTCCGCCCAGCAAGAGGCCGATGATGACGAGCACGATGGCGATTTCGACGAGGGTGAAACCGGATTGTTTGTTCATGTGGGTGCTCCGTCTTGGGATATATTGCCGTGAAACTATAAAGCATTATTCATGCCAGTCATTATGAGTGACTTTATCTTCATCGTAACGCCGTAATGTCTTGAGTATTGGCCATTGCTCTGTCAATTGACTCTCGGCGAGCGGCCGTATGTCGATATTTCGACAGTATGCGCTGTCGAAATATCGACAACTCGTTGCAATCCCATCAGTTTGCCCGCTTCGTCTGGGGCTCGGGCTACAATCGCCTGCGGTTTCGACCGGTCTGCGCCAGATCGCGCAAATCCGGAGGCTGGATGATACGCAAAGTGAACGCCTGAGAGACAAGGATCATGCCCGTTTTGCCCGCTATCTCGTTTGCCGACCGCCGCCGCTGGATTTTCCTCGGCTTTCTGGTCGCCTTGCATCTGGTGTTCCTGCAGGGACCAATGGCCCCGCTGGGCAAGGTCTTGTTCCTGTCCCACATCGGCCTGGGCTTGTTGTGGCAGCCCTTTGTGCAGCCCAGGCGAAGACTTGGATTGGGCGGAACGATTACGGTGTTGATCTGCGCCGGGCTGACGGCCTGGTTTCTCAACTGGGGCTTGTTGGCGATCTGGACGATGCTGCTGGCGGGTGTGGTGGGCGGCAAGGTATTTTTGTTCCCCGACCGTGGCGAGCGGCTGTTTTACCTGCTTACCCTGGGCTATCTGGCGACGGCCGTGTTGGCGCTGATACTGCCGCAAGCACTGGTTGCCACAGGCCTGACCGAACCATTGTTGGCGAACTTGGTGCGCTATCTTGCCCCGGCGGTTTTTCTCGTCATGGCGTTGTTGCCGGTGGGCAAGGAAGCGCAGCAGCGGACCGAAGTTGTGGACTTCATCTATGGCATGTTCGTCTTCTTGCTGCTTGGTGTGATCGTGCTGGGCAGTATCAGTTTTTCCTTTTTGTTCAAGGCTGACTATCTTGAGGCGCTGATGGTGACGCTGGCGCTGGTGGCGGGACTGCTGTTGCTGTTGGGCTGGATATGGAATCCTCATGCCGGCTTTGCCGGACTGGGCAGCGCCGTGGCGCAACATGTCATGTCGCTGGGTCTGCCCATCGAGGAGTGGCTGGATTCGCTGGCCGAACTGGCTGAGCGCGAGGCCGATCCGGAGCGTTTTCTGGCACTGGCCTGTGCTGCCTTGCCGCAGCGCATGCCCGGTGTGGTGGGGGGTGACTGGCAGGGATCAGGCGGACCGCAGACCTTCGCCGACCAGCAGGGCCATCGAGTCGGTTTTCGTCATGGTCGCCTCACGCTTGGACTGGTGAGCCGGGTCAAGCCAAGTCCTTCCCTGCTCTGGCACTACGATCTGGCGGCGCGGCTGGTGGCCGAATTTCATCTCGGCATCTGGCGTGCGCAAGAGTTGCAGCGGCTTTCCTACGTCGAGGCGATCCATGAAACCGGCGCCCGGGTCACCCATGATGTGAAAAACCTGCTGCAGTCCCTCGACACGCTCTGCGCCGCCGCACAACAGGAAAACGAAGCATCTCCGCGTTTCATTGGTTTGATGCGACGACAATTGCCCGAGATTTCTTCACGCTTGCGTCAGACCCTGACCAAGCTTGCCGCACCCGCCGGGCTGAACCAGGGCAGCCCGTTGGCGGCGCTGTCCTGGTTCGCTTCGCTGCAAAGTCGTTACGCTAACCCCCGGACGATCTTTTCAGTGCTGGATGACATGACGATTTTATCGGTGCCGGATGCGCCCTTGTTCTCCAGCGTGGCCGAGAACCTGCTGCAGAATCTTGCCCGCAAGCAGGACGCCCACCCTGCCACAACTGCGAAAGTTCGCTTGGGCGCAGCCCCGGGCGGGCCATGGTTCGACGTGACGGACGATGGCCCGGCCGTGCCGGATGAGGTTTCGGCGGCTTTGTTCGAGCGCCCGGTCTCGTCTCACCACGGCTTGGGGATTGGCCTGTACCAATGCGCTCGTCTGGCGCGGCAGGCAGGGTACCGACTGGTGCTTGCGGAAAACCGCGACGGTTGCGTGCGCTTCCGGCTGGGACCGGCGGATTAACGCGCCGGCGTCTGGCCGCCCGCGCCAGCTGCCTTGCGACCGATCAGGCGATACACCTTCATATCACCCTTCCCCTTGAGGTGGATCGTTTCCGGTTCGTCAAAGTCGAAACGGGTGGCGATGCGGTGATGGGTGGCCGCATCGCAATGAATCATGCAAGGCAGGCTTTCATCAGTAATGCGGCTGGCCAGATTGACCGTGTCGCCCCACAGGTCGTAAATGAACTTCTTCTTGCCGACGACGCCGGCCACGACCGGGCCGGTGGCGATGCCGACGCGTATTTCCAGATTTGCCGTGTTGACCGAGAAATCGCGCTCCAGTACCTCATGCATGGCCAGGGCAAGATCGGCAATCGCTGCCGTGTAATCGGGATTCCTGGTATTGATGCCGCCGGCCACCATGTAGGCGTCGCCAATGGTCTTGATTTTCTCGAGGCCGAATTGGTCGGCCAGATCGTCGAAGGCCGAGAAAACATTGTTGAGCATGCTGAACACCTGCCCCGGCGTCATGTTGGCGGCGACCTGGGTGAAGTTGACGATGTCGGCGAACATCACCGTGGCATCGGCAAAGCCGTCGGCAATGGATTGCTCGTTGTTTTTCAGGCGTAACGCCACGGGAGCGGGGAGGACGTTCAGCAACAGCTTCTCGGAGCGCTCCTGCTCGGTCTGCAGGAGTTGATGGGCTTCTTCAAGGCGCGCCTGGGCCTTGTGCTTTTCCTGGGTCGAAAAGCGCAGCAGCACATAGATCATGGTGGCCACGGCGGTGAAATTCAGCACGAAGAACACGATGCTGGTGGCGACAGGAACCGTGATCAGCGGCCTGCTGACCGAATCGGCCAGCAGGTAATCGAAGATTCCCGACAGGACAATCAGAAAGATCCAGGCGAAAAACCATGCCAGTGATTCACGCACGCCGAAGAACAGGATTGCCCCGACCGGTGCCAGCAAGCCCCATAGCACGATCCCGCTGGCGGAAATGAAGTTGCCGATGGACCACTGGATGACAAAGGGGGCAAACAGGAATAGCGTCAGTTGCGCGACGCGGAAGAAATCGAAGTTCCGCGTGAGGATGTAGAGCACCAGATTGCCCGCCATCGCCAGTTGGAAGAGATAAGGCCAGGTGACGGAAAATTGCGGTCCGATGGCCCAGTAGATCGCCAGCCACGACATCGACGCCGCGCTGGCCAGGCCGGTGGCGAACATCAGCAACTGTTTGTTGAGTTGCAGCTCGGTGCTATCGCCCGGTTCGATGCCGGCGGTGCGCAGCCGTTCGACAAAGCCGGCGTTGTTTGGTGCGGGTGGGGCGACGAGAGTCATGCGGGGATCAATGTTTAACGCAAATGCATGACCGGGAGTGTCTCAGGAACGGGGGGCGGCGGTCAAGGCGGTGGCCAGGACAGGCCAGCGCCGCGGATGCTGCGGGGCATTTCATCCAACCAACACCGACGTTGTGTCAGAGCTGGCGACCGGCCGAGATCATGCGGTTGATCAGGATGTTGGCGGGCAACCAGACGACAATATCGTCAAATTCACCCCCGCCGGCAGTGCTGGTCGATGGTGTGCGCTGGAAATAATTGGTCGGTCCCGTCTCGTTGGCATCCTCATCCACGTTGGTCGCCGAGCCGTCCGGCAGGGCTGCGCCACTCTCCGTAGTGCCCCAGCGTTGTTTGCCCTGCGAGAAAATGACTGCGGCAACGCAGGCGCCGGGCGTGGTGCAGGCGGCTTGTCCCGCCAGAAAAACGGCGCCGCCGGCATTGTCGCGAGTCTGTACCGTGCGGTTGGCGATGGTGGCGAGCGTGATGTTGCCGTTGGCATAGGCCGGCGTGACGCTGTAGCGCAGCAGCTTGCCCCAGGCATCGCTGCGCTCGATGCCGAGCGTGGCCCAGGGGATGAAGCCGGTACAGGCGGCATCGTCGGCGCAGTTGGCGGGGTTTTCAGCGCCATCGGCTGCCGAAACCGCGGGACGGGGCAGGCGGCCGTTGACGACGGCAAAGCCGAGCAGGGCTTCCTGCACATTGGCCAGCGTGACGCGCGTCTCGTTGGTGCGGCGGATATCGTCCTGGGCGGACATCGGCAGCAGCATGCCGCCGAGGAGCAGCGCAACGATCACCAGCACCACCGCCATTTCGGTGAGGGTGAAGCCATGCGACCTGGGGACAAAAGTCGGCGTGACCGCAGGAAATCCCTGTGGGACTGGCGGGACGGCGGAAAGTGCCGGCCGTTCTGCGCGAGGGGCTATTGATTGACACCCTGCGGGCCAAGCTCGATGCATGTAATGCCTTTCTCTTGCAATGACGCGTGAAGCTCAGTCTGATGCCTGAGCAGCAGGCCAAGGACTGCCGACATGGCCTGGTTGGGCATTCTCAGCCAGATCACCTGTGGCGGTGCGCCTAATATTGCGGAAAG
The DNA here is from genome assembly GCA_002347405.1 of Rhodocyclaceae bacterium UBA2271. Classification (GTDB taxonomy): domain Bacteria; phylum Pseudomonadota; class Gammaproteobacteria; order Burkholderiales; family Rhodocyclaceae; genus Sulfuricystis. Next base: position 791 of record DDXB01000002.1, on the reverse strand, counting down.
CTCCTCGAAATCGGCATCTCGCGTGACGATGATAAACCCGTTATCCCGCGCAAAGCGCCAGATAGTGCGGTCATCTGCCCGTTCCAAGCCGATCAAGGCAACCTGAGTTGTGCCGGGAAAGTTATTTTGTAAAAATGGAACGAGCCGACGCGAAAGATTTTCGTCAAGCAGTAGCTTCATTGCGCAACGAGCTTGATCACACTTTGCTCACGCTTCGCCGCATAGGCCAGGCAGGCGAGCAGGTCGGCGGGCTCAAGTTCCGGGAAATCTTCCAGAATTTCCGCTTCCGACATGCCTTCAGCCAGCATGGCAAGAACGTCATATACGGTAATGCGCAAGCCGCGAATACAGGGACGTCCGCCTCTTTTGCCTGGTTCGAGAGTAATTCGCTCTGAAATATTCATCTGGCTCACCATGGGTTAATTGGCATACATGGCAACTTTACAGGAATGCTGAAAGTCGGTGCTGGCGGGACGGCGTTGGTCAGGGAAGCAATGTGGTCACGAAGTCCGAAATACGCACTTCCTGGTCCGTGGTTCGCTGCGAGCCGGTGAAGCCAGGCCGCAAGGTGCGTAGCGCCTGACGATAACAGATATTGTCCGTGCCGCAAGCCTGTCCGGATGGGCATGGTTCGACGGCGCAACTGCTACTCGCCACGTCATATAGCGTCGCCGTGTCCTGCAATGTCGGATTGAATCCGACGTCGAGTTGGCTCATCGGCCGGGTGGTGTTCCGCATGGCGGCGATCTGGTTGGCTACCGTGAGACTGTCAGCCAGCAGCCAAACCTTGG
>DDXB01000021.1 GCA_002347405.1 Rhodocyclaceae bacterium UBA2271 | reverse complement strand
GGCGTGACGGTGCCGATCTCGATGAAGCCGAAGCCCCAGCCGGCCAGTCCGTCAATCGCTTCGCCATTCTTGTCGAGGCCGGCGGCGAGGCCGATGCGGTTGGGGAAGTCGATGCCCATGACGCGGGTCGGCGTGTCGGCCAGCGGCCTGGCGGCAGGAGCGAAGGGGCTCTTGCCGAGCGTGCGCAGTGCGGCAAGCGACATTTCATGCGCGGTTTCGGGGTCGAGGGCGAGGACGAAGGGTTTTATTAGGCAATAAGGCAACATGGCAAAAGTAAAAGACGGCGTGATCGAAGGGAATCCCATTTTAGGGACTGGTGGAACGGCGAGAATAACAGCAACTCAGGCGATCAAACCCATGTGCGCCGCCCGAATGCGGGATGGATGGGATAAGATTTGCGCTCACCCAGCACGTTTGAGGAAAAACATGGCACGCGCCGATCCCGCTGAGCAGGCAATGATCAGGATGGAGTTGCGTCGCTTCATGGCGCGCTGCGACATGCAGGAAGGACAGATCCGGCGTGCCGACGGGCTGCGCGAGGTGGCGCGCCTGACCAATATCCAATTGCCCTACAAACTCTCCAACGAATTGGAGGCGCGGGATTGTCAGCGGCGCGTGAGCCATTCGGCCGAGGAGCGTGCCCGCGAATTGATTGCCGAGCAGGTCGACGCCTTCAGACGGGCCGAGGGTGATTTTCAGATCAAGTTGCGTACCAAGATGCGCGATGACTGGGCCAACCTGACCGGGCCGTTGGCGCACCTGCGCTCCTGGGCGAACAGCCGGCTGCTGGTGGCCGAGCAAAACCTCTAGGGGCACGCTGGTTAATTCCAGTTTCGTCATTCCGGCGGAAGCCGGAATCCAGGGAATGCACGAACATGGACACCGGCCTTCGCCGGTGTGACGGATTAGTCTGTGTTTTCCTTGGCTTCTTTTTCGAGTGGTCCCCAGTTGCCTTCTCGCAGGGCTTCAAGCGGCTTGAATTGTGCTTTGTAGGCCATTTTGCGGCTGTGCCGGATCCAGTAGCCGAGGTAGAGATGCGGCAGGCCGATGTGCTGGCACTGGGCGATCTGCCAGAGAACGGCGTAGGTGCCGAAGCTCGCGCCGGCGACATCCGGATCGTAGAACGTGTAGACCGACGACAGGCCGTCTTCGAGCAGGTCGATGATGCAGACCATGCAGAGTGTGTCGCCCGCATGGAATTCGATCAGGCGACTTTCGACATGCGTTTGCAGCAGGAAGTGGGCGTACTGCTCGCGATTGTCGTTGTCCATGCCGCCGCCCGCGTGACGGGCAAACTGATAGCGCTGATAGAGCGCGTAGTGTTCCTCGCGGTAGGCCAGCGGCCGCTCGCGGGCAACGAGGTTGCCATGTCGCGCCAGGGCACGGCGCTGGCTGCGGTTCGGTTCGAATTCCGCGGTGGATACGCGCACCGGCAGGCATTCGCGGCAGTTGTCGCACCAGGGCCGGTAGGTGAATACCCCGCTGCGGCGAAAGCCGATCTTGACGAGTTCGCTGTAGGTTGCCGCGTCGATCAGTTGCGTGGGTGTGCAGACTTGCGAGCGGGCAACGCGGCCCGGCAGATACGAGCAGCCGTAGGGCGCGGTCGCGTAGAACTGCAGCAGCGGGAAGGGGGGCAGGTCGCGCAGGTGTGTCATGGCGCGGCAGGCCTGAAGCAATCCTGCACGGCGTCCGCCGGCCAGCGGCCTGGCGCGGCATCCTTGTCGACAAGCGTCGCCAACCGCGCGAGAAAATCATCGCGGGGAATGGGGCGGGCGCCGAGCGTGGCGAGGTGTGCGGTTTCCATTTGGCAGTCAATTATGCCGAATTCGCGGCGAGAGAGAAACGTGCACAGGTGGGCGAGGGCGATTTTCGACGCATCGCTGCGCTGTGAAAACATCGATTCACCAAAGAATGCCCGGCCGATGGCGATGCCGTAGAGGCCACCGACCAGCTTGCCCTCATGCCAGGTTTCGACGCTGTGGGCATAACCGAGGGCGTGGAGCCGCCGGTAGGCCAGCTGCATTTCCGCGCTGATCCAGGTGCCGGATTGACCGGGGCGGGAAGCTGCTGCGCAGGCGGCGATCACCTGATCGAATGCGCTGTCGAGTTTGACCGTGCACTCGCCACGCCGCAGCGTCCGGGCCAGCGACCGCTTGATTTTCAGCTGATCGGGGAACAGTACCATGCGCGGGTCCGGGCTCCACCACAATACCGGTTCGCCCGCCGAATACCAGGGGAAGATGCCGCGTCGGTAGGCGGCCAGCAGGCGTTGTGGTGACAGGTCGCCGCCGGCAGCCAGCAGGCCATTGGGTTCGGTCAGTGCGGTGGAGATCGCCGGAAAAGACGCGTCGATTTCCAGCCAGGGAATCATGCGACTTGGCGAAATGCGACGACATGGTCGACATCCAGCCGGATGCCGATTTTTTCGCCGATGGCGTGATTGTGGTGTGACGGCACCAGTGACAGCACCTGGACGCCGGAGTCGAGCCGCAGGGTATAGAGGAATTCGGCGCCGCGAAAGGTTTTGGCGACCACCTCGGCCAGGGTCGGGGAGGCATCGTCGTGCACGACATCGTCCGGCCGCAGCAGGATGTCGAGCGCGCAACCCTTGCCGCAGGCCAGGCAGGAACTGGTGCATTCGAGCGGCAGATTGCTGTTCAGTGCGCCGAGTTCTATGGTTACGGTATTGCGATCGATGACCTGTCCCTGCAGGAAGACGCCCTGACCGACGAAATCAGCGACGTGGCGCGTGGCCGGGCGATGGTAGAGGTTGTAGGGCGTGTCCCACTGTTCGATGCGACCGGCATGCATGATGCCGACCTGATCGGCGACGGCGAAGGCTTCGTGCTGGTCGTGGGTGACGAGGATGGCGGCGGTGCCGGTCTGCTTGAGGATGTCGCGTACTTCGAGCGACAGGCGCTCGCGCAGTTCGACATCGAGGTTGGAGAAGGGCTCGTCGAGCAGCAGCAGGTGCGGGGCAGGCGCCAATGCGCGCGCCAGCGCCACGCGCTGCTGCTGGCCGCCGGAAAGTTCGTGCGGGTACTTGCTGCCCTGCCCGGACAGGCCGACGATGGCGAGCAGTTCATCCACCCGGCGTCCAGGTGTTGGCGGCGTTCCGGCTGATCGCCGTCCCGCCAGCGCCGACTTTCCATTTTTCAAACCAAAGCCGATGTTGTCGGCGACGCTGAGGTGGGGAAACAGCGCGTAGTCCTGAAATACCATGCCGATATGCCGTTGTTCTGGTGGCACCTGCTGGTCGGGTGCGCCAACCGTCACCTCGTGCAGCCGAATGCTGCCCTGGGTGGGCGTTTCGAAGCCGGCGATCAGCCGCAATACCGTTGTCTTGCCGCAACCCGAGGCACCCAGCAGGCAGCCGATCTCGCCGTCGGCGAGAACGAGCGACAGCTCGCGCACCACGGCATGCTTGCCGTAGGCATGGCTGACATTATCGAGAGTGAGCAAAGACATGAGATTGAGTCTAATTGAGAGTAACTCTCAATTATAATCCTCTCTTCCGCCCCTGTTCCCTGACTCCGTGCGCTCTCCCCTGGTTATTGCCTCGACGCTGATTGGCCTGCTCGTTGCGCTGCCGGTGCTGTCCGTCGCTGCCAACCTGTTTGCCGGCGATACCGGCGCAACCTGGAGCCATCTGGCAGCGACCGTGCTGCCCGAGTACATCGTCAATTCATTGCTGCTCTCATTGGGCGTGGGGCTCGGCGTTGCCGTGGTGGGCATTGCCACGGCGTGGTTGACGTCGATGACGGATTT
>DDXB01000007.1 GCA_002347405.1 Rhodocyclaceae bacterium UBA2271 | reverse complement strand
CCTCGTGAAATATCCGGGCTAGCATAAACTGTAATGCAGTCAGCGGTCGGTCGGCACAACCTGAACAAGGCGGATGAGAAGATGAAGACAGCGGTGATGGGCGCGGGGGCAGTGGGCTGCTACTACGGCGGCATGCTGGCGCGTGCCGGCAATGAGGTAACGCTGATCGGCCGGCCGCAGCATGTAGCGGCGGTGCGGCGCGACGGCTTGTTGATGGATACGCAGTCATTCAAGGCGCACGTGCCCATTCAAGCCAGCACCGACGCCAGCGGAATAAAAGGCGCAAAACTGGTGCTCTGCTGCGTCAAGTCGACCGATACGGCGCGCGCCGCTGCGGAAATGGCCCCGCACCTGGCTGCCGATGCGGTGATCCTGACCTTGCAGAATGGCGTGGACAATGCCGAACGGCTGCAGGCCCTGCTGCAGCGCGAGGTCATTCCCACCGTGGTTTACGTTGCCACCGAAATGGCCGGGCCCGGCCAGGTCAAGCACCATGGCCGCGGCGAACTGGTCATCGGCGAATCGGCATCCAGTGCCGAACTGGTCAAGCTGTTTGCCGCTGCCGAAGTCCCGGTCGATATTTCCGCCAACATCATGGGCGCGCTGTGGGCCAAGCTGATCTTGAATTGTGCCTACAACGCCCTGTCGGCGATCACGCAACTGCCTTATGGCCGCCTCGTGCAGGGTGAAGGCGTGGAAGAAGTGATGCGCGCTGTCGTGCAGGAGTGTCTGGATGTGGCGAACGGTGCCGGAGTGAGCGTTCCCGGCGACACGTGGGAAGCCGTGCAGAAGATCGCGCGCACCATGCCGACCCAGTTCTCGTCAACCGCCCAGGACCTGGCACGCCGCAAGCGCAGCGAGATCGACCATCTGAATGGCTATGTGCTCGCCAAGGGCAAGGCACTGGGCATTCCGACGCCGGTCAATCGCACCCTGCATACCCTCGTCAAGCTGCTGGAATCCCGCTGAGGGATTCCAGTCAGTTTGCGGGTAGCAGCAGGATTCAGTCCTTGAATTTAGCGGCCACCTCGGCCACACGCTTGCCGAACAGCCTTGCGGTTTCCAGATCGCCCGGCGGCATCTCGTCCGGGCTGCTGTCCGATGGCGATTGCGCCATGGCGCCGCTGAAGGAACCGATGTAATTCACGTCATTGCGCTGCGCCGCCTTGGTGTTGCTGGGCATCAGGCCGGTGCCGACCCAGATGGCGCTGTGCTGCATCGCCAGGGTGAACATGTAGTGCAGCGTGGACAGCTTGTCGCCGCTCAGGCTCGCGCTGTTGGTGAACCCGGCGAAAACCTTGTCCTGCCATTGCTGGGTGAACCACGGCTTGGATGACTCGTCGGCAAATTTCTTGAACTGCCAGCTGACGCTGCCCATGTAGGTCGGGCTGCCCATGATGATGGCGTCGGCCGCGTTGAGCGTATCCCAGCCGTCCGCGGGCAGGTTGCCCGCAGCATCGATGGGCAGCAGCGTGGCGCCAGCGCCGGCGGCGACCGCCTCGGCCATCCGCTGGGTGTGGCCGTAGCCGGAGTGATAAACCACGATAACTTTTGCCATTGCAATTCTCCTTGGGGTATTGGGTTGATGAACTTCGAGGACGACTTTGCTGGCGGCCAGGCGACAGATCACTTTCCAAACCACGGCTGCCTTGCCGTGCTACGGGGTGATCCGGCTTGCGTCCGCCGATGAAGTTCATTGTGCCGACGGCAGTCCGCTTGCAGGTCCTGTGGATTTGATGTCATCATTCAAATGGATTGAACGATTGGAGAACTCATGCCTACTCCCCGTGATGTATTGACCCCCGCTGCGCTGGCCATGCTGGAAACAATTGCGCAGGCCGGCAGCTTCGCGGCCGCTGCACGCGCCAGCAACATGGTGCCCAGCGCCCTGACCTATCGGGTGCGCCGGATGGAGGAGGCACTGGATGTGCTGCTGTTCGACCGCAGCACGCGGCGGGCACGCCTGACGGACGCCGGCACCGAACTGCTGCGGGAAGGCGCACGCCTGCTGACCGACATCGATGCCGTGGCCAACCGGGTCAAACGTGTCGCCACGGGTTGGGAATCACAACTCACGATTGCGGTGGACACCATCATCAACCGCAGCACCGTGATGGAGCTTTGCGAGTCATTTCTTGCGCTGAACCCGCCGACCAGACTCAAATTGCGCGACGAAACCCTGTCGGGCACGCTGGAAGCCCTGAGTTCCGGGCAGGCCGATCTGGCATTGGGCGTCGTCATGAACACCGACAGCAAGGCCGGCTTGCAGCGCGAACTGCTCGGCGCGGTGCGCTTTGTTTTTGCAGTGTCCCCACACCACCCGCTGGCGCGGGCACCCGAACCGCTGGGCGACGATGCGATTCGGCGCCATCGCGCCGTCGCGGTCGCCGACTCGGTGCAGCGGGGCAGCGGCCTGACCATCGGCCTGCTGCCGGGTCAGGACGTGTTTACCGTGTCGGACATGCCGGCCAAGCTGGCTGCCCAGCTCAGAGGACTCGGCAGCGGCTTCTTGCCGACCAGCCTCGCCCAGCCCGCCATCGATGCCGGACGGCTGGTAGCCAAGCGCATGGAGCGGGTGGTGCCGCAAATTCAGGTTGGCTATGCCTGGCGCAAAACCAGCCGGTCCACCCAGGGGCGGGCATTGCAATGGTGGCTTGAGCACCTGAAAAATCCGGGGACACGCGCAGCGCTGCTGGGGGAACTACGCTCAAGCACCCCGCACCCCTGAAACATTGACCATCAGGCGAAGGCTCAGACCTCAGCAAAACGCCCGCGCAGATAGTCAATGATCTTGCCGGATTCGTACAGCCATTCGCTGGCACCGGACGCGTCGGTAATCTTCAGGCAGGGCACCATGACCTGCCCACCGCCTTGCAATAGGGCAACGCGATTCTGCGGATCTTCCTGCGCATCGCGGGATTCGATGTCGAGTGACAGGCGGCGCATTTCCTGCCGCACCTTGATGCAGAACGGGCACGTCCGGAACTGGTACAGGACGAGATCGCGGCAGGCCTGATCGACCTGCTGCTGAAGCGCCGGCGGGCGCACCACGCCCTTGGGCCGCGTGACGAATTCCCACAGCAGCATGAACGGACCGATCACCACTCGCAAGCTGCGGAAGAAAGCTCTAATTACAAATTTCATGGTCGCTACCTGTCGGCATTTTCGTATGGGGGGGGGCGATTGTGCCAGAAATGGCGCGCCGCCTCCGTGTAGCGGGCCGGCGACGCCGCACCCCATGCGGGGCATTTCATATTCGCTACGGGGCACGCCGTCCCGCCAGCGCCGACTTTCAGGCGCTGTCCAATGTGATATCCCGCGCCCGCAACTGACCGCAGCCACCGTCGATGTCCTGCCCGGCCGACTGGCGCAGCTTGGTCAGGATGCCGTGGCGGTAGAGGTGGAGCGACATCGCCGCGGCACGCTCCGCGGCGGGGCGGCGGAAAGGGAGGCCGCTGACGGCGTTGTAGGGAATGAAGTTCATCACGGCGTATTTCCCCCGCAGCAGCCGAACGATGCCGTCCAGTTCAGCGGCGCTGTCATTGACGCCATCGAGCAGCGTCCATTGGTACTGGATCGGGTAGCCGGTGGCGCGGGCGTAGGTTTCACCCAGCTCGACCAGTTCGACCGGATCGATGCGCGGGGCCTTCGGCAGCAGGCGCGCGCGCAATGCCGCGTCGGTCGAATGCAGCGACAGCGCCAGCGCCGGCTTGACCGGGCCGTGCGGCAACCGCTCGAACACGCGCCGGTCACCGACGGTGGAGAACACCAGATTCTTGTGGCCGATGCCGCCCGCCGTGCCGAGCAGTTCGATGGCCTCCAGCACATTGTCGAGGTTATGCGCCGGCTCGCCCATGCCCATGAACACGACGCGCCTGACCGGCCGTCGCGCCCGCGCCAGCACCACCTGGGCGACAATCTCCGTACTGTCGAGTTGGCGCAGCAGTCCGTCCTGCCCCGTCAGGCAGAACACGCAGCCGACCGCACAACCCACCTGGGTCGACACGCAGACGCCGTCTTTCGGCAGCAGCACGCTTTCCACCGTCTGGCCATCGGCCAATTCGACCAGCAGGCGCACGGAATCATCAGCGCCGACGTGTTCGGAACGCAGGCGCGTCAGCGCCGCCAATTCCGCCGCAAGGGCGGGCAAGGCGGCGCGTACCGGCAAGGGAAGATATTGGTCGGCAGGGGTCGGGCCGCTGTCCAGCGGCAATGCCTGCAGCCAGGCGCGCAGCACGCGCGCGGCATGGCAGGGCCTGGCGCCGTGGTCGTGCAAGCGCTGACGGAATTGTTCGATGCGCATAAGAATGGCCGAATGCTAGCATCGGACAGGTGGCTAATCCGCCAGATCGCCATGGCGCTTGAGGACCGCGTCGCGTTCGACTTCGCCATTGGCGTAACGCGCATCGAGCACTTAGAGCGGGGGCTTGCCCGGCCGTTCGTCAGGCGGTCCGCCAGTTCGCCCGAAGAAAGCGCGCACCAGCAGGACGACCAACAGTATCGGGATAAGCCAAACCAGAATCATCCCGATACCGCCCAATCCCCAGCCCATGCCGTGTTCAAATCCATACATGATTCGCCTCCATAAAGATCGCTGTCAGAATCGGTGCAGATCAGATACCCCTCACCGCAACTTGCCGGGGAGGGATGTTTGAAGTGTCACTACTTGACCGGGATTACCGGCATTCCTTGGTTGTTTGGCATTGGCATTGCGCCGCCCTTGCCAGCACCGTCAACCATGCCGCCGCCCATCTTGCCCATGCCACCCTTGCCTTCAGCCATCGGGCAACCCGCGTTGGCCTCCTTCATCATGGCTTGCGCTTCCTGCATGTCCTTCATCTGTGCCTGCATCAGCGCCATGCGTGCCTGCGGATCGCTGGTCTTCTGCATGGCCTGCATACGCGCCTGCATCGTCTGCATGCGGGCCTGCATCTGTCCCTGCATGCCTGGCATCGCATTGGCTGGAGCACTTGCGGTTTGTGCCTGATCGGGATGATGGGCGGCATTACCCACGGCGGCCTTTTCGGCGGCAAACAAGGCAATCGGGGCAGCCACGCCAACGACCAGCGCGAATTTCATTGCATTACGGGAGAGCGTGTTTAAGTTCATGGTGATTCCTTTTCTTGGTAAGAATTAAACAAGTAGTTGCTTGGATTTGATGTCAATGGCGTGCGTAGATCGCCGTTACGCCATCGTTCCTGATCAGCACCACTTCGTCGAGGGTCTTGCGCGGGCTATCCATACCGGGCGAACTGGCCGGCCGGCCGGCCCGGCACGGCCCCTTGCGGAAGGCATTTCCGCCAGCAGCCGTTTCACATCCGTCGCAGGCACATGACCTTCAGTTAGATAACCGCCGACCTCGGCGGTATGGCACGAACCCATCGCCACCGGCACACCCAGACGCGTCTTGTGTTCGACAACATTGTGGGTATCGTGGGTGACGACCTCAAAGCCACTGGCTTTCATGTGATCAACCCATTTGTCGCAGCAGCCGCATGCCGGACTTTTATACACATGCACCGGGGGCAGCGGTGCTGCGGCCAGACGGTCGGTGCCAGCATTGAGAGAAAGACCGCCGTGCGGAAAGCTAATTTCATGCAGAGCTCCTTGAGTGAGGTTGTTGCCAGTATGGGCAACACTCCCCCACAACAAGCTGACGCGAACATGACATTTTTGTCATGGTTGGCCTGCGCGATATTGCAACGCGCACCGCCACACCATCCGTTCACCGTCAGTGCTCTGGCTTACTCCAAAACGCCGGCCCGCGGGCCGGCGTCAAAACCTTGCTGGTGCTTTGCTTACTTGGCGGCGTTCAGCGTGCCGACGGCGCGCAGGAGCCGTTCGCGCGCCTCGCTAGCAATCGCCCGCAGTTCCTTGTCGTGTTGAAACTGGCCGACCTGCATGAAGACGTTCGGGTCGGCGATGCGCACCATGGAACCACCGGCCGGCGTCGCTTCTACCGTGACATTGCAGGGCAGCATCAGGCCGACTTCGGCATCATGCGAGAGTGCCCGATGCGCGAGCGGGGGGTTGCAGGCGCCAAGAATGGCGTAGGGCCGGAAGTCGGCATCGATCTTTTCCTTCAGGGTGGCGCGCACATCAATGCGGGTGAGGATGCCGAAGCCTTCGGTTTTCAGGGCGGCAGTCACCAGTTCGATGGCTTTTTCGTAGGGGGCGTTGTCAAGCGCCACTTCAAAGGCAATGCTCTGGGTGCTCATAAGATATCTCCTGGTTGATTTGTCAATCGCACTTGAATATATGGGCCGGCAAGGAATAATCAATGTTCAATGCTTATTTGCACCATGGTTGTGGGGTTTCGCGCCCGGTTTGTCCACATGCTTCGGCGCGGCAGCCGCGCCATGGTCGTCCTTCATGACCCCGTGATGCGCATGCCCATCGCTCACCGCCACCAGTTGCAGGTATTGCGCGGCTGAAAGCGCCGGCAGTTGCCCCAGGAAAGCGGTCAGATCCAAAAGGAAGCGTCATCCATGCCAGCCTTCGACCCGGCCGGCATGCCGGACGCCTTGATGCCATGCTTGATGATCCAGAACTGGCGCGCTGCCGCCGTCTCGGCAGACTGGCCGGCCACGGCGGCACGGGTCAGGGTCAGGTCGGGCGGCGTGGGATGGAGTCCGAGACGAATCTCCGCATTCGCCACTCCGGGCGTCAAATGGCAATCCGCGCACATGGCCGCATAGTTGCCGGCACCGCGCCGCACCCGCTCCGGGTCGGCCAGGTCGCGCGGCGGGGTGATATCGCCGATGCGCCGTGCGATGGCGCGCTCGCGCCCTGCTTCGACGACCCCATGGACAAGTGAACTGTGGGGCACATCCGCCGCCAGCCGCGCATCCCGGGTCCGCTCACCCGCCGCTCTGGCGAAGTCGGCCGTGCCGCGATATGTATTGCTCAACTCGACGCCGACATAGGGCGCGAACTTTCTCGTCACTTCATAGCGCAGCCGCAATGATGCCAGCGTAGAGGACAAACCCGAGCCGAGCTCTCGATCGCCATCCTCAAGTAGCAAATCACGCAGCAGAAGCGGTATGCTGTGACGGTTTGTGTTACATACCTTCGGGAGATTCAGGATGGCGGTTGTCTGGCGACAAGCCTTGAGCGTAAGTAATAATCTGATCGATGCCGATCATCAGCACCTGCTGTCGCTGATCAATACCTTTGAAGACATTTTTACGGCGGACCGGCCCATCGGCGATTTGCTCGCCGCCATAGGCGAGTTGCGCGACTACACCCATGCGCACTTCGCCCGCGAGGAGCGCATCATGCTCGCGCTCCGTTATCACAAATATGACCAGCACAAGCTGGCCCATGCCAGGCTGATCGAGCAACTTGATCTGGCCGCCAAACCCTTGCGGGAACTGGGCGAGGTCTTGTCGGCAACGGCCGCCGCATTGCCCGAAGAAATTCGCGACAGCCTGGTCGGCTTGCTCCGGCAGTGGCTGATCGAGCACATTCTCGGCGAGGACTTGCAACTCAAGCCGCTGCTGGCAGAGCAGTCGAAGAACTTCGCGCCCTGAAACTCCAGCCGCCGTACCGCTAGTCCCACGGGGATTCCTTCGGCCACGCCGACTTTTCTCAGGCGGGCACTGCCGAGCAACNNACAAAGGCGACCCGCAGCACGTCCCGGCTTTGCACTGTGCCATCCGCGCGTTTTTCCAGAACCTGCAACTGCTGGACCCGGCCCGGCACGCCAACCGGAATCACCAGCCGCCCGCCCGGCTTCAACTGCTCGACCAGCGGTGGGGGAATGTGCGGTGCGGCCGCAGTCACGAGAATGCCGTCGAAGGGCGCATGTTCCGCCCAGCCCTGATAGCCGTCGGCATTCCTGACCAGCACATTCGCATAACCGAGCCTGGCCAGCACCTCAGCGGCCGACGCCGCCAGCGCCGGGATGATCTCGACGCTATACACCTGGCGCACGATCTCCGCCAGCACCGCCGCTTGATAACCCGAGCCGGTGCCGACTTCGAGGATCACGCTGTCCGCGCGCGGCGCGACTAGATCGGTCATCAGCGCAACGATGTAGGGCTGCGAAATGGTCTGGCCATGACCGATCGGCACCGGGCCGTTGACAAAGGCATACAGGCGGCCTGACGGGGGAATGAATTGTTCGCGCGGCACCCGAGCAATGGCCGTCATTACCTGCATGTCAAACGCATTCTTGCCAATTTCGGCACGCGTATAGGCAACCTCTTCCGCGATCTCCCGCAGCATGGCGGCGCGATCATTCATGGCCGTCTCCAGCAACGCCATCCGCGAACGCTCTGCTAACGCTGCCAGTGCACCCGCAGACGGTTCTCGGCCTCGTTGTAGTGGAAAGCCAGATCGCCTTGGTAGGCATGGTGCAGGGCATCGCCCAAGTCACGTGCCAGATGGAGGTCCGTGGTGGTAACGCGCACGCCGGTCGGCGTGTCGGTGACGGCCATGATACGGGCGAGCGGATGCTCCCCCTTCTCCCGGCCTTCACGGTGACGAAGCAAGCTCATGATCTCGTCACGGTGGGCGGAAAAGAAATCGCCACCCACTTCGACGAAGCCGGCCGGGTAATCGTCGCGGATGCGCTGACAGGCCGGGCAGACTACCCGCTCCGCCCCCGCAGTCGGTGCACCCCACTGCCAGCGCCCGGCATGATAGACAGCACCGCATTCCGAACAAACCGTCGGCTCCGCCAGCTTTTTCTGAAGCTTGTAAGTGTCATGGACGCGTTCCGGACGCAACTGGTCGCGGCGTACCGGCTGGAAACCGGGCAGTTCCAATCGTGAGTTCATGATCCCGTTCCTCTTTGAATAACAGCCAGATCTCAGGCGGCAGTTGGCGGGGGCTATATTTATTACAAGCCCGTACGTTATCAACGTAGAACAAGCACCATCGATTGCAAGGGAAATACGGGCACAACTGCGTTACAGGCCCCATGCGGGCGGTCTGTGCAGGCCGTCCGTCAGTGCTCCTCGATGTGGGGGACGGATTCCTCGGCGGGTTGGCCGGTCTCCGGGTCGATCCAGTCGGCGATGCCGATCTCGCTCTTGGCTTCCTGGAGAGTTTCCCCAACTTCGATATTCGCGTCGGCGTCCACCATGCCCGCAACTGCTTCCGCCAGGGTGGCGCAGGGGCCAAATTCCTCGCCGCCTTCCATCGCTTGCCAGTAGAAACCGTCCGGACGCTCGATGATGCGCGTGCTGTCGTAGCTGGCGGTAGTTTCGGTGATTCTTGTCATCTTGATGGCTCCCTCAGTTGTCGTCATCCACCGGCACCCGCGGCACGGGCCAGTCAAGAATACTCCTTCCGCCCACCGTGAGTTCTGCCACAATTTAACGGGGGGCAAAAGGCGATGGATGAAGCATCCAGTAGTTGTGCGGCAGGCGCGGTTCCGGCAGCGAGTGATCGTGTGCATGAACCTGCAGTCGCGGGTGATTGTGTGTTCAGCGCGCGCGGCCTGACCAAGGTCTACAGGATGGGCGAGGTGGAGGTGCCGGCGCTGCGCGGCATCGATCTCGAACTGACCGCCGGCGAACTGGTGGTGCTGCTGGGTCCGTCCGGCAGCGGCAAGTCGACCCTGCTCAACATCCTCGGCGGCCTCGACACACCCACCAGCGGCGAAGTCTGGTATCTCGACCACCAACTCACCGGCGCGACCGAGCAGGACCTGACGCGCTTCCGCCGCGAGCATGTCGGCTTCGTCTTCCAGTTTTACAACCTGATTCCCAGCCTGACCGCGCGCGAGAACGTCGCCGCCGTGACCGAGATCGCCGAGGCGCCGATGCGCCCGGAGGAGGCATTGGCGATGGTCGGCCTGGGCGAGCGCCTCGACCACTTCCCCGCCCAGATGTCGGGCGGCGAACAGCAGCGGGTGGCCATCGCCCGCGCCATCGCCAAGAATCCGGCGGTGCTGCTCTGCGACGAACCAACCGGCGCGCTCGACTCGCAGACCGGCGTGGTGGTGCTGGAGGCGCTGGAGAAGGTCAACCAGACCCTGGGCACGCTGACGGTGCTGATCACCCATAACGCCGGCATCGCCGCCATGGCCAACCGCGTGATCCGCCTGTCGGACGGCCACATCGTCGACATCCGCGCCAACGCGACCCGCAAGGCCGCGCGCGAACTGATCTGGTAGCCGCCATGCGCGCCCTCGACCTCAAGCTGTTCCGCGATCTCTGGGGCATGCGCGGCCAGGTGCTGGCCATCGCGGCGGTAATCATGGGCGGCGTGGCGACGCTGGTGATGTCGCTGTCCACCTACGACTCGCTGGTGATCACCCGCGACCGCTTCTATCGCGACTACCGCTTCGCCGACGCCTTCGTCAACCTCAAACGCGCGCCGGAGTCAGTGGCCGCGCGGCTCGCCGCCATTCCCGGCGTCGAGCGGGTCGAGACGCGGGTGCGGGCCGGTGTGAAGCTGGAGGTGGAAGGCTTCAGCGACCCGATCACCGGCCTGCTGTTCTCCCTGCCCGACGGGGCGGAGCCCCTGCTCAACACCCTGCACTTCAAGCGCGGCCGCTGGGTGCAGCCCGACAATGCCGACGAAGTCGTCGTCTCCGACACCTTCGCCGACGCCCACCGGCTCAATCCGGGCGACAAGCTCAGCGCCATCATCAACGGCAAGCGCAAGGCGCTGACCATCGTCGGCGTGGCGGTGTCGCCCGAGTATGTCTATCAGATCGCCCCCGGTTCGATGTTCCCGGACTTCAAGCGCTATGGCGTCCTGTGGATGGGACGCAACGCGCTGGGCGCCGCCTACGGCATGCAGGGGGCCTTCAACAACGCGACGCTGAGCCTGATCCCGGGCACGCCCGTACAGGACGTCATCGACCGCGTGGATGCCCTGCTGGGCACCTATGGCGGCACGGGCGCCTATGCCCGCAAGGACCAGTTCTCGAACCGCTTCATCAACGAGGAACTCAATCAGCTGCAGATCATGGCCACCATCTTCCCAGCCATATTCCTCGGCGTGGCGGCCTTCCTGCTCAACGTCGTGGTGGGCCGACTGGTCGCCCTGCAGCGCGAGCAGATCGCCATCCTCAAGGCCTTCGGCTATTCCAGCCTGGCGATCGGCGGGCACTACGTGAAGCTGGTGATGCTGGTGGTGCTGCTCGGGGTGGCGGGCGGCGTGGCGCTCGGCGCCTGGTTCGGCCAGGGCCTGTCCAACGTCTATATGGAAACGACCTTCCGCTTTCCCTATCTCGACTATCGGCTCGAAGCGGGGGTGATGCTGATCGCGCTGGCGGTGAGCGCCGTCGCGGCGGTGAGCGGCACCCTTTTCGCCGTCAACCGGGCGATCCGCCTGACGCCCGCCGAGGGCATGCGCGCCGAGACGCCAGCGCTGTATCGCACCACCGTATTCGAGCGCATCGGCCTGCAACGCTGGCTCACCCAGCCGTCGCGGATGATCCTGCGCAACATCGAGCGGCGTCCGGTGAAATCGCTGTTCACGGTGTTCGGCATCGCCTGCGCCTGCGGTCTGATGATGGTCGGCAACTACCAGAAGGGCGCCATCGATTTCATGGTGGATGTGCAGTTCCGCCAGGCCTCGCGCGAGGACCTCGCCGTCACTTTCATCGAGCCGACCGGCAGCCGCGCGCTGCATGAACTGCAGGCCATGCCGGGCATCCGCCACGTCGAGGGCTTTCGCGACGTGCCGGCGATCCTGCGCTACCAGCATTATTCCTACCGTTCGGCCATCTACGGCATCCAGCCGGCAGGCGAGTTGCATCGCTCGCTGAACGCCGCCCTCAAGCCGATCCGCATACCGCCGGACGGCGTGGTGCTTACCGACCACCTGGCGCGCGAGATCCTGCACGTCGAGCCCGGCGACATGCTGACGATCGAGATACTCGAAGGCAATCGTCCGGTGCGCCAGGTGCCGGTGCTCGGCATCACCAAGCAATATCTCGGCGTATCGGCCTACATGCAGCAGGATTCGCTGAACGCCCTGCTGCGCGAAGGCAACGTGGTGTCCGGGGCCTATCTCGCTCTCGACCCGGGCATGGAAAGCGCCGTCTACGCCGAACTGCACGAGCGCCCCCGCGTCCTCGGCATGATCGCCAATGCCGCTGCCATCAAGAGCTTCTACGCCACCATCGGCGAGTTCGTGCTGTTCTACAACATGGTCGCCAGCCTTCTCGCCGGCTCCATCGGTTTCGGCGTGGTCTACAACAGCGCCCGCCTGGCGCTTTCCGAGCGGGGCCGCGAACTCGCCAGCCTGCGCGTGCTCGGCTTCACCCATGGCGAAATCGCCTACATCCTGCTCGGCGAACTGGCCCTGCTCACCCTGATCGCCATCCCGCTCGGTTTTCTGGTCGGCGTCGGGCTGTGCGGCATCCTGGTGCTCGCCTTCAAGAACGACCTCTACCGCCTGCCGCTGATCATCGAGCCGAGCAACTACGCCCTCGGGGCGACGGTGGTGGTGATTTCGGCGCTGGTTTCCGGCCTGCTGGTGTGGTACCGGCTGGGCCGGCTCGATCTGGTGGCGGTTTTGAAAACAAGGGAATGAAAAAACAGGCTAGGATGAAATCATGACGCGCGGACGCTTCGGTTTGCTTCTTCTGGGTCTGCTGGTGGCAGCCGGCCTGATCTACGGCTTCATGCCGCGCCCGGTGCCCGTGGATGCATTCACCACGGCAAAAGGGCCGCTGGCGGTTACCGTGGAGGAAGAAGCCAAGACGCGGGTGATGGAACGGTATGTCATATCCGCCCCGATGTCCGGCTATCTGCGGCGCATCGACCTGAAAGTGGGCGATCCGGTCGAACGCGATCAGGTGCTGGCAGTACTGGAACCGGTACGCGCCGATGCCCTCGATGCGCGCAGCCGCGCCCAGGCGACGGCGCAAGTGAGCGCGGCCGAAGCTGCCCTGGCGGCGGCCCGCGAGAATGCCCGCGCCGCTGGTGCCGCAGACCAGCTGGCCCGGCAGGAACTGCTGCGCATCGAGAGCCTGGCCGCGGCCCGTTTCCTTTCCGCACAGGCGGTCGACCAGGCACGCAGCAACGCCAGCCGCAGCCAGGCCGTCCAGCAGGCCGCCGAGCATGCCGTCAATGTGGCCCGCTTCCAACTGGACACCGCCCGCGTTGCGCTGACCGGCACTGCCAGCCTGCAGTCGGGCGCCAAAGCCGAAACGCTGAACGTGCGCGCGCCGGTCCAGGCCCGGGTGCTCAAGCTGCTGCGCGAAAGCGAAGGCACGGTGCGGGCCGGCGAGCCCCTGCTCGAAGTGGGCAACCCGGAGACCCTGGAAATCGCCGCGGAAGTGCTCTCCAATGCCGCAGTGCGCATCGCACCGGGTGGCCGGGTGCTGCTCGACCGCTGGGGCGGCGCGCCCCTGCAGGGCACGGTGCGGGTGGTGGAACCGGCCGGCTTCACCAAGATCTCCGCCCTCGGCGTGGAAGAACAGCGGGTGCGCGTCATCGTTGATGTCACCTCGCCGCGCGAAGCCTGGCAGCGCCTCGGCGACGGCTACCGGGTGGAAGCGAGTTTCATCGTCTGGGAGGCCGGCGAGGTGCTGCAGGTGCCCACCAGCGCGCTGTTCCGCCACAACAACGGCTGGGCGGTTTTCGCCATCGCCCGGGAACGCGCGCGGTTGCTGCCCGTCCGGATCGGCGAACGCTCCGGCCTGCGGGCGCAGGTGCTGGACGGTCTGCAGGCCGGCGACCGGGTCATCGTGCATCCCGACGACAAGGTGCGGGATGGCGTGCGCATCGAAGTGCGCGGCGCGCATTAACGTGAAATACATAATTTGACGCCGCGTAACCCCCTGAGCACAGCGCCGTCGCGATCATGAATTGCTTTTGCAGTACTGCTTGAATTCATCATCTGGTTCGCGCTCGGAGTAAATGTAGAGCGCCACGCCGTTGGGGTCTTGAACCGAGAAGCCGCGATCGCCCCACGGATGGTCTTCGAGCGGCATTACCGGCTGGAGACCCGCGGCAACCAGCCGCTGGTATTCGGCATCGACATCGGCGACGGCGAAGTTGTATCCCAGTCCCGCCGGGTTGCATAGCGGCTGGCCTGGCTGGGGCGCCATGAACTGCAGGCTGGATGACGCCTTGCCGAACTCGAGGTTGACGTACCAGCCACAGTCGAAGGTGACCCTGGCCCCGAAGTGCTTCACGTAGAAGTCGCGCGACTCTTCAACTTTGGTCGTTGTGATGCATGGGGAAATTGAGTTGGCAAACATGGCGGAGCTCCTGTGAAAACAATATCGCGTTGAGGAACAACCGGCATGAACGCATCCCCGGACCACGCCTGGGCGTGGCCGTGGTCGGGATCTGTTCCGCCTGACGTAGCCTAAAACCCCACCAGGTCATCCACCGGCAGCGCCAGCTGCGCCGCGCCGGTGATGCGCCGCAGTGTGGTGGCGACCATCTCGACGTTGTTGTCGAAACCGCCATGGGAGGCGTTCCCCTTCTTCTCTGTCACGTCGGCGCCATTGCCGATGCGGCTGACGATCTTCTCTTCCGCATGCACCGTCAGACGCTCTGCCAGCCCGTTGATCTCCATGGCCGTGCGCCAATTGACCAGGTCTTCAGCCGTGCTGGCCGCGCCGTCCCATCCGGTGAAACCGGGGTCGAAGACATTCGCCATGCCGAGTACCGGCATGCGCTTGTCCGCTTCCAGTGCGTTGGAAACGAAGTAGAGCAACGACTTGCGGTACACAAAGGCGACGTTGTCGTTTTGCTCGACAGTATCGGCGAGTATGTCGAGGTGCAGCCGCCGCATGATTTCGGCATACGGCGCGAAATGGCGATTGGCGAAGCCCACGGTGCAAGCTGGCGCATAGAGATGCACCGACTTCACGTCGGGGATCAAATCCTTCTGCGCCAGGCTGCAGAGCAGCCGTCCCAGCGCAATCGATCCGGCGGAATGGCCCACCAGGTGCAGTTCGAACTGGTCGCCCCAGCTACCCGCCAGCGCACGTAGCGCATCGGTCAGCAGGTCGCCGCCGCGACCGCTGGCTGCGGCCAATTCGGCGTTCTCCTTCATCTCGCTCCACAGCGGGCGGGCGAAGGGGCGGCCGATAGCCTTCTCGATCACCGGGTCGGTGAGCTTGTCGGTGATCCAGTCGAGCGGGCCGCCCGCCAGGCCGGCCGGGGCCGGCAACGACTTGTCTTCGAGGATATGGCCCAGCGATTCGAGCAGGCCGCTCTTCCACACCAGAAACAGCGGGTAGCAACCATTGCCGAGGAAATAGCGTCCCATGGCACGGGCGCGCTTGATCGCATCCGCTTCGCTGTTGAGGCCGCCATGCACGTAGAGCACCAGCCGCTTCCGCTCCGCGTTGCTCGCGCGGAACCACCGGTCCGGCTGCACGCAAGCCTGGTGCTGCAAGGTGCGCGTCACCCCGTCCACCGTGTCGAAGCGGGCGACATGGCCGTTGTTGCCCAGCACGATGCTGTGTTCGTAGGCCTGGTCTTCGCTCCACCAGGCGGCCGTGGCGCCGGCATGGCCGGCGCTGTCCGCTGCAGCGATGCCCGTCGCCAGCCGGCCCGCAACCACGCCCGGCACGCCCGTCGCCGCCACCCAGGCATCCATCGCATGCGCCAGCCAGTCGGCATAGCCGATCACGGCGAAGCCGCCCGCGCCCCATCTCGTGCCCCAGGAGTTCTGGATGACGAAGCCGCTGCGGTTGAAACCCACCAGCGCAAAAGCATGGCCGCCGCGGCGCGACGGCCGTCCCGCGTACTCGATGACCGGCAAATCGGCGTGGCTCTGCGGCGCCTTGGCGGCAGTTGCCACCTGGTCCCAGCCTCTGTGGGTATAGGACGAAACGAAGATCGCCCCCACCTCCATGATCGCCGCCTGCAGGTCGGTAATCGCCTTCGGGTCGATGCGGTAGTACACCCCCAACGTCTGTTCGGTGGCGTCCTTGTCCCAGCCGGCAATTGGCAATGCCTCTGCGCCGGCCGCATAGGGCCAGCGCGACTCCAGGCACACACCATTGTGATACCAGCCCTTGAGCGCGCCACGGCAACTGGAGCCGTCGTAGTCCTCGCCCTCGTATTCGTCGTAGCGCCGCGCGAAATGGTAGAGCATGCGCGGACTCACCGACTCCAGTTGCTTCGGCATCCTGACGCCGCGCCAGCGCAGGTAGTTCACCACGCAGGCCAGGCCGAAACCGGTACACGCGCCTTCCTGCCCCTGGTCGAGAATCAGCCCGGCCTTGGTGTAGGCGCCCATGAAACGCTGGATGTCGCCATCCGCCGGAAAACACGCCGGCAGCGAATGTGGCGGCGGCTGGTAGGGCCGGTCGCGCAAATCGGCCGGGTCGGCCTTCACGTTCAGGCTTTCGCGCCGTCCCGCCAGCGCCGACTTTTCCGCCCGCGCCGCAGCCGTGCCGGCGGCCCTGGCAAGCTTCTTCGCGGCCTTCGCTCCAACACCAACCACAGGCATCACCGCCGCCCACGCTTGCCGCGCCGCGCGGAAAGTCTCGGAAAAGCGCTCCAGGCCATGACTGCCGCCATTCACCACCTTGCGCGCGGCCTTCAGGTCGTCCTTCGCCAAAGCTTTGCTCAAGGCCTGCCTGTTGGCGTCAAGATAGGCCGCCAACAGGCAGGCCGCCACCTCTGGCGCACACGCGGCGTCCGGGTTGTCGGCCAGCGCAATGTCGAGCGTCTTGCCATACTTTTCATAATTGGCGCGCCCCGTCAGCTGGACGAAGCCGCGCCCGCGAAAGCGTGCACCGTCGCCATCCTGGGTATTGCCCAGGTTGCTTCTCTTTTCGTAGGCGCTGAAGGCCGCCTGGCCGGGCAGAGTGTTGAAGTGCGACGGCAATTCGGCGATCGGCACAAAGCCCTCGGTCTCGGCGCGGATGGTGCCCAGTGCGACGGCGATCATGTCGGCATCGGTGAGGTCGAAGGCCGCCAGCGCCGCGCAGACATAGGGCAGGTTGCGAGCGATGCTGGAAGTGCGCGTGTAGGGGAATAGCTTGCCCACCAAAACCGTATCGACGGGCACCGCCAAAGTCGGCACTGGCAAGACGCCGAGCACGGCCAGCGTGCGCGGCCCGGCAATGCCGTCAGCCACCAGCCCGACGCCGGTCTGCCAGGTGCGCAGCGCGGTTTCGGTATCGATGTCGAATGTATCGCCGCGCGCCAGCCCCGGGTATGCCGCCGCATCCTTGCCCAGCGCCTTGCGCAGGGCCTGCTTCAGTGCGCCGACAGTCTTGCCGGCGCTGCCCCGCATCAGCAGCGGGGTCTGCGTTATTTTGCTAGCCATGGTTCATTCTCCTTTAGCGATCCGCACGGTCGCACCTGCTCAAGGAAATATAGGCTATGTGGAAAACGCGGTTGAATTTTCTGCGCTTACCTTGAGTGGCTTGATGCGCAAAACCGATGGAGTGATGGTTGGCCTCACGCAGCGTCGCGACCGAATCGCAAGCGGCTGATAAGGAGTGGCATCGCTGCAAACAGAACGAGCATTGCCAGATAGACCGAACCGGAGACCGGATCGCGGCTGCTGACATAATCGCCAAGAGACCGGTCCTGGAGTACCACGGCGAGCATGAGTTCGGCTGCAATCAGCAAGGCCAAGGCAACTAAGCCGGTGCTCAGACGAACCAGGGTGATAGCCGGCAAGGCGAACCGTTGCGTGATGAAGCGGGCAGCCAAGACGATGACGACAAGCATGAACGGCATTTCGATGAGTTCCGCGCTGCGTTCACCGAGGCGTGGCACCAGGAAAGGCACACGTATCGCACCCATGATGAAGCCCGCGCCAAACGCCAAGGAAAAGTAGGCCATACCGGCTTTGATGGTGCGCAGGCAGAGCGTGCTCATTCGATGACCGACGTCGCATCAAACCAGCACGGCCTGCAGCGGGCGGCGCAGGGAGGCCGGCAGTTTCGGGCCGCGACCGAAGCGAACCACCAGATCCGGTCTGCGCTCGCCAATACCGAGGAACGACGCAAACTGCGGCCGCAATGCCGGCACCTCAACCGGTTGGTTGAGAAACGCGTTGCGAATCCCCAATGCCGCCGACTGGAGCGCGAAGCGCTCGTAGCTGCGTCCCACTTCGAGCCACCGGACAGGGCTGGCTTGAGCGGCGACGAAGACCGCGATTCCCGCTGAACTTCGCACGTGTTTCGCGTATTTGTCGTTCTCGTTCTTGGGTGTGAAGAAAAAGTCAAATAGCAGGTTGCCCAACCACGGGGGCAAAGAAGGATTGCCTGAAGATGCCGAGTAGAGCCCATCCCCGGTTCGAACTGCCTCGTCACCACTGAAACGAATCCACGTCTTCAGTTCCTCGACGAAAGCACGATCGTTCATCTGGGTTGTATTGCCTTGAACGACATACTCCAGCACGTTCTCCATGGCAACTCGCTCGGTAAGGAAGATCAAGCGAACGCCGTTTCCGCTGCCGGCCTTCTCAAGCAGTTCAAGTTCCTGCCGCGAGAGCGGCTTTCCGTCGTATTCGCCCCGGGTGGTTTGTCGTTCGGGTATGGCCTGAAACAGGTTGGAAGCGACCGCGCGCGTCCGCTCCAGCGATACGCGCAGGGCGTTACCGCCGGTGGCATCGAAGCCGGCATGTCCCATCAGACCATGCGCCAATGCGGCTTGAATCAGGTTTTCGGCGGCGCAGCCGAGCGAAACGAAGAGGTGGTGGTCATCCGGATCGACCGCCGGACATCTGCGGGCAAGATCCGGCAGTATCGAGACAGCAGCCTCTTCGATGCGAAATTTCCAGCATTGGGTGTTGTGGCTCGACGGCGCCAAAGTCGCATAACGCACCAGTTCGCGCAGGAGCGCGGACTTTTCGCCAGCTTCGCCCTTGCTGTGGCGCCAGGTGTCTTGCACTGCCGCTTCGTAATTCATGGCACCTGTTCCGGATGAGCACGACGACAAGCTCGCAAGTCCTGCAACGGAGGCGAGTGCGGAAAGTGAAAACTCTCTACGCGTAACCACGGCTCGATGCCTTATTAAGGATGACCAACAACGTTGGCTTTCATGGTCGGGTCGTCAAGGCGACTGGGGGAATGACCTCCGTCACGCCCCATTTCTTTTTGAGTATAGTCTCCCGATTGGACCAGACAACAAGAAGCGCCGCAGCGACAAGAAATAGCGTGTCGTAAGGCTGTGCGTCCGGCCAGATGGGACTGACAAGCTGAAAATGAAACAACGCAGGGAGCAGGATGCTGCCGCGCGAGGCGTTGAATAATTGCGTCACGATCACGCTGACGGCGACCGAGCCGACAAAAACGGGGCGAACGACCACGCGCTTTGCGGAGTGCCGCTCAACAAGAATGCCGGAAAGTGCCACAAGCCCCAGATGACGCCGAGAATCAGCCCTGCGTCGGCATGAATAAACCATTCAACCCTTGATGCAGACCAGCGGCGCGAGGCGAGCGACCTTGCGGGCCAGCCCGGCGCGGTCGGAGGCATCGACCACCGCGCCGACGTCCTTGTAGGCGAGCGGCGCTTCCTCGGCGACGCCGCGGGGACTCGGGCTGCGGATCAGGATGCCGCGCGCTGCCAGTTCGTCGATCAGCGCGCGGCCCTGCCAGCGGCGCGTGGCTTCGTGGCGGCTCATGGCGCGCCCCGCGCCGTGGCAGGCGGAGCCGAAGGCGCGCTCCTCCGCATTGCTTCCCGCTGCGGCGCCGCCGGCGAGTATCCACGATGCAGTGCCCATGCTGCCGCCGACCAGCACCGGCTGCCCGACCCGAACGTATTCCGGCGGCAGTTCGCGATGCCCGGGCCCGAAGGCCCGCGTGGCGCCCTTGCGATGCACGAACAGCCGCCGCTGGTGGCCGTCGACCGTGTGCGTCTCTTCCTTGCAGGTGTTGTGCGAGACATCGTAAAGGAGGGGAAGATGGACGCCGGGGAAGACCGCGGCGAAAGCCTGCCGCGCGAGATGGGTGAGGATCTGCCGGTTGGCCAGCGCGCAGTTGATGCCGGCGCGCATGGCGCCGAGATAGCGTTGGCCCAGCGCCGACTGGATGGGGGCGCAGGCCAGTTCGCGGTCGGGCAGCGCGATGCCCGCCGCCGGCGCCGCCACCACCATCTCGCGCAGATAGTCGGTGCCGATCTGGTGGCCGAGTCCGCGCGAACCGCAGTGGATGCTCACTACCACGTCGCCGGCGGCGAGACCGTAGGCCTGTGCGGCAGCCACGTCGAAGATCTCGCTCACCTCCTGCACTTCGAGGTAGTGGTTGCCCGAGCCCAGCGTGCCCATCTCGTCGCGCTGGCGCTTCTTCGCCTGCTCGGACACGGCGGATGGATCGGCCCCGGCCACGCAGCCATGCTCCTCGATGTGCGCGAGGTCGGCTTCTGATCCATAGCCCTCGCGCACCGCCCAGCGCGCACCGCCCTGAAGCATCGCCGCCATGCCGCCGGCATCGAGGCGGATGCCGCCGGTGCTGCCGACGCCGGCGGGAATGCGCGCATACAGCAGGTCGGCGAGCCGTGCCTGCTGCGCCGCGATGTCGGCGCGCTTGAGGCCCGTCAGCAGGGTGCGCACCCCGCAGGAGATGTCGAAGCCGACGCCGCCGGCCGAGACCACGCCGCCGTCTTCGGCAGCGAAGGCGGCGACGCCGCCGATGGGAAAGCCGTAGCCCCAGTGGGCGTCGGGCATCGCATAGGAGGCGGAGACGATGCCCGGCAGGCCGGCGACGTTGGCCACCTGCTCGGCCACCTTCTCGTCCATCGCCAGGACAAGTTCGCGCGAGGCGAAGATCACCCCCGGCACGCGCATGCGGCCCGTCGCCGGCAGTTCCCATTCGAATTCGCCGCGTTGCCTCAGTTTGTTCAGGTCCATGTTGTCCTCACACATCCACCACGCATTGCGCGAGCCACTGGCCGTCCGCCTGCTGCCGCACCGCCAGCTCGCAGAACGTTGCGCCCTTGACCTCCGCCGCGGGTTCGTGCCGCGCCACATCCACCGCTTCGCCCCATGCCGTGGCGACCAGGCGATGGTTCTCGATGCCGACATCAAAGCGCGCGAACAGCATGCGCCGCGTCGCCATCTCATAGACCAGCGCATTCAGCCAGTCGACCAGCAACTGCTCGTCGTCGGGCGCCGCGCATTCGATGTGCGCCGTCTCGCCAGCGCCGACTTTTGCCGGATCGCAGATCGCCGATGTCATGGCCAGGGCCACGCCGGCGAAGGCCTCGGCCATTGTTGAACCGACACCGCGCACGCCGATATCGGCCTCGTGCGGAAAGGTTTCCCACTGGATTGCCGAATTCATTTGCGCACCTTTGCCAGCAGCCGCCGCAACTCGGGCAGCAAAAAGCTTCGAGCGGATTGCGCCATCTCCACCCCTCCCGAAAATGTTTGCCTACCGACAAGATAGGTCGAAAGGCGCCGTCCCGCCAGCGCCGACTTTCCGCGCCGTGTCAGTTTTTCGGCGGCTGCCCCTGCAGTGCCCGCAGCGTTTGCAGTGCGCCGGGGTAGTCGAAGTTCGCCATCTGGCGCACCAGGGGCAGCGCATCCGCGCCGAACGTCGCCAGGATGAGCGGCCGATGGTTCTCGAACAGGTCGTTCGAAGCCATGTCGTCGGTCGCCAGCAGGGGCTGCAATTGTTCCAGCACGGCCTGCGCACGCTCGGGATCGGCCGTCCCGGTGCCGGATGCATCGGAGGTATCGGGCAAGCGCGCGAGCACATTCTCCAGTGCAGCCAGTTCCATCTGCAAATCCGTCAGCAACACCGGTGCCGGGCCGGCCGGGTCGCTGGCGCGCAAGGCGCGTTCCAGGGCGGCGGCGGCCGTCTGCAGGCGGGTCGCCCCGAGCGTGCCGGCCGCACCCTTGAGCGCATGCATCCGCTGGCGGGCTGCATCAACGCGATCGGCGGCCAGCGCCTCCTGCAGAAATTGTCCGTCGCTGGCATGCCGTTTGACAAACTGCCTCAGCAGCCGCGTATAAGTGACCATATCGCCGCGCAAGTTAGCCAGCCCGCGCACCACGTCGAGGACGCCACTATCGGTCAACACTTGCGGCAACCTGGCCAGGCTCCGCGCCAACTGATCAGCCGGCACTGGCATGGCCGTCGTCCCGCCTTGCGCCAGTTCCGGCGGCAGCCACTTCAGCAGGGCGGCGTAAAAATCGGCGGGTTCGATCGGCTTGCCGACGAAATCGTTCATGCCAGCGGCCAGGCAGGCGCGGCGATCCTCTTCGAAGACGTTGGCGGTCATCGCCAGGATGGGGGTGTTGCGGTAAGCCGGCAGGGCGCGAATCGCCCGCGTCGCCTCGAAACCATCCATCACCGGCATCTGGACGTCCATCAGGATCAGGTCATAGGCAACTTCCCCCGCCAGCGCCAGTGCCGCACGGCCATCTTCCGCCACATCCGCGGCAAAGCCGCCGCCACGCAGCAATTCGCGGCCAATTTCGCGGTTGATCTGGTCATCCTCCACCAGCAGGATGCGGACGCCTTTATAAGTTTGCAGAATGGCGGCGGGATCGGCGAAAACTTCCTCATCCGCAACAGGCAAAGACGCGATGCCACGGCCATGATCGAGCCGGATGTTAAGCCAGAAAGTACTGCCCTGCCCCGGCGTGCTGTCGACACCGACCGCGCCGTCCATCAGTTCGGCGAGGCGCCGCGTGATGGCGAGGCCCAGGCCGGTCCCGCCGTATTTGCGAGTCGTCGAGGCGTCAGCCTGCTCGAAGGGCTGAAAAAGCCGCGCCAACTGGTCCGCCGGGATACCGATGCCGGTATCCTGAACTTCAAAGCGCACCAAGAGCCCTGCCGGGCTGTCCTCCAGCAGGCGGGCACGCAACCAGATGGTGCCGTGCTCGGTAAACTTGACAGCATTCGCGGCGAAGTTGAGCAATGCCTGCCGCAGCCGGGTTGGATCGCCGTTCAGCCACGTCGGTACATCGTCCGTACCCACATTGACGACCAGCCCCTTGGCTTGCGCCGAGTCGTGGATGAGCGAACGCACATTGTCGAGCAGGCCGGCCAGGTGGAAGTCCGCCCGCTCGATCTGCAACTTGCCGGACTCGATCTTGGCCAGGTCGAGAATGTCGCTGATGATCGCCAGCAGGTGCCGCGAGGAAATGTCGATGCGCGCCAGCTTGTCGCGCTGCTCCGGGCGCGGATCGGCATGCAGCAGCAGATAGGTGAGCCCGAGAATGGCGTTCATCGGCGTGCGGATCTCGTGACTCATGTTGGCGAGGAAGCTGCTCTTGGCCGCGCTGGCCGCCTCGGCCTGCAGCCGGGCGGCCTCCAGTTGCCGGGTGCGCTCGGCCACGCGCCGCTCGAGATCGGTGACATGTCCGCGCAGGGCTTCGTGCAGTTCGCGGATTTTCTCATCGGCCTGTTTGCGCTCGGTGAGGTCGGAAATCGTCACCAGGGTGGCTGTCCCCATCGGGGTGAGATTGAAGTGGATCAGATGTTCGCGACCATCCTTGGCGGTGACATTGAATTCAAAGGGCACTGGTTCAATCCCTGCCTGCCGCGCCGACTCCAGTCCTGAACGCCACCTTGCCGCAACCTGTTTTCGATAGTCGGGGTCGGGATAGGCGTGTTGCCACCACTCCGCCAGCGTCGGAATGTCGGCGGGCGTGTAGCCGAATGTTTCAATGAATTTCCGGTTCAGGAAAGTGACGTTCTGGTGCTCGTCGCTCACCGCCATCGCCACCGGCGACGCTTCGATGATCGCGCTGAGCTTGGCCTCGCTCTCCTGCTGTACCCGCTCGGCCTGCCGCCGCGCCAGGCGGTCGGAAAGCAGCAGGCCCAGCGCGACCGTCAGCAACGGATGGATGAGCATGACCGGCAGGGTAATGAGGCCGGCCACCTGGGGCGCGACGTCGGTCGGCAGGGAGAACCACACCATCACGGCCATGATCGAGTGCCCCAGCAACCCGAACCCGTAGAGATATTTCCAGCTGATGGTTTCCAGCACCGGCGGGCGCCAATATCGCCAGGCCAGCCCGTACAGGCCGGACAACACAATCAGCGCGGTCCCGGACCAGACCCCGATCCCGCCAATGACCAGACGATACGCAGCCATCATCGCCATCGCAATGACGGTGGGCAGCACACCGAAGAACAGGCCCGCAATGGTCAGCAGCACCGTGCGCACATCGAAGAGAATGCCTTCCAGCACGGCAATCGGCGCCAGCATGATGCCGATGCCGATGGCACCGAGAATCACCCCCCGAAACCAGGGTCGCCGGGCCAGCCAGTCGGCCGGGCGACGCGCCTCCACCAGATCCAGAATCTGCACGAGGGCCAACAGCAGGGCCGCATTGAATAGCAGGGAAGTGAGCGCAATGTCTTTCATGAAGGGTGACGTAGTTACATCATCTGTTCAGACGAGAGCGGATCGGGCAGGCACCGCCGCGCTTTCGTTTTCCGGCACGGCATACTTTTTCAAGCCTTCCGCTCCTGCGTCATATTCAGTGAATCAGACACAAGATGATAGCCATTTGCCAAACCATCAGCCCGACAATTTTGCCGATCTTATCCGAAAGACATATGTGCGCCGCTGATCATTCAGCAACGGTTAGCGCCGTACCCCATGCGAGGCACTTCGTCCCGCCAGCAGGGAGGCCGTCAGGCCGGAAGCGGCCCGAAGAGGCTGCGCCGTCTTTGACAACCCGGACAACTCTGCCTTCCCTTCAGCCGCCGGCAGGCTATATTGGATGCAAAGGGGGTTGCAAATGGGTTCCGCACCGCTAATACGCAAAACGGTTGACGATCTGCGCGTAGTGCCCAACCTCGCCGACTATGCCGCGGGATGTAGCAGTTTTTCGTGGCAGGCCGCAAATCGGGATTTGGGGCTGCGCACCGGTGGTGGATTCAATATCGCCCATGTTGCGCTCGATGCGCATGCAAGCGGCCAGATACGGGAGAAGGTTGCTCTGCGTTTTCTGGCGCTCGACCAACCGGCGCATGACCTTGGCTATGGCGAATTGTCCCGACTGAGCAAGCGCTTTGCCAACGTGCTCAAGCAGCTCGGCATCGCCAAGGGCGAACGGGTTTTCATGCTCGCGGGCCGCATCCCCGAGCTCTACGTCGCCGTGCTTGGCAGCCTCTGGCATGGCGCGGTGGTGTCGCCCTTGTTTTCCGCCTTCGGTCCCGAGCCCATCGCCACGCGGGTGAATCTGGGCGCATGCCGCGTGCTGGTCACCACCGACAGGCTTTACGAGCGCAAGCTGGCGCAATGGCGCGACCAGATGCCGACGCTGGAACACGTGTTGCTGGTGGCAGAAGACGGCAATGGCACGGCCATCCCCGGCACGCTCGACCTGGCGACGCTGATGGATGCCGCGAGCGATACCTGCGCACCTGCCGCGACCACGGCCGAGGACATGGCGCTGCTGCACTTCACCAGCGGCACCACCGGCACCCCCAAGGGCGCCGTCCATGTGCATGGCGCGGCAGTCGCCCATTACGCCACCGCCCGTTATGCGCTCGACCTGCATCCCGACGACATTTTCTGGTGTACCGCCGACCCGGGCTGGGTGACCGGCACATCCTACGGCATCATCGCGCCGCTCCTGCATGGCGTGACCTCGATCATCGATCGCGAGGAGTTCGACGCCGAGCGCTGGTATGGCATCCTGCAGGACGAAGGCGTGACGGTCTGGTATACCGCGCCGACGGCGATCCGCATGCTGATGAAGGCCGGCGCGGAAATTCCGCGCAAGTACCGCTTCCCCGCGCTGCGCTTCATCGCCAGCGTCGGCGAGCCGCTCAATCCCGAGGCGGTGCGCTGGGGCAAGGAAGTGCTGGGACTGCCGATTCACGACAACTGGTGGCAGACCGAAACCGGCGGCATCATGATCGCCAACACGGCGGCCTTCGACATCAAGCCCGGCTCGATGGGCCGGCCCCTGCCCGGCATCGACGCGGCCATCGTCAAGCACGAGGAAGACGGCACGCTCACGCTGATCGACACGCCCGACACCGAAGGCGAACTGGCGCTCAAGGCCGGCTGGCCGTCGATGTTCCGCGGCTACCTCAACAACGCGGAACGCTACCGCAAGTGCTTTGCCGGTCCCGACAACGAGTGGTATCTCACCGGCGACCTGGCGAAGCGCGATGCCGACGGCTACTACTGGTTCGTCGGCCGCGCCGACGACGTCATCAAATCCGCCGGCCACCTGATCGGCCCCTTCGAGGTCGAGAGCGCGCTGATGGAGCACCCGGCCGTCGCCGAGGCCGGCGTGATCGGCAAGCCCGACCCGGTGGTCGGCGAGGTCGTCAAGGCCTTCGTCTCGCTCAAGTCCGGCTTCACCGACAGCGAGGAATTGCGCCGCGAACTGCTCGGCCATGCACGCAAGAAACTCGGCGCTGCCGTGGCGCCGAAGGAAATCGCCGTGCTGCCCACCCTGCCCCGCACGCGCAGCGGCAAGATCATGCGGCGGCTGTTGAAGGCGCGCGAACTCGGGCTGCCCGAAGGCGATCTCTCGACTCTGGAAGCCGGTGGCTGAAATGACCAAGCGAACGCCCGTCAGCAAGAAGATCGACCATCGCCCCCCGCCCCCGCCCGCCGGCCCGGTGCCATGGGACAAGGCTTTTGCGCACAAGCTGCTGCTCGACATGC
>DDXB01000060.1:27695-36663 GCA_002347405.1 Rhodocyclaceae bacterium UBA2271 | reverse complement strand
GTCATGAATTACGGAAGCCTCAATAACTCGCGGTGTTGTGACAGCCGCCGCCGCGAAAGATGTTGGGTGTCTGTTAGCGCACAGACTTCAGGCGTGGCGCAGGGCATGATGAAAATTGGTGAACGCCTGTTTGTTGTGTCCGGCGAAACGGCCAGACTGACAAAAGTCGGCGCTGGCGGGACGGCGGTTCATGGTGCTCGATGGGCAATTCTGCCTGTCGGTTTTAGTTAAATATACAAAAAGGAATTATTGTGAAAAGTTCAATAGTGTTTTCAGCGGTACTGATGGCCGTGGCATTGAGTGCGTGTGACAAGCCGACTGTCGTGACTCCTGCGACGGTGGTTACCGTTCCAGTCCCGGGACCTGCCGGACCGGCGGGCCCCGCGGGATCGACCGGATTAACCGGGTCGACAGGTTACACCGGCGTCCCCGGGGCTACCGGTGAGGCTGGCTTGACCGGGTCTGCGGGAAAAACCGGGGCCACCGGTGAGACCGGTGAGACCGGAAAGACCGGCGGAGATACCGTAATCATTGTTCCGCCTGCACCCCCGGCGCGTTGAATTCCCAATAGCTAAAGGTTTCGCCTCATGTTGTAGGCGGATCAGGGTAATTCACGCGACCAGGCTTGCTGCGGCGACGGGGTTTTACCCGCTCGCCGCAGTGGCTTGTGCGGCTCGGCAGGACGCGGACGAGAAAAGGGCGCGGCATTATGTTGCGTGTTTGATGGTTTTCTATACCAGACCGGTCGACATTAATTGAACGCTACCAAGCTCAGCGGCTATTTGCGGCGCTTGCAGGCGCGGCTTCGCGGCAGCAGGTGGCAAGGGATGTCACCCGACGCAGAGCCGCCGTTGCGCTTGGCGTTGTTCAGCGCCGATCAGATGGCGCAGCATGGCAAGGCGCTCGCGGCATCGCACCAGCTGGCCGCTGGGCGCGCGCCGGACCAGTTGCTGGCCCGGCTGGCCGAGAACGAAATCATCCTGGTCGACGTGTGCCAGTTGCTGAAGGCGGCGGTAACGGCGAACTGCCGGATCACGCCGGCCGGGGAATGGCTGCTCGACAACTTCTATCTCATCGAAGAACAGATCCGTACCGCCAAGCGGCATCTGCCAAAGGGGTACAGCCGGGAGCTCCCGCGCCTGGACAACGGATCAGCGGGACCGTCGGCCGGGCGTCCGCGCGTATATGACATTGCTCTGAATACCATTGCGCACGGCGATGGTCGCGTGGATCTCGAAAGTCTCAACCGCTTCGTGGCAGCCTATCAGACCGTCACACCCCTCAATCTTGGCGAGTTGTGGGCGATCCCGATCATGCTGCGGCTGGCCGTCATCGAGAATCTCCGGCGCGTCGGCGTGTTGATCGCCGCCGGCTGTACCGAGCGCAACCTGGCCGTCTTCTGGGCGGACAAGGTGGCCGAGACCGCCGCGAAGGATCCGAAGAGTCTGATTCTGGTGATCGCGGACATGGCGCGCTCGAATCCACCGATGGTCGGCGCGTTTGTCGCGGAACTGGCGCGCCGCTTGCAGGGGCGGGGCCCCACTCTGGCCCTGCCCTTGACCTGGCTCGAGCAGCGGCTCTCCGAAGCCGGTCTCACCATTGAGCAGATGGTGCAGCGGGAGAACCAGCAGCAGGCCGCGGAGCAGGTCTCCGTCAGCAACAGTATCGGCAGCCTGCGGGTTCTCGGCGCGCTGGACTGGCGCGATTTCGTCGAGACCATGAGCGTCGTCGAGCAGACGCTGCTTGAAGATCCGGACGGCGTCTATGGCAGGATGGATTTTGCCACCCGCGATCGCTACCGTCATGCAACGGAGAGGATAGCGAAGAAGAGTCGCCTGTCCGAGGGCGAGGTGGCCCGCGCGGCGGTGGAACTGGCGCGCGCTGCAACGGCGCTTGATGTTCGGGCGGCGCACGTCGGCTTCTACCTGGTCGACAAGGGCTTGCCGGAACTCGAGCGAGTGGCGGAAGTTAGCCTTTCCGGCGTCGAGAGCTTGCGTAGAAAGTCGGGCCAGTTCCCATTGCTTCTGTACTTGGGCGCCATCACGCTGATCACGCTGATCACCACCGGCAGCCTGTTGCTGCAAGTACCCGATCTCCCTCTCTGGGCGTGGCTGGCGACGGGCATCCTCGCATTCTTGGCGGCCAGCCAGTTTGCCGTGGCGCTGGTTAACTGGCTGGCAACCCTGCTGGTGACGCCGCATCCGCTGCCCAGAATGGACTTCTCCGCAGGAATTCCGCCGCCATCGCGCACGCTGGTGGTGGTCCCGACCATGCTTACCAGCGCAGCAAGCATCGAGGATCTGGTCGAGGCATTGGAAGTCAGGTTCCTGGCGAATCGCGATGAATGCCTGCACTTCGGCCTATTGACCGATTTATGCGACGCGCGCCAGGAAGTGCTTCCCGAGGACGGGCCGCTGGTGCAATTGGCCCAGACGCGGATAGACGAACTGAACGAGAAATATGGCGGTGCGGGGGGGCGAACCAGGGATGATCTTTTCTTCCTGTTCCATCGACCGCGGCGCTGGAACCCGCGGGAACGGGTCTGGATGGGTTACGAACGCAAGCGCGGCAAGCTGGCTGACTTGAACGCGCTGCTGCGCGGCGGCGGGCGCGATGGCACCCTGGATGGCTTTTCGCTCGTCGTCGGTAACACTGCAGTCCTGTCCAACGTGAAGTACGTCATCACCCTGGACACGGATACGCAATTACCGCGCGATGCGGCGCGGCAATTTGTCGGTGCCATGGCGCACCCGCTGAATCGTCCCCGCTACGACCCGGCCTTGCAGCGGATCATTGAAGGCTACGGCATCCTGCAGCCGTCTGTGGCGGTCAGCCTGCCGGGGACGAACCGCTCGTGCTATGCGCGTCTTTATGGCGGGGAGGCGGGCATCGACCCGTACACGCGTGTCGTTTCCAATGTCTATCAGGACGTGTTCGGCGAGGGTTCGTTCATCGGCAAGGGCATCTACGACGTCGATGCCTTCGAGCAAGCCCTGGGTGGGCGCTTCCCCGAGAACTGCATCCTCAGCCATGACCTGCTCGAGGGGTGCTACGCACGGGCAGGGCTGTTGAGCGATGTGCAGTTATTTGAGGACTACCCCGCTCGCTACGGCACCGATGTAAGCCGCCGCTATCGCTGGATTCGCGGCGATTGGCAGCTTGCGGGATGGCTGTGGCGGCGCGTACCAGGCGCGGATGCGCGCTGTCGGAAGAATCCGCTCTCGGCCTTGTCGCAATGGAAGCTGATCGACAACCTGCGACGCAGTCTCGTCCCCGCAGCGCTGACGTTGCTGTTGCTGCTGGGATGGACGCTGCTGTCGTCGGCATGGTTGTGGACCTGGTCGGTGATCGGCATCCTGCTGTTACCCGCCTTGTGCGCCGCCATCCTCGATCTGTTCCGCAAGCCGGACGAGGTGCTGCTGAGGCAGCACCTCGCAGCCGTCACACACGCGACTTCCCGGCGCTTGATGCAGGTTGCGTTCGAACTCGCCTGCCTGCCTTACGAGGCGTTCTACAGTCTGGATGCGATCGCGCGCACGGCCTGGCGCATGCGGGTCACGCGCAAACGGCTGCTCGAATGGAATCCGTCGAGCGAGGTCGATCGCGAGTCCGCCAGGCACGGCCGTAGCGGCCTCGCCAGCAGTCTCCGGTCGATGTGGATCGCCCCCACCCTCGCGACAGCGACGGTGGTACATCTGGCGGTAGCGACACCGGTGATATTGATGGTGGCGGGGCCGGTTCTGCTCCTGTGGATCACCTCACCCGTTCTCGCGTGGTGGATCAGCCGCCCGCTTGTGCCGCGCAAAGCAGAGTTGTCGGCGGCCCAGACCCTCTTCCTGGGCGCGCTGGCGCGGCGGACGTGGGAGTTCTTCGACAGCTTCGTCGGCCCCGCGGACCATTGGCTGCCCCCCGACAACTATCAGGAGTATCGCGTTGCCGCAGTCGCCCATCGCACCTCGCCGACCAACATCGGGCTGGCGCTGCTGGCGAACCTGTCCGCTTACGACTTCGGCTACATCCCGGCCGGACTGCTCATCGAGCGCACGGCGAACACCCTGCGCACGATGAACGGACTGGAACGTCACCGGGGGCACTTCTACAACTGGTACGACACGCAGACGCTGCAACCGCTGCCACCGCTGTACATCTCGACGGTGGACAGCGGCAACCTCGCCGGCCATCTGCTGACCTTGCGTGCCGGCCTGCTCGCGCTGGCTGATGACAAGATATTGCCGGTACGGCTGTTCGATGGTTTGCGCGATACGCTGGGAATTCTCATCGCTGCGGCTGACGCAACGGAAAATGCGGCTGCGGGTGCGCTGGTGGAGTTTCACAAGGACCTGGAAGCCGCGTCTGCTGCCCCGCCAATCTCCATTGCGGGTGCGCGCTCGAATCTTGAACGTCTGGCGAACAGCGCCACCCTGATCGTCACCCAGGTCGCGGCCAGCCACACTGCCAGGGTCGACACTGCGGCCGAGAACGAGGCGAACGGTTGGGCACAGGCGCTTGCCCGGCAATGCCACGAGGCGCTGGACGAGCTGAACTTGCTCGCCCCGCGGCTATTGCTGCCGGCGGCCGACCTCGCCGGAATCCCGACCCTGCGCGAACTGGCCACGGCAGGGAGCGCCCCGGCCCGCGCCAGGATGGCAGTCATCGAACGCCTGGCACTGCAATCCGGTGATCTCGCGCACATGGAGTATGACTTCCTGTTCGACAAGACGCGTCATCTGCTCACCATCGGTTACAACGTGGCCGAGCGGCGAGCGGACGCGAGCTACTACGACTTGCTGGCCTCCGAGGCGCGGCTGTGCAGTTTCGTCGCGATTGCCCAGGGGCAATTGCCGCAGGAAAGCTGGTTCGCCCTGGGGCGCCTGCTCACCGGCACCGGTGGCGATCCGGTTCTGCTGTCGTGGAGCGGCTCGATGTTCGAGTACCTGATGCCGCTGCTGGTGATGCCGACCTACGATAACACGCTGCTCGACCAGACCTGCAAGGCGGCGGTGGCCAGGCAGATCGAATATGGCGACCAGCGCAGCGTCCCCTGGGGCATGTCGGAATCCGGTTACAACACGGTCGACGGGCATCTCAATTACCAGTACCGCGCCTTCGGCGTGCCGGGCCTCGGGCTCAAGCGCGGACTGGCCGATGATCTGGTGATTGCGCCCTATGCCTCGGTGCTCGCGCTGATGGTGGCGCCCGAGGAGGCCTGCCTGAATCTGCAGCGCCTCGCGGCAGCGGGGTTCATGGGCAAGTTCGGCTTTTTCGAAGCGATCGACTACACGCCGGCACGGCAGCGGCGCGGGCAATCAAACACGGTGGTGCGGTCCTTCATGGCCCATCATCAGGGCATGAGCCTGCTCGCGCTGGCCTACCTGCTCCTGGAGCGTCCGATGCAACAGCGCTTCGAGTCGGACCGGCGGTTCCAGGCGGTCATGCTGCTACTTCAGGAGCGGATTCCCAAGGCTACGGCATTGTTTCCGAACGCGGCCCAACTCTCCGACGTGCATTCGGCCTCGTTTGCGGCGGAGGTGTCGATTCGCGTGTTCAGCAGCCCCGACACGCCGCTACCCGAGGTGCAGTTGTTGTCGAATGGCCGCTACCACGTGATGGTCACCAACGCGGGCGGCGGCTACAGCCGCTGGAAGGACCTCGCTGTCACGCGCTGGCGCGAGGACGGCACCCGCGACAACTGGGGCTCGTTCTGTTATGTCCGTGAAATGGGGGGCGGGGCATTCTGGTCGACCGCCCATCAGCCGACGCTCAAGCGACCCGAGCGTTACGAAGTGATTTTCTCCGAAGGCCGCGCCGAATTTCGCCGCCGCGATGCCGTGAGAGGTGGCGCCGGCGCCTTCGAGACGCATACCGAGATCGTCGTCTCGCCGGAGGACGATATCGAGTTGCGCCGGGTGCGCATCACCAATCGCTCACGACAGCGCCGGGAGATCGACGTCACCAGTTATGCCGAAGTGGTGATCGCACCAGCGGCTGCGGACGCGCTGCATCCGGCTTTCAGCAATCTGTTCGTGCAGACCGAGATCCTCCGGGAGCAGCGTGCGATCCTCTGTACGCGCCGGCCCCGCTCCGTCGCCGAGCAGGCGCCCTGGATGTTTCACCTGATGGCGGTGCACGGGGTGGACAGCGGCGCGGTGTCCTACGAGACGGATCGCCTGCGCTTCATCGGCCGGTCGAGAAGCGCCGCAAATCCTCTGGCGATGAGCGACCCGGCCGCGCTCTCCGGCACCGCGGGTTCGGTGCTGGATCCGGTCGCCGCCATCCGCTATGCACTAACGCTCGATCCGGATCAGTCGGCGACGATCGATATCGTGCTGGGCGTCACTGACACCCGCGACATGGCCCTGAGCCTGATCGACAAATACCAGGACCGCAATCTTGCGGACCGCGTCTTCGACCTGGCGTGGACTCACAGCCAGGTGGTGCTGTGGCAGCTCAATGCCACCGAGGCCGATACGCAACTTTATGCGCGCCTCGCCAGTTCCGTCATCCACGTGAATGCCGGACTGCGCGCCGACCCGGCCGTGCTCATCAAGAATCGCCGTGGGCAGTCCGGGCTGTGGGGTTACGCCATCTCCGGCGATCTGCCGATCGTGCTGCTGCAGATTGGCGACGCGGCCAATATCGATCTCGTGCGCCAACTCGTACAGGCCCATGCCTACTGGCGCCTGAAAGGGCTGGCGGTGGATCTGGTGATCTGGAACGAGGATCACGCCGGTTACCGGCAACAATTGCAGGAACAGATCATTGGACTGATCGCCTCGGGCATCGAGGCCAGCGTGATCGATCGGCCGGGCGGCATTTTCGTGCGGTCGGTGGAGCATATCCCCGGCGAGGACCGTATTCTGCTCCAGTCGGTTGCGCGAGTTGTCATTACGGACGACCGGGGAACGCTGGCCGAACAGCTTGACCGGCGTGAGCTTGCGGAAGTGCGCGTGCCGCAGTTGGTGCCGAGCCGCAGCCAGCGCCCGACAACCCCGCCGGCCGTTGCGCCGCCGCGCAGCGATCTGATCCTGTTCAACGGACTGGGCGGATTCACCCCCGACGGTCGCGAATACGTCATTACGCAAGGGCCCGGTCAAGTAACGCCGGCGCCGTGGGTGAACGTTCTCGCCAATCCGCACTTCGGCACGATCGTTTCGGAGAGCGGCGCCGCCTACACCTGGAGCGAGAATGCGCACGAATTTCGTCTCACGCCCTGGCACAACGATCCGGTGAGCGATGCGAGCGGAGAAGCCATCTACCTCCGCGACGAAGAGACCGGCCACGTCTGGTCGCCCACACCGGCGCCGGTCGGTTCCGCCATGTCCTATGTCATTCGGCACGGCTTCGGCTACAGCGTTTTCGAAACGAGCGCGGAAGGCATTTACTCCGAGCTGTGGGTCTATGTGGCGATTGACGCCGCGGTCAAGTTCGCGGTATTGAAGGTGCGCAACGCTTCGGGCCGGCCGCGCCGGCTTTCCGCGACAGGCTACGTCGAGTGGGTGCTGGGCGATCTACGCGCAAAGTCGACCATGCATGTCAGCACCGATGTCGATCCCCGGAGCGGCGCGCTCACCGCGCGAAATCCTTACAACACAGAGTTTCCCGAGCGGGTCGCCTTCTTCGATGTGGATGACGCGAAGCGCACCCTGACGG
Source organism: Rhodocyclaceae bacterium UBA2271 (assembly GCA_002347405.1). Taxonomy (GTDB): domain Bacteria; phylum Pseudomonadota; class Gammaproteobacteria; order Burkholderiales; family Rhodocyclaceae; genus Sulfuricystis. Next base: position 29,013 of record DDXB01000060.1, on the reverse strand, counting down.
GCGACCGCACGGAATTTCTCGGGCGCAACGGCACGCTGCGCAATCCGGCCGCCATGCAGCGGGAGCAGCTTTCCGGCAAGGTGGGCGCCGGCCTGGATCCCTGTGCCGCGCTCCAGGTAAATTTCGACCTGGCCGACGGACAGGCGCGCGACATCGTCTTCCGGCTTGGCGTCGGCCGCAACGCCGCTGACGCCGCACAGCTTGTGCAGCGCTTCCGCGGAGCACTGGCCGCGCGTGGCGCGCTCGAAGCGGTATGGCAGTACTGGAACCACACGCTCGGCGCGGTGCAGGTGGAAACCCCCGACCCATCGGTCAATGTGCTGGCCAACGGCTGGCTGCTCTACCAGACCCTGGCATGCCGGGTCTGGGCGCGTAGCGGCTACTACCAATCGGGCGGCGCCTTTGGCTTTCGCGATCAGTTGCAGGACGTGATGGCGCTCATCCACGCCGAGCCGGGGCGGGTGCGCGAACACCTGCTGCTGTGCGCGAGCCGCCAATTCCTGGAGGGCGATGTCCAGCACTGGTGGCATCCGCCGTCGGGCCGGGGCGTGCGCACGCACTGTTCGGACGACTACCTCTGGCTGCCCCTGGCGGTATGCCGCTACGTGACAAGCAGTGGCGACACCGGAGTGTTGGATGAATTCGCGCACTTCCTGGAAGGTCGCCCGGTCAACCCCGATGACGATTCCTACTTCGACCTGCCCGACCGCTCCGCCGAGGCGGCCAGCCTGTATCAGCATTGCGTGCGCGCCATCCGGCACGGCCTGAGGTTCGGTGAGCATGGCCTGCCGCTGATCGGTTCCGGCGACTGGAACGACGGCATGAATCTGGTGGGGATGCGGGGCAAGGGCGAGAGCGTCTGGCTGGGCTTCTTCCTGTACGACGTGCTCGGGCAGTTCTCCGCGGTGGCGCGGACGTATGGCGACGCAGCCTTTGCCGATTTTTGCCTGGAAGAGGGGGATCGGCTGCGCCGCAACATCGAGCAGCATGGCTGGGATGGCGAGTGGTACCGCCGCGCCTACTTCGACGATGGCACGCCGCTCGGTTCGGCAGGCAATACGGAATGCCAGATCGATTCGATCTCGCAGAGTTGGGCCGTACTATCCGGGGCGGGCGATGAGACGCGTTCGCGCATGGCCATGCAAGCGGTCGACGCCCGCCTCGTGCGCCGTGACGCCGCGCTCGTCCAACTTCTCGATCCGCCCTTCGATACGTCGAACCTGGACCCCGGCTATATCCGCGGGTATGTGCCGGGCGTGCGGGAGAACGGTGGACAGTACACCCACAGCGCGGTCTGGGCGGCGATGGCGTTTGCCGC
>DDXB01000060.1:20115-27504 GCA_002347405.1 Rhodocyclaceae bacterium UBA2271 | reverse complement strand
CTCCCTGCCTGCCGGCCGACTGGCAGGCGTTCAAGATCCACTACCGCTATCGGGAAACCGTTTATCACATCGCCGTCGCGCAAACGCGCGGCGGCGATGCAGTAGCGTGCGGCGTGGCGAGCGTGACGCTGGATGGCGTCGAACAAAGCGATCGGACGGTTAGCCTGGTCGATGACCATCGCGAACATTCGGTCGAAGTAAGCGTGCATGCGCAATGAAGCGCCGTCCCCAAGTTGACGGCGTGCCGGCTAGCGCCGTCCCGCCAGCGCCGACTTTTGGTTCCGGCCGCGCTGACGCGCTTAACTTCGGCCCTGCCGAAGTTAGCCTGCGCCGAAAGCCGGGGTTGCCGGCTGGCGCTCTCGCCGTCTTGCCAGCGCCGACTTTTGCGCGGGACAGCAACGACGCTTGAATTGAACCCGGGTTGAAGGCTGACTGCGGCGGCAATTCCGCTCAGCCGGAACAGGCGCTGAACCGTCAGGGCTTTGGCATGCGCTTGCGATAATGCCAAAAGCGACTCATCAACGGCTTGACGCTGGTGCCGTGCACGAGAATCGAAAGCGTAACCGCAATCAGCGTCAACTGAATAAGCTCCATGGCCAGCGCTTCGGGGAGCCCGTGCTGAATGGCATACATCAGGTAGTACAGCGAACCGATGCCGCGCACCCCGAACCAGCCGACCATGCCGCGTATCGGCCATAAAGTGCGCGTGCCCGCCAGGCCGACGAGGACGCTGAGCGGGCGCGCCACCATAAACAGGAACAGCGCAAACCCCACCGCCCGCCAGCTCCATGAGTCGAGAAACAGCGTGCCGCCGATCAGCAGGATGAGCATCAATTCCGAGAGCCTTTCCAGATGTTCCTTGAATATCAGCGACCCGCCGCTGACGGTCGGCGGCAGTTCGTTATCAGGGCAGGCCTTTTTGGCAAGTGTTTCGACGGAGTCGGGTGGCGACCGATTTGGGGAATCCTGACCAGCACCGGCAAGCTTGAGCTCGGTCTGGCGCAGCGCGACAGCAGCGAAAAATACCGCCAAAAATCCCCACGCCTCCACCAGCAAGCTCAAGCCGTACACCACGCCGATCAGGCCCAGTCCGAGGAAGTCATCCATCAGCGTGTGCGCGTTGGGCGCGCTGCGCAGTTTCCACCCCAGATGGCCCAGGGCAGCGCCAGACACGACCCCGATGGCGATGCCCCCCAGCGTGGCCCACAGCACATCGACCAGCATCCAGCGCACGCCGAATTCACCGAGCTCGTGCAGCCCGAGCAATCCCAGTCCCAACATCACAAACGGAAAAGCGCTGCCGTCGTTCATGCCCGCTTCGCAGGTCAAGGTGAAGCGGAGCTGGTCCCGGTCGCCGGGATGGCGAATCTGCACATCGGTCGCCAGCACCGGATCGGTGGGCGCCAGGATCGCGCCCAGCAAGACGCCCGCGCCCAGGGGCAGGCCGAGCAAATAATAGGCAAAAGCCGCGACCAGTCCGACGCTGACCGCCATCGATAAGGTTGCCAGCAGCAGCGGGGTGCGCCAGCGGGAGAAGCTGAACGGCACGGGCATTTTGATGCCGGCGGAAAACAGCGAAATCAGCACAGCCACTTCGGTCAGTACTTCCAGCAGCGCCGATTCCTTGAGCGGGTTGAAGTGAAATACGTTGAGTATCGTCGGTCCAACCAGCAGTCCGACCGCCAGATAGACAATGGCGGGCGTAACCGGCAGGCGCTTGAGCAGCGAAGCCGTCAAGCCCCTGGCGAGCAACAGTCCACCCACAAGCAAAAACCATTGCGTGTTAGTCACGATTCGACTATCTGTAGCGCGCCCTGGAAATGATCAGCTTCTGCGAAGTGGGAAAAATGGGCCATGGACCGTTCAGGACCTGGGTTCGCCATTTCGATTGACTGTAATGGTGGATCGAGGGATGGTGGTCATCTGCACCCGATGCTCCTGGCCGCGGAAAAGGTAAGTGACATCCCAGTACTCGGGGCGGGCTTGACTGGGTTCGCTGACGCAGCGCTGGACGTCGCGGAACGCCTCGCCGCTGTTGCGACCCACATTGGCGCCCACCGCAGCACCGGCTACCGCGCCACCAACAGTGGCAATATCCTTGCCACTACCGCCGCCGACCTGGTGACCAAGAATGCCGCCAACGACGGCGCCGGCAATCGCCCCGGGCATATTGGCCGGGCTGCGCCCCGTTTCATAACGTTCGCGCTCGACCCAGCAGCGCTGTTCCGGTGGTCCGACAACTGCGCGGATGGAGGTCACGTCCGCTTCGTAAAGCTGTTCATTGCGCCGCCGTTGATTGTCATAGACCGGAAGGGGCGCCGGTGCATAACGCGTTTCGTCGAAGTGCGCGTTTCGGTGTAGGGTCCGTGCCGACGAAACGCGGTTATCCAAGCCCATCGCCGCCAGCGACCCATACCAGCCAGGGCGCAAAACGACGCAGCGGCCACGAAACCGCGCATCTTCGCAAACCTCCCAACGGCTACCCTGCACCATGACCGACGAGGCGCGGTCATTGAAGCCCTGGCGATTGAAGTTGCCGACCTGCTTGCTCGTGGAAAAAGATCGGCCGGCAAAGCCCTCGCGTTCGTAAAAGGTGATCTGTGCAGCCGCTTGCGTGGCGATAGCCACGCCGGCCAGCACCAACGCGGTTCTAAGCATTGTATTCATGAATGTCTCCTGAAAGTTGTTGCGCATAGCCGAATGGACCAATCGCATTGGACGTCGAGCGGGTCTTGCATGTTTGTCGGCCAGCGCCGAAGTTAGGCTCCTGGACCAAATCCTTCTGTGCGCCGTCGTACTTACGCCGGACACTAATGAAAATAAACATCTCCACGCCGGCTTGGAAATCGACCCCCGAATGCCCCGCTAACCCATCATGCGGGCATAGGTCAACTTGTCGGCCGCATAACACCCGCAGGAAGCGGCTTGCAGGCCGGCACGATCGAGCACCGTGATAGCGCCGCGGCGATAGCTGATCAGATTGCGATGTTGCAGCGCAGTGGCGGCCTTGGTAACGCCGACGCGGCGCACGCCCAGCATGTAAGCCAGGAATTCGTGCGTGACATGAAACTGGTCCGCGTGCGCCCGGTCCTGCGTCATCAAGAGCCAACGGGCGAGGCGGGCCTCGACGACATGGAAGCGGGCGCAGGCGGCGGTTTGCGCGAGCTGGCCCAACTCCACATATTGGTAGCGCTGCAGCAGACGTTGCAGCGCCGGGCTCAGTCCGAGCTCGCGGCGAAACAGCGCCGCGTCCATGCGCAGCGCCGGGCCTTCCCCCTGCACCAGGGCATGAAACGGCGACACATCCACCCCGAGGATCAGGGTGACTCCGAGCATGCCTTCGTCGCCGATCAACCCTGCTTCCAGGCCGGCGTGACCATCGATCAGCGTGACCAGGGAAATAAGGCTTGCGGTGGGAAAGTATACGTGGCGAATAACCTCGCCGGGTTCGGCCAGGACTTCGGCAAGGAGCAGATCGACTGACTCGCAGCCCGCCAGAAAATGCTGACGGTCTTTGTGCGGCAAGGCCGCCAGCAGACGATTGGCTACCGGGGCAGGTCGGGTATTCGGCACGCAAACTCTCCTGGGGTTGAGGAAACCCGGCAAGCGGCACGACGTGGCGATGCACTTCCGCTGTCGGATCTGGATCAAGGATAAATGACTGCCCATGACGGGCATTTGGCAGCATGCAGAGAAAGCTGGCGATTGTCTGGGCGGTAACGCACAAAACACTGCCTGCCAGGCGCAGGAGTACACAACCCTGGCAGCCGGATTACGGAATGATTGCCTCCGGCAGCAGGCGATCGAACTCCTGCTTGACTACCGTGTAGCACTCGCAGACGCGCGCCTCCAGCCCCGCCCGGTCGAGCACGGTGATGTGGCCGCGGTGGTACTCGATCAAGCCGGCCGCATGCAATTTTCCGGCCGCCTCGGTGACACCCTCGCGGCGCACGCCGAGCATGTTGGCGATCAGCTCCTGCGTCATGATCAGTTCGTTCGCGGGCAAGCGGTCCAGGCTCATCAGCAGCCAGCGGCAGAGCTGTTGGTCCACCGAGTGATGGCGATTGCAGGCTGCGGTCTGGGACATCTGGGTAATCAGCGCCTGGGAGTAACGCAGCAACAAATTTTGCATTGTGCCGGCACGGCGCCCCCCGGCACGATTGAATTCATCCTTCAGTAACAGCCCCTGCAGTCGGTAGGCGTGGCCGGCACTTTGCACGACAGCCCGGTTGGTCGTGGTTTCGCCACCCATGAACAGTGAGACACCGACGATGCCCTCGTTGCCGATCACGGCGATTTCTGCCGATGCGCCATCCTCCATGACATAGAGCAGCGACACGATGGCCGTCGTGGGGAAGTAGACGTACCGCATTTGCATGCCGGACTCATAAAGCGCGAGACCCAGCGGCATCTGAACCAGTTCCAGATGCGATAACAGGTGCGCATATTCGTCAGCCGGCAGCGCGGCTAGCAGGTGATTCTGGCGGGGATCATGCGGCGGGGGGGCATGATGAGCAATCATGAGTAGCCTTTCAGACTGTCCCAATGGAATCCCGAGAAAATATATCACTTACTGGGCGACTTGTTGACGCTGATACTCTTTGCGTTTCATTGCGAGGTAATCATCCCGCTCCACTTCATGCAGTTGGCGTGCGTACCGATCGGTGCCGTCATACCAATGCTGCAGGCGTTTCTCTGGCCGATCTCCGGGCGGCGTGGTCAGCGCGGCAAGATAGGCATCGATAGCCAAATAATAGCGCATGGTATTGCGTTCCACCACGCCGCGCACCCCTTGAATATAGGCAGGCTGGCCATCGGGCTGTTTGCCGGTGACGGTAAACCCGACCTTATCCCTGCCAATGGTTGCCAGATAGCCTTGCATGGCGAGGCGGCCAGTTAAACCAAAGGCATATGCATAGGTGAAATGCAGAAAGCTGCGCCCATCTTCAAGTGCTGTGGCTTCAATGCGGATGCGATAGTCATGGGTGTTCAAGGGGCCGTTTGCGGCATTGAGTTCCACTGCGAAATACTCCGGCGTTGCTATTGCCCCGCGATAGTTGAAGTCGACACGATAGGTGTCCGCTAGCGGCTGGTCGTATTTCCTGCCGATATTTACGGTGACGACAGTGCCGGTCAGGTTGGTGGAAGCGCGACAGTACTTGACATTGACGTGCAGCATCAACACATCACACCAATGCGCAGGGTTGTTGAGCGCCACGCTGACGGTGGTAAAGGGGTAATCGACCACGGCATGGATTTCGCCCTGCAAGGCTTGCGAAGATTCCGCGGAATCAAGATGGAGCGGGCGTTGAAATTGATTGTTGCGGAGCTGCTGTCCCAATGCCGTGAACTTGGCGCGCAGCGTTGGGGCGGACAGGTCCGGTGCGGCGGCAAAAGACTGCCCGGCGCCACACCACACCCCGCAGACCAGCAAAAAAACCGGCATCCAGCGCAACGCCCCTGTCTTGAATGCCCGGCTAAAACACACGCCGGTTATTTGCATTGCAAAGCCCCGGTTTGCCTCGGTGCAGGCTGACGGCTCACAACCAGTGCGCCCACAAACGCGCCGCCCGTTCCTTGAGGCGGGCGCCGAGTGAGCGATTGCGCCAATCTTCGAGCGTAACCAGCTTGGACGATTCCATATCCTTTTTGAACAGCGCGTGCATTTCTGCGCCAAAATCCTGCCCCAGCACCACTGCATTGATTTCGTAGTTGTGGAGGAAGCTCCGCCAGTCGAGATTGGTCGAGCCGACGGTTGACCAGACCCCGTCGATGAGCGCGGTTTTGGCATGCAGCAAGGCATCCTGTCGCTGATAGATTTTTACGCCGGCGCTGAGTAGTTCATCGTAATAAGAACGCGATGCGTAATACACCATGACCGAATCGGTTTTATCGGGTAACAACAGCCGCACGTCTACGCCGCGCAGCACCGCCTCCTTGAGCGCGGCAAGCAGTTGCGGGTCGGGGACAAAATAGGCATTGGTAATGAAAACCTGGGTTTCCGCGCTATTGATGGCGGAGAGCAAGGTGGCATAGATCTGACTGTAAGCCTCATCGGGTGAACTGCCAATGGCACGGACTACCTCATTGCCTTTGCTGGCAGGTTCAGGAAAATAATCCCTGGGTGCCAATGGCGCGCCTTTTTGCTCGATCCAGGTCGCCATAAACAATTTCTGGAATTCACTGACAACGGGCCCCGCCATGCGCAAATGGGTATCGCGCCATGGCGTATTGGCCTTGGTCGGTTTATGCCTGCCGAATGACCCGCTGGAGTAGACACTGCTGACATTGATACCCCCAACAAAGGCGACCCGCCCATCCACGATCAGCAACTTGCGGTGATCACGCTGGTTGACTTGCCAGCCTTTACGCGCAATGAGCGGGTTAATCGGATTGAATTCCAGAACATTCACTCCGCTGTCGTGCAGTGGTGTGAAGAACTCCTTGGGTGTGTTGATTGCTCCGACGCTATCGTAAATAAGGTTGACCTGCACGCCGCTGCGTTGCTTGCCGATTAATAGCCCGGCAAAACGCTGCCCGATCTCGTCATCTTCGATGATGTAGGTTTCCATATTGATATGGTCTTGGGCATTCTGTATGGCAGCGGACATGGCGTCATAAGTTGCCGGGCCATCGACCAGCAACTCCACTCGGTTGCCCACCACCAGCGGGCTGCCGACAATCTCCGCTTCCAGTGCCAGGTGTCTGGCGAAGATATTGGTCTCCACGCCGTTGCTTTCAAGTCTGGCGAGAATCACCTGGCTCTGCCTGGCGGTCAAGGGGCCACGCGCCCCCTCGAGCTGCACAGGCGGCGACGGCCGCACCGCCATGTCGGGCACCATGGTGGGAATTGAACAACCCGCGAGCAGCGCCAGGCAAAGCGCTGCGGCAAGTATTGCGATACGTGGACGCCCCATTATCTGTATGTAGGTGAGGTTGTAAAGTGACCAACAGCAAGCCTAAGCAACATGGCGTTCGATAAGACTTACGTTGCGACCGTGCAGGGAACTTAACCAAATTCACGGCGCCCTGCCTTGATCGCGGCAATAGGCGCCATGTCCATATTGGGCAACAAGCCTACTCGAACGCAGACAAGCGTCTGTACGCCAGCGCACCGAGTTGAGGGCCAAGTATGCCTAATCTTCCCATGGGCGCTGATACACCGGAGTCAGGCGCCCCGCAGAGGCGATGCGGCTGACGGACTGAAACGCCTGCTACGCTACTGTGCCCGGCTGGCCTTGCGTTGAAGCTGCTCCTGATCTTGCTGTTGCTTCTCGATTTGGCGCTTGCGCTCGACCTGCTGTTGCTCGGCGGCCTGCTTCTCGCTGGTGGCCTTGCGCTGAAGCTGCTCCTGATCTTGCTGCTGCTTCTCGATTTGGCGCTTGCGCT
>DDXB01000060.1:12411-20025 GCA_002347405.1 Rhodocyclaceae bacterium UBA2271 | reverse complement strand
TGCTCGGCGGCCTGCTTCTCGCTGGCGGCCTTGCGCTGAAGCTGCTCCTGATCTTGCTGCTGCTTCTCGACCTGGCGCTTGCGCTCGACCTGCTGTTGCTCGGCGGCCTGCTTCTCGCTGGTGGCCTTGCGCTGAAGCTGCTCCTGATCTTGCTGCTGCTTCTCGACCTGGCGCTTGCGCTCGACCTGCTGTTGCTCGGCGGCCTGGGGCTGCGCAGCTCCCTGACCTTTGAGCTCTTTATCCCGACTGTGATCGACTGTCCCGGGCCCAGATTCCTTCGCGGGTTCGGCCGAGCGATCCAGCGGTCGCAATTGACCGGGCGTAGCAGAGGGTGCTCCGGGCTTGCCGCCACCGCGGCGGGGTTCCGCTGCTCGCGCGTCCACCACGTCACGCTGTTCACCGATCACACGCACCTTTTGTGCTGTGTCGTCGTCGCGACCTGGCACGGGTTTGACGGCGCTGGGCTCCGGCGCCCGTCCGGGATTCTTCAGCAACTGCTGTTCGCGCGCGGCAAACGGAAGCTCGCCGGGCGGTGGCGCATTGCGTACGAAAACCCGACGGTCAAATGCCTCACGCGATGGGCGCGCTCCGGCGGCCTTGCCCGTGCCGATCACGCTGCGCATGCTAGGTGCAATCGGGGCGACGCGGGTGATCTCACCGGTCGTGACCGCTTTGCGGTCGAGGCGGATCGCCGCTGGTCGCACTGGCTGCGCATTCACGAACACGCTGCTGGGGACCGCTGTGACGGCGCCCGCAACCTGGCGGTTGGCATAGTTCACTTGATTGACATTGATCGTGCCGCTGGAATAATTGTTATAAACGTTGGTGATGATTGTGTTGTTGATTACCGTATTGTTCACGTTGACCCGCGTGAAATAGTCGCGACTGGCCTGATAGGACGGCACATAGACTTCGCGCGGTCCAAGCGGGAACCAGCCGATCGGCGAACCCCCGCCGAGCGAGATCGACACGCTCCAGCCGCTGCCACCGACGAAGGCGACCACCGCGGGTGCGTAGACGGAGCGAACATTGCGCGGTCCCGGAACCCAGCCCCAGCGATTGGATACGTAGACCCAGCGTCCATAGTGCGAGGGGGCGAAGCCCCAGGGTGCGTTGTCCACCCAGGTCCAGCCCCACGGTTCCTGCCAAATCCAATGACCGTCCCGGTAGGGCGCCCAATCGGCGTTGACCCGGCTGGGGAACCACACGGTGCCGTAGCTGCGCACCGGGCGCCAGCTACCATACTCATCCAGATCGGCGTAGCCCACCACATCGTCGTCGATGTAGCGCAGAGATGCAGAGCGGTCTAGACGCTGGTCGCGTTCACGACTGTAGCGATCGAAAGCGTCCTCACGCGGAAGATCGTACATCTCGTAATCGCGTAAATCAGAGTCGTAGAAACGCACCGTATCGCCTGCTCGTAGCGGGAAGCTGGAGTTTTCGCCGTAGGCCTCACCGGCACCTTCCCACACTACGATGGTGGTTACAGCGTTGCGCGGGTTGACGTCAATGCGATAGCGTCCAGCACGGTTGATGGTGAACGCCAGCGTAGGTGTGGCCACTTCAAAAACCTGCCCTGGATACATGCGCCGTACGCTCAAGTTGAGCGTGCCCTGCGTCATCTGGACCTGCGCGATGTGATCGCTCAGGTCCAGTATCTCAACGCTGGTGTTCGACCCGAGGCGGACGGCGGCGCTGCTGACCTGAAACTCCGCGCGGGCACCGCCATCGGTCCAGAGCCGATCGCCGCGAATCAGTGGACGATTGCGCACTACGCTAAGCCACTCGTCCTCGCCCGCCGGCGAGTAGCTCACCTCGCCCTGGGTATGGCTCAGGTAGGCCACACGCCCCGGAGGATCAGCGTAGGCCGCGCTCGCGGTCGACGCTATGAACAGCGAGAGCAGCAGCATGCCCGTGAGGGCAAGAAAGCGCGATGGATTTGACATGGTGTACCCCTTTTAACTATTTGCCCGCATGACCAACAGCAACACACCGGCGATGATGACCCTTGCACCGACCCAGGCCCGGATGTTCAACTTCTTCTTTGGGGAGTGCCTTGCAAATCACTACCAACATTCACTGAACAGGGGCTGTTTTCACGTTGCAGCTAGCTGCTAACAGACCGGAACGGTAAGGTTCTGGTTAATTCCGTTCACGGCGGTCATGACCTCGGTCTCTGCCCCGGTCATCAGGGCCGCCTCTGCGCCTGATCTCGTTAGGGTAGTGGCTCCTGGGGAGATCCATCCAAGGACCAGATCTTGAATTTGAGTAGCTCCAGCGGTCATTGTTGTAATAATAGTGATATCCACCATGGTAGTAATATGGCTCTGCGCCTAATTCCACAATTAGCGGCAGTGCTGGTGCCACAACCATTCCATGGCCGTAGGGTCCGGGCGCCACTACGCACGCGGTGAGCAGAAGCGCCGTAAGTGGCGCGACAATCAGCATCCTAAACATTTTCACTCTCCTGGTTAGGCGTCCTGAATACGATGCTCATCCTTTCTCTTGTTGATGATTTGATCACCACTCTGCCAGAGAGCGAACATCGAAAACGCTGGTTGCAAAGCTACGCCGAACGGATTGCTGGAATATTCACCGTCCCCATCAATGCGTATCGGTATTGCGGCTGCAGTAATTGCAGGTAATGCTAAAAAGATACGCCGAATAACAGGCCCGTTCCGTGCCCCACCGCACATAGCGCAATATTTCATGCGATTCAGCAAGCAATCAAACGCCAATCTGTAACAAGGCGCACTGCTGTCCAAAAAGGCTTGCTGCAAGGGCATCTTCTCGACAAGGGTGACCGATAAAGTTCGTAGCAATGTGTAAAGCGAGGCATCGATGCCGAGGTGCCAACGAGAACGACTCCGGGGCATTGCGCCGAAAGCGAAGGATTTCACCAACAAACGCGCTTAGCGGAACTGACCTTTGACGGGAGGGGAGTGTCCGGAATGAGCAGGATGCAGGGGAATTCCCCGCTTCCATGCGCGGGAAAGGCCAACCATTCAATAAGAATGACATTTCTGTCGCGATCCCGTTTCATTTTGAGGGCGCCGCCAAATTATGCGGCGGCTTATTCAGCGCTTCCCTAACGCTATGTATGGCAGCGCACCGACGGCAGTGGCCATTCTGCCTATCTTTACAAGCAGGTTTCGACACCGCGTGCTTGTTGTTTGAAACCGAATCAGGAAGTTCCGTTTTCCCTATATCAGGAGAATCAACCATGAAACAACTTAGCAAATTTCTTTCCACACTTTTCCTGGCCGTTATGCTGGTGTCCGTCGTGGGTTGTGCATCCACCTCGAAGCAGGCGGGGACTGGCGAATACATCGACGATACCGCCATCACCACCAAGGTGAAGTCGGCCATATTCAACGAGCCCACTCTGAAGGTCGCCGAGATCAACGTCGAGACCTTCAAGGGCGTGGTTCAATTGAGTGGCTTCGTGAGTACGCAGACCGCGGCGAACAAGGCGGTCGAGGTGGCACGCGGCGTCAGTGGTGTGAAATCCGTCAAGAACGACATGCGGATCAAGTGAAGGATAGTTGATCGCGAGCCGCTGCCGGACGTCACGTCCGGCAGCGGCCTTCGCCGGTGATCATTCTTCAGTAAAGTCGCCGCCCGACCCCCGGGTGGTGCCTGTTAGTGACAACGGTCTAACGCCTGGGTTAGCCGTACGAAGGGATAAAACATGCTCTATACGATTGCTGTTGTTCTGCTAATTTTGTGGCTGCTCGGATTGGTCACCTCCTACACCATTGGCGGCTTCATTCACGTTCTTCTGGTGATCGCCCTCGTGGTCATCCTGCTCCGGGTTATTAGTGGACGCAAGCCTCTGTGAGCATTTCGCGGGGCCAAGTCTCCCGATTCCATTGCACGCTTTTCAGAGAGATCGCCCATGCTTGAAACAGAATACGCCCCCTCCCTTGCCGACAATGCTGGCAAGACGGAGGGCATCGCAGAATTACAACGTCAGGAAGCCTTGCTTAAAACGGGCGCCTTGCAGAACGCGATCTTCAACAGCGCCAATTTTTCGAGTATCGCCACCGATGCCAAGGGCGTCATTCAGATCTTCAACGTGGGCGCCGAGCGCATGCTGGGTTTCACGGCCGCCGACGTTCTTAACAAAATCACGCCGGCCGATATTTCCGACCCGCAGGAAGTCGTCGCGCGCGCCGCGACGCTCAGCGTCGAGCTTGGTACGCCGATTGCGCCTGGCTTCGAGGCATTGGTGTTCAAGGCCTCGCGCGGCATCGAGGACATTTACGAGCTGACCTACATCTGCAAGAACGGCAGCCGCTTGCCGGCGGTGGTGTCTGTCACGGCGCTACGCGATGCTCAAGGTGACATCATCGGCTACCTGCTGATTGGCACCGACAATACCGCGCGCAAGCAGATTGAAGCCGAGCGCCAACATTTGCTCGAGATTCAGGAAGAGACCAATACGCAGCTGCAAATGGCCAACGTCACCGCGCGGGACAATGAGGAAAAGCTCGCCGTCACGCTCAACTCCATTGGGGATGCCGTGATCGCCACCGATGCCAGAGCGTGCGTGACACTCCTGAATCCTCTGGCCGAAAAGCTCACCGGCTGGACGCAGGCGGATGCCAGCGGTCGCCCGGTAGATGAGATTTTTATCATTATCAACAAGGAAACCCGGCAACCCGCCACGATCCCGGTCATCGAGACCCTGGCCATGGGCACGATACAGGGACTGGCCAACCACACCGTACTGATTGCCCGCGACGGTAGCGAGTGCGATATTGCCGACAGTTGCGCACCGATTCGCGATCGTGACGGTCAGGTGATCGGTGCCGTGCTGGTGTTCCGCGATGTCACTGGCGAATATGCAGTGCAGCAGGCCTTGCGCGACAGTGCCGCGCTGATCCAGACTATTCTCAATACCGTGGTGGACGGCATCATCACCATCCATGCCCGCGGCGGCATCGTCGAGAAAGTTAATCCGGCCGCCGAAAAAATGTTTGGCTACACCGCCGCGGAACTCACCGGTCAAAAACTCAGCCTGCTGATCCCCGAGCTTGATCGGGGCCAGGGCAATGGTTCCCTCGATTATTACAGTGCCAGCGATGAGGCGCGCGCCATTGGTCTCGGGCGCGAGGTCGTCGGCCGCCGCAAAGATGGCAGCACATTCCCGCTGGAGATGGCGGTCAGCGAGATGTGGCTGGGTGGCCAGCGCTACTTCACCGGCATTTTGCGGGATGTTACCGTGCGCAAGCAGGTCGAAGAGGAGCGGGCGCAGCTCTATCAGACGCTGCAGGACAAGAACATCGAGTTGGAGGGCGCCATGGTTGTGGCGGGGAAAGCCAACCTCGCCAAATCGGATTTCCTGTCCAGCATGAGCCATGAGTTGCGCACCCCGCTGAATGCCATCCTCGGCTTCGCCCAGTTGCTGGAGGTCGGTTCGCCGCCGCCAACGGCCGCCCAGAGGGTCAGGTTGAGCGAAATTACCAAGGCAGGCTGGTACCTGCTGGAACTGATTAACGAAATTCTTGATCTTGCGGTGATCGAGTCCGGCAAGCTGTCGCTGTCGCGAGAACCGGTGTCGTTGCCCGACGTCATACAAGAATGCCGGGCCATGATCGAATCGCAGGCGCGACTGCGCGGCATCCAGATGAACTTTCTCCCCTTCGACCACACCTGGTTTGCCCATGCCGATCGAACCCGGGTCAAGCAGGTTCTGATCAACCTGCTTTCCAATGCGGTCAAATACAACCGCGAGCACGGAGCGGTCGAGGTGAAGTGCACCGCGAGCACTCCGGACCGCATCCGCATCAGTGTCAAGGACAGTGGTGCGGGATTGCCTCCGGAAAAGCTGGAACAGTTGTTTCAGCCGTTCAATCGTCTCGGGCAAGAGACCGGCAGCGAGGAAGGGACGGGCATTGGCCTGGTGGTCACCAAGCAACTGGTCGAACTGATGGGCGGCACTATCGGCGTGGCAAGCACCGTTGGCGTGGGTAGTGAATTCTGGATCGAACTGATCCGCGACGTTACGCCACAATTTGCTGCTGGATATACCCTGACCGCAGAGTGTGCGCCGCAAATCGAGGGAGGTGCGGTGCTGCGCACCCTGCTCTATGTGGAAGACAATCCGGCCAACCTGATGCTGGTCGAGCAAATCATTGAGGGCCACTCAAATATACGCATGCTGAGCGCGTGCGATGGCCATCGCGGACTTGCGCTGGCGCGCACGCACCACCCGGATGTGATCCTGATGGACATCAACCTGCCTGGCATCAATGGTTTTCAAGCGCTGAAAATCCTGCGTGAAGACCCGCTAACGGCGCACATCCCGGTGCTGGCCATCAGTGCCAATGCCATGCCACGCGATATCGAGAAAGGCCTGGAGGCTGGATTCTTCCACTACCTCACCAAGCCGATCAAAATCATCGAGTTCATGGATGCGCTGGATCGGGCGCTGGCACTTGCGGAAACAGGGTTGAATGGTGCAATTGACCCGGGACCTTAATGATGTTGAGTGCCGCGGACATTCTTGATGCCAGCATTCTGATCGTTGACGATCAGGAAGCCAATGTGCTGTGGCTGGAGCAAATGCTGTGTGACGCCGGCTATCGCTGCATTACGACGACGCTCGATCCGCATGCCGTCTACGCTTTGCATCGCGACAATCACTACGACTTGATTCTGCTCGACCTGCAGATGCCCGGCATGGATGGCTTCCAGGTGATGGAAGGGTTGAAGGAAATCGAAATCGACGGCTACCTGCCGATCCTGGTGATCACGGCGCTACCGGACCACAAGCTGCGGGCACTCACCTCTGGCGCGAAGGATTTCATCAGCAAGCCATTTGATATCTTGGAAGCCAGAACGCGCATTCACAACATGCTGGAAGTGCGGCTGTTGTACAAGCAATTCGCGGATTACGGCCGCGAGATGGAATCCCTGGCGTTGCACGACGCGCTGACCGGGCTGCCGAATAGACGGTTGTTAATGGACCGGCTTGCGTTGGCCATCGCCCATGCGCACAGGAACAAGCGCGCGATGGCGGTGATGTATCTGGATCTGGACGGGTTCAAGCAGGTTAACGACACATTGGGCCACGCCGCGGGCGACACGCTGCTGAGCCAGGTCGCCGCGCGCCTGGTGGCCGCGGTGCGCCAAGAGGACACGGTGGCGCGCCTGGGGGGTGACGAATTCGTGATCGCGTTGTGGGAGTTAAGTCATGCCGACGATGTGGCCAAGCTGGCGTCAAAAGTGATCCAGGCCGTGTCGCAACCCTATCGAATTCAAGACAGCGACGTGAGCATGACCGTCAGCATCGGTGCCAGTATTTATCCCACCCATGGTGAAGCGGGGGAGACGCTGATGAAAAGCGCAGATCTGGCCTTGTATGAGGCCAAGTACGCAGGCAAGAACAATTATCGCATTGCAGCGCACTGAGCGGTCAGCGCTGGTCATGCTCGACAGCGTGCCGGGTAGCCACGCCAAGGCGGTGGTTGCGGACAAGGCTTACGACACGGCCGATTTCAACGCCGCCTGTCGCGAGCGCAAGGTCACGCCTCACGTTCATTTATTGTCATTGCTTCACTGCGCTCGCAACGACAGATTATGAATTAATCAGCGTCTCCTTGAGGT
>DDXB01000060.1:0-12388 GCA_002347405.1 Rhodocyclaceae bacterium UBA2271 | reverse complement strand
CGCACATACAAGCTGCGGCGCGCAAGGGACACTCCACACTGATTGAACGCTCACAACCTGGTTATTTCATGGAATCCGGGCGTGGAATCACGCCATCGAACAAGTGTGGCGGCAACTGGATCCGGTGCTGTGGGCGTTGCCCCGGATTCCTTGGGTCGTGCTGCGAGCGTGATTACCACAGTGCGCAGCCCGGTCGATTTCCGCGTCATGCATACGGATGAGGAAGCGATGATCGCGAAACCGGTCTGCCGAATTCTGAACCGCCCAACGGGAAAGGAACATACACATGACCAGCAAGACGAAAACGCCCCGGAAAGTCCTGATTGATTCAAAAACTGTCATTGCGCGCAAAGCGAGTCAATCAAGCGTCCCAGCCAAATCAAAAGCCTCCGGATCGACGCGGCGCGCCGCACCGCGCGATGATGGAATGGTTCAGCATTTTCCCCAGCGCACCTACAAGCCCTTGCCGCTAGATCTTCTGCGCAGGATGGACGCCTACTGGCGGGCCGCCAACTATCTATCGGTCGGCCAGATTTATCTTTACGACAATCCGCTGCTCAAGCAACCGTTGAAGCTGGAACACGTCAAGCCCAGATTGCTGGGACACTGGGGCACCACGCCGGGGCTGAACTTTGTGTATGTCCATCTCAACCGGATCATCCGGCAATACGACCTGAGCATCATCAATGTCACTGGTCCCGGACATGGTGGGCCGGGCCTGGTGGCCAACACCTACCTGGAGGGCACCTACAGCGAGGTGTATCCGAACATCTCGCAGGATGAAGCGGGGATGAAGAAACTGTTCACCCAGTTTTCCTTTCCCGGCGGGATTCCCAGCCATGTCGCACCGGAAACGCCGGGCTCGATCAACGAAGGCGGCGAACTTGGCTATGCCCTGTCGCATGCTTATGGCGCCGCGTTCGACAATCCCGATCTGCTGGTGGCCTGCGTGGTGGGCGACGGCGAGGCGGAAACCGGCCCGATGGCGACCAGCTGGCACTCCAACAAATTCCTCAACCCGGTTCACGACGGCGCGGTGTTGCCGATTCTGCATTTGAACGGCTACAAGATCGCCGGCCCCACCGTGCTGGCGCGCATTCCCCGTGACGAGCTGAACGAGCTGTTTCGCGGCTATGGCTACACGCCGTATTTCGTCGAGGGCAACGACCCTGAGAAGATGCATCAGTTGATGGCCGTCACCCTCGATACCGTGGTTGCCGAGATCCAGCGCATCCAGCGCGACGCGCGTGCCAACGGGTTTGGCGTGCGCCCGCGCTGGCCCATGATCATCCTGCGCTCGCCGAAGGGCTGGACCGGCCCCGAATCGGTTGATGGCAAACCGATCGAGGACACCTTCCGCGCGCACCAGGTGCCGGTTGCAGCGCTTGCGACAAAACCCAAGCATTTGCAGATCCTCGAGCAGTGGATGAAAAGCTACCGGCCCGAAGAATTATTCGATTCCCAGGGCCGACTGATCGCGGAGCTGGCCGAGCTGGCGCCCAAAGGCGAGCGGCGCATGGGCGCCAACCCGCACGCCAATGGCGGCATGCTGCTGCGCGACCTGCGCATGCCGGACTTCCGCGACCATGCGGTCAAGGTCCCGCAACCCGGCGAGGTCAAAGCCGAAGCGACACGCACCCAGGGCGAGTTCATGCGCGACGTGATGAAGCTCAATGCCGAGGCACGCAACTTCCGCATCTTCAGCCCGGACGAAACCGCGTCGAATCGCTGGGGTGCGTTGTTCGAAGTGACGAACCGCTGTTCGACTGCGGAGATTCTTCCCGGTGACGAACATGTCGCGCCCGATGGCCGGGTCATGGAAATGTTGAGCGAGCACCAGTGCCAGGGCTGGCTCGAAGGCTATCTGCTGACCGGGCGCCATGGCTTCTTCTCATGCTACGAAGCCTTCATCCACATTGTCGACTCGATGTTCAACCAGCATGCCAAGTGGCTCGACATGACGCGCGACATTGTGTGGCGCCGGCCGATTGCCTCGTTGAACTATTTATTGTCTTCGCACGTGTGGCGGCAGGACCACAATGGCTTCAGCCATCAGGACCCGGGGTTCATCGACGTGGTGGCAAACAAGAAGGCCGAGGTCATCCGTGTTTATCTGCCGCCCGATGCCAACACCCTGCTGTGGGTGACCGACCATTGCCTGCGCAGCCACAATGACGTCAATGTCATCGTCGCCGGCAAGCAGCCGGAACTGCAATGGCTGAACATGGATGCGGCGATCAAGCACTGCACTGCCGGGCTGGGGATATGGAAATGGGCCAGCAACGACGCAGGAAGCGACCCCGATGTGGTCATGGCCTGCTGCGGCGACGTGCCGACGCTGGAGACACTGGCTGCGGTCCAGATTCTGCGGCAGCATTTTCCGGAGCTGAAAATCCGCGTCATCAATGTCGTCGACCTGATGGCCCTGCAGCCGCCGAGCGAGCACCCGCACGGCATCTCCGACAAGGACTTCGACGTCCTCTTCACGCAGGACAAGCCCATCATTTTTGCCTTCCATGGCTATCCCTGGCTGATCCACCGTCTGACTTACCGCCGCACCAACCACCCCAACCTCCACGTTCGCGGCTACAAGGAAAACGGCACCACCACCACGCCTTTCGACATGACCGTACTGAACGATCTGGATCGCTTCCATCTGGCCGGCGACGTGATCGACCGGGTGCCGAGCCTGGGTTCACGCGCCGCCTACGCCAAACAGCATCTGCGCGACAAGCTGCTCGATCACAAGGCCTATATTGAAAAGCACGGTGAGGACATGCCGGAGATCCGCGACTGGAAATGGAAAGGATGACGCCACGATGGTGCTGAAACGACAGCCGAACCCGAACCCCAACCCGACGTCGAATCGGATGAAGACCAGCTTCAACCCAAGCCCGACGCCACACCGAAGAGGAAGTCATGATGAATCTGCTTACCCCCGAATCGCTGGCCGAATTGGTATCTGCTCAACAACCGCCTTGCCTCTCGCTCTACCAGCCGACGCACCGACACCATCCGGACAACCAGCAGGACCCCATCCGCTTCGGCAATCTGGTGAAGCAGTTGGCGGCATCGCTGCTGGAGAAGCATTCGCCCACCGAGGCCAAGCCGCTTCTGGAACCGTTTGAAGCGCTCGCTCGAGATCGAACTTTCTGGGACCATACGCTGGATGGGCTTGCCGTGCTGAGCGGGTCGGGCCTGTTGCGCGTGTTCCTGCTGCAACGTCCGGTCGACGAACTGGTCGTCGTCGCCGACAGTTTTCATACCAAGCCCTTGCGGCGTATTTTGCAATCGGCTGATCGCTACCAGGTTCTTGAATTGTCCCGCCAACACATTCGCCTTTTCGAGGGCAACCGCGATGCGCTTGACGAGATCGAACTGGCGCCAGGCGTGCCTCGCACCATCGAGGACGCCCTAGGCGGAGAATTGACCGAGCCGCAGCAAAAAGTAAGCTCCCATGGTGGCGTCGGCCAGGGACACCAGCCCATGCATCACAGCACAGGCGGTAAAAAGGACGAGGTAGACCTGGACGCCGAGAAATTCTTCCGTGCCGTCGACCGTGCGGTGCTGGAGTGGCACTCCAACCCTTCGGGTTTGCCGCTGATCCTGGCCGCTTTGCCCGAGCATCATCACCTATTTCACGCCGTCAGCAACAACCCGTTTCTGGTGGCCGATGGCATCACGCTCAACACTGCAGCGCTGCCGCTTGATGAGCTCCGGGTGCTCGCCTGGCAGGCCGTTGAACCCGAGTATCAGGCGCGACTGACCACGCTGGTCGAGGAATTCGAAAAAGCCAGGGCGAAGCAACTGGGCAGCGACGACCTGGCCCAGGTGGCTGAAGCGGCAGTCAATGGACGGGTCGCAACGTTGCTGATCGAGGCCGACCGCCAACTGGCCGGCCGGATGGACAGCACAACAGGCCGGATCGAATTCGCTGGCCTGAGTCACCCGGAAGTCGATGACCTGCTCGACGACCTGGGCGAAATGGTCGCCAAGGCAGGTGGCCGGGTTGTGGTCATGCCATCTCAGCGCATGCCAACGCAGACCGGCGTAGCAGCAGTTTTCCGATTCTGAGCTGATCGTCAATTCAAGCCAATCAAAGGAACAAACCATGCAAATCCAGATCAACACCGACCGCAACATCGAAATCGATGAGACGATGGCGGCGCCACTGCGCGACAAAGTGGAGAATGCACTGAGTCGATTCAGCGATCACATCACACGAGTGGAGTTGCACCTGAGCGACGAAAACGCCGACAAGAGCGGTCAACACGACAAGCGTTGCGTAATGGAAGCCCGCCTCGAAGGCCGCCAGCCCATGGCGGTTACCCACACGGCGGCGAGTCTGGACAAGGCCGTCGACGGCGCCGCCGATAAACTGGCGCGAGTGATCGAAAGCACGCTGGGGCGCACGGAACGATAAAGTGCGCCAGACGACTGGGCGAAAACCCTCGGAGCCGTCATGAGCAACACCACGGCCAGCCTGCGCCGCAAGATCGGCAGCGCCGGCGATCTGCAATCCGTCGTGCGCACGATGAAGGCCCTGGCCGCCTCGAACATCGGCCAATACGAGCAATCGGTGCGCGCCCTGGGCCACTACTATCGCAGCGTGGAACTGGGCTTGAGCATCTCTTTCCGGAAAAATGCGGCGGCGCCGATCACGGAAAGCACAGCCCATCCCGATCAAGGGTCCGTCGGCGCGGTCGTGTTCGGCTCGGATCAGGGTCTGGTTGGCCGCTTTAACGACGTGGTAGCCGATTTCGCGTTGAAGGCCCTCGCCGCGTTGCCCGGCAAACACCGGGTCTGGGCGGTAGGCGAGCGCGTGCATGGGCGCCTGGCGGACGCGGGCCTGGCGCTGGCCGGGCTCCACGCCGTGCCGAATTCCGTTCAGGCCATCACGCCACTGGTCGGGCGGATCATCATCGAGAGCGAGGCGCACCAAAGCCAGGGTGAAATCGGCGAGCTTCATCTTTTCTACAACCGCCCCACTTCCGGTGCGATTTATGAACCCGTCCAGCAGCGGTTGCTTCCCCTGGATGAAACCTGGCGCCGCAAACTTGTCGAGTTATCCTGGCCGACTGGGAACCTGCCCGAGGTGATGGGCGACGAGACCGCGACCCTGCGGTCGCTGATCCGCGAGTATCTGTTTGTTTCTCTGTTCAGGGCCTGCGCTGAGTCGCTGGCCAGTGAAAATGCAAGCCGCCTGGCGGCGATGCAACGCGCCGACAAGAACATCGACGATCTGCTGGAAGACCTCAACGGAAGTTTTCACCGGATCCGCCAGAGCGGCATCGACGCGGAACTGTTCGACGTCGTCAGCGGCTTCGATGCACTGACGGGGCCAGCATCAATCTGAAACTTTGGCTGGGTTAAGGCGGTGGGGCGCATCCGACAGATGGTCTTCTGCGGATGGGAACGAGTTGATCAGCACTGCAAGCTGACGATGACGGCCAGCAATCTCACCAGAATGGCTCGAATATTGTTCGCGGTGCCGCAAGGAATGCCGCAATGAGGTGGCATTCCAGCACCGATGCGACGAATTGCATCGAGGTGAGACGAAAATGTCATCCGCTCAGTCTCGTTTCGCATTCCAGGATCGCGACATTATGTTCGGGCACCGCAAATTCGGTCGAATTTCAACAGCCTGCTAACACTATGTACGACAGCGTACCGACGGCAGTGGGCATTTTTTACTATATTTATCCAGAGGCTTCGACACAGAGAGTGTCTCGCTGGTCGTCAGACTCGGTTCCCAACCCGGACAGCCATGCGAACGCTGTTGTCTGAAACCCAATCAGGAAGTTCTGTTTTTTCCACCTCAGGAGAATCAACCATGAAACAACTTGGCAAATATCTTTCCGCACTATTTCTGGCTTTTACGCTGGTGTTTGTTGTCGGCTGCGCGTCTACATCGACGCAAGAAGGAACCGGCGAATATATCGACGACAGCGTCATCACCACCAAGGTGAAGACGGCCATTTTCAATGAGCCCACGCTGAAGGTCGCTGAAATCAATGTCGAGACCTTCAAGGGTGTCGTTCAGTTGAGTGGCTTCGTGAGTTCGTATACCGCATCGAGTAAAGCGGTTGAATTGGCGCGTAGCGTCAAGGGCGTGAAATCCGTCAAGAACGACATGCGCATCAAGTAGGCGATAGCGCACTTTTGGTCATTGCCGAACCTCGCGTTCGGCAATGACCCCATGTTCAGGCTGACTGTGAACGCATCAATATGACGGCAATCGAAATTACCGAATCGGCAGTTCCGCCGGGCAATCAATCTTCAGCCGGCATCGAGCCCGTTGATTTGCTGTCCGTGGTACCTGAGCTCAGGGCTGCACGGGGAATCGCCCTGGTGATACTCGCTACCGTTGCTGCAGTGTTCGCCCTGAAGTGGGCGCAGAGTTTCTTCGTGTCCCTCTTGCTCGGCATCCTTTTTGCCTACACGCTGAATCGCCTGGTCGTCTGGCTCGAACTGGTCCGCATTCCACGCGTGCTCGGCACCAGCATTGTGATGATCGGGGTGGTGTGTGTCGCCGTGCTGGGCACCTACGCGTTGCGTGGGCAGATCCTGACCATCATCGATCAATTGCCTGAAGCGGTGAGCCAGATGTCGGCCGGCATCGCCAAGCTGCGCAAAGGTGAAGCCAGCACCATGCAGAAGATGCAAACCGCTGCCAGTGAAATCGAAAAGGCGACGAGCGAGGCGGCTGGTTTGGCTGCGCTGCCAAGACAGCGGGCGACGCGCGTTGTCATCGATGTGCCCGGCTTCAACCTCGGCAACTTCTTTTTGACTAACGCCATGGTAGCCGCTGGCCTGATCGGTCAGGCAGCCATGGTGCTGTTCCTGACGTTCTTTCTGCTGCTGTCCGGAGATACCTTCAAGAGAAAGCTGGTGCGGCTCGCCGGACCATCAATGTCGAACCGTAAGATCACGGTACACATCCTCGATGGCATCAACGACTCGATCCAGCGCTACATGTTCATGCTGCTGGTGACCAACGTCCTGGTCGGATTGCTGACCTGGATCGCCTTGAGCTGGATCGGCCTCGAAAATGCCGGCGCCTGGGGCGTGACGGCGGGACTGCTGCACCTGATTCCCTACGTCGGTCCGGCGGTTACCGCCAGCGTCATTGGTATCGCGGCCTTCATGCAATTCGAATCGCTGTCGATGCTGCTGCTGGCTGCTGCCGCTTCAATGGTGATCGCCACGTTGGTCGGTTACTTTGTCACGACCTGGATGACGGGCAGGATCGCCAAAATGAATACGGCGGCGATATTCGTATCGCTGTTGTTCGGGGGGTGGCTGTGGGGCGTCTGGGGCCTGCTGCTGAGCATTCCGATCATTGTTATTGTGAAAGTGGTGGCGCAGCATATCGAGCAACTCGGGCCGGTGGCCGAATTGCTGGGCGACTAATTCTCACCAAACGAAAGAGGCCATAAAATGCTTTACACAATTGCTGTTATCTTGATCGTCCTCTGGCTACTCGGCATAGTCACATCATCCACCATGGGGGGGTTCATTCATATCCTTCTGGTGGTTGCCATCGTCGTCGTCTTGCTCCGAGTCATCAGCGGGCGCAGGATACTTTGACAAAGCCGGGCGTTATCGCCGAATATCAAGGCCAAGCAGCCTTGCTTAAATCGGGCGCTTTGCAGAACGCGATCTTCAACAGCGCCAATTATTCGATTAGCGTTACCGCTACCAAGCAGGGAAATCCATCATGATGATCACCCAGACCGAGATCCTGAACGCCAGCATCCTGATCGTTGACGATCAGGAGCCCAATGTCATCCTGATCGAGCAGTTGTTGCGTGAGGCCGGCTACACCGGCGTGACCTCAACGATGATCCCGCAAGAGGTTTGCGCGCTACACCGAAAAAACGGCTACGACCTGATCCTGCTTGATCTGCAGATGCCCGGCATGGATGGATTCCAGGTAATGGAAGGTCTCAAGAGCAATGCCGCGGATGGCTATCTTCCGGTCCTCGTGATCACTGCGCAACCCGGCCACAAACTGCGCGCGTTGCAGGCCGGTGCCAGGGATTTCATCAGCAAGCCGTTCGATCTGGTCGAAGTCAGGACGCGCATCCACAACATGCTGGAAGCACGGCTGTTGTACAAGAAACTCGAGAATTACAGCAAGGTTCTGGAACAGACGGTGCAGGAGCGGACCGCCGAATTACGCGCAAGCGAAACCCGCTATCGCAATTTGACCGAGTTGGCTTCCGACTGGTACTGGGAGCAGGACGCGAACGATAACTTCATCAAGGTTTCCGGCCCGGTGCTGGAAATGCTCGGCATCCAGGCTGACACCTTGCCGGACGATCCGAGCGCTGCCCTGGAGGCGGGCTGGAATGAAGCAGAGCGGAAATTGTTGCTGGCAAGCATTGCCGCCCGGCAACCCTTCCTCGATTTTGTCCTCAGCCGGGTCAACGCCAATGGCGCGCGGCAGCAATTCCGCGTGAGCGGAGAGCCGATGTTCAACCAGGCGGGCTGCTACACCGGGTATCGTGGTATCGGTGTCGAATTCGCCACCAAAGGCTAGGCCTTGGGTTATTGAGGATCGGTTGACGATGTCATCTCCCCAGGGACCGCAGCAAAACCATCTTCTCGCCGCCCTCCCGGCGGCGGAGTTCGAGCCGTTGGTTGCGCATCTGGAACTGGCCCCGCTGCCGCTCGGCAAGATGCTCTACGAGCCCGGCGGACAGTTGCAGCACGCCTATTTTCCCACCACTGCCATCGTCTCGCTGCACTACGTCATGGCGTCTGGCGCGACTACCGAAGCAGCGGGGGTGGGCAATGAGGGTGTGGTCGGTATCTCGCTGTTCATGGGTGGAGATACCACGTCGAGTTCCGCCGTGGTGCAAACCGCGGGCCATGCGTACCGGTTGGAGCGTCGCTTGCTGTTGCGGGAATTCAATCGCGCCGGCTTGCTGCAGCGTCTGCTGCTGCGCTACACCCAGGCGCTGATTACGCAGATATCCCAGACCGCTGCCTGCAATCGGCACCATTCGCTGGAACAGCAGCTGTGTCGCTGGTTGCTGCTGACGCTCGATCGATTGCCTTCAAGCGATCTGGTCATGACGCAGGAACTGGTGGCCAGCATGCTCGGCGTGCGCCGCGAGGGGATTACCGTGGCGGCCGGCAACCTGCAGCGTGCCGGATTTATCAGTTATCGCCGCGGCCACATTGCCGTGCTTGATCGGTCCGGACTGGAGCGCCATGCGTGCGAATGCTACGCCGTGGTCAAGAAGGAGTTGAAGCGTTTGCTGTCCGACGTTGGGTCTTGTCAGGGCACGGCTACTCTCGCCCGGCAGCAGACCGCAATGGGGCGGCGCGGTTCTGCATGATTTGCCTGATCCGGAAAGTCGGCGCTGGCGGGACGGCGGCGCCACGCTAGTGTCAAGGTAGAATCCCGCCTCCATGTCATTCGAAACCTTCATCGGCCTGCGCTACACCACCGCCCGCAAGTCGGGCGGCGGCAACCGCTTCATCTCCTTCATCTCGCTGATTTCCACGCTCGGGCTGGCGCTCGGCGTGGCGGCGCTGATTGTCGTGCTGTCGGTGATGAACGGCTTCCAGAAGGAATTGCGCACGCGCATTCTCGGCGTCGCCTCGCACGCGCAGATTTCCGGCATCCACGGCGAGATGGACAACTGGCCGGATGCCGTTGCCACCGTCACGCGCCATCCGCGTGTCATTGCCGCCGCGCCCTACATCCAGGGGCAGAGCATGCTGAGCTTCGACGGTCAGGTGAAGGGGGCGTTGATCCGCGGCATCCTGCCGGCCGAGGAGGAGGGCGTGGCCGACTTCGCCCGCCACATGAAGGCCGGTGCCCTGGAACGGCTGGCGCCGGGCGAGTTCGGCATCATCCTCGGCGCGGAACTGGCCCATGCGTTGCGCGTCTTCGAAGGCGAAAAAGTGGCGTTGATCGCGCCGCAGGGCATGGTCACGCCGGCCGCCATCCTGCCGCGCATGAAGCAATTTACCGTGGTCGGCATCTTCGAGGTCGGCATGTTCGAATATGACTCCGGCCTCGCGTTGATACACCTGGGCGATGCGCAAAAGCTCTACCAGATGGAGGATCGCGTCACCGGCGTGCGCCTCAAGCTCGACGATCTGTTCATGGCGCCGCGCGTGGTGCGCGAACTGGCCGCCAGCATCGGCCCCGATTTGCGCGCCACCGACTGGACGCGCACCCATGCCAATTTCTTCCGCGCCGTCCAGATCGAAAAAAACATGATGTTCCTCATCCTCCTCTTGATCGTCGCGGTGGCCGCCTTCAACATCGTCTCGACGCTGGTGATGACGGTGACCGACAAGCGCGCCGACATCGCCATCCTGCGCACGCTGGGGGCGAGCCCCGGCAGCATCATGCGCATCTTCATCATTCAGGGCACGCTGATCGGCCTGATCGGCCTCGTATTCGGCATCGGCGGCGGCGTGGCGCTGGCGCTGAATGTCGATGTCGTGGTGCCGGCGTTGGAGCGCGTGCTCGGCTTCCAGTTTCTCGCCAAGGATGTCTATTACATTTCCGACCTGCCTTCCGACCTGCGCTGGCCGGATGTGTGGACCATCGGTTCCGTGTCTTTCGTCCTGACGCTCCTGGCGACGCTCTATCCGAGCTGGCGCGCCGCGCGGGTGAATCCGGCGGAGGCATTGAGGTATGAATGAAGTGACGCGCCTTCCCCCCAGCCCCCTTCCCGAGGAAGGGGGTGACGGGAGTTCAGCCGTGCCGGGCACGGCTTCCGCTTTGTTGGCTGACCCCGCCTTGGGGCGGCTCGGCGGCGGGGTCGTGATTTCGTGTACCGGCCTCGCCAAAACCTTCCGCCAGGGTGCCACCGACGTGCCGGTGCTGACCGGTATCGATCTGCAGGTCGGGATGGGTGAGACGCTGGCGATCGTTGGCACCAGCGGTTCGGGCAAGAGCACTTTGCTGCATCTGCTGGGCGGGCTGGATGCGCCATCGGCCGGCACGGTGCAGCTGCTCGGCGTGGCATTGGCAAACGCTTCAGAGGCCGAGCGTGGCCGTCTGCGCAACGAGTCGCTGGGTTTCGTTTATCAGTTTCATCATTTGTTGCCGGAATTCTCTGCGCTCGAAAATGTCGCCATGCCGCTGCTGATCCGGCGCTTGCCCAAGGCGCAAGCCTTTGAGCAGGCTGCGGCGATCCTCACCGAAGTGGGTTTGGGGGCGCGCCTCAAGCATCGCCCCGGCGAACTTTCGGGCGGCGAACGGCAGCGCGCGGCGCTGGCGCGGGCGCTGGTGACCCGGCCGGCATGCGTGCTGGCCGACGAGCCGACCGGCAACCTCGACCGCCACACCGCCGACGAAGTGTTCGCGCTGATGTTGCGCATGAACGCGGTGCACGGCACCAGTCTGGTGATCGTGACGCACGATGCAACGCTGGCGGCGTCCTGCCAGCGCCGACTTTTGCTATGCGACGGGCGGTTGTCCGACGCGCTGGCGGCTGGCTCTCTTGCGCCAGGCGCGCACTAGGTAAATGCGCCAGGCGATGTAGACGACGAGGTAGCCGTCAATCGCCAGAAACGTGGCCAGCAGCGGCAAGCCGATGGCCAGCGGCGCGCCGAGCTGCCATACCCAGTCACCCAGCGCGCCAATCCATTCCAGCATGGTGCTTGAACCGGCATCGCCATATTCGGGCGGGTGGATGAACTCGCTGTTCCCCTGCCCGAACACTCCCATCACGATCCGGCCGATCCCGAAAGCGACCACATACAACGGCACAATGGTGAGGGGGTTGGTGTAAAGCGTGGTGACCAGCGCGAGCGGCAGGTTGATGCGGAAAAAGACGGCGCAAAGTGCCGCGACGATCATCTGGAACGGCCCCGGAATCAGCCCGCAGAACAACCCCACCGCCACGCCGCCGGCGGCGGAATGACGATTGAGGTGCCACAGGCGCGGGTGCAGCAGCGTGCTGCGAAACGGCGCCAGCCAGCGGTTGTCGCTGACCGCAGCGTGGTCGGGTGTATAGCGGCGAAACCAGTTACGCATGATTTCCGATGGTTTGGCGTTTGTCGATTGAGGTAGACCCGAATCCGACATTCCCCGTTTGACGTGTCGGCTAGCGCCGCTGCGTGTCCTTCAGCGCCTCATCAACCAGTATTTTCAACTGGTCGAAGCCGAAGCGCGGCAGGGGTTTGCCATTGACGAAGAATTCCGGCGTCTTGGTGACCTTGAGGGTGTCGGCGTCGGCCAGGTCCTGGGCGATTATCTGGGCGATTGACGGGGCGAGCATGTCGGCCCGTACCTGCGCGAGGTTCAGCCCCAGGCCTTCAAGATGGGGCCAGATCAGGGCGACCTGCGCCGTGTGATGCGGTGCCCAGTGATGTTGATTGGCGAGCAATGCTTCCAGCGCCGGCCAGAACT
>DDXB01000024.1 GCA_002347405.1 Rhodocyclaceae bacterium UBA2271 | reverse complement strand
GGGAGAGGGATTGAGGGAGAGGGCTGCCAAGGCAAAGCGGCACGCGGCGCCAGCCGCAAACCGCACCCAAACTTGAATAGGGGCGCCCCGTAACAAACGAGCGCAGCGAGCCACAGTCACCTCCCCGCGAGGGGAGGACGGGAGGGGCGGGCCTTACTCGGGGTCCTACTCGACGATCTTGTTGATCGGCAGTTCGATGATGCCGCGTGCGCCGGCCTGGTAGAGACTCGGAACCAATTCACGCACGAACTTTTCTTCGACGACGATGCTGAGTTCCAGCCAGTCGGGGTCGGAGAGGGTGGATACGGTGGGCGTGGCGCGTGCCGGCAGCAACTGCAGTACGGCATCGGTGCAATCGCGCGGCACGTTCATCGACAGCAACACCCGCGTGGCGGCGGCAATCGCGCCCTTCAGCATCATCAGCAGACGCTCGATCTTGGCGGTTTTCCAGGTATCGGCAAGGGCGTCGCGATTGGCGATGAAACGCGGCGTGCTTTCCAGCACGACGTGCATGATCTTCAAATTGTTGGCGCGCAGTGACGATCCTGTCTCGGTGACATCGACGATGGCGTCAGCCAGAATTGGCGGCTTGACTTCGGTGGCGCCCCAGGAAAACTCGACGCTGGCTTCGACGCCATGTTCGGCGAGGAAGCGTTTCGTCATGCCGACGACTTCGGTGGCGATGCGCTTGCCCTGCAGGTCTTTGACCGTGCCGAACGGTGAGCCTTCCTTGGAAGCCATCACCCAGCGGACGGTGCCATAGTTGGGCCAGGGCGCTTTCAGATTGGCCAGTTCCACGACGTCGGCTCCGGTTTCGAGAATCCAGTCGAGACCCGTAATGGCGCAATCGAGCACACCCTGGCCGACATAGCGGGCCATCTCCTGCGGCCGGATCAGGATGCACTCGATTTCCGTGTCGTCGACGGTCGGATAGTACGAGCGGCCCGAGATGCGCAGGTTGTAACCGGCGCGGTTGAACAGATTCTGCGTGGTTTCCTGCAGGCTGCCCTTCGGGATGCCGACGCGCAGGCGTGTGATGTTTTCAGTCATTATGATTAAAAATGTAGTCTTGCCGCCGGGCCGCCCCAAGGCATGACGGCACGCGGCGCCAGCCGCAATCCGCACAACACCCGACAAGAATGCTCCCCGTAATGGACGAGCGCAGCGAGCCACAGTCACCTTCCCGTGAGGGGAGGTTGGGAGGGGTGGGCCAGTTACTCGTAGCGTACATCAAGGATTTCGTATTCGCGGCGGCCGCCGGGGGTGTGCACTTCGGTGACATCGCCGGAGAATTTGCCGATCAGCGAGCGCGCAACGGGCGAGTTGAGCGATATCTTGCCCAGCTTGAGATCGGCCTCGTCGTCGCCGACGATCTGGTAAGTCACGGTCTGTTCGCCGTCGATGTCTTCCAGGTCGACGGTGGCGCCAAACACCACGCGGCCATCGGCATCGAGCGCACGTGGGTCGATGATCTGAGCGTTGCCGAGCTTGCTTTCGACTTCCTGGATGCGGCCCTCGACAAATCCCTGGCGCTCTTTCGCAGCATCGTATTCGGCATTTTCAGAGAGATCGCCGTGCGAGCGTGCTTCGGCAATCGCGGCAATTACCGAGGGGCGCTCGATGGTTTTCAGGCGCTGCAGTTCGGCTTTGAGTAGTTCGGCACCGTGCACCGTGATGGGTACCTTGCTCATAGGGATAGCTCAGCATGCAACTGCTGGATTGAATAGGTTTCCAGGCCGGAATGGCGCATGCCAATGCACGCGGCATGTCCACCTTCGACCGTTGTAAACAGCGTCACTTTCTGTGACAGTGCCGAGGTGCGGATCGAGCGCGAATCCTGGATTGCTGCGCGGGACTCATCGACGGTATTGACGATCAGGACGATTTCGTTGTTCTTGATCATGTCGACGATATGCGGACGGCCTTCGCTGACCTTGTTGACCGCCGCCACCGGAATGCCGGCTTCCTGGATGGCGGTCGCCGTGCCGCGCGTCGCCACCAGAGTTAAGCCCAATGCGTGGAGCAGGCGCGCCACTTCGACCGCCTTTGCCTTGTCGGCCGGTTTGACGGTGATCAGAGCGCGACCGGTGGCGGGCAGCTTGGTGCTGGCGGCGATCTGCGATTTGACGAAGGCTTCGCCAAAGCTGCGACCGACGCCCATCACTTCACCGGTGGATTTCATTTCCGGGCCGAGGATGGTGTCGACGCCCGGAAACTTGATGAAGGGGAAGACGGCTTCCTTCACCGAGAAATAGGGCGGCACGACCTCGTGCGTCACGCCTTGCTCGGCCAGACTGCGGCCGGCCATGCAGCGTGCGGCAATCTTGGCCAGAGGCCGGCCGGTAGCCTTGGAGACGAAGGGTACGGTGCGCGAGGCGCGCGGATTGACTTCCAGCACGTACACAACGTCCTGCTGTCCTGCCGGTGTCTTTTGAATGGCGAACTGTACGTTCATCAGGCCGATGACGTTGAGGCCGCGCGCCATCTGCTCGGTCTGGCGGCGCAATTCGTCCTGTATTTCCGGACTCAGCGAATGTGGCGGCAGGGAGCAGGCCGAATCGCCCGAATGCACCCCCGCCTGTTCGATGTGCTCCATGATGCCGCCGATGATGACCTGCTGGCCGTCGCAGAGCGCGTCGACATCGACCTCGGTGGCATCGTTGAGGAAGCGGTCGAGCAGCACCGGCGAATCGTTCGAGACCTTGATTGCCTCGCGCATGTAGCGTTCGAGATCTTTCTGCTCGTGCACGATTTCCATGGCGCGACCGCCCAGCACATAGCTGGGGCGCACCACCAGCGGATAACCGATTTCGGCGGCGAGCCGGATGGCATCGGCCTCGGTGCGCGCGGTGCGGTTGGGCGGCTGCTTGAGCTGGAGGTCCTGGAGCAGCTTCTGGAAGCGCTCGCGGTCTTCGGCGGCGTCGATCATGTCCGGGCTGGTGCCGATGATCGGCACGCCGTTGGCTTCCAGGGCGCGTGCGCGCTTGAGCGGCGTCTGCCCGCCGAACTGCACGATCACGCCGACCGGCTTCTCGACATGGACGATCTCGAGAATGTCTTCCAGGGTCAGCGGTTCGAAGTAGAGGCGATCGGAGGTATCGTAGTCGGTCGATACGGTTTCCGGGTTGCAGTTGACCATGATGGTCTCGTAACCATCTTCGCGCATCGCCAGCGCCGCATGCACGCAGCAATAGTCGAATTCGATGCCCTGGCCGATGCGGTTCGGTCCGCCGCCGAGCACCATGATTTTTTTCCGGTCAGTCGGCCGCGACTCGCACTCGTCCTCGTAGGTTGAATACATGTAGGCGGTCGAGGTGGAAAATTCGGCGGCGCAGGTATCGACGCGCTTGAACACCGGGCGGATGCCCAGCGCGTGGCGGCGCTCGCGCACCGCTGTTTCCATGTCGCCAGACGCCGTCCCCATGTTACGCGGCGAGTCGGCTGACGCCGTCCCGCCAGCGCCGACTTTTGTGCCGACCAGGTGGCCAATTCTGCGGTCGGAGAAGCCCTTGCGTTTCAAACCGCGCAGCGCCGCGGCATCGAGATCAGCGAGTTGCTGCGTCGCCAGCCATGCTTCGGTTTTGACGATGTCTTCAATCTGCACCAGAAACCACGGGTCGATGCTGGTCAGGTTGAAAACGTCCCGCAAGGAATAGCCGCTGCGAAATGCCTGGCCGACGTACCAGATGCGCTGCGCGCCGGGACTGGCCAGTTCGTGGTCGATGGCGTCGCGGTCGGCCTCGATCTCGTCGAGGCCATAGACGCCGACTTCCAGGCCGCGCAGCGCCTTCTGCAGCGATTCCTGAAAACTGCGGCCGATCGCCATCACTTCGCCCACCGACTTCATCTGCGTGGTCAGGCGGTCATTGGCCTGGGGGAATTTCTCGAAGGCGAAGCGCGGCACCTTGGTGACGACGTAGTCGATGGCGGGTTCGAACGAGGCGGGCGTGGCGCCGCCGGTGATGTCGTTCTTCAGTTCGTCGAGCGTGTAGCCGACCGCCAGTTTCGCCGCCACCTTGGCGATCGGGAAGCCGGTGGCCTTCGAGGCCAGCGCCGAGGAACGCGAAACGCGCGGGTTCATCTCGATCACGATCATGCGGCCGTCATCGGGATTGATGGCGAACTGCACGTTGGAACCGCCCGTGTCGACGCCGATCTCGCGCAGCACCGCGATGCTGGCGTTGCGCATGATCTGGTATTCCTTGTCGGTGAGCGTTTGCGCCGGCGCGACGGTGATCGAGTCGCCGGTATGCACGCCCATCGGGTCGAGGTTCTCGATCGAGCAGACGATGATGCAGTTGTCCTTGCGGTCGCGCACCACCTCCATCTCGAACTCTTTCCAGCCGAGCAGCGACTCCTCGATCAGCAGTTCCTTGGTCGGCGAAGCCTCCAGGCCGCGCTTGCAGATCTCGACGAACTCTTCCTGGTTGTAGGCGATGCCGCCGCCCGAGCCGCCCATGGTGAAGGAGGGGCGGATGATGGTCGGGAAGCCCATGGCGCCCTGCACCTGCTGCGCCTCTTCCATGCTGTGGGCGATGCCGGAACGCGCCGAGCCGAGACCGATCCTGGTCATCGCCTTCTTGAACTTTTCGCGGTCCTCGGCCATGTCGATGGCTTCCTTGGTGGCGCCGATCATTTCGACGCCATACTTTTCGAGGACGCCGTGCTTGGCCAGATCAAGCGCGCAGTTCAGCGCCGTCTGGCCGCCCATGGTGGGGAGCAAAACGTCGGGCCGTTCCTTGGCGATGATGTTTTCGACCACCTGCCAGGTGACCGGTTCGATGTAGGTGACGTCGGCCATTTCCGGGTCGGTCATGATCGTGGCCGGGTTTGAATTGACCAGGATGACCTTGTAACCCTCTTCGCGCAGCGCCTTGCAGGCCTGGGCGCCGGAATAGTCGAACTCGCAGGCCTGGCCGATGATGATCGGTCCGGCGCCAATGATGAGGACGCTGTTGATGTCGGTTCTTTTAGGCATTCGATGTCTCCGCCGGGCCGCCCCAAGGAGACATGCGCCCCGCTGTCACCGCTACGGGTGATTTCATGGGGGGCAGCGAGCAGGTATTGCGAGCGTGGGGGGGCATTATTATTTTTGCTCCATCAGTTTGATGAAGCGATCAAAGAGGTAGGAAACGTCGTGCGGCCCGGGGCTCGCTTCGGGGTGGCCCTGAAAGCACAGCGCCGGACGGTCGGTCCAGGCCAGGCCCTGCAGGCTGCCGTCGAACAGCGACACATGAGTCACCTTGACGTTGTCGGGCAAGGAGCCGGGATCGACCGCAAAGCCGTGGTTCTGGCTGGTGATCATCACCTGGCCGGATTCAAGGTCCTTGACCGGGTGGTTGGCGCCGTGGTGGCCGAACTTCATCTTGAGGGTCTTGCCGCCAGCGGCGAGCCCCATCAGTTGATGGCCCAGGCAGATGCCGAAGATCGGCAGTTTTCTGTTGAGCAATTCACGAATGGCGGCAATCGCGTAGTCGCAGGGCTCGGGGTCGCCCGGGCCATTCGACAGGAAGATGCCATCGGGCTTGCGCGCCAGCACCTCTGCAGCGGGTGTCTGAGCCGGCACCACGGTGATGCGGCAGCCACGTGCGGCCAGCATGCGCAGGATGTTGCGCTTGACGCCGAAATCGTAGGCCACGACATGAAAGCGGGGATCCGGCTGTGGCATGTAACCCTTGCCCAACTTCCACTCGCCTTCCGTCCACTCGTATGGTTTTTCAACACTGACCACTTTGGCGAGGTCCATGCCGGCGAGGCCGGGGAAGGCGCCGGCAGCCTTGATGGCGCGGGCGACGTCGGCATCGCCCTGCGTGCCGCCGGGGGCACCAGCCAGAAGGCAGCCTGCCTGCGCACCCTTTTCGCGCAGGATGCGTGTGAGCTTGCGGGTATCGATGTCGGCGATGCCGACAATATTTTCGGTACGAAGATAATCAGAGAGGTTCTGGGTGGAGCGGAAGTTCGAGGCGAGCAGGGGCAGGTCGCGGATCACCAGGCCGGCGGCGTAAATGCGCCCGGCTTCGCAATCTTCGCGATTGACGCCGGTATTGCCGATGTGCGGATAGGTGAGCGTGACGATCTGCCGGGTATAGGACGGATCGGTGAGAATTTCCTGGTAGCCGGTCATGGCGGTGTTGAACACCACCTCGCCAACGCTGGCGCCTGTCGCCCCGATACTCTTGCCGCGAAAAATGCTTCCGTCAGCGAGGGCAAGGAGGGCGGGCGAAAAGGCTGACGGGGCTGGCAAAATCGCTGGCAAAATCGGACTCCTGGACGATAACTGACGCGGTTATTTTGAAGCTGCCGACGCCCGGAACGGGAACGTCGGCCAAACCGCGCCATTGTAGCCGATCAGCGTAGCCCGAGCACGTCCTGCATGTCGAAAAGACCATTGGTCCTGCCGCGCAAAAACCGCGCTGCCCGCAGGCTGCCGAGCGCGTAGGGCATGCGGCTGGCTGACTTGTGGGAGATTTCAATGCGCTCGCCGGCACCGGCGAACAACACCGTATGGTCACCGACGATATCGCCGCCGCGCACCGTGGCAAAACCGATCTGCGTCGCCGGCCGTTCGCCGGTGTGGCCTTCGCGGCCATACACGGCGCACTCGGCCAGATCGCGACCCAGCGCGGCCGCTACCACTTCGCCCATGCGCAGCGCGGTTCCCGAGGGGGCATCGATCTTGTGGCGATGGTGCGCTTCGATGATTTCCACGTCGTAGCCTGCGTTGAGGATGCGCGCCGCGATGTCGAGCAGCCTGAAAACCGCGTTAACCCCGACGGCCATGTTCGGCGCGAAGACGATGGGTATGTCGCGCGCGAACTTCTCGATCTGTTTTTTCTGATCCGCTGAGAAGCCGGTTGTGCCGATGACGGCATGGACACCATGGCGGCAGCAGATTTCGAGATGCTGCAGGGTGCCTGCGGGGCGGGTGAAGTCGATCAGACAATCGGCTTGCGACAACCCGCTGGCAACATCATCGCTGAGTTTGACGCCGCAGGGCGAGCCGACCAGATCGCCGGCGTCACGGCCGAGCAGCGGGCTGCCCGGCACGTCCAGCGCCGCCGCCAGTTCGGCATCCGGTGCCTGCTGCACGGCCTCGATCAGCGTGCGGCCCATGCGTCCGCCAGCACCGACAATGGCGAAACGAATATTTTGCATGATCAGCCTCTACTCTATTTGGCGCTTGCCGGTACGTCGATGACCCGCGAACTGGGCGCGGCAGCGGCCGCTTCCTTGCTGGCCTCCGTTTCAGCCACGACATCGCCCCCGACGCGCACCAGCTTGCCTTCCTCGAAGAACACCACCAGTCGGCGCATCTGTGCGGCGCCGCGCCCTGGCTGGAAGTGGTACACGTAATCCCAGCGATCAGCATGGAACATGTCGGTCACCAGCGGTGTGCCGAGGGCAAAGCGCACCTGGTCGTGGCTCATGCCGGGCTTCAGGCGTGCCACCATGTCCTGGCTGACGTAATTACCCTGGCGCACGTCGATGCGGTAGGGGGAGAGGTAGGACGTAACTTCCGGGGTGCCGGAGCAGGCGGCCAGGAGTGGCAGGCTAAATAAGATAAGACGAGACAGGGTTCGCGGCAGCATGGTAGGGGCGGGGAATGGAGGCGGGAAGGGATGAACAGGCCGGAAAACTATATCATATGGGCTTGCGCTTCCCCGATTGATCCACTCAATGGTTCCGGACCCCATGTCAGATTCCGCAGACCCCAAGGGCAGCAGTTCCCTGTCCGACCCCGAAGAACTCAAGAGCATTGGTCTCAAGGCAACCGTGCCGCGCATGGCCATCCTCGACCTGTTCCGCAAGTCGAGCACGCGCCATCTCACGGCCGAGGATGTCTATCGCCAGTTGCTTGCCGAAGAGACCGACATCGGCCTGGCCACGGTCTATCGCGTGCTCACCCAGTTCGAGCAGGCCGGCCTGCTGGAGCGGCGCCATTTCGAATCGGGCAAGGCGGTATTCGAACTCAATGATGGCAAACACCACGACCATCTGGTCTGCCTGCAATGCGGCCGGGTCGAGGAATTCAACGACCCCGAAATCGAGCGCCGCCAGACCAAGGTTGCCAAGTCGCGCGGTTTTGCGGTTGTTGAGCATGCGCTGCATCTTTATGCCGACTGCACGAAAAAAGACTGCCCGCACCGGGTGGTCGAAGACGCTTGAACCCAAACCAACATAGCGACTATGGACTTACCGTGAACAACCTTTCCATCAGCAAACGCATTTTCATCCTCATGTTGATCAGCGGCCTGGCGTTGTTGCTCGTTGCCGGCATCGGCTGGCGCGGCGAGCAGCGGGCCATCGCCGGAGTGCAGAGCGTTTACGAGCACAACGTTGTGCCGCTGGTCGATCTCGGGGAAATCGGCAGTTTGCTCGCCATCAATACGAGCGAACTGCTGCTCGCCATGCAGCATGACCCACGTTCGACGACTGCCGACGCCCACGATCACCCGCTCGACGTCCACCTCGCCAACTTCGCCCTGCGTCGCACCGAAATCAATGCCCTGTGGGATAACTACATGGCCACTGATCTCACTGCCGAGGAGAAGAGCCTCGCGGTCGAGTTTGCCGACGCGAGCAAGGTCTGGATGGATAAAGCCGCCGGCCTGCTGGAGCGCATGAAGGGCGGCTTTTCGCCCGAACTGGCAAAGGATGTGCTGGCCGCCATCAACAACGAAGGGCAGGCCGCGCGCGCTGCCCATATCGGTTTGATGGAGTATCAGACCGATGCCGCCGCCGCAACCTACAAAAAGGCCAATACCGTCCATGAACAGTCGGTGCTTTGGTTGGCACTGATCCTGATGGGTGCGCTGGCGGGCACCGCCGGATTTGCCTGGTTCCTCGCCCGCGCCATCACCGGGCCGATCAACACTTCGGTGGATATTGCCGAGGCGATTGCCAGTGGTGACCTGACTCGCCCCGTACCGCAGGGGGGCAGTGACGAAGCCGGGCGCTTGCTGGCGGCCTTTGGCCGCATGCAGGATGGCCTGCGGGCCATGGTCGGTGCTTCGCAGCAAAGTGCTAAGGAACTTTCCAGTGCTGCTCAGGACCTGACCCAGGCAGCCCGCCAGTCGGCAAACGCCACCGCGGCGCAGAGCGAGGCGGCTTCGGGCATGGCGTCCGCTGTGGAGGAAATGTCGGTATCGATCGATCAGGTGCGCGACCACGCGCGCGAGGCGCGCACGGTTGCTGCCAGCGCCGGCGACGAGTCGCGAGTCGGCGGCCAGGTGGTGCACTCGTCCACCGATGAAATGCGCCATGTGTCTGCCGCCGTCAATGAGGCGGCCGGCACCATTCGCGAACTGGAAGCTTACTCGACCGAAATCTCCTCGGTCATCAATGTCATCCGTGAAGTGGCTGACCAGACCAACCTGCTGGCGCTGAATGCCGCCATCGAGGCCGCGCGGGCCGGCGAGCAGGGACGCGGTTTTGCCGTCGTTGCCGACGAAGTAAGGAAATTGGCCGAGCGCACCTCGGAATCGACGCGCACCATCGCCAGCGTGATCGACAAGGTGCAGACCGGCGCGCGGCGCGCGGCGCAGGAAATGGAAAGCGGCGTGGCCCGCGTCGATGGCGGCGTCAAACTTGCCCACCAGGCCGGCGAGTCGATCACCGGCATCCAGTCCTCCACCCAGCGCGTCAGTACCGTTGTCGATGACATTGGCAGTGCCCTTGACGAACAGGCCGTTGCCGCGCAGGAAATCGCCCGGGGTGTCGAGCGCATCGCCAGCATGTCGGAGGAAAACAGCGCCAGCGTGCGGCAGACCACCGCCGCCGCCGAGCACCTGCAGGAACTGGCGGCCGAGCTTGATAAATCAGTGGCGCGTTTCCGCTTGTAAAAGTCGGCGCTGGTGGGACGGCGTGTTCCGCATGGGGTACGGCGCCGATTTCGTCATTCCGGCGAAGGCCGGAATCCAGGAACACCTACAACATGGACGCCGGCTTGCGCCGGCGTGACGAATTTATCTATTCCCCTATCGCAACGCGGCTTCGGCAATGGCGACAAGCTCTTTGCCCTGCAGGGCACCCAGTCGGACGCTGACGAGCTTCCCCGTCCGGTCGATCGCCACGGTGAAGGGCAGTCCCTGCCGATGGTTGCCAAGCGAACGCATCAGGGCGTGGCCATTGGTCTGCGCCAGCACCACCGGGTAATCCATCCGGTAGGATTTGGCGAAGTCGCGCACCGGTTCGACCCTGCCTTCCAGAGCGATGCCCAACACCTCCAGGCCACGCGCCTGGTATTCGCGGTGCAACTTGATGAATTCGGGAATCTCGGTACGGCAGGGTTGGCACCAGCGCGCCCAGAAATTGACGATCAGTGGTTTGCCCTGATACTGAGCCAAGGCAACCGGCTGGCCATCGAGCCCCGTGAGCGTGGCCGCGAACAGAGCGCGAGTACTTTCGGCTTGCGCCGCTGCAACGGGTAAAACGGCAAGTACCGCGCACCATCCGGCAAGTTTGCCGCCTTGGTTCCACATGCGGTTATGGATGTTTGCCATCTTTGTCGCACATCGCGCCGGGCATCGACAGGCGTGCCTGATAGGCTGATATTGCCACCAGCTGCGCGTCGCTATAGTTCTTGACGACCCCGACCATTTCCTTGCCAACGTTGGAACGCGTGCCGTCACGAATCGCCGTCATCTGGCGCAGCAGGTATTTGTAATGTTGGCCGGCGATCACCGGGTAGTACTTTTTCTCGTTGCCGGCCCCATTCTTGCCATGGCACTTGATGCAGCCTTGTTCATATAACTTCTTGCCCAAGGCAATCTGCTGGGCGGCATCGGCGCCTTCATATCTGCCGTTGTTGCCGGGAATGCACAGTTCTTCGATGTGAGCAGCAATATCGGCCATGACTTGCGGATCGCTGATCTCCTGGATGAACGGAAACATGGTCGGACTATCGCGTTGCCCCGACCGGATGTCGATCATCTGCTTGACCAGTACCGCCGCATGCTGGCCGGCAAGTTGCGGGTAGGAACCGTCGGCTTTGCCCGCGCCGGAAGGCAGGTGGCAGGCGCTGCATATCACGTAGGCTTTCTTGCCGCGCTCGGCATCGCCCTTCTTGGCCAATGCCGCGGGGGACGGGGCGCTGGCGGCCACGGGCTTCTGTCGTTGATCGGCGGCCATGGCAAAGGGAGAAAGCACAGGGGCGACAAGGGCCAGAATCAGCATTAATTTCATACTTTCATCCCTGTCAGTTTATATTTTGTTATTATCGCAGAAGAAATATAAGCAAAGGTTGATATACCTCAACAAATCCACAACATCAGTATGTTAGCCATTGGCGAGTGGGCGATGGCAGCTATTTTGTTATGCTTGCCGCCAGGCATCGGCCTTCACTGAAATCCCGCTCTTCCTTCCTCATCTATGTCAGCCCGCAGATCCCTTCTTGTTGATTCGGCCATGATCCTCACCCTGATTTTGATCGGGGTGGCGGGATACAAGTTATCTCCCTTGTTGCTGCCCAAGGCTGATGTGACCGTCAGCCCCAATCCCGGTTGCGACCTGCATGTCGGGGCCTGCAGCGCAACTTTGCCCGCAGGGGGCAAACTTGATTTTGCGGTGACGCCGCGCCCGATTCCGGTTACTGCGCCGCTGGAATTGCTTGTCGAACTCGATGGATTGGAGGCTGACAAGGTTGCGGTTGATTTTGCCGGGGTCGATATGGCCATGGGTTTCAACCGCCCCACCCTCGCAGCTACCGGCCCCGGACGTTTTTCCGGCCAAACCACCCTGCCGGTCTGTGTCACCGGGCGCATGGTCTGGCAGGCGACCGTGCTGATAGAAACCGGCCGCACCCGCATCGCCGTGCCTTTCCGCTTTGATGCCGGAAAGTAAGGCGGGGGCTACATAAGGAAGGCTGACAAAAAATGAGAGGACTGCTGGTTGCAATCAATATGTTGCTGGTGTTGGTGATTCTCGGCCTGGTCCTTTACTGGCATCCGGCGCAGGAGATAGTTCCTGCTTCCGGCAATCAGCTCCCGCACGCTGTACTGAATGTTCCGCTTGCCGCGCCACCGGTCGGCGGCGACTTCACCCTGGATGGCCCCGCGGGT
Organism: Rhodocyclaceae bacterium UBA2271; assembly: GCA_002347405.1. Classification (GTDB taxonomy): domain Bacteria; phylum Pseudomonadota; class Gammaproteobacteria; order Burkholderiales; family Rhodocyclaceae; genus Sulfuricystis. The sequence continues at coordinate 91,371 of DDXB01000024.1, read as the reverse complement.
CCGCTTGCGCTGGCCGATCTGCGCGGCAAGCTGGTGCTGCTGCAATTCGGTTACACCTACTGCCCTGATATTTGCCCGACGGCGCTGTCGATCATGGCTCAGGCACTGGAGACGCTGACACCGGCGGAATTGGCCAAAGTGCAGGTGTTATTTGTCAGCGTCGATCCGGAACGCGACAATGTGGCGCGGCTCATCGAATACACGACATTTTTCCACCCAAGCATCATCGGGCTGACCGGCCCCGTGGCGCAATTGACGGAGATTGCCGGCCGCTATGGTGCCGCCTTTATCCGGCAGGACAATGTTTCGGCGGGTGGCTATATCGTCGATCACACGGCGCTGACTTATCTGATCGACCGGGATGGTCGCCTGGTTGCCAGTCTGCCCCACGCCTTGCCGGCCGAGCAGTTGGCCACTGAAATGCGCAAATACTTACCCAAAAACTGAAGGAGTCCGACATGAAAATCTCTATCCCGCTGACCTTCCTTGCCTTGGCCGGCTTCGCAGGTCAACTCTGGTCTGCCGGAATGGCCGATCAGGTCAGCGTGGCCGACCCGTACGTACGACTTGCACCCCCAGGCGCCAAAGTCACTGCTGCCTTCATGACCCTCCGGAATTCCAGTGACAAGGCCGCCCTGGTGGTCACTGCCGACTCTGCGGTTGCCAATGTCACCGAGTTGCACAACCACATCAACGACGGCGGCGTGATGCGCATGCGCCAGGTGAAGGAGATCGTCGTTCCGGCCCAGGGCGAAGTGTCGCTCAAGCCTGGCAGTTACCATGTCATGCTGATCGACATGAAGGCGCCCCTCAAGGACGGCGACGCAGTAGCCATCACGCTCGGCTTCGCCGATGGCAGCAGCAAGATTGTCGAAGCGCCGGTAAAAAGACCAACAGCGGGGATGATGCCCAAGCGCGACATGGGCGGCATGGATCACAGCAAGATGAAGCACTGAGCGAGGGGCGGGCCGATCACCGTCGACAAAGGTAGTCTCGCCGCCGGGCCGTCCCAAGGCGAGACGGCACGCGGCGCCAGCCGCAACCCGCGCCAAAGCATGAACGGGAGCTCCCCGTGACAAACGAGCGCAGCGAGCCACAGTCATCTCCCCGTGAGGGGAGGCTGGGAGGGGTGGGTATAGTCTCGCCGCCGGGCCGTCCCAAGGCGAGACGGCACGCGGCGCCAGCCGCAACCCGCGCCAAAGCATGAAATTAAAAACCTCAGTTCGCACCACGGAGATCACGGAGGACACGGAGAAACGGCGCAAGCACACAAAATTCAGGCGCACCCAACGGGCGACATGCTCTTATTACGTAACGCTTGGTTTTTCTCCGTGATCACCGTGTCCTCCGTGGTGAACTGCTTTTTCTAGCATGAACGGGAGCTCCCCGTGACAGACGAGCGCAGCGAGCCACAGTCACCTCCCCGCGAGGGGAGGCTGGGAGGGGCGGGCTTTACCCTTTATCCCGATTGCCTTCGTTGGCGATGGTGATGAAGTGCGCAAGCCGCTGGGGATGGATTTCGCCGCGCGCGACGGCTGCCTTGAGTCCGCAATCGGGTTCGTTGTCGTGGCGGCAATCGCGGAAACGGCAATGACCGAGGTGAGCCGGGAACTCGACGAAACCCATTTCGATCTCGCCGCGCGTCAGATGGGCGAGGCCGAATTCCTGCAGGCCGGGCGAATCGATAAGCATGCCGCCGCCGGACAATGGGTAGCGGCGTGCATGGGTGGTGGTGTGCTTGCCGGCATCGAGCGCAGTGGAAATTTCGCGCGTCGCAGCCCCGGCCTCGGGAATCAGGGTGTTGGTGATGGTGGACTTGCCCATGCCGCTCTGGCCAACCAGCACTGAAACCTGAGCGGTGAGCCATGGCAACAGTGGCTTGGCATCAGTCAAAGCGCTGAGTTCGAGCACGGGGATACCCAGCCCGGCAAATGGCGCGAGTTGCTCGCGCGCCGCAGTCAGGCTTGCGGTCAGGTCGGCCTTGTTGAGCACGATGACAGCGCGCATCTGTTCGTGTTGCGCGGCGACGAGGGCACGCGAGATCAATTCGGTGGAAAACCCCGGCTCGGTAGCGACCACCAGCACGATCTGCGTGGCATTGGCGGCAATCAGTTTCTGTTTCCACTGGTCGCTGCGGTAAAGCAGCGAACTGCGCGGCGCATGGCCGAGAATCTGCGCTTCGGTGTCGTGGAGCGGCCCCAGCGTGACGCGGTCGCCGCAGGCATAGGGACTTTTCTTGCCGCGCGGGATGCCATTGATGCTGCGACCGTCATCCAGTTCTACCTCGTAGTGGCGGCCAAAGGCGGCGACGATGGTGCCGGTCAAAGTCAATGCCCCCCCCCCGAAAAAGCCGCTGCGCGACTTTTACCCCCCAGGGGGCGAAGAAACACTTGGGGCGGCCCGGCGTGTTTCTTCACAAACTTACTGTACGCAAATGTGCGATGCGCTGACTGGCAGGCGGGTGCGAGTCGTAGAACAGCGAAAAGAGCGGGTCAGGTGTCAGCGTTGCTGCATTGTCGCGGTAAAGCTTGACCAGCGCAGCGATGAGTTCGTTGCCGTTGGCCTGCTTTGCCGCATACGCGTCGGCCTCGAACTCGTGGCGTCGCGACAGCCATGACATGAGCGGGGCGAAGGGGAAGGCGAAGACCGGCAACACCAGCGAGAAGAGAATCAGCGCCATCGCCGTATTTTGCGCCGTCTCGCCAGTTCCAACATTCAGTCCCTCGTAGAACCACGTCTGATCGATGACCTGACCCAGCAGCCAGAGCAGGGCGAGCGACAGCGCGGCCATCACGGCAATGCGTTTCCAGACATGGCGATGCCGGAAGTGGCCGAGTTCGTGTGCGAGTACGGCCTCGACCTCGCCCGGCGCCAGCTTGTCGAGCAGGGTGTCGAAGAAGACGATGCGCTTGGCGCGGCCGAAGCCGGTGAAATACGCGTTGCCGTGCGCCGAACGCTTCGAGCCATCCATGACGAACAGACCGGAACTGGCAAAGCCGCAGCGTGCCAGCAGCGCTTCGATGCGCGTCTTCATCTCGCCATCGGCCAGCGGGGTGAATTTGTTGAACAGCGGCGCGATGAAGGTCGGGTAGAGCAGCAGCACCAGCAGGTTGAAGCCCAGCCAGGCGGCCCAGACGTAAAGCCACCAGTGCTCGCCCATGGCGCCCATCAGCCACAGCACGGCAAGCAGCAGGGGCGCACCGATCAGCACGGTCAGCAACAGTTGCTTGAAGAGGTCGGCGATGTACAACCGCGCTGTCATCTTGTTGAAGCCGAAACGCGCTTCGAGCGTGAAGGTGCGGTACAGCGAAAACGGCAGGCTGACACAGAAGCCGGCAACCCCGACGCTGGCGAACAGGGCCAGGCCGTGGGCGGAGCCCGCACCGGCGAAGATGTCGCGCCAGAACTGGTCGAAGGCGAACAGCAGGCCACCGAAGGTGAACAGCAGCAACAGTGCGGCGTCGACCGTCAGTTCGATAATGCCGAGGCGAATCCTGGCGCGTGAATAGTCGGCCGCTTTCTGGTGGTCGGCGAGGTCGATGCGGTCGGAAAATTCGGCGGGCACCGTAGCGCGATGCGCCGCTACGTGCCGCAGCTGGCGCAACGCCAGCCACACGCGCATGCCGGTCGTCAATGCCAGCAGTGTCAGAAAGACCAGGGAGAAGAGTTCGGCCACGAGGTGTGAGATTGGGGAAATGTGCCAGAATGCAAGCTGAAAAACCGCATGAAAGCTGATGAATTATGGCACAAGACCAAAATGCCCTTGTCTGGCTCGACATGGAAATGACCGGGCTCGACCCTGACCGCGACCGTATCATCGAGCTGGCGATGGTGATCACCAATTCACAGCTTGAAGTGGTTGCCGAAAGCGTGGCATGGGCGGTGCACCAGTCCGATGAAGTGCTTGCGGCAATGGACGCCTGGAACCAGAAAGCGCACGGCAAGTCCGGATTGATCGAAAAGGTAAAGGCGTCGGCGCTGGCCGAAGTCGAGATCGAGGCGCAGGCCATCGAATTCCTGAAACGCCATGTGCCGACGGGCAAGTCGCCGATGTGCGGCAATTCGATTTGCCAGGACCGGCGTTTCATGGCGCGCTATATGCCGAAGCTGGAAACCTATTTTCATTACCGCAACCTCGATGTGTCGACGCTGAAGGAACTGTGCAAGCGCTGGACACCGGAAGTCGCCAAGGGCGTCAAGAAGGGAGGCAAGCATGAGGCGCTCGCCGACATTTACGAATCGATCGAGGAACTCAAGTATTACCGCGAACATTTTTTGAAGGTCTGAGATTGTTGGCATGAAACCGCGGCTGATACTTCTGATCGTTGCCATCATTCTGTTGATGGCGGCACCCTTGCTGTTGACGGCTTGGCTGTTGTGGTCGGACATGTCCGCTGAAAATCGCCTGCTGTTTGCCCAGCTTGTCGAGCCACGCATCAACCTGGCGATTTTTGTGCTGATGGTGATGGCCTTCTTCGGTGCTGCCATGGCTCGCATGTTGTGGCGTGAGTATCCGGGTGCGGCATTGAAGTTGGGCGAGGCGATCGGCGTGATGACCGGTCCCAACCCGGCATATCGTCCGGAGGTCGGGGCAGTGGCGCCCGAGTTGCGAGCCCTGGCCGAGGCAATGGGCGCCCTGGCCGATCAGCGCGATGCAGCACGTCAGGATGCCGTAGCGCAGGCGGGCCAGACGCGCGTCACGCTGGAGGCCGAACGGAACCGGCTGGCCGCGCTGATGGCGGATCTGCCGCTGCCGGTGATGGTTTGCAACCTGGATGGACGGATCCTGCTCTACAACAATCGGGCCCGCCTGCAGGCAAGTGCGCTGCTACCGGATCTGCATAGTTCGAGTGCCGTGATCGGACTGGGGCGCTCGATCTACGGCGTGTTCGACCGTTCGCTGATTTCGCATGCGCTGGATTCCCTGCAGCATCGCCTCGAACGTGAAGGCAGCCAACCGCTGGCCAGCTTCATCACTACCACGCGCGCCGGCCAGTTGATCCGGGTGCAGATGGCGCCGGTGATCGCGGCGCCTGGCGTCACTCCGGAAGATGCGGCGGGAAAGCCGTCGCAGCGGAGTATTGGCGGCTACGTGCTGGTCCTGGAAAACATTACCCGTGCCCTGGAAAGCGGTGCGCAATGCGATCGCACGGTGCAGGTACTGGCAGACGAAACGCGGGCTGCACTGGCGGGCATTCGGGGTAGTTTGCAGGGTTTGCGTACGGCGCCCGATGCCGCGAGGATCAAGGCGGCGGTGGATGCGATACATGACGAACTGCAGATTCTGACGGTGCGCCTGAACCAGTCGGCACAGGAATATGCCACCACCCTGGTGAACCGCTGGCCGCTCGAGGAAATGCTCGGTGCCGACCTGGTGATGGCAGTGGGGCGGCGCATCGAAAGTCGCCTTGGCGTGAAAGCCAAGATTGATGATGTGGTGCAGGATCTCTGGGTGAAGGTCGACAGTTATTCGATCACGCAGGCGCTGACCTTCCTGACCTCCAAGCTCGAAGAGAGTTTTTCCGTCAAGCTGGTGCGGCTGCGCTTGATGCACAGTGGCCGCATGTTGCAGCTGGAATTGCGCTGGGCCGGTATCGCCGTATCTTCCGAAACCCTGCTGGGTTGGCAGATCGAACCCATGTCGGTAGCGGGGGAGACCACGCCACTGACCTTGCGCGACGTGACCGATCGCCATGGCGGCCAGTTGTCCTGCGGTCGTGATTCGGCGATCCAGCAATCATTCTTCCGTTTGCAGATTCCGGTGGCCGAAGCGCAGATTGCCGGCGAGAGCACCCATCTGGTGCACGTGGAGAGCCGCCCGGAGTTCTACGATTTCGACCTGTTCAAACGTGTCGGCGAGGATCATGCGCACGACGACATGCCGCTCGCCGATCTTGCCTATACCGTTTTCGATACCGAAACCACGGGACTGGAGCCCTCGGCCGGTGACGAGATCATCCAGATCGGTGCGGTGCGCATCGTCAATGGCCGCCTGCTGCGTTTCGAGAATATCGATCAGCTGGTTGATCCGCGGCGTCGCCTGCGCCCGGAAAGCATCAAGATCCACGGCATTACCGAAGATATGGTGCGCGGCCAGCCGACCATCGCCACCGTGCTGCCGCAGTTCCACACCTTCTGCGCGGACACCGTGCTGGTGGCGCACAACGCCGCCTTCGACATGCGCTTTCTCCAGCTCAAGGAAGAGAAGCTTGGCCTCCGCTTCAACCACGCGGTACTCGATACGCTGCTCCTCTCGGCATTGGTTCACCCCAATCAGGAGAGCCACAAGCTTGAAGCCATCGCCGAACGTTTTGGCATCACCATCATTGGCCGCCATACCGCGCTCGGCGATGCGATTGTCACTGCCGAGGTATTTCTGCGCATACTCCCGATGCTTGCCGAAATGGGCATTCACACGCTCGGCCAGGCACATGCCGCGGCCGAAAAAACCTACTACGCACGCCTAAAATACTGAACCCTCATGAGCACTTCGCGCCCTACCCTGCATAGCCAACTGGCGGCCATGATCCGCCGCAAGCCGATCACCGTCACCCCCGAGAGCACTTTGCGCGAGGCCGTGCTGTTGATGTCCGAGCACCGCATCGGTTCGATCATCGTCGTCGAGCCCGAGAGTAGCCGGCCGCTGGGCATCTTTACCTTGCGCGACCTGTTGCACCGCGTCGCCGCCAAGCAATACGACCTCGACCAGATGGTGATGTCGGTGATGAGCGGTTCGGGTCTGCTGATGCTCAACTGGCGTGCCACCGTATATCAGGCGGCGTTGATGATGGCGCGCAACGGCGTGCATCATGTCATCGTCGTCGATGCCACCGACAAGCTGGTGGGCATCGTTTCTCAGGAAGACATCTACGAACTGCAGAGCGGTGGTGGCAAGGCGATCTCCGGTGCCATCCGCGGTGCGCGCGACATGGAAGGACTGATTGCCGCTGCCGACGACATCCATCGTCTCGCTGAACGCACACTGGCCGAGGGCACCGCCGCCGAGGCGCTCACCCAGCTGATTTCGACGCTCAACGATCATCTGGTGGTGCGCCTGATCGAACTGACCAAGCTCGAATTCGACCTGCCGCAAGTGCCGTGGGCCTGGCTGGCCTTCGGTTCCGAGGGGCGTTTCGAGCAGACGCTGTCCACCGATCAGGATAACGGCCTGGTCTTTGCTGCACCCGGCAGTCAGGCGGCGGCGGTGCGCGCGGCTCTGCTGCCCTTTGCCGCCGAGGTCAACCGGCGACTGGATGTCCTCGGCTTCCCCTTGTGCAAGGGCAATGTGATGGCGAGCAATCCGGAGCTCTGCCTGTCGCTCGACGAGTGGCACCAGCGCTATGCCAGCTGGCTGCGTTCGACGACGCCGCAGGCCCTGCTCGATGCGTCGATCTATTTCGACTTTCGCCCGCTCTACGGCGATGAATCCCTGGCCGGAGAGCTTTCCGAATGGCTGCGCAAGAACATCCCGGGCGCCACCCTGTTCCTGCGTTTCATGGCCGAGAACGCCCTGCGGGCGCGGCCGCCGCTCGGCATCATTCGCGATTTCACCTTCGACAAGAGCAAGGAATATCCGCATACCATCGACCTGAAGGCCAGCGGCACACGATTGTTCGTCGATGTGGCGCGCATCCTCGCGCTGGCCAACGGCATTGGCGAATCCGGCACGCCGCAGCGCCTGCGCGCCGCTGCCGAAAAGGGCAAGATCGGCCGCGATGACGTAGCGGCACTCATCGATGCCTTTTTCTTCCTGCAGCAGATGCGCCTGCGTCAGCAGCAGCAAGGTACGCCGCTCGGCCTGGCCAACCGCGTCGATCCCGACACACTCAACGAGATGGACCGGTTTGTCCTCAAGGAATCCTTCAAGCAAGCCAAGAAATTGCAGAATCGCATCCGTCTGGATTATCGACTCTGAGCCTTGCCAGCCATGAGCCAGTCCACCGCCTTTCTTGAACTCATCGAGTCGCGCCACTCGATCCGAGCCTTTTTGCCCGAGCCGGTGCCGCGTCGGACCATCGAGCAAATACTCGCCACGGCGGCGCGCGCGCCATCCGGCACCAACACCCAGCCCTGGCATGTGCATGTGCTGACCGGCGCCCGGCGCGACCGGTTGGTGCGGGCAGTCTGCGACGCCTATGACCATGCGGCTGCCGATCACGAGTACGAATATGATTACTATCCGACGGAATTCTTCGAACCCTACCTGTCGCGACGGCGCACGGTAGGCTTCGCGCTGTATGGATTACTGGGCATCGCCAAGGGCGATCGGACCGCCATGCAGGCCCAGCACCGGCGCAATTATGAATTCTTCGGCGCGCCGGTCGGCCTGATGTTCACCATCGACCGGCGGCTCGGCAAGGGCAGCTGGCTCGATTACGGCGGCTTCCTGCAAAACGTCATGCTGGCGGCGCGCGCCTGTGGTTATGACACTTGTCCGCAAGCCGCCTGGGTGCAGTTCCACCGCGTTGTCAGCACCCGGCTGGCGCTGCCGAACAATGAGCAACTGGTGTGCGGCATGGCGCTTGGCCGGGCCGACCCGATGGCGCCGGAAAATCAACTGGTCAGCGAACGCGCGGCCCTCGCCGAGTTCGTCAAGTTCCATGAATCTTAAAGCTGCAGATCACACCACGGAGGACACGGAGGGCACGGAGAAGAAGCGAGGTGTTACAAATAAATACGGGGCCCTCAACGGGGGCACCAGCAGATTTCTTTATTTGTCTTTTCTCAGTGCCCTCCGTGTCCTCCGTGGTGAACTGCTTTTTTGGTCGAATAACCGCGGGCACCGTTTTACCAGCGCCGACTTTTCAGAACTGCCATGCCTACAGCAATGTCCAATATCGATCTGATGCTCGCCGTCATTCTCGGCATCCTGCTCGGTGCCGGCTTGATGTGGGCCGCGCTGGCCGGGCGGGTGCGCGATGCACGCGACACCCTGGCGCAGCAGGCAAGCGAATTGGCCCAGTTGCGTGAACGTGCCGCCATGCTGCATGCCGATCTGGAGCGTGAGCGGGCAGTCGGCAGCGAAAAAATCGCCGCCCTGGAAGAAGCGCGCGGTGTCTTTGCCGATGCCTTTCGCGCCTTGTCTACCGAGGCACTGCATCGCAACAACCAGGCATTTCTCGACCTGGCGAAAGTCACGCTCGAAAAACATCAGGAAACCGCCAAGGGCGAGCTGGAAAAACGCCAGCAGGCGATTGGCGAGCTGGTGACGCCGATCCGCGCCTCGCTGGAAAAATTCGAGCTGCAGGTTCAGGGCGTCGAAAAAGCACGTATCGACGCCTACGCCACGCTGTTCGAGCAGGTGCGCGCGCTCGGCGACGGGCAGGGGCAGTTGCGCCGCGAAACGGCCAATCTGGTGCGCGCCCTGCGCGCGCCGCACGCCCGCGGCCGTTGGGGCGAACTGCAGCTCAAGCGCGTCGTTGAATTGGCCGGCATGCTCGACCACTGCGATTTTTACGAACAGGAATCGGCGGATGGCGATGATGGCAAGCTGCGTCCCGACCTGATTGTGCGACTGCCGGGGGGCAAGCAACTGGTCGTCGATGCCAAGGCCCCGCTGGCGGCTTATCTCGATGCCATCGACGCCGCGGATGATGAAACGCGCCGCAAGAAATTGTTCGACCACGCCCGCCAGGTGCGCGAACACATCACCAAACTATCGCGCAAGTCGTACTGGGAACAATTTCAGCCCGCGCCGGATTTTGTCGTGCTGTTTTTGCCCGGTGAGATGTTTTACAGTGCCGCGCTGGAGGTCGATCCCGGCCTGATTGAAAGCGGCGTCGAGCAGCGCGTCATCCTGGCCACGCCGACCACGCTGATTGCGCTGCTGCGAGCGGCGGCCTATGGCTGGCAGCAGGAGGCGCTGACCGAAAATGCCCAGAGGATTTCGCAGCTCGGCAAGGAACTGTATGAACGCCTCGGCACGCTGGCCGAACATTGGGCCAGCGTCGGCAAGAATCTCGCCGACTCGGTTGCGGCCTACAACAAGGCGACCGGGTCGCTCGAAAGCCGGGTGCTGGTCACCGCGCGCCGCTTCAAGGAACTGCAGGCCGTCAGCGGCGACAAGGAGATTCGCGATCTGACGCCGGTGGATAGCGCGCCGCGCTTGCCGCTGGAGCTGGATACCGCCCCCTCCCAGCCTCCCCCTCGCGGGGATTAAACGCCCGGCCCCTCCCGGCCTCCCCCTCGCGGGGGAGGTGACTGTTGCTCGCTGCGCTCGTCTGTTACGGGGAGCTCCTGTTCATGCTTTGGAGCGGCTTGCGGCTGGCGCCGCGTGACGTCTCGCCTTGGGGCGGCCCGGCGGCGAGACTGCAGTGAAGTGATTTTCTCCCCTTTCCCCTGGCGGGAAAGGGGCCGGGGGAAAGGGGGAACCACCAGAAAGCCCTGTCTCGCAAAGCGAGAGAGGGCGGCCCGGCGGCGAGACTGCTGGGGCGTGGGTTGCGGTGGTGCTGGTTTTCTCCCTCTCCCCTTGCGGGAGAGGGCCGGGGAGAGGGGGGAGCCACCCAAGAGCCCTTTCTCGCAAAGCGAGAGAGGGCGGCCCGGCGGCGAGACTGCTACGGGGCCACCAACCTGCGCGGGACAGTGGCTTGCTGTGCGGCTAGTTCAGCTCGTCGTCCTTCCAGTATTTCGTGCCCTTGACCGTGGCTTGGAGGGCCAGGCCGTTTTTGGTCAGTTGATAGACATTGATGCCGTCGATCAGGGCTTCGCCGCCGACAGCGGCGCCTTTTTCACCGGACTTGGCGGCGGCGTCGGCGTGGCCGCCAAATTCCCAGCCGCTGTTGATGAATCTGTCCAGTGACGCTCGGTCACGGAACACGAAAACGGCGCGGAAGTCTTTGGCCCCCAGGCCCAGGCCGATGCCGGCTTCGCCCATCTTCATGTAGGTCTGTTTCCCGCCGCGGTTATCCCTGACCACACCATAGCCGCCGCCGAAGCTGGCGAAAATGATATTGATGTTGACGTTGCTGAATACCGCATAACCCGGCGCCGCGGCGATTTCGGCCCGGGTTGATGGCCGCAGCTTGTAGAGTTCCGTCAGCACCTCGCTGCGCATGTCCTGCACGGCCTTGCGTTTTTCCTGCGGGGTTGTGCCGCCTGAGGTGGCGCAGCCACCCAGGGCAAGGGTCAGGATCAAACTTGCAAGTATTGCCGACATGCGTTGCATCGTAAGTCCTCCAGTTGTGGATGGAATGTTACTTCTGGTTTGCCTTGATTAGCTCCGCTGCGCGGCGGAACAGTTGCAGTGCTTCGCCACGGCGTCCGGCCGCTTCGGCGGCACGCGCCTGTTCGAGCAGCTGATTGATGCCGGTTTCTTCGCCGCCGCTATAACTGAGGGCGGCGGTTTGTTGCTCGGGTTGGCCGCGCTTGGCGCGGATCACCAGCGCGCTGGGCGTTTTGGCTGCCGTTCTCGTCTCGTTCGCCGTCTTGCCAGCGCCGACTTTTGGCGGGGCAGGCTGGGTTTTCAGTTCGGCCAGAGCTTTGCGATAGGCAGCGAGCGCCGCGCCGCGTTGCCCCTGCGCTTCGGCCAGGCGCGCCTGGCGCAGGTGTTCCTCGATCTTGTCCGATACCGGCACGGAGCGCAGTGGTTTGGCATGCGGTCTGGCGACAGCCGCGCGTGCCAGTTCGGCAAAGTTTTCAGCACTGGTAAAGGCTTGCGCAATCCGGTAATGGCCCTGGCGCATCGCCCAGGAAACGGCGTCCTCCTCGAAGTCATTTTTCATGGCCGGGTTGGCGCCGGCGGCCATGAGGCGCTGGGCGATGGTTTCATGGCCCTCGCGGGCCGCCATCATGACCACCGTGGAGCCGTTGGTGGAGCGGGCGTTGACGTCGGCGCCGGCAGCCAGCAGGCGCTCGGTGAGTTCGGCGTGGCCGGCAAACACGGCGTAGTGCAGGGCGGTCCATTCACGTTCGGCACGGTTGCTCCGGTTCGGTTCGGCGCCACGCTCGAGCAGCCATTGCATCGCCGCGCGCTGGCCTTTCCATGCTGCCAGCATCAGCGCCGTCTCGCCATGGTGGTTGATGCGGTGGAGGTCGGCGCCGCGCTCGACAAACAACTCCATGAGCGGAATGTTGCCCTCCCAGGCGCCGATCATCAAACCGGTGCCGATCAGGACTCCTTCAAAATTCGGGTCAAGGCCTTCATCCAGCCAGGCGCGTGCCTGGTTGAGGTTGCCCAGTTCCAGCGCCACCGAAAAACGGGTCGGATCAGGCAACGCGGCTTGCGCAGTGACAGGCAAAAATTGGCAAACAGCCAGGAAAAACAAAACAAGCAGACGATTCATTTTCATTGGGATGCGGCAGCAAAGGAGTGCAGTCTACCTGTTGCGGTAGCATTCGCCTCATGACGGCGATTTCTCAAGAAGCCCGCCGGGCCACTCCGCCAGCGTGGCGGTTCGGTTTGTCCACACTGGCGAGCTTGCTGCTGCATGCCGTTTTGCTCTGGCCGTTCGGTTTTTTCGTGCCGACTCCCGCGCCGTTGTTGCATCCGGTTCTGGAGGCCGTGCTGCTGGCACCAGTCTTGACAACCGCGGAAACCCCGAGCGAAGCCACGCCCGCCGAACCGGAGGTGAAACCCGTGCCAAGCGCCGTACCACCAGCGCCGACTTCTGCGCCAAGGCCGCGCGAGTTGCAGGGGCGTGCGCTCAACACAGCGCTGGCGGCTATCGCAAAACTCGACTTTTATCCACGCGAGGCGATCGAGCGGGGCATCGAGGGCGATGTCATCGTGTTGCTGACCCTAACGCCAAACGGGGGGGTTGCGGCCGCTGCGGTGGCAACCAGTTCGGGGCACTCCATCCTCGACGCCGCAGCCCTCGTCGCGGTGCGCGGCATCAACGGCCTGCCAGTTGGGCAGCGTCAGGTATTGCTGCCGGTGCGGTTCCGCTTGGAGTAGGGCCCGCCCCCTCCCGGCCTCCCCCTCGCGGGGGAGGTGACTGTTGACTCGCTGAGCTCGTCTGTTACGGGGAGCCCCCGTTCATGCTTTGGAGCGGATTGCGGCTGGCGCCGCGTGCCGTCTCGCCTTGGGGCGGCCCGGCGGCGAGACTGCTTGGGTAGGGTTGCAGGTTTGAAAGTCAGCGCTGGCGGGACGGTGTCAAACCCACACCCACCGCAGCGTTTGCGCCGGGCCGCCCCAAGCAAACGCGGCACGCGGCGCCAGCCGCAATCCGTACAGCTATCGAATCGGGATACCCCGTAATAGACGAGCGTAGCGAGCCGTTAAGAACCCCCCGCGAGGGGGGCGAAGGGGGGCGGGCATTTTCATGATCGGTGGCGTTCGCCACCGATCATGAAAGCTAGCAGACCTTGCAGGCTTCCACCGGCAGCTTGCGTGCCAGCCAGCCGGGGCCGGCCATGCTGCCGGCCATGCCTTCGGGAACGTTGTAGACCTGCGTCAGGCCCTGCATCTTCAGGAAGCGCTGTACCTGCGAGGTGCGGTTGCCGGTGCGGCAGATCAGGGCGATTGGCGCATTCATGTTGCCGCCGGTCTTGGCCAGCACTTCCTTGAGGAAACCGGCGGCGCCCTGCGGGTGGATCATGTTGATGAGGGTGGCGCCCTGGGCGACACCGGTCTGCTGCCACTCGGGCGGGGTGCGGATGTCGATCAGGATGATCTTGCCGGTGCGGGTGGCTTCTAGTGCCTCGTTGGGGGTCATTTCCTGCGCGTTGGCGGCGCCGGCGAGCAACAGGGACAGCGATAGTGCGACAAAACGGAAATATCTGGACATGGGGATTGGGCGGGATGTTGTTGTAAGGCACGGATTTTATAGCATTACCCCGGCAGCCTTGCCGCCGGGCCGCCCTATCTCGCCTTGCGAGACAGGGCTTCTTGGTGGCTCCCCCTCTCCCCGTCCCTCCCGCAACGGGGGAGGGAGAAAACCGGCACCGCGTATTTTTTTTAACGATAGCCTTTCCGCCGGGTCGCCCCAAGACAAGGCCGTAGGCCGCAGGACAGCCGAAGGCTGGTTCCGCGCAGCGGAATGCGACTTTGTCGCACACAAGGCGGCACACGGCGCCAGCCGCAATCCACGCGCTAGCGAACAACGGTGTGCCCCGTAATAAATGAGCGAAGCGAGCAACAGTCATCTCCCCGCGCGGGGAGGCAGGGAGAGGCGGGCTTTTATCATTTGGCTTGGTATAGTCCGTTCCAATGCTTGCCTACCTGATCCGTCGCCTGTTCTACGCCCTGCCGATCCTGATCGGGGTGAACATCATCACCTTCGCGCTGTTCTTCGTCGTCAACACACCCGACGACATGGCGCGCATGCATCTGGGCGCGAAGCGCGTCACCGCGGAAGCCATCGACAAATGGAAGGCCGAGCGCGGTTACGACAAGCCGCTGTTCTGGCGATCCGATGCTGCCGGCGTCGACAAAGTTACCGACACCATTTTCTTCGGCAAGTCGGTGCGGATGTTCGCCCTCGACTTCGGCCGCGCCGACGACGGTCGCGACATCGCACGCGAAATCAGGACGCGCATGGGGCCGAGTCTCGCGGTGGCCGTGCCGGTGTTCGTGCTCGGGCTGTTTTCCGCGATCAGCTTCGCCTTGCTGCTGGTGTATTTCCGCGCCAGCTATCTGGATTTCGCCGGCGTCGTGCTGTGCGTGGCGATGATGTCGGTCTCCAGCCTGTTCTACATCATCGGCGGCCAGTGGCTGGTGTCGAAGATCTGGCATCTGGCGCCGATTTCCGGTTATGCCGAGGGATTGTCCGCGGCGAAGTTCGTCATCCTGCCGGTGCTCATCAGCCTGATTGCCGGCATCGGCTCGTCGGCGCGCTGGTATCGCACGATCTTTCTCGAGGAATACACCCGCGACTACGTCCGCACGGCGCGTGCCAAGGGCCTGCCGGAACGCCTGGTACTGTTCCGCCACGTGCTGCGCAACGCGCTGATTCCCATCCTGACGGGCGCGGTGGTGCTGATTCCGACACTGTTCATGGGCAGCCTGCTGATCGAGGCATTTTTCGGCATTCCCGGACTGGGCAGTTACACCATCGATGCGATCAATGCGCAGGACTTCGCCGTAGTGCGGGCGATGGTGTTCATCGGCTCGGCGCTCTACATCGTCGGTCTGTTGCTCACCGACATCTCCTACACGCTGGTCGATCCACGCATTCGGCTGCAATGAGGCTGCAATGAGAAAAATGAACGCTGCTGCAAGTACAAGCGAGTCAGGTCGCAGGGGGCTTTGCCGTGCCGCGTAGCTTCATTGACCACATCGTCGTTACCGCGCCGACCCTGGCGCTTGGCGCCACCTACGTGCGTGACACGCTGGGAGTGGCGCCCCAGCCCGGTGGCGAGCATGCGCGCATGGGCACGCACAATCTGCTGCTGCGACTGGGCGATGCGCTGTATCTCGAAGTGATTGCCACCAATCCTCACGCCCCCCCGCCGGGACGTCCGCGCTGGTTCGCCCTCGATGCTCTGGACCAGGATTCGGCAGCGGCGCTGACTTCCTGGGTGGTGCGCACGACCGACATTCAGGCCCGAGCCGCGGCGTGCACGGAGAAGCTGGGCAATGTCGAACCGATGTCGCGCGGCGCACTCAACTGGCAGATCACCATTCCTGCTGATGGCCTGCCGCCGCTGAACGGCTTGGCCCCGGCGCTGATCGAATGGCAAACGGACGGGCATCCTGCCGCCAGGCTGGCCGATCATGGTTTGTCCCTCGTCCGGCTTGAGCTGTTCCATGCCGAACCACAACGCGTTGCTCGCATGCTGTCGTCCCTTGAACTTGACGGGCCGCTTGCCGTTGCCTTGCCGCCCGCCGGCCGCGCACCGTTCATGGTTGCGCATATCAATACGCCGCAAGGACTGCGTGCGCTGACTGTCGACCATGCTGCAAATTAAATTCGTCCTGCTCTGGTCGGATCTGCTGTTCTTCGTGCTCATCGCCGCGGTGGTGGTTGGCGGCGTCTGGGCGGGGCGCGTCGAACACTTGCGGCTGGCCTGGCGGCAGGTGGGACAAAGCCGCGTCGGCATGGCGACGGCGACGGTGCTGCTGGCCTTCGTGCTGGTGGCCTTGCTCGATTCACTGCATTACCGCGAGCGTTTGCCTGGAGAGCAGGAGAACTATGCCGTCGAGGTGCGTTCGGCACTCGATGCCGCTTTGACCGGCCTGCGGACGCGCACTGAAAAAACCTATTCCGCGCCTTTGGCGACCCACCTGTTCGCCAAGGAATCGCTGGATGCAGATCTGGGGCGCGACTTTCCGCGCCTGAAACATGGCGGGGCGCATCTGGGCGAGGATCTGACGGCACAGGGCGGGGATATCGCCGCCAAGGCAATCAAGGGACTGGGGCTGGGCCTGCTCGGCGCGATGGCATTCGGGCTGGTGAGTTTGCCGCTACGCCGCGCCGCGCCGCATCTGGCCTGGAACGCCCAGCTGGCCACGGTGCTGGTGCTGTGCCTCCTTGGTGGCGTCATCGTCGCGCTGGCCGGCGACTACCATGTGCTCGGTACCGACAAGGTGGGCCAGGACGTGCTGTATCTGACGCTGAAAAGCATCCGTACCGCGATCCTGATCGGTACGCTGACCACACTCATCATGCTGCCGGCCGCCGTGGTGCTCGGCCTGCTGGCCGGGTATGCCGGCGGCTGGATCGATGACGTGATCCAGTATCTCTACACCACGCTCAATTCGATTCCCGGCGTACTGCTGATAGCGGCTTCGGTGCTGATGATGCAGGTGGTCATCGACACCCATCCCGAATGGTTCGCCACGACGGCGGAACGCGCCGACGCGCGTTTTCTGGCGCTCTGCGCGATTCTCGGCATCACCAGTTGGACGGGATTGTGCCGCCTGCTGCGCGGCGAGGTGCTGAAGCTGCGCGAACTCGAATATGTGCAGGCAGCACGGGCGCTTGGCGTTTCGAGTGCGCGCATCCTCTGGCGGCATGTGCTGCCCAACGTCATGCACATCGTCATGATCGCCATCGTCATGGACTTTTCCGGGCTGGTGCTGGCCGAGGCGGTGCTGTCCTATGTCGGCATCGGCGTCGATCCCAACACCATCAGCTTCGGCACCATGATCAACACCGCGCGCATGGAGCTGGCACGCGAGCCGATGGTCTGGTGGTCGCTGGTGGCGGCCTTCGCTTTCATGTTCGTGCTGGTGCTGGCGGCGAACCTGTTTGCGGATGTCATGCGCGACGCGTTCGACCCGCGGGTGGTGAAGCAATGAGCCGCCGCCGGGTCGCCCCAGGGAGGCGACAAGCCAACAAACCGGAAGCCGCGGAGCGGCTGAACCTCCGTCACCCCCTTCCGGGGGAAGCGGGCTGGGGGGAAGGGGTGCGACGATGAGTCTGTTATCCGTCCGCGACCTGTCGGTGGCCATCGGCGCGGCAGCGCCGGTTGACGGGGTGTCGTTCGAGATCGGCGCCGGCGAAACCTTTGCACTGCTCGGCGAGTCCGGTTGTGGCAAATCGCTGACGGCGCTGGCGCTGATGCGCCTGCTGCCCGAGGCGGCGCGCATTGCTGCAGGCAGTGTGCAGTTCGCCGGAGAGGAGCTTTGTGCGCTGACCGAAGCGCAGATGCGCAGTGTGCGCGGCGGCAAAATCGCCATGATCTTTCAGGAGCCGGGCGCCAGCCTCAACCCGGTAATGACCATTGGCGCACAGATCGCCGAAGCCTTGAAGTTCCATGGCGGCAGTGCGCCGGAAGCGAAAATCGTCGAATTGCTCGCTGCGGTCGGCATTCCCGATCCAGCGCGCCGCGCGACGGAGTATCCCTTCCAGATGTCGGGCGGCATGAAGCAGCGGGCGATGACTGCGATGGCGCTGGCCGGCGAGCCGGAACTGCTGATTGCCGACGAGCCGACGACGGCGCTTGACGTCACCATCCAGGCCCAGGTGCTTGACCTGCTCGATGGCCTGCGCCGCGAACGGCGCATGGCGATGTTGCTGATCAGTCACGATCTCGGCGTCGTGGCGCAGATGGCTGACCGCATCGGCGTGATGTATGCCGGGCAACTCGTTGAAGTTGCGCCGCGCGCCGCCTTCTATGCTGCACCAGGTCACCCGTATACGCGCCGGCTGTTTGCCGCGCTGCCCGATGCGGAGTCCGCGGATCGGGCGGCGTCCCGCCAGCGCCGACTTTTGACGATTCCCGGCAGCGTGCCACCACTCGGGACGCAGCATGCCGGGTGCCGTTTTGTCGAGCGTTGTGGCGAGGCATTGCCGGTGTGTCGCACGACGTTGCCGCCGTGGCGCGAGTACGCGGCGGGGCAGCAGGTACGGTGTCATCTTGAAACAGCGCACACCCTGCTGGCGGAAAGCGCCGATTTTACGGCGCGCGCAAAAGTCGGCGCTGGTGAGACGGCGTTGCTGGAGGCGCGCGACCTCAAGGTGCATTTTCCGCTCCGGCGCGGCGTATTGCAACGCGTGGTCGGCCACGTGCGCGCGGTCGATGGCGTAACGCTTGCCCTGCAGGCTGGTCGCACGGTGGCACTGGTGGGCGAGTCGGGCTGCGGCAAGACGACGGTTGGCAAGGCCATTCTCGGCCTGCAAAAACCGACCGATGGCACGGTTAAGCTGCATGGGAAATTGCTGCAGGGGCTGGCCCCGGCAGCGATGCAAATGGTCTTCCAGGACCCGTTCGGCTCGCTCAATCCGCGTTTGCGGGTAGGCGAAATCATTGCCGAGGGATTGCGGGCACTGGCGGTTGCCGGTGACACAAGAATGCGCGTTGTCGAACTGCTGGAGCAGGTCGGCCTCGCGGGCGACATGGTGGGGCGATACCCGCATGAATTCTCGGGTGGCCAGCGCCAGCGCATTGCGATTGCCCGGGCGCTGGCGGTGCGCCCGCAACTGCTGATCTGCGACGAGCCGACCAGTGCACTCGATGTTTCCGTGCAGGCGCAGATCCTCAATCTGCTGACCGACCTGCAGGCGCAATTGAACCTGTCCTATCTGTTCATCACCCACAACATCACGGTGGTCGACTATCTGGCGCAGGAGGTGGCGGTGATGTACCTCGGCCGCATCGTCGAGTACGGCACGGTCGATGAGGTGCTGCGCAGCGCTCGCCACCCCTACACGCAGGCGCTGCTGGCGGCAGCGCCGCGGATCGAGGCGGGGCTGGATGGCAGCCGGGAGTATGTCCGTGCGGCGGGCGATCCGCCCTCACCGGCGAGGCCGCCGGCGGGTTGTCATTTCCATCCGCGTTGCCCACGGGCAGAGGCACGTTGCCGGGAAGCCTATCCCGAGCCGGTGGCATTGTCGGCAACACATACAGCACGTTGCTTCCTTGCCGTTTGAAAGCGACGCGCTATTTCTTCGGTTTTGGCTTGGCGGTTTTCTTGGCGGCAGGTGCTGCCGCTGATTTCTTGGCTGGCGCGGCAGCCCGCTTTTTGACTTTGCCCTTTGCCGCAACGGGTTTGTCGGGTGGCAGTTTCGGCAGGGCGCGCGAGACTTGATCGTGGCTGGTCTTGCTGCCCGGCCGTGGCACCAAGAGACTGAGGCCGGGGCCGACCTTGGTGCGCGTGGTGATGCCATTGATCTGCTTGAGGCGTGTCACATCGATGCCGCGTTGCGCCGCCAGTTTATCGAGTGTTTCGCCGCGCTTCAGGGTGTGGGTTTGCCAGTTGGATAAGGGCATGTCCTGCGCGGTGTGGAGCGCCAGATTGGCGTTGAAGGTGTCCACCTTGCCGACCGGCAGCACCAGCGGGCCGGCCTGGTGGCTGTTCATCACCGGCCGGTGATAGGCCGGATTGAGCAGGATGAAGTCTTCGATCGACATTTCGGCCAGCCGCGCGGCGATGGCGACATCCATGCGACCCGGCTTCAGGACGGTTTCAAAATAGGGTTCGTTGGGAATGGCGGCAAGGTTGAAGCCGAACAGTTCCGGCTGCGCGACGATGTTCTTGAGTGCCTGCAGCTTGGGCACGTAGTAGCGGGTTTCGGCGGGCATCGTCAGGCTGGTGTAATCGGTGGGCAAACCTTTCGCCTGATTCTTGGCGATGGCACGGGCGACGGCGTTTTCGCCCCAGTTGTATGACGCCAGCGCCAGGTGCCAGTCACCGTGCATTTCGTAAATGGTCTGCAGATAGTTCAGTGCGGCATCGGTCGAGGCGATGATGTCGCGGCGTTCGTCCACCCACCAGTTCTGTTCGAGGTTGTAGGACTTGCCGGTGGATGGAATGAACTGCCAGATGCCCAGCGCCCGCGCACTCGACAGCGCCAGCGGGTTGTAGGCGCTTTCGACCATCGGCAATAACGCCAGCTCGGTCGGCATTCCGCGTTTTTCCAGTTCGACGACGATGTGAAAAAGATAGCGCTGCCCGCGCTCGAAGATGCGGCGCAGCATGTCCGGGCGGTTGAGATACCAGGACTGACGGCCGGTCACCAGCGGGCTGTTCAGGTCGGCCATGCCAAAGCCATTGCGCATGCGCTGCCAGAGGTTGTCCGGGGCAACCGTCAGGTCGATCATGGGAGGCAGGGCGGGGACGTCCTCGACCACTTCCATGGGCAGAGATAATAATGGCGGCTGCGATCCCCTCAATTCTCCCGATGGCAGCTGTTCTTCGGCCGCACTGCCGGCTGCAGGGCTGGCAAGGAGGCAGATGACCAGCAGCAGTCGAATGATGGTGATGAACATGGGTGAACTGGGTGGCGCAGGGGAGGCCGAGTTTAAGCGACTTGGCGGTTGAAAGCCAGCCGTGCGTAGTGCAATCAGGCTCGCCAATGTCGATCGATATCGTCATATCTCCTGACTTGTTTGCTGCGGAAATCCACAATGGCTGTGCTGTGGGGAGCGGAGGATAATTGCAACGCGACATACTGCTTTACTCAACTATAAAATGAGGAGGATTCACCATGAAGATGCGCACGCTTGTCATCGGGCTTGCCGCCGCAACATTTTCGCTGGCCGCTGTTGCCCAGCAGCCCATCGTGATTAAGTTCAGTCACGTCGTTGCGGCAGACACGCCGAAAGGCAAGGGCGCCGAGTTCTTCAAGAGCAAGGCGGAAGAGATGACCAAGGGCCGGGTCAAGGTCGAGGTCTATGCCAACAGCACCCTCTATAAAGACAAAGAGGAAATGGAGGCGCTGCAACTGGGCGCCGTGCACATGCTGGCGCCGTCGCTGTCCAAGTTCGGCCCGCTCGGCGTCAAGGAATTCGAAGTCTTCGACCTGCCCTACATCTTCGACGGCTACGACAGCCTGCGCAAGGTGACGCTCGGTCCGGTCGGCCGCCAGTTGCTCGACAAGCTCGAAGCCAGGGGCATCAAGGGCCTGACCTACTGGGACAACGGCTTCAAGTCGATCTCGGCCAACACGCCGATTCGCACGCCGGCCGATCTCAAGGGCAAGAAAATGCGCATCCAGTCATCCAAGGTGCTCGAGGAGCAATACCGCACGCTCGGCGCGATTCCACAGGTGATGGCCTTTTCCGAGGTTTATCAGGCCCTGCAGACCGGTGTGGTCGATGGTACCGACAATCCGCACTCCAACCTCTACACGCAGAAGATGCATGAAGTGCAGAAGCACATGACCATCACCGATCACAACTATCTGGGTTATGCGGTGATCGTCAACAAGAAATTCTGGGACGGCCTGCCCGCCGACATCCGCAAGCAGCTCGACGACGCGATGGAGCAGTCGACGCGCTACGCCAACCAGTTCGCCAAGGTCGACAACGACAATGCGCTGGAGATGGTGCGGAAATCCGGCAAGACGCAAATTTATGTGCCGACCAAGGAAGAACTCAGCGCCTTCAAGAAGGCGATGATTCCGGTGCACAAGAAGATGGAGTCGCGCGTCGGCAAGGAAACCATCGACGCGGTGTACAAGGCGACCGGCTTCAATCCAGCGAAGCTCTGATCCAGTCTGAATCTTCCCGCCGCACGGCGCCGCTAGCATGGCGCGGTGCGGCGGCGTTCGTTCGGGGAACCCGATGTTAAACAAAGCTCTGAATCATTTCGAGGAACTGCTGGTCACCTTCCTCATCGGCGGCGCCACCCTCATCATTTTTACGGCGGTGGCGCACCGTTATCTGGCCGGAATGGCTATTCCCGGCGTGCAGGATTGGCTCTTGACGCTGAATTTCGGCTGGGCGCAGGAACTCACCATCATCATGTTCGTCTGGATGGCCAAGTTTGGTGCGGCCTATGGCGTGCGCACCGGCATCCACGTCGGCGTCGACGTCATGATCAACCAGTTGTCCGACAGCAAGCGCAGCAAGTTCATCATCTTCGGTCTGCTGGCCGGCGCGAGCTTTACCGCCATTGTCGGGTCCCTGGGTGCCCACTTTGTCTGGGAGAACGGCGCCAAATTCGCCATTTACACGGCGCTGGGCATTTCCACCGGCGATCTTTACGCCGGCCCCATCACCCCCGATCTCGAATGGCCGACCTGGATCGTCTATTCCGCTATTCCGCTAGGTTCCTACCTGATGTGTTTTCGCTTTCTGCAGGTGATGACGATATTCATGCGCACCGGCGAACTGCCGCACCACGAGCACGGCCACGTCGAAGGTATCGAGGAAGAGCGCGTGCCGGTGGATGTCAATCCTTACAGCATGGACGACGACCTTCACCCGCAGGATTTGCGGCATAACCCGGACGGTACGACCAAGCCGACGGAGAAGAAAAAATGAGCGCCGCAATTATTTTCTTTCTCCTCGCCATCCTGATGCTCACCGGCATGCCGGTGTCGATTTCGCTGGGCCTGACGGTGTTGATCTTTCTGTTCGGCTTTACCGAGGTGCCACTCGAGGCGGTGGCGCTCAAGCTGTTCACCGGCATCGAAAAGTTCGAGATCATGGCGATTCCGTTCTTCATTCTCGCCGGTAACTTCCTCACCCATGGCGGCGTGGCGCGGCGCATGATCAACTTCGCCACCGCGATGGTCGCCCATCTGCGTGGCGGCCTGGGTCTGTCTTCGGTATTTGCCTGTGCCCTGTTTGCCGCGGTGTCGGGTTCCAGCCCGGCGACGGTGGTGGCGATCGGTTCGATCATGTTGCCGGCGATGGTCAGGGCCGGCTATCCGAAGCGGTTTGGTGTCGGCGTCATCGCCTCCTCTGGCGGGTTAGGCATCCTGATCCCGCCCTCGATTGTCATGGTGATGTATGCGGTGTCGACCAACACTTCGATCGGCGCGCTGTTCATGGCAGGGGTGGTTCCCGGCCTGCTGCTGGCGTTTTTCCTCGGCTTCACGACCTGGTATGTCGCCAAGAAGGGCAACTACCCGCGCGAGCAGCCGCATTCCTGGCACGAGCGTTGGCAGACCTTCCGCAAGTCGGTGTGGGGCCTGTTGCTGATCATCGTCGTCATGGGCGGCATCTACAGTGGATTGTTCACGCCCACCGAAGCGGCGGCGATGAGCGCAGTTTATGCCTTCGTTATCGCGGTGTTCGTCTATAAGGACCTCAAATTCGCCGACGTGCCCAGGGTGCTGCTCAACTCGGCGAACATGAGCGCGATGCTGCTCTACATCATCACCAACGCGATGCTGTTCTCCTTCATCCTGACCAACGAGCAAATTCCCCAGGGCATCGCCGAGTGGCTGCTGTCCTCGGGCCTCGGCGTGATTGGCTTCCTCATCGTGGTGAATATCCTGCTGTTGATGATGGGCAACTTCATGGAACCCTCGTCGATCATCCTCATCACCGCGCCGATCCTGTTCCCGATCGCCATGAGTCTCGGCATCGACCCGATCCATTTCGGCATCATGATCGTCGTGAACATGGAAATCGGCATGATCACCCCGCCGGTCGGCCTCAATCTCTACGTCGCCAGCGGCATCAGCAAGATGGGCCTGACCGAATGCACCATCGCGGTCTGGCCCTGGTTGCTGACCATGCTGGTGTTCCTGATGCTGATTACCTATGTGCCGGAAATCTCGATCTGGTTGCCGCGTACCCTGGGAATGATGTAGCGGACATTCGGCAACGTATGTCCCTGAAAAAGCCCGGCGCTGCCGGGCTTTTTTTCTCTGGCCGGCCCGGGTGTCCTGCCTTTCTGCGATAAAATATCCAGTTGCTTGTTTTACAAATCTTATTCATTACCTTTGCTGGAGAAAATAATGGCTGTTGAGCAAACCCTGTCGATCATCAAACCCGATGCTGTGGCCAAGAACGTGATCGGCAAGATCTATTCCCGTTTCGAGAGCAACGGTCTCAAAATTGTTGCCTCGCGCATGGCCTGGCTGTCCGAACGCGAGGCTGGCGGCTTCTACGCCGTGCACAAGGAGCGCCCTTTCTTCAGGGATCTCGTGCAATTCATGAGTTCCGGCCCGGTGATGATCCAGGTGCTCGAAGGCGAGAGCGCCATTGCCAAGAACCGCGACCTGATGGGTGCCACCGATCCGAAGAAGGCAGCGCAGGGAACCATCCGTGCCGATTTCGCCGAGAGCATCGATGCCAACGCCGTGCATGGCTCAGATGGTCCGGATACCGCCAAGGTCGAGATCGCCTATTTCTTCCCGGAACTGAACGTCTTTTCCGGTCGCTGATCGAAGTTCCGCATGACGGTCAACCTGCTCGATTTCGATGTCGAAAGCCTGACGGCCTGGTTCGCGCAACAAGGCGAAAAGCCTTTTCGTGCGCGCC
This sequence comes from Rhodocyclaceae bacterium UBA2271, assembly GCA_002347405.1. GTDB lineage: Bacteria > Pseudomonadota > Gammaproteobacteria > Burkholderiales > Rhodocyclaceae > Sulfuricystis. The sequence continues at coordinate 66,828 of DDXB01000024.1, read as the reverse complement.
AGTTGTCGCGCTGGATGCATCGTTTCGGCGTGGATGATTTTGGGCAGATGACCGATGTGGCGAAAACACTGCGCGCCAAACTGGCCGGGCTGGCAGAAATTCGTGGCCCGCAGCCGTTGCGCGACAGCACTGCCGCAGACGGGACGCGCAAGTGGCTGCTGGATATGGGTAACGGCAATGCCGTCGAAACCGTTTTCATTCCCGAAACGAGCCGCGGCACCCTGTGCATTTCCAGCCAGGTTGGCTGTGCGCTGGAATGTTCATTTTGCTCGACCGGGAAACAGGGCTTCAACCGCAACCTGACGACCGCCGAGATCATCGGCCAGCTCTGGCATGCCAACCGGATGCTGGGAGCGGTGAAGCAGCCGGGTGTCGATGATTCCGGTGAGCGTGTCGTCAGCAATGTCGTTTTGATGGGCATGGGCGAACCGCTGGCGAATTTCGACAACATGACGGCTGCCCTGCGCCTGATGCTCGATGACCATGCCTACGGTCTGTCGCGGCGTCGGGTGACGGTGTCGACAGCCGGTTTGGTGCCGGCGATGGATCGTTTGCGTGACAGCGTCCCGGTGGCGCTGGCAGTGTCGCTGCATGCCGCCACGGACGCACTGCGTGACGAGCTGGTGCCGATCAACCGCAAGTACCCACTACGCGAGCTGATGGCGGCGTGCCGGCGTTATCTCGAAAAAGCCCCACGTGATTTCATCACCTTCGAATACGTGCTGCTGGCCGGCATCAATGACAGCGACGCCGATGCCCATGCCGTGCTGCAGCTGACGCGCACGGTGCCCTGCAAGTTCAATCTGATACCGTTCAATCCTTTCCCTGGTTCCGATTATCGTCGGCCTACGCCTGAGCGGGTGCGGCGTTTCCAGGAAATATTGATGAACGCCGATGTCGTGGCGACGGTGCGCAAGACGCGCGGTGACGACATCGATGCCGCCTGCGGGCAGCTGGCCGGGCAGGTCAAGGATCGTACCCGGCGGAATGGGGCGGCAGACGGTGCGGTGCGCTCCGGGACGCGCAACAGCATTCCCATTTCGCTGGAGGTGCCAGCGTGACGCTCAAGTCGACTGCATTGTCTTTTGTGGCCTTGGCCCTGTTTGTGTCGGGTTGTGCGGGTACGCCAGATGGCAATATGGAGTTTTCCGGTGTTGAGCAGGCTGCTTCGCGCCAGGCGGCCACGAGTGATGCAGGCAAGCGCGCCATGGTGCATACCGAGCTGGGCAGGCTTTATTTGCAGGAGGGAAGCTACGAGGTTGCGCTTGAGCGCGCGCGCGTGGCGATTGATGCGGAGAGTGGTTATGCCCCGGCCCACAATTTGCTGGCGCTGGTCTACATGACGTTGCGACAGAACCATTTGGCCGAGCAAAGTTTCCGCAGGGCCTTGCAACTGGCTCCGGGCGACCCGGAAATCAATAACGACTTTGGCTGGTTTCTCTGTCAAACAGGCAAGCCGAAGGAATCCAATGTCCATTTTCGCGTGGCCATAGCCAATCCGCTGCATCAGTCACCCGGCAAGGCGCTCACCAACGCCGGTTTGTGCGCCGTGATGAGCAAGGATGATCGCCTCGCCGAAGAATATCTGGTCCGTGCAGTGCGTCTGGATCGGGCCAACTTGACGGCCCTGTTCTGGCTCGCCGATATTACCTATCGTAGCAATCGGCTGGATGATGCACGTCAGATCATCAAGGATCTGCATGCCCGGCTGGATCCGACTTCCGAATCGGCCTGGCTGGCCCTGCGGATCGAGCGAAAACTGGGCGACCGTGAGGCCGAGGCGCGCTTTACCGGCATCCTGCATCGTAAATACCGTGGTTCGCCAGAACAGCAAAAACTGTCACGCGGGGAATTCGATTGAACGCCGCAAGCCAAAACCTTCCCGACATGACTGATGTTGCGAAAGTCGGCGCTGGTGATACGGCGCCGGAAATCGAGACGGTGCCAGCGGAAGACACCATGGTCCTGGCGTCTGCTTCCGTCAGGGTCGGCCAGCGCCTGCGTACCGCACGTGAGGCAGCACACCTTTCCATTCACGAGGTAGCGGATTCGATCAAGTTCAGCCCGCGTCAGATCGAGTTCATCGAGGCCGGCGATCATGCCGCCTTGCCCGGCAACACCATTGTGCGTGGTTTTGTGCGTGGCTATGCGCGCTTGCTCAGGCTTGACGGTGATGAACTGCTGCAGATGCTTGACGCGGACCTCCCCAATGCGCCCGCCGAGGTGCGTCCACCCGATAACATGGGCATTGCCAGTACTCCGGGGGAGCGTCAGTTGTCACCGCTGATCTCGGTGACGATTGTGCTGGCGCTGGCGGCCCTGCTGATTGCCTTGTGGCATTTTTTCGTTCCCGTGACGACCGAGTCTGTCGTTGCGGCGGGTAGTCGGCTCTGGTCAGCGCCGCAGAGCTTGCTGAGCTTTGCACCACCAAGCTTGCCAGCCGGCCCGGTGCAAGAATCCGGAGCAGCAGCCCCGCCAGTCGCCGTGCCTGTCGTGCCGATATCTGCCGAAGTCATTTCCAGCGTCGATACCACCGTCCAATCCGGCCCAGCCGTTACCGCCGGAGCCACCTTGCAGTTTGTTTTTCACGGGCGGTCCTGGGTTGAGGTCAGTGATGTCTCCAGGCAGAAACTGCATTCCGCCGAGAGTCCCCCTGGCAGTCGGTTGACACTCACCGGTCGTCCGCCCTTCGATATTGTCATCGGCAATGCCAGCAAGGTTTCCCTGACCTACGAGGAGCGCACGATCGATCTGGCGCCCCACACGCGTGCCGAAGTGGCCCGCCTGACGCTCGAGTAATGGCCGCTGTCACCTCCGCAGCACCGGTGCGCCGGTTAACGCGCCGCGTCATGGTCGGCAAGGTCGCCATCGGCGGTGGTAGCGGCGCGGCGACCGGCGTCGTGCCCGACACCCCCGCACCCGTCATCGTCCAGTCGATGACGAATACCGATACCACCGACGTCTTTGCCACTGCCCAGCAAGTGGCGGAACTCCACCGCGCCGGCTCGGAAGTGGTGCGCATTACCGTGAATACTCGCGCAGCGGCCGCTGCCGTGCCGAAAATTCATGAGCGGCTGGCGCAGTTGAACCTGGACGTGCCACTGGTCGGCGACTTTCATTTCAATGGCCACAAATTGCTTGCCGAAGTGCCGGAATGCGCCGCGGCGCTGGCCAAGCTGCGCATCAACCCGGGTAATGTCGGCAAGGGCGCGCGCCGCGATGAGCAATTTGCGAAGATGATCGAATGCGCCTGCCGTTATGGCAAACCGGTGCGCATCGGCGTCAACTGGGGCAGCCTCGATCAAGCCCTGTTGGCCCGATTGATGGATGAAAATGCGCGGCGACCGGAACCAAAGGACGCAACGGGCCTGATGCGCGAGGCCATGGTGGCCTCGGCGCTCGAATCGGCCGCACAGGCCGAGGCTTTCGGTCTGCCGGGTGACGCCATCATCCTGTCGTGCAAGGTCTCGGGCGTGCAGGATCTGATCGCCATTTACCGTGACCTGGCCGCGCGTTGCGACTATCCGCTCCATCTCGGCCTGACTGAGGCCGGCCTGGGCAGCAAGGGCATCGTCGCTTCGACGGCGGCGTTGGCGGTATTGCTGCAGGAAGGCATTGGCGATACGATCCGCATTTCATTGACTCCCGAGCCGGGCGGCGATCGTACGCGTGAGGTCGTGGTGGCGCAGGAAATATTGCAGACCATGGGCCTGCGCGCTTTCGTGCCGATGGTGGTGGCCTGCCCCGGCTGTGGCCGTACCACCAGCACCGTGTTTCAGGAACTCGCCCAGGACATCCAGACTTACGTACGTGAGCGCATGCCGACGTGGCAATTGCGTCATCATGGCGTGGAGAACATGACGCTCGCCGTGATGGGCTGCGTCGTCAATGGGCCCGGCGAAAGCAAGCATGCCAACCTCGGCATTTCGCTGCCCGGTACCGGGGAAGAACCGGTTGCCCCGGTCTACTCCGACGGTGAGCGCATCACCACCCTGCGTGGCGAGAACATCGCCGCCGAATTCAGGCAGATCATCGACGCCTACATCGAACGCAACTACCCAAAACATTCATGAGTCAAACGCTACAAGCCATCCGCGGGATGAACGACATCCTGCCCGACGCCGCCGAAGGCTGGGAAGCCTTCGAAGAGCTTGTGCGCGACTGGCTGACGGCCTACGGCTACCGGCCGATCCGCATGCCGCTGGTCGAGCCGACGCCGCTGTTTGCGCGCGCCATCGGTGCCGTCACCGACATCGTCGAAAAGGAGATGTACTCCTTCACCGACAGCCTGAACGGCGAACAACTGACCCTGCGTCCCGAAGGCACGGCTTCCTGCGTGCGCGCCGTGCTGCAGCACAACTTGCTGTATGACGGCCCCAAGCGACTCTGGTACCTGGGGCCGATGTTCCGCCACGAGCGGCCGCAAAAGGGTCGCTATCGCCAGTTTCATCAGGTGGGTGTCGAGGCGCTTGGCCTGGCCGGTCCGGACATTGATGCCGAGCAGATCATCATGTGCGCGCGCCTGTGGGACGACCTCGGCCTGAATGCCGCCGGCAGCATCAAGCTCGAAATCAACTCGCTCGGCCAGCCTGCGGAACGCGCAGAGCACCGCACGGCACTGATCGCCTATCTGGAAAGCCATGCCGACCAGCTGGACGAGGAAGCGCGCCGCCGCCTGCACACCAACCCGCTGCGCATCCTGGATACCAAGAATCCGGCAATGCAGGCCCTGGTCGAGGGAGCGCCCAAGCTGATGGATTATCTGGGCGAGTCATCTCTCAAGCATTTTGCCGGCGTCCAGCAACTCCTCAAGGATGCCGTGATTCCCTACCGCATCAATCCGCGCCTGGTGCGCGGTCTCGACTATTACAATCTCACCGTGTTTGAATGGGTGACCGAGCAGCTCGGTGCGCAGGGTACGGTGTGTGCCGGCGGCCGCTACGACGGCCTGGTCGAGCAACTTGGTGGCAAACCGGCGCCGGCTTGTGGTTTCGCCATGGGTATCGAACGCCTGATGGCCCTGCTGGAGGCGCACGGCGCCGGGCTTGAAGCGCCCGCGCCCGACGTGTATGTCGTTCATCAGGGTGAAGCCGGGCAACGGCAGGCTTTTCGGGCGGCCGAGATGCTGCGCAATAACGGTTTCACCGTATTCATGCACATGGGTGGCGGCAGTTTCAAATCGCAATTCAAGCGCGCCGATGCTTCCGGCGCCCAACTGGCGATGATTATTGGCGAGGATGAGGCCGTCGCGAACGCGGTGACGCTCAAGCCCTTGCGTGCGGCAGCGGAGCAGCAGCGCGTGCCGCTCGATGAACTGGCGGACCGTGTCGGCGACTGGCTGTATGGCGCCGACGAAGATAACTCAAAGGAATAGTGAACATGGCAACCTACGACCTCGAAGAACAGGAACAAATCGAAGAGCTCAAGACCTGGTGGAAAGTGCACGGCGCGCTGATTTCGGCGGTGGTGGTGGCACTCTCCGTCGCAGTGGTTGGCTGGCAGGGCTGGCAGTGGTGGGACCGCACGCAGTCCGCGCAGGCCTCGCAACTGTATGGCGAGCTGCAGCGCTCGCTGGTGCAACAGGATGCCAAGCGCGTCCGCCTGCTGGCCGGCGAACTGATCGACAAGTACTCGGGTACTGCCTACGCTGGCATGGCGGCGATGTTGTCTGGCAAGGTGCTGGTTGACGCGGGCGACCTCAAATCGGCACAGGCCCAGCTCGGCTGGGCAGCAGAAAATGCCAAGGATCCCGGTTTGCGCGATCTGGCGCGTTTGCGCCAGGCCATCGTGCTGGCCGAAGACAAGGCCTATGACGAAGCGCTCAAGCGACTCGCCGTCCCGCCAGCGCCGACTTTCAAGCCGCGCTACTTCGAAGTGCAGGGCGATATCCTGACCGCGCAGGGCAAACTGGCTGAAGCGCGCAGTGCTTACGACGAAGCGATCAAGCTGCTGCCCGCGGCGGCGACTGCCGGCACGCCCTATCGTGAAATTCTCGAAGCCAAGCGGGATTCCGGAGGCGTATCTTGAACGCCGCGCCTGTTCGTATGACGCTCTGGCTTGGTGCGGCACTGCTGCTCGCCGGTTGCTCGACCATTGACAAGCTCAATCCGTTTGCCTCCGCGCCGAAGGTCAAACCCGCCGAGCTGGCTGCCATCAAGCCCAGCGCCGAACTGACGAAGCTTTGGCAGGCTGGCATCGGCAACTCTGCCGAGTTCATATTTACCCCTGCCGTGGTCGGCAACAGTGTTTATGCCGCGGCAAAGGATGGCACGCTGGCACGTTTCGACGACGGTCGCCAGGTCTGGCGGATCAGTGCCGGCCAGGTGATCTCGGGTGGTGTTGGCGCCAGCGACAAGCTGGTGGTGGTCGGTACCGCCAAGGGCGTGGTGCTGGCTTTTCACGCGGCGGATGGTCGTCCGGCCTGGCAGGCGCGGGCGAGCTCCGAGATTCTCGCCGCCCCGGCCGTGGCCGGCGATCTCGTCGCCGTCAGAAGCGGTGATGCGCGTATTTTCGGTTTTGAAGCGACAGATGGCAAGCGGCGCTGGGTCTATCAACGCAGCACGCCTGCGCTGGCCCTGCGTTCGCCGGTTGGCGTCACGCTGACCGATAACGCGCTGTATGCCGGCTTCCCCGGCGGCAAGCTGGTTGCCGTGGCCCTCAACAATGGCGCGGCGCTCTGGGAAAGTACCGTCGCCCTGCCGCGTGGCGTCACCGAACTGGAACGGATTGCCGACGTGGCAAGTGATCCGGTCGTTGAAGGACGCAGCGTTTGCGCCGTCGCCTATCAAGGGCGGGCTGCCTGTTTTGACACCGGCAATGGCAATCTGCAATGGGCGCGTGATATTTCTTCCATCAATGGCCTCGACATCGGCAATCGTGCCCTCTTCGTCACCGACGAGAAGGGCGCGGTGCACGCTTTCGACCGCAATAGCGGCGCCACCCTCTGGAAGCAGGACAAGTTGTTGATGCGCGCGGTGTCGCGGCCTCTGGCAGTTGGTCGCCATGTCGCCATTGCCGATTTCCAGGGGGTGGTGCACCTCCTGTCCGCGGAGGATGGTTCCTTCGCAGCGCGTGTCACCACCGATGGATCGGCTGTTGTTGCCCCGCCCCGCCACCTGAACAGTGCGAACGACAGCTTTGTCGTCCAGACGAAGAACGGCGCCCTACACGCGCTGGCTGCCAAGTAAACCCGGTAAATGCTCCCGACACTGGCCCTGGTGGGGCGACCCAACGTTGGTAAGTCCACGCTGTTCAACCGGCTCACCAAGACGCGTGATGCGCTGGTGGCCGACCAGCCCGGCCTGACGCGCGACCGCAATTACGGCCATGGCCGGCTTGGCGACCGCCCGTTTCTGGTTGTCGATACCGGCGGCTTCGAGCCGCAGGCGAAGGAAGGCATCGTCCATGAAATGGCGCTCCAGGCCGAGGCGGCGATTGCCGAGGCCGATGTGCTGTTGTTCATGGTCGACTGCCGCGCGGGTCTCACTCCGCAGGACAAGGTGATTGCCGAACGGCTGCGCAAGAGCGGGCGGCCCCTGCACCTCGTTGTCAACAAGGCCGAGGGCATGAACCGCGATGTGGTTGCCGCCGAATTCCATGAACTCGGCTGCGGCGAGCCGCGCGTCGTCTCGTCCGCCCATGGCGAAGGGGTACGTGAGCTACTGGAACTGGCGCTGGCCGATTTCCCCACTGAGCAAGCTGTCGAGGACGACGCCAGCGGTCCGCGCGTCGCCATCGCCGGCCGCCCCAACGTCGGCAAGAGCACGCTCATCAATACCCTGCTCGGCGAAGAGCGCATGATCGCCTTTGACATGCCGGGTACCACACGCGACGCCATCGCCACGCCTTTCGAGCGGAATGGCAAGAGCTATACGCTGATCGACACCGCCGGCCTGCGCCGCAAGGGGCGTGTCTTTGAAACCATCGAGAAATTTTCGGTGGTCAAAACTCTGCGGGCCATCGAGGCGGCCAACGTCGTCGTGTTGATGGTCGATGCCAGCCAGGACATTTCCGATCAGGATGCGCACATTGCCGGTTTCTGCATCGAAGCCGGCCGCGCCTTGGTGCTGGCGGTGAATAAATGGGATGCCATCGACCAATATCGGCGTGACCAGGTCAAACTGGACATTGCCCGCAAGCTGAATTTCATGGGTTTCGCGCGCGTGCATCACATCTCGGCGTTGAAAGGGCAGGGCGTGGCAGGGGTCTTGCAATCGGTCGACCGTGCCTACGCTGCCGCGATGGCCAAGTTGACCACGCCCAAACTTACCCGTGTGCTGCTCGATGCCGTGCAAAAACAGGCGCCGCCGCGCCACGGCAATGTTCGCCCCAAGCTCCGCTATGCCCACCAGGGCGGCAGCAATCCGCCGATCGTTGTCATTCACGGCAATGCGCTGGAACACGTACCATCCGCTTATGTTCGTTACCTCGAACATATTTTCGTCGAGACCTTCAAGCTGCAAGGCACGCCGTTGCGCATTCAGTTCAAGGTCACCAAGAACCCTTACGTCGACAAGAAATAAGGTGATGCGATGACTTACGTAGTGACGGAAAACTGCATCAAATGCAAGTACACCGATTGTGTTGATATCTGTCCGGTTGATTGCTTCCGCGAGGGCCCGAATTTTCTGGTCATCGATCCCGATGAATGCATCGACTGCACGCTGTGCGTCCCCGAATGTCCGGCCGAGGCGATTTTTGCCGAAGAGGATGTGCCTGAATCCCAACAGGACATGATTGCCTTGAATGCCGAACTGGCCAAGCAATGGCCCGCCATCATCGAGCGCAAGGATCCGCCCGCCGATGCCGATGAATGGCTGGGAAAGCCGAACAAACGCAGTCTGCTCGAACGCTGCGGATGATCTCCACAGCCGCACCAAAGTAGCGTGATAGACTGAAACCCACTGTTCCCTGACCACTGACCACTGAATCCTGATGTCCGGCAACACCATCGGCACGTTGTTCAGCGTGACCTCATTCGGCGAATCGCATGGTCCGGCCATCGGCTGTGTGGTTGATGGCTGCCCGCCTGGCCTTGATTTGTGTGAGGCTGACATCCAGGGCGAGCTTGATCGCCGCAAACCGGGTACTTCACGCCATGTCACCCAGCGGCGCGAGGACGACAAGGTCGAGATCCTCTCCGGCGTGTTCGAGGGCAAGACCACCGGCACGCCGATTGCCCTGCTGATCCGCAACATCGATCAGCGCAGCAAGGATTACGGCAACATCGCCCAGAGTTTCCGGCCGGGCCATGCCGATTACACCTACTGGCAAAAATTCGGCATCCGCGACTATCGCGGCGGTGGTCGTTCCTCGGCGCGCGAGACGGCCGTGCGCGTCGCCGCTGGCGCCATCGCCAGGAAATGGTTGCGTGAGCGTTTCAACATTACGCTACGCGGCTGGATGAGCGAATTGGGTCCGATCGTCATTCCGTTCGTCGACGCTGCCGCCATTGACAACAATCCGTTCTTCGTCCCCAATGCCGCCATCGTGCCCGAACTGGAAGCCTACATGGACCAGTTGCGCAAGGATGGCGACTCGGTGGGGGCGCGCATCGAAGTGGCGGCGACCAACGTCCCGCCGGGCTGGGGCGATCCCGTCTATGGCCGGCTCGATGCCCAGATCGCCTATGCCATGATGGGCATCAATGCCGTCAAGGGTGTCGAGATCGGCGCCGGTTTCGCCTCTGTCGCTCAGCGCGGCAGCGAACATGGCGACGAACTGACGCCGCAGGGTTTCTTGAGCAATCATGCCGGGGGCATTCTCGGGGGCATTTCCTCGGGACAGGATGTCACCGTCAGCATCGCCATCAAGCCGACCTCGAGCATTCGCCTGCCACGCCGTTCGATCGACCTGGCCGGCCAGCCAACCACGGTGGAGACCCATGGTCGCCACGATCCCTGCGTCGGCATCCGCGCCACGCCGATTGCCGAGGCGATGCTGGCGCTGGTGCTGATGGATGCGGCCCTGCTGTATCGGGCGCAGTGCGCCGACGTGCGCTGCCCGACGCCTGCCATTCCTGGAAAATGCGCGGCCAAGCCGGCCGAACCTGCTTGATAAAATCCTGAAAACCATATCCGATAGCATGCCAAACTTGGGAGAGAAACATGCACGTTGATCACCACGACCTTTATAGCGAATTTCCGGACATGCGCGATGCGATCGACACTCTCAAGGCGGAGAGTGGCCGTTTTGCCGCAATGTGTACCCGTCATGACCGACTGACCGGCAAGGTCGAGGATCTTGAGGAGCATGACATGCCCGTGGCCGACTTCACGCTCGAGGACATGAAGAAAATGCGCGTCAAGCTGAAGGACGAGATTTATCAATTGTTGCTGATCTTCCGCCTCGGCCAGAAGCATTGCCTCTGATCATTCATAGCGTCTTTCCGGGGGCCGTAGCGTCCGGCTGATCTTCATCTGCCAGGGCGTCACATGTCGGTTTCCCCTCACAGCCCTTCGGGTTTCAGCCCCTTGGGGTTTAGCCCATTGAGCCGCCTGGCTGCCTGGTACTTCTTTTACTTCGCTTTCGTCGGCGCCTTTGCGCCGTTTTTCACCCTGTATCTCAGTGATGTCGGCCTCTCCGCCTGGGAGATGGGGGTGATGATGTCGGTGCCGCAGGTGATGCGCATGCTGGCGCCCAACCTGTGGGGCTGGCTGGCCGATCATCTGGGCCACCGTGTCGCGATTGTCCGCCTGGCCGCCCTGTTTTCCGCGCTGGGTTTCGCCGGTTTCTTTTTCACCCGGGATTACCATGGCATGCTGGTGGCAATGGCGCTGGTCTGGTTCTTCTGGAGCGCCGCCCTGCCGCTGGTCGAGGCCATGACCCTCGATCACCTGGCGGAGCATCCCGACCGTTACGGACGCGTCCGCCTGTGGGGTTCGGTCGGCTTCATCGTCAGTGTCATGGTCATCGGCGCGCTGCTCGACTATCTGCCGATCGCCGCGTTGCTCTGGGCGATCATGGGGATTCTGGCGAGCGTGCTGGCGACCGCCATGACCCTGCCCGAGGCAAAAGTCGGCGCTGACGGGACGGCGCCACCGCTGGGTGGCCTGCTCAAGCGCCCCGCAGTCGTGGCCTTGCTGGCGGCCTGCTTCTTCATGTCGGTGGCCCATGGCCCGCTCTATGTGTTTTATTCGGTCCATCTGGTCAACCACGGCTACGACAAACTGGCGATCGGCCTGTTCTGGTCGCTGGGTGTGCTGGCCGAAATCGGCGTATTCATGGCCATGCCGCGACTGGTGCGCTGGGTGTCGTTGCGCCAGATCCTGCTGGCGAGCTTTGCGCTGGCCGTATTGCGTTTCCTCCTGATTGGCTGGGGTGCCGATTCGCCGCCTCTGTTGCTGATCGCCCAGGTCTTGCACGGCGCGACCTTTGGTGCCTACCATGCGGCTGCCATGGCGGTGCTGACGCGCTGGTTTGTCTCACAGCAGCAGGCACGCATCCAGGGCATTTACGGCAGCATCTCGTTCGGTGCTGGCGGCATGGTCGGCGGATTGATCAGTGGTGCAGCTTGGGGTAGTCTGGGGCCGGGGATCACCTTCACGCTGGCCGCCCTGTTTTCCGCGTGCGGCTGGGTGCTGATCTGGCGTGGTCTGTCATCGGAATCGGTTATTTCACATCGAGGTAAATCATGAAGAACGCATTATTGTTGCTGCTCCTGGCGGCCGCCCTGGCGGGATGCCAGAACGTGCCGCTGACCGGCCGCAGCCAGTTGCAGGTGATTTCCGAACAGCAGGAAACCCGCATGGGACTGGCCAGCTTCCAGGAAATTCTCGAAAAGGAAAAGCTGAGCAACGACGCCGCGGCGAATGCCCGCCTGCAGCGCATAGGCATGCGCATTGCCGCAGCCACCGGGCGCAGCGATTACCAGTGGGAATTCAAACTCATCGATAACGACAAGACGATTAATGCCTTCTGTCTGCCGGGTGGCAAGGTGGCGGTCTACACCGGCCTGTTGCCGATAGCGCAGGACGATGCCGGACTGGCAGCCGTGATCGGCCACGAAGTGGCGCATGCGATTGCCCGTCACGGCGGTGAGCGCCTGAGCCAGGAAATCCTCATCGCCGGTCTGTCGGTGGCTACGGTCGTCGCCACCCATGATTCACCGAATCGCGACCTGTATGTCGGGCTGCTGGGCGCCGGTGCTGCCGTCGGTTATCTGTTGCCGTATTCGCGCCTGCATGAATCCGAGGCTGATCGCATGGGGCTGATCTACATGGCCAAGGCAGGCTATGACCCACGCGCAGCCATCGGTCTGTGGCAACGCATGGCCGAGGCGGGCAAGGGCAAGTCGAAGCCGCCGGAATTCCTTTCCACCCACCCGGCGGATGCGACGCGCATCAATGAACTGGAGCGCTGGCTGCCCGAGGCGCTCAACTACTATCGGCCTGTGCGATAATTTCCGACTTCCCGCAGGAATCATGGCCATGCCAAAAACGCTCTACGACAAGCTTTGGGAGAACCATGTCGTCCGCACCGAAGCGGACGGCACGGCGCTTCTGTACATTGACCGCCATCTGGTGCATGAAGTCACCAGCCCGCAGGCCTTCGAGGGATTGAAACTCGCCGGGCGCAAGCCGTGGCGCGTCTCGTCGATCGTGGCGACGGCCGACCACAATACGCCGACCGAGCACTGGGAGCGCGGCATCGAGGATCCGGTTTCGCGTCAGCAGGTCGAGACGCTCGACGCCAACATTCATGAAGTGGGCGCGCTGGCCTTCTACCCGTTCAAGGATGCGCGGCAGGGCATCATCCATGTCATCGGCCCCGAAAACGGCGCCATCCTCCCCGGCATGACCGTGGTGTGCGGCGACTCGCATACCTCGACGCATGGTGCCTTTGCCTGCCTGGCGCATGGCATCGGCACTTCCGAGGTCGAGCATGTCCTCGCCACCCAGTGCCTGCTGCAAAAGAAGATGAAGGCGATGCAGATCAAGGTCGAAGGCAAAGTCGGCGCTGGCGTGACGGCGAAAGATATCGTGCTCGCCATCATCGGCAAGATCGGCACGGCGGGCGGCACCGGTCATGCGGTGGAATTCGCCGGCAGCGCGATTCGCGCCCTGTCGCTGGAAGGCCGCATGACGGTGTGCAACATGGCGATCGAAGCAGGTGCGCGGGTCGGCTTTGTCGCGGTCGATGACGCGACGATCGACTATCTCAAGGGACGCGCCTTTGCGCCGAGCGGCGAGGAGTGGGGGCACGCCGTGAGCTATTGGCGCACGCTGGTCTCCGATCCGGGCGCGGCATTCGATACTGTGGTGGAGCTCGAGGCGGCGACGATCCAGCCGCAGGTGACCTGGGGCACCTCGCCCGAGATGGTCGTGGCGGTGGGCGGCAGTGTGCCCGCTCCGGAGGATTTTGCCGATCCGGTCAAGCGCGAAGGCATCGTCCGGGCGCTCGAATACATGGGGCTCGTGGCCCGCACGCCGATCAAGGAGATATCTGTCGATCAGGTCTTCATCGGCTCCTGCACCAACTCGCGCATCGAGGACCTGCGCGCAGCGGCCGCCGTGGTCACGGCAGCCAAGGGCCGCGGCAAGGCGGCCAGCGTCAGGCGCGTGCTCGTGGTGCCCGGCTCGGGGCTGGTCAAGCGCCAGGCCGAGGCGGAAGGGCTCGACAAGATATTCCTGGCTGCCGGTTTCGAGTGGCGCGAACCCGGTTGCTCGATGTGCCTGGCGATGAACGCCGATCGGCTGGAACCGGGCGAGCGCTGCGCATCCACCTCCAATCGCAATTTCGAAGGCCGCCAGGGCGCCGGCGGACGCACCCATCTCGTCAGCCCGGCAATGGCCGCCGCAGCCGCCATTGCCGGCCACTTCACCGACGTGCGTGAGCTGGTTTAACCAAATTCAACTATTTTTACCGAGGCGATCATGAAAATACTGGTACTCATCCTTGCAACCACAGCCTTCACACTGACTGGCTGCAACACCGTGCAAGGCATTGGCAAGGACATCGAAAAGGGCGGCGAAGCGATCCAGAAGGCGGTCAAGTAGATGCGCGCATTCACCCCGTTCGATGGCTTGGTGGCGCCTCTCGATCGCGCCAATGTCGATACCGACGCCATAATTCCCAAGCAGTTCCTGAAGTCGATCAAGCGTGCCGGCTTCGGCCCCAACGCCTTCGATGAATGGCGCTATCTCGATCGCGGCGAGCCTGGGCAGGACTGCAGTCGCCGTCCCACCAACGCCGACTTTGTCCTGAATCAGCCGCGCTACCAGGGCGCGTCGATTCTGCTGACGCGCGACAACTTCGGCTGCGGCTCGTCGCGCGAGCACGCGCCGTGGGCACTGGAAGATTACGGCTTTCGCGCGCTGGTCGGTACCAGCTTCGCCGACATTTTTTACAACAACAGTTTCAAGAACGGTCTGCTGCCGATCCGGCTGCCGACCGCCGCCGTGGATGAACTGTTCGCCCTGGTTGCCGCAACGCCCGGTTACCGGCTGAAAATCGATCTGGCCGCGCAAACCGTGACGCGACCCGATGGCACGGTGCTGTCCTTCGACGTCGATCCTTTCCGCAAGGAGTGCCTGTTGAATGGCTGGGACGACATCGGCCTGACGCTGCGCCATGCCGAAGAAATCCGCACGTTCGAAGCCAAGCGCCGCAGCGAACAACCCTGGCTTTTCTCAGAGGTAGCCTGAATGAAGATTTGCGTACTCACGGGCGATGGTATCGGCCCGGAAATCACCGCAGAGGCGGTGCGTGTGCTCACGGCGCTCGATTTGAAAATCGAGATGGAAGTGGCCCTGCTCGGTGGTTGCGCCATCGATGCGGCCAAGGATCCCTTCCCGGAAGCGACGCAGAAACTCGCCAAGGCCGCCGATGCCGTGCTGCTGGGTGCCGTCGGCGGCCCGCAATGGGACAACAACCCGCGCGAGCTGCGTCCCGAGCGCGGTCTGCTGCGCATCCGCAAGGATCTCGGCCTGTTTGCCAACCTGCGTCCGGCCATCCTCTACCCGGAGCTCGCGAACGCCTCGACACTAAAACCCGAGGTGGTGGCCGGTCTCGACATCCTGATCGTGCGCGAACTGACCGGCGACATCTATTTCGGCCAGCCGCGCGGCATCGAAGTGCGCGATGGCGAGCGCTACGGCTTCAACACCATGCACTACACCGAGAGCGAGATCCGCCGCATCCTGCGTGTCGCCTTCGATGCCGCCCGCAAGCGCAACAAAAAGGTCTGTTCGGTCGACAAGATGAATGTCCTTGAGTGTACCCAGCTGTGGCGCGACGTCGCCATCGAGGTGGGCAAGGAATATCCGGATGTCGAGCTCTCGCACATGCTGGTCGATAACGCCGCCATGCAGCTGGTGAAGGCGCCCAAGCAGTTCGACGTGATGGTGACGGGTAACATGTTCGGTGACATTCTCTCCGATGAAGCGTCGATGCTGACGGGTTCGATCGGCATGTTGCCTTCGGCTTCGCTCGATGCAAACAACAAGGGCCTGTACGAGCCGAGCCACGGCTCGGCACCGGATATCGCCGGCAAGGGCCTGGCCAACCCGCTGGCAACGATACTGTCGGCGGCGATGATGCTACGGTATACCTTTGCCAACGAAGTGGCGGCACGACGCATCGAGGATGCGGTGAAAAAGGTCCTGGCGCAAGGTTTCCGTACCGGCGACATTTACGAACCCGGCACGCAACGCGTGGGAACAAGGGAAATGGGCGACGCCGTGCTGGCGGCGCTGTAATTATTTTTTAACGAGGTGTAGGCAATGAAAAAGGTAGGTCTGGTCGGTTGGCGTGGCATGGTCGGTTCGGTGCTGATGCAGCGCATGCGCGAGGAGGGCGATTTCGCCCTGATCGAGCCGGTGTTCTTCACCACGTCGAATGTCGGGGGCAAGGGCCCGTCTGAAGCTGGCGGTGCGCCGCTCAAGGACGCGCTGGACATCGGTGCCCTGAAGGCGCTTGATTTCATCATCACCTGCCAGGGTGGCGACTACACCAAGGAAGTCTTTCCGAAACTGCGTGCCGCCGGCTGGAACGGCTACTGGATCGATGCGGCATCTACGCTGCGCATGGCTGACGACGCCATCATCATCCTTGACCCGGTGAACCTCGATGTCATCAAGGCGGGGCTGGCCAAGGGCGTGAAAAACTACATCGGTGGCAACTGCACGGTGTCGCTGATGCTGATGGGACTGGGCGGCCTGTTCCGCGGCGACCTCGTCGAATGGATATCCGCCATGACCTATCAGGCCGCCTCCGGTGCCGGCGCGCAGAACATGCGCGAGCTGCTTGCCCAGATGGGCATGCTGCACGATGCGGTCAAAGCCGAACTGGCCGATCCCGCCTCGGCCATCCTCGACATCGACCGCAAGGTCGCCGAAACCATGCGCTCCGCTGCGTTTCCGACCAAGAATTTCCGTGGCATGCCGCTCGCCGGCAGCGTGATCCCCTGGATCGACGCGCCGGTCGAAGGCGGTCAATCGAAGGAAGAATGGAAGGGTGGCGCCGAGTGCAACAAAATTCTTGGCCGGCCGGAGTTTCGTACTCCGGGCAGCATTCCCATCGATGGCTTGTGTGTGCGGGTCGGCGCCATGCGCTGCCATTCACAGGGTTTGACCATCAAGCTCAAGAAGGATGTGCCGTTAGCTGAAGTGAGTGACATCATTGCCAAGGGCAACGACTGGGTGAAGGTTGTTCCCAACGAGCGTGAGCTTTCCGAGCGCGAATTGACCCCATCTGCCGTCACCGGAACGCTGACCGTGCCCGTTGGGCGCTTGCACAAGCTGGCAATGGGCCCTGAGTATCTGGGGGCGTTCACCTGTGGCGACCAGTTATTGTGGGGTGCTGCAGAACCCTTGCGGCGAATGTTGCGTATTTTGCTCGATTGAATGAAGGTGGCAAGGTAATGCAAAGGTTGAGCTTGCGTCGTTAAGGTCATGATGTTATTTTGGTTTCGGTTAAGTCTTTCAGATGCAGGATTAACCTGCACTGAAAGTGCGTATTAATTGTGGTCCAACAATTCCCCAGCGGGGAGGCATTGTGAATAAACCTGGTAAATCAAAGTTATTCAAGGCATCGCTGCTGGCGGCATTGCTGACGACTGCGTTGGGGGTTGTGGGTGGGCCGGAGGCGCAGGCAGCCGGCCTGGGCAAGCTGACGGTGTATTCGGCCATTGGTCAGCCACTCAACGCCGAGGTGGCGCTGACGGCGACACCCGAGGAATTGTCGGCGTTGACGGCCAAGCTGGCTTCGCATGACGACTTCAAGAAAGCGGGCATCGAATTCATGTCTGCGCTGAGCGGCCTGCGCTTCAGTGTGGCGAAACAGCCCGATGGCCAGTCGGTACTGAAACTGACCACCGAACGTCCGCTGAATGAGCCATTCCTGCATTTTCTTGTTGAACTGAACTGGACTGCCGGTCGCTTGGTGCGGGAATACACCTTCCTGCTCGATCCACCTGAAATGTTGCAGGCTGCCAGGCCCGCTTCCGTGGTTACCCCGGTTGTCCCGCAAGCCATGCCGATGCAAACGGCACCATCGGCGCCAATGCCGGTGGCTCCGACTATGCCGGCGAAGATAAAGCCTGAATCAAAACCTGCGCGTACCGCCGAAGCCGATCCTGCGTTAGCGGCCAAGCCCAAACCGCGCGCAGCGCCGGGCGCGGTTACGGCCATGCCGAGCACTGGCGAGCGCCAGGTCAAGCTGGGCGATACCCTGAGCAAGATTGCGCGGGAGAACAAGCCAGCGGCCGTCAGCCTCGACCAGATGCTGGTGGCACTGTTCAACAGCAATCGCGATGTGTTTGACGGCAACAACATGAACCGTTTGCGTGCCGGCAAGATTCTGCAACTCCCCGATCCGGGCGAGGTGGCTGCCGTCGATGCTGGCGAGGCGCGCAAGCTGATCGTTGCGCAAACCGCCGATTTCAATGCGTATCGTCGCAATCTTGCCGCTGCGGCAGGCATGGCGCCGGCTACCGAAACACAGCCGCAGCAAAGCGCTGCGGGCAAGATCAAGCCGCAGGTCGAGAGCAAGGTGCCGCCCTCAGCGACCAAGGACAAACTCGAGGTTTCACCCACAGAGGCCGCCAAGTCTGCCAAAGCTTCCGGCGCAATGAGCAGGAGCGCACTCGAAGAGGATTTGATTTCCCGCGACAAGGCCTTGCGCGAGGCCTCAGGCCGGATTGCCGAACTGGAAAAGAACCTCGAAAACCTCAAGCATCTGGTTGAACTGAAGAGTCAGGCTGGTGTACAGGTGCAGCAGCAGGCGCAGGCTGGCTTGCCCAAATCTGCCGAAGCGAAGAAACCCGAACCGGCGCCGCCGCCAGTGGACCCGGCGAAGCCAGCCGAGCCGGCTTCTCCAATTGCCTCTGCTGCTCCTGCTGTCGAGAAGGGAGCAGACGTTGTGGCAGCTGCTCCGGCGCCGACTGAGGCGGCCAAGCCAGCCGAACCGGCACCTGCCCCGGCTGCGCCACCCGCTCCGCCCAAGCCTGCCGAGAAAAAACCGGCACCGCCACCGCCGCCGGAACCCAGCTTTATCGAGGACAACCCGGAGTTGGTATTCGGTGGGGGTGGTTTGATAGCCCTCCTGTTGGGCTATCTTGGCTTCTCCGCCTATCGCCGGAAGAAGCAGGCACAGGAAGTGGCGCAGCGTGACGAACCCGGCGCTGCCATGGGCACTCCGAGCCACAAATCTGCTGCAGTTGCTGGTGCGGCCAGCGAGAGCGTGGATAGTGGGGATGTATCGATTCAGGGCGACTTTAGCGAAGGCGGCGTACTGACGACTGCGGAAAGTGTCGATCCTGTTGCCGAAGCGGATGTCTATATGGCCTATGGTCGCGACAGCCAGGCCGAGGAAATCCTGCTTGAAGGCCTCAAGACCGATCCGACCCGTACTGCGATACATCTCAAACTGCTCGAACTCTATGCTAATCGCAAGAGCATTCCCCAGTTTGAATCGGTGGCTAATGAACTGCATGGCTTGGTGGGTGGCAAGGGCCCTGACTGGGACAAAGCTGTCATGCTGGCAACTGGCGTGGGTGTGACGGGCGGACTGTTTGCTGTCGCAGCGGCGGCGAATAAAACTGCCCCCGCGGTAATAGCCGCAGCAGGCTCTGCCGAGCCCCTCGCCTCGCCGGTACAGGCTCCCGCAGAAGAAGATGCCGGTTCCTTCGATTTTGATCTTGATCTCGGTACTTCCAGTGCTCCGGCTATTGCTTCAGCAGAAGCATCCAAGCAGGCTGTTGCCGCAGAGACAGCAGGGATTGACTTTGATTTTGATCTGGGTGCGCCAACGCAAAATCCCCCACCAGACGAGTCAGCAACTGCCCCGGCATTTGACAGCAGTGCCATCGATTTCCCGCTAGATGCCGGCAGTTCAGATGAGTCTCCGGCAGTCGCACCACCCCCCACTGGCGGCAACGAGATCGATTTCGATCTGGATCTTGGCTCTGCCCAGACAACTCCGGCCACTATTGCGCCAAGGGAACCGGTTGCCGAAAACAGCCCAGATGATCTTGATTTCAATTTTGACCTCGATCTGGGGTCCGAGGAATCCGCTCCTGCCACTGCAACAACTGCCAAGGCACCCGCAGCGCTTGATCTCGCCGATATTAATTTCGATTTGGGTGAGCCTGAGCCGACGACTTCCCCGGGGGGTACCAGCGCGGTGGGTGCGAATCCCTTGCCGGAGGCCGCTGCAGGGGGCGAGGCACCTGCACCCTCTGCTGCCAAGCCGGTTGCGGACACAGCTGTGCAGCCAGCCGCTCCCGAAGCGGTTGCCACGGAAACCGATGATTCAGAAGTGGCGACCAAACTCGAGCTTGCCCTCGCCTATGAAGAAATGGGCGACCGGGAAGGTGCGCGCGAGTTGTTGAACGAGGTTGCCAATGAGGGTAACCCAGCCCAACAAGGACAGGCGCGCGCGCGACTCGATCAACTCGATCTTTGACTTTCAGGTCACTGCAGCCACGGCGTTGTCCGACGCCGTGGCTAATTTCCCCGATGTGGCATCCGGTATCGCTGTTGCTTTCATGGCTCGCCTTTGCACTGGCTTTGCAATGGCTGCCAACCCATGTGCTGTTTGGGGTGGCTGCGCCATGTCTGGTCCTCGCCCTGACGCTGGCGGCTGACCGCAGCCGAAGTCTGCTGAAGCGTTCGCGTTGGCTGCTAGTGTCGCTGGCCATGCTATTCCTGTTCCTTACGCCAGGCGAATACCTGCCGGGGATCGGTGGTGATCTGGGGCTGACCTACGAGGGGTTGTGGCTTGCCGGAGAGCAGTTGAGCCGTTTGCTGGCGTTGTTGGCCAGCTTGGCATTACTGCACGAGAAGGTTGGTACGCCCGGCTTGCTGACCGGACTGTATTGCCTGCTGGGGCCGTTTCCCTGGCGCGACACTACCGTCGTCCGCCTGATGCTGGTGCTTGAGTTTGTCGACCAAAAACAGCAGGTCGGCTGGCGGGAATGGCTGATGGCAGAAACATCCCGGACGGCTGCACCTGAAAGTTATCAACTGCCGATGCCACCGCTGCACTGGCAGGACAAACTGCTGATTGGTGGCCTGCTGTTGATGCTGATGAGTATGGCTTACTGGTCATGAGAATCGCGCTCGGCCTTGAATATGATGGTGCTGGATTTTCCGGGTGGCAATCGCAGCCCTGTGGCAATACCGTGCAGGATGTTTTGGAGGCGGCGCTGTCACAGGTTGCCGCTGCTCCGTTACGGGTAATTTGCGCTGGGCGCACCGATGCCGGTGTCCATGCGCTGGCCCAGGTTGTACATTTCGATGCGACGATGGATCGTCCGCTCTCGGCATGGGTCCGCGGCACCAACGCCTTTTTGCCGGAGACGGTCGCAGTGCGCTGGGCCGTGCCGGTTGCCGATGGCTTCCATGCCCGCTTTTCTGCGCGTGCGCGTGAATACCGTTATGTTTTGTTGAATCGTCCCGAGCGTCCGGGGGTATTCGCGGGGAAAGTGGGTTGGTGCCATCGTCCGCTGAATGTCGCGGCGATGCGGGAGGCAGCGACCTGCCTGCTCGGCGAGCATGATTTTTCCTCATTTCGCGCCTCCGGATGCCAAGCCAAGTCGCCGGTCAAAACCCTGTATCGTCTTGCGATTGCCAGCGAAGGCGATCAGATCGTGTTCGACTGTTGCGCGAATGCTTTCCTGCACAATATGGTCAGGAATCTGGTGGGCGCCCTGGTCTATGTCGGCATGCAGCGCCGGTCGCCGCACTGGCTGGGGGAATTGCTGGCGAGTTGCGATCGGCGCCTGGGTGCCCCCACCTATGCACCGGATGGGCTGTATCTGGCCGGTGTGGATTATGGTGATGAGTGGGGATTGCCGCAGGGCAGTATCATGACGCCATTGCGTTTGCCCGGTTTCTGAGTCATGCATCGAACCCGCATCAAGATTTGCGGCATTACCCGCACGATAGACCTCGAAGCCGCCCTTAGGGCCGGTGCCGATGCCATCGGGTTTGTTTTTTACCCGCCCAGCCCGCGTGCCCTGTCGCTAGAGCTTGCCGCCGATCTGGGGCGGCGTGTGCCTCCCTTCGTGACGCGCGTTGGATTGTTTGTCAATGCCGAACCCTCCAGCGTGTGGGATACCTTGGCTGCGGTGCCGGTCGATCTCCTGCAATTTCATGGCGAGGAGAATGCGCAATACTGCGAGCAATTCGGCTTGCCCTACCTCAAGGCGGCGCGGGTTCGCCCGCAACTTGATCTGTTAGAATTCGCCCGCGCCTACCCAACGGCACAAGGTCTGCTCCTCGATGCTTGGGTTGAAGCCTATGGCGGGGCAGGGCAGTCGTTTGACTGGTCCCTGATTCCGCAGGAGTTGCCATTGCCGTTGGTGTTATCAGGTGGCCTTCATGCCGATAACGTCGGTGAAGCTGTAGCTAAAATCCGCCCTTGGGCGGTGGATGTCAGCAGCGGGGTCGAAGTTGCCAAGGGCATCAAGGATTCCGCAAAGATCGCCGCATTTGTTGCGGCAGTGAGAACAGCAAATTCTTCTAGATAACATAATGTCAGATAATAAATACGAGATGCCAGACGTTCATGGTCATTTCGGTAAATATGGCGGAATATTCGTCGCGGAAACATTGATGCCGGCCCTGGTCGAGCTCAACGCCGCTTATGAAGCAGCCAAAGCGGATCCGGCTTTTCGTGCCGAGTTCGAGAATGAACTCACACATTACGTCGGACGTCCCAGTCCGATTTACCATGCCAGGCGCTGGTCGGAGCGACTGGGTGGCGCGCAGATCTATCTCAAGCGCGAAGACCTCAACCATACTGGCGCCCACAAGATCAACAATTGCATTGGTCAGGCCTTGCTGGCACGGCGCATGGGCAAGCCGCGCGTGATCGCCGAGACCGGTGCCGGGCAGCACGGTGTTGCCTCAGCGACAGTCGCCGCGCGTTATGGCATGGAGTGCGTGGTTTACATGGGTAGTGAGGACATCAAGCGCCAGGCTGCCAACGTCTATCGCATGAAATTGCTGGGTGCCAAGGTCGTACCGGTCGAGTCGGGTTCGAAAACCCTCAAGGACGCCCTCAACGAAGCCATGCGTGACTGGGTGACCAACGTTGCCAACACGTTCTACATCATCGGCACGGTCGCCGGGCCACATCCGTACCCGATGATGGTGCGCGATTTTCAGGCGGTGATCGGCCGGGAGTGCCTTGGCCAAATGTCGGCGCTGGCGGGACGGCATCCCGATGCGGTGATTGCCTGTGTCGGCGGTGGTTCCAACGCCATGGGGATCTTTTACGATTACATTCCGCACGCGGCGGTCAAACTGGTTGGCGTCGAGGCGGCCGGGCACGGCATGTCCACCGGCAAACATGCCGCTTCGCTGACGGCCGGTCGTCCCGGTGTACTGCATGGCAACCGTACCTATCTGCTGCAGGACGCCAATGGCCAGATCATCGAGACCCATTCGATTTCCGCCGGACTCGATTATCCCGGTGTCGGTCCCGAGCATGCCTGGCTGAAGGACAGCGGTCGGGCAGAATATGTCACCGTGACTGATGATGAGGCGCTGGCCGCTTTCCACGACTTGTGTCGCGACGAAGGCATCATCCCGGCGCTCGAATCAAGTCATGCCCTGGCCTATGCCACGCGGCTGGCGCCGACGCTGCCGCGCGACAACATCCTGCTTGTCAATCTGTCTGGCCGCGGTGACAAGGATATGCATACCGTCGCCGAAAAATCCGGAATCCAGTTTTGATCTATTGAGCCTATGTCACGCATATCCGCCAAATTTGCCGAACTCGCGTCGAATGACCCGCAGGGAAAAAGAGCGGCGCTGATTCCTTTCATCACCGCCGGAGATCCCGACCCCGGTCAGACTGTGCCCCTGATGCGGGCGCTGGTCGCCGGCGGCGCCGACATCATCGAACTCGGCGTGCCGTTTTCCGACCCGATGGCGGATGGGCCGACAATCCAGCGGGCTTCCGAACGGGCCTTGTCTTTCGGCGTCAGCCTGCGTGTCGTGCTGGGCATGGTGCATGAGTTTCGCAAGACTGACGCGACAACGCCGGTGGTATTGATGGGTTACGCCAATCCCATCGAGGCGTATGGGGCGGAAAGTTTCGCCAGCGATGCGCACGCCGCCGGTGTCGATGGCGTGCTGGTCGTCGATTATCCGCCGGAAGAGTGCGGCGAGTTCTCGCGTCTGTTGAAGCAATTCGCCATTGATCCGATTTTCCTGCTGGCGCCGACGTCGGTTGAGGCGCGCTATGCCGATGTGGCCCAACTTGGCAGCGGCTATATTTATTATGTTTCGCTGAAAGGCGTAACGGGGGCGGCGACCATCGACCTTGACGATGTGGCACGGCGCATTCCAGCCATCCGCGCCAAAGTTGGCATGCCGATCGGCGTCGGCTTCGGCATCCGTGATGCCGCCAGCGCGGCCCGGATAGCCGGCATTGCCGATGCGGTGGTTATTGGCAGCAAAATCATCGAAACTATCGAGCAGGCGCCGGCTGGCTTGGCCCCGCAACTGGTGACGGCCTTCTTGCGCGAAGTGCGCACGGCTATGGATGCAATTAGCGAGGAGGGCAAGACATGAGCTGGCTCCAGAAACTGCTGCCACCGAAGATCAAGCGCGCCATTGGCGTACGGAAATCGATTCCCGAGGGTCTGTGGAGCAAGTGTCCTGCTTGTGAGGCGGTGTTGTATGCCACTGATCTGGCGCAGAACCTTAGCGTCTGTCCCAAATGCGGTCACCATCACCGCCTGAAGGCGCGCGAGCGCCTGGATCTGTTGCTCGACCCCGAAGGGCAGCACGAGATCGGCACCGAGGTATTGCCGCTCGATGCACTCAAATTCAAGGACAGCAAGCGCTATCCGGATCGTCTGGCGGCAGCCAATGAGGATACGGGCGAATCAGATGCCATGGTGGTAATGCAGGGCGCCATCAAGACCTTGCCCGTGGTGGTGGCCTGCTTCGAGTTCGAATTCATGGGCGGTTCGATGGGTTCGGTGGTCGGTGAGCGTTTCGTGCGTGGCGTGAATGCCGCCATCGAGAATCAGTTGCCCTTTATCTGCGTGACGGCGTCAGGCGGCGCGCGCATGCAGGAGGGGCTGTTTTCCCTGCTGCAGATGAGCAAGACGACGGCGGCGGTCACCCGACTGGCGCGGCACAAACTGCCCTTCATCACCGTGCTGACAGACCCGACCATGGGCGGGGTCTCGGCCTCCTTCGCTTTTGTCGGTGACATTGTCATGGCCGAACCGGGCGCGCTGATCGGCTTTGCCGGGCCACGCGTGATAGAACAGACGGTGCGGGAAACCCTGCCAGATGGTTTTCAGCGCTCCGAATTCCTGCTCGAGAAGGGTGCCATCGACATGATCGTCGATCGTCGCGAGATGCGCGATCGACTGGCGGCCGTAATGACCCTGTTACAGCGCATTCCTGCTGTATGAGTCTTCCCCCAGGGCGTCAAATAAAACTTGGGACGGCCCGGCACTTTGCTTGAGCGACCAGGGCGCAGTCTCGACGAGTGGCTGGACCACCTCGAGCACTTGCACCCGCGTGGCCAGGCGGGTATCGAACTCGGGTTGGAGCGCGTCCGGCAGGTCAGCGATGTCTTGCAGCAGCGTCAGAGCTGTCCGGTCATCACCGTCGGCGGAACCAATGGCAAAGGATCGACCTGTGCCATGCTCGAACGCATTCTTCTGGCTGCCGGCTTCCGCGTCGGCGTTTATACCTCGCCACATTTACTGCGTTACAACGAACGGGTCCGTCTGAATGGTGTGCCGGCGGGTGACGCCGATTTCTGTGCCGCATTTGCGCGGGTCGAGGCGGCCAGAATCAACGCGGGCGATGTCACGCTCACCTATTTCGAGTTCGGTACGCTAGCCGCCTGGGAAATGTTTTCCGCTACCCCGCTTGACGCAATCATCCTGGAAGTAGGTCTGGGGGGGCGTCTCGATGCCACCAACATCTACGCCGCCGACTGTGCCATCGTCGTGACTGTGGCGCTTGACCACATGGATTATCTGGGGCCGACGCGCGAGGCCATCGGCCGTGAAAAGGCCGGCATTTGTCGTGCCGGCCGGCCGCTGATCAGCGGTGATGCCGAGCCACCACAGAGTCTGATTGAAACCTGCCGTCTCGCCAGCGCCGACTTTTGCCAGATCGGCCGCGATTTCGGGTTCCTCCGCCAGGAGGGGCAGTGGCAATACTGGGGGCGTTGCGGCGGCAGTGAAAGAACCCTTGGCGGCCTGGCTTTCCCGGCCTTGCGGGGCGATTGCCAGTTACACAACGCCAGTTGTGCCATCGCCGCGCTGTATGCCCTGCATGACCGGCTGCCAGTGACGGCGCAGGATATCCGGCGCGGCCTGTCCGAAGTCGAGGTTGCCGGTCGCTGCCAGGTATTGCCAGGGCGTCCGCAAGTCGTCCTCGATGTTGCCCACAATCCGCAGGCGGCGACAACCCTTGCCACCAGTCTGGGCGGCATGGGCTTTGCGCAAAGCACCTGGGCCGTGTTCGGCATGATGGCCGACAAGGATATTGCCGGTGTAATCGAGGCGATCCGGCAGCGGATCGACCATTGGCTACCCTGTGACCTGCCTGGTCAGCGTGCGGCAAGTGCTGCAGATCTGGCCGTGGTGCTTGCAAAAGTTGGTGCCGTATCCTCTGTTATTGAGGTGGCGGGGCAATTTCAATCCCCTGCCGCGGCGCTAGCCTACGCGCAAGAGAATGCGGGCGACGATGATAGAATTCTCGTCTTCGGATCGTTCCTGACGGTGGCGGGTGTGATGCGCCCGGATCCTGTCCAACCTCCTGGCCACAAGACGTGACATGGCACAAGAAGACAAGCGTAGCGAAAACGATGGCGGTGTGCCCGCGGATGACGCAACCCTGCTGAAAAAGCGCGCGCGGCGGCGGTTGATCGGCGCGGTGGCGCTGGCCCTGCTGGCCGCCATTGTTCTACCCATGGTAATGGATCACCAACCGGCACCGCTCCTGAAAGACATTCAGGTTCGCATTCCCAGTCCGGACGAAGGTGTCACGCAGCGCGTGACCGGGAAGCTTGCCGTCCAACAGCCCAAAACCGAAAAGGCGGCAGCCGAGCCGTTACCGGCCACCAAACCGACCAGCAAGGAAGAGACTCCGGCCAAATCTGCCGACAAACCTGAAACCAGGCCCATAGCCAAGCTGGAACCGAAGCCCGAGGTAAAGGCTGAGGCAAAGACAGAACACAAGGCCGAATCCAAGACAGCCGCCGACAAGGGCACTGGCGAATCATGGGAAGTGCAACTCGGTGCTTACCAGAACCCGGCCAGTGTCACCATCCTGGTCGGAAAACTGAAGCAGCTGGATTTGCCGACTTATACCGAGAAGGTCGATACCCCGAACGGGCCGCGCACGCGCGTGCGCGCCGGACCCTTCCCCACACAAGAGGCTGCCGAGAAGGCGCGTGTGCGCATCAAGATCATCGGTGTCGATGGCCCGGTAGCCAGGAAGCCCTGATGCTGCCCATGTGGTCGGGGTGGCAGTGACGATTTTTGATTATGTGGTTTTTGCTGCGATTTTGCTGTCCTTGCTGGTGGGTGCGTGGCGAGGCGTAGTGAGTGAAATCCTGGCCTTGGCGGCCTGGGTGGTGGCTTTTCTGGCGGCGCGGACCTGGGCGGTACCTGCTGGCGAACTGATGGCGGACGGGTTGGCAGAACCGCTATCGGAGCCGCTGTTGCAGCAATTGATTGGGTTTGTTGCCATTTTTGCAGCCGTCCTGATACTGTTCGCGCTGGCGCGCTGGATGGTTTCGCTGTTGTTGCGGGCGGTCGGCTTGGCCCCGCTGGATCGGGTGCTCGGTTCGCTGTTCGGTATTGCGCGCGGTATTTTGGTGGTATTGGTGGTGGTGTTGCTGGCCGGGTTGACTGCCCTGCCGCAGCAACAGTGGTGGCGGCAGGCGGTGTTGGCGCCGCCGCTGGAAACGGCGGTGCTGGCGGCCAAACCCTGGTTGCCGCCGGAATTGGCAAAACGGATTCGCTACCGATAGGGTTGAACAATGTGCGGTATTTTGGGTGTGGTAGCTACCACACCGGTAAATCAGTTGCTCTATGACGGTTTGCAGGTCCTGCAGCATCGCGGCCAGGATGCCGCCGGCATCACTACGGCTGAAGGCGGGCGTTTCCACATGCACAAAGGTTCGGGACTGGTGCGCGACGTGTTCCGCACGCGCAACATGCGCGGCCTGATCGGCAACTGGGGCATCGGCCACTGTCGCTACCCGACGGCCGGCTCGGCCGAAAACGCCGCCGAGGCACAGCCCTTTTACGTTAATTCGCCTTTTGGTCTGATGCTGGCGCACAACGGCAACCTCACAAACTCCGAGATGTTGAAGCGCGACATGTTCCTGCAAGACCTGCGGCACATGAACACCAACTCGGATTCCGAGGTGTTGCTGAACGTTCTGGCGCACGAGTTGCAGGTGGCGTCGACAAAATACCAGGTCGATGCCGAGACCATCTTCAAGGCGGTGGCCGGCGTGCATCGGCGCGTCAAGGGTGCCTATGCCGTGGTGGCAATGATCGCCGGCTACGGCCTGCTGGCTTTCCGCGATCCTTATGGCATTCGTCCGCTGGTGATCGGCCGCAACGAAACCTCGCTGGGCATGGAATATCTCGTCGCCTCGGAAAGCGTGGCGATTGATACGCTCGGCTTCCAGTTCCTGCGCGACGTCGAACCAGGCGAGGCGGTGCTGATCGACACGCGCGGCCAGTTCATCAGTCGGCAGTGTGCCGAAAAGACCATGCATGCTCCCTGCATGTTCGAGTATGTTTATCTGGCGCGTCCCGACTCGTTGATGGATGGCGTTTCGGTATATGGATCGCGCGTCAAGATGGGCGAATTCCTCGCCGACAAGATTCGCCACACCATGCCGCATCTGGCCATCGACGCGGTGATTCCGATTCCTGATTCGAGTCGCCCCTCTGCGCTTGAACTCGCCAGGCGGCTTGATGTGCCTTACCGCGAAGGCTTCGTCAAGAATCGCTATATCGGCCGCACCTTCATCATGCCGGGGCAGGCGTCGCGGCGCAAATCGGTACGCCAGAAGCTGAATGCCATGGCACAGGAATTTCGTGGCAAGAACGTGTTGCTGGTCGACGACTCCATCGTGCGTGGCACCACCAGTCGCGAGATCATCATGATGGCGCGCGAGGCCGGCGCGAAGAAGGTTTATTTCGCCTCGGCCAGTCCGCCGGTGCGCTTTGCCAATGTCTATGGCATCGACATGCCGACGCGCGCCGAGCTGATCGCCTCCCATCGCAGCGACGAAGAAATCTGCCGCGAGATCGGCGCCGATGCCCTGATCTATCAGGATCTCGATGCGTTGAAACGCGCGGTAAGTTCCATCAATCCGGCGCTGACGAACTTCGATACTTCCTGCTTCGATGGTCAATACATCACTGGCGACATCAGCGCGGACTATCTGGCCAGCGTCGAGAGCGCGCGCGGCAAACCGAGCCATCATCTCGATGGCGATGACGAGGGCGGCCAACTCGACCTTAACCTGGTGACTTCCGTATGAGCGATAAATCACAATATCAGATCGATACCCTGGCGGTACGCGCCGGCCAGGAACGCAGTCAGTTTGGCGAGCATAGCGAGGCGCTTTACCTCACCTCAAGCTTCGTCTTTGACAGTGCGGCACAGGCGGCAGCGCGCTTTTCCGGTGAAGAGGAAGGCAACGTTTATTCGCGTTTTACCAATCCAACCGTCACCATGTTCCAGGAGCGGTTGGCCGCTCTGGAGGGTGCGGAAGCCTGCATCGCCACCGCCAGCGGCATGTCAGCGATACTTGCAACCCTCCTGTCCCTGCTCAAGAGTGGCGACCATATCGTCTCCGCACGAGGCATCTTTGGCGCCAGCCAGCAAATGTTCGGCAATATCATGCCGCGTTTCGGCGTCACCACGAGTTTCGTCACCGGCAGTGCGCCAGCCGCCTTCCAGGCCGCGATGCAAGCCAATACCAAACTCGTTTTTGTTGAAACGCCTTCGAATCCTTTGACTGAAGTGTTCGACATCGCTGCACTGGCCGACATTGCGCACGATGCGGGTGCCTTGCTGGTGGTCGATAACTGCTTCTGCACGCCGGCACTGCAGCGCCCGCTTGAACTGGGCGCCGATCTCATCATTCATTCCGCCACCAAGTATCTCGATGGTCAGGGACGGGTTCTGGGTGGCGCGGTATGTGGTGGCAAGGTCCCGGTCGAGGAAGTGTTCAAGTTCATGCGCACCGCCGGGCCGACGCTTTCGCCCTTCAATGCCTGGGTCATTCTGAAGGGGCTCGAAACGCTCAAGATCCGCATGCTGGCCCAGTCAGCCGCTGCCCTTGATCTGGCACGCCGGCTCGAGGGCCACCCTGCGGTGGCGCGCGTGTTTTATCCCGGTCTGCCCTCGCATCCGCAACATGCCCTGGCCATGCGCCAGCAGGCGACAGGTGGGGCCATTGTGGCCTTCGAGGTCAAGGGCGGGCGAACGGAGGCGTGGCGCGTCATCGATGGTTGCCGGATGCTCTCGATCACGGCCAACCTCGGCGATGTAAAAACAACCTTGACACACCCGGCCTCGACGACTCATGGCCGCATTTCGCCCGAGGCACGCGCCGAAGCTGGCATTACCGAAAGCCTGCTGCGCGTCGCCGTGGGACTTGAGGCGGTGGACGATATCGAGGCCGATCTGTGCCGCGGCCTGTGAAGTTGCCGGTGTAACACATCGCTCATCACTGCCGGTTGTCGTGCCCGTTGCAGGGCATTTCTTTGACCGGGGCGACTGATTTCGTCCGCTGCTAGAATCCGCACTTGTCTGCCTGATGCAGACCCGCTTTTTCCTCGCCGATTGCCATGAAACGTTCCCGCTTTACCCGTCGTACCCGACAGACCCCCGATACCGAGGAGTTGATCCGCCTTGCCACGCAACTGAGTCTGTCAGGCAGTCGCCTGGAAGATGAGTTCTGGGAGCGCAAACTTGGCGGGTTGGTTGAGCGCCTGCTCGCCGGCAATGACGAGGCGTCCCTGAATGCCGCACTGGACCATCTTTACGGTGCCGGTGGTCGTGCCTACGATGAATTGGCCGACATGATCGAATCATGTGCCGAGTGTCGCCACTACATGATCGAGAGCGCGGGCGCCGACCAGGATGTGCTGCTGTTTGCCGCACCGGTACTGGCCTGGTCGCGCTACGCCATTCCCTCCGGACAGATTCCTCCCGAGGTGCTGGCTACTTTGCGCGTGCAGTTGCAGGCCCACGTGCTGGCTGCCAATGTGCGCTTCGGCCTTGCCGACTTCTTTTATAGTCCGGATCAGTTGCCGCAGAGCTATTGCGATACGGCGGCACTGACCGAAAAGCTGACCAAGGCCGCCTTGCACGATCGTGATCTCAAGCTAGATGTGACCCAGATGGCCGATACGATCAACTTCCTGTCGGACACCCGCTATCTGATCGGCGCGCTCTGCGTGCCTGCAGGCGCGCCGCTGTTCCGCTGGCAGGAAGCGGATGGCAATCGCACCGAGTCGCACAAGCAGTGGCGCGGGCAGGGTGGTGAAGCCTTGCGTCCGTTGTTGCCGGCCTGTGCGCTCGAACCCCTGTTGCCGCAGTCATTCCATGCGGCCGTGCGTGAAGCCGACCGCGCTTCGCGCCCGTATTCGCTGCGCTCGGCAGTTGCATTCCTGCAGACGACACTCAACATCGGCGCCGCCAATCTGCACGCGGTGGTGGCACCGTACTACGACAGGCAACTCGAAGAGTTCCGCATCGGTTTCACGGTCGATGAAGCAACCGAGGTGGTGCATGGCGTGGTCTGGCCACTGCTCGAAAACGAGGACGATGCCGCCGAAACACCCGGCCAGATCGAGGCCGTCTTGCGCGAGGCCGGGGTGGCGGAGGTGTTGGTGCTTGACCATCGCTTCCCGCTCGAATATTGCGATGATTGCGGCGCGCCCCTTTATCCAAACCCGGAAGGTGAGCCGGTACATGCCGAACTGCCGGAGCAGGAAGAAGAGGCGGCGCCTCGACATCTGCACTGAGGACTGAACGTGACCGCGCTCTCGAGCCTGGATGAACTGATCGGGGCTTTGCGCTGCCTGCCTGGCGTGGGGCCGAAATCTGCCCAGCGCATGGCTTACCACCTGTTGCAGCACAACCCGCAAGGCGCCGAGCGACTGGGACGGGCGCTTGAGCTTGCCCTGAAAACCTTGCGCCGCTGCGACCGCTGCAATGGTTTTACGGAAGCAGCGATTTGCGATCGCTGCCTATCCACCAAGCGTGATCCGACACAGTTGTGCGTGGTCGAGATGCCGGCCGATCTGAACACGATGGAGCAGACGCACGCCTATCGTGGTCTCTATTACGTGCTGATGGGGCGCTTGAGCCCGCTCGATGGCGTCGGGCCACGCGAGCTTGCATTCGACCGGCTACTGGCGCGGGCCAGCGACGGGGTAGTCAAAGAAGTGATTCTCGCGACCAATTTGACGCATGAGGGCGAGGCAACGGCGCATTACCTGGCCGAAATGCTGCATGTCCGCGGTGTCAAGGTCAGCCGCATTGCGCGCGGCTTGCCGCTGGGTAGCGAACTCGAATACTCGGATGCCGCCAGCGTGGCGCAGGCCCTGCTGGAAAGACGGGATTATTGATATTGCTTCCGTGGAGAACCCATGAATAAACCACTGCAGGGCGTACGCGTCGTCGAGTTGGGAACACTGATTGCGGGGCCGTTTTGCAGCCGTATCCTGGCCGAATTCGGCGCCGAGGTGATCAAGGTCGAGGCGCCGGGTGAGGGAGATCCCTTGCGCAAATGGCGCAAGCTCTACCCGGATGCGCAAAGCGGTACATCACTGTGGTGGCTGGTTCAGGCACGCAACAAGAAATCGGTGACCGCCAACCTGAAGCACCCTGATGGACTGGCCATGGTGAAGCGATTGATCGCGCGGGCTGACATTGTGGTCGAGAACTTTCGTCCCGGCGTGCTCGAAAAGCTGGGCCTCGGCTGGGATGTGTTGTCGGCGCTGAATCCGGGGCTGGTGATGGTGCGACTGTCGGGCTTTGGCCAGACCGGGCCGATGGCACAGTTGCCGGGTTTCGGCGCGATTGGCGAGTCGATGGGCGGTCTGCGCTTTGTGACCGGGTTTCCTGATCGCCCACCGGTCAAGACCGGTGTCTCGATCGGGGACGGCATTGCTTCGCTGTGGGGCGCGATTGGTGCCTTGATGGCCTTGCGCCATCGCGAGGTGAATGGCGGAACCGGGCAAGTGGTCGATGTCGCCCTGTATGAAGCAGTCTTTGCCATGATGGAAAGCATGGTGCCGGAATTCGATGTATTCGGTTTTGTGCGCGAGCGTACCGGCAATGTCATGCCAGGCATTACGCCCTCAAACACGCACACGACCCGCGACGGCAAGCACCTGATCATCGGGGCCAACGGCGATGCAATCTTTCGGCGTTTCATGCAGGCCATCGGCCGCCAGGACCTGGCCGAAGACCCCGGCCTCGCCAATAATGCCGGCCGGGATGAGCGATCCAGCGAGTTATACGGCGTGATTGATGCCTGGGTGGCGACGCAGGATGCCGCAGATGTCCTCAGGCTTGCAGCCACGGCTGGCGTGCCGGCCAGCCGCATATTCTCCGCGGCCGACATGTTTGCCGATCCGCAATACGCGGCACGCGCCATGCTGGAGTGGGCAACACTGCCTGATGGCAAACGTTTTCGAATTCCGGGTGTGGTACCCAAGCTCAGCGATACACCGGGAAGTACGGAATGGCTGGGGCCGGCCCTCGGCGAGCATACCGATGCCGTGTTGATGGATTTGGGGTATTCGGGAGATCAGATAGCAGAAATGCACCGAAATGGTGCAATCTAATCTCCCCCTTGCTGATCCCGAAGCCCATTTAGCCCTTTAATCGCAGTACGCGCTTCGGTATAATCCTTGGGTTTTCACGCAAATAAAATAATTTAGGAACCCCCTCCATGAGTTGTGACGATAAAGTGGATTGCGGCAGGCGCCGCTTGCTGGTCGCAACCGCGACCGTGGGTGGCGTGGCAGGTGTGGCGGCAGCCATTCCGTTCGTCAGCACATTTGCCCCGTCCGAGCGTGCCAAGTCTGCCGGTGCTGCCGTCGAAGCCGATATCAGCAAGTTGGCTCCGGGTCAGATGATGACTGTCGAGTGGCGCGGCAAGCCGGTGTGGATCATCCACCGCAGCAAGGAGATGCTCGATAGCTTGGTCAAACTGGACGACAAGATGGCTGACCCGAAGTCGGCTCGGTTGATGCAGCCCGGTTACGCCAAGAACGAATTCCGCTCGATCAAACCCGAATACATGGTCGCCATCGGCATCTGCACCCACCTGGGTTGCTCGCCAACGGAAAAGTTCAAGACCGGCGCCGAGTCTGGCATCGCTGACGATTGGCAAGGCGGGTTCTTCTGCCCCTGTCATGGTTCGATCTTCGATCTGGCCGGCCGTGTCTACAAGAACATGCCAGCGCCGGACAATCTCGAAGTTCCCCCGCACGTTTATCTGTCCGACGCCAAGATTTTGATTGGCGAAGACAAGAAGGGAGCCTGAGCATGGGTGCCGCCAACACTGACAAATACAAATCCGACGGCACGGCCGCCGGCGGCCTGCTGGAATGGGTCGATGCCCGCTTTCCCCTGCTGTCGTTGTGGAATGACCATCTGGCCAAGTATTACGCACCGAAGAATTTCAACTTCTGGTATTACTTCGGTTCGCTGGCGATGCTGGTGCTGGGACTGCAGATCATCACCGGCATCTTCCTGACGATGCACTACAAGCCGGACGCCTCGCTCAACGCCTCCGGCATACCGGCGGCCTTTGCCAGCGTCGAGTACATCATGCGCGATGTACCCTGGGGCTGGCTGATCCGCTACATGCACTCCACGGGCGCCTCGCTCTTTTTCGTCATCATCTACCTGCACATGTTCCGCGGCATGCTCTACGGCTCATACCGCAAGCCGCGCGAGCTGATCTGGATTTTCGGCATGCTGATCTACCTGTGCCTGATGGCGGAAGCCTTTCTGGGTTATCTGCTGCCCTGGGGTCAGTTGTCCTACTGGGGAGCGCAGGTGATTGTGAACATGTTTACCGCCATCCCTGTCATCGGCCCGGATTTTGCCCTCATGCTGCGCGGCGACTACGTCGTCTCCGATGCCACGCTGAACCGCTTCTTCGCCTTGCACGTCATTGCGATTCCGTTGGCGCTGATTGGTCTGGTAGCCGCCCATATCATGGCGCTGCATGAGGTTGGCTCGAACAATCCGGATGGTATCGAGATCAAGAAGAAAAAGGGCCCGGATGGCATTCCCCTCGATGGCATCCCGTTTCACCCGTACTACTCGGTAAAGGATCTCGTTGGGGTCGTGGTCTTCTTGATGGTCTTCGCGGTCATCATTTTCTTCATGCCTGAAGCTGGCGGCTTCTTTCTCGAATACAACAATTTCTTTCCCGCCGATCCACTGGTGACGCCGCCCCATATTGCGCCGCTGTGGTATTTCTCGCCCTATTACTCGATTCTGCGCGCCAACACGGTGAACTTCTTCTGGATCGATGCCAAGCTCTGGGGCGTGATCTTCATGGGTCTGGGCACGGTAATCTTCGCCTTTCTGCCCTGGCTTGACCGCAGTCCGGTCAAGTCGATCCGTTATCGCGGCCCGCTGTTCAAGGGTGCGCTGGTGATCTTTGTTGCCTGCTTCCTCATTCTGGGTGTACTGGGTACTTTGCCGGCAACCCCGGGGCTGACGGTTATTGCGCAGGTCTGCTCCATCCTCTACTTCGCCTTTTTCCTGCTGATGCCGATTTACACGTCGCTCGACAAATGCAAGGCCGAGCCGGAAAGGGTGACGGGAAAATGAAAAAATTGTTTCTTGCGCTGCTGTCCGCGACGTTGCTTGCTCCCTTGCTGGTTCATGCGGCCGGCGCAGATCTTCGTCTGGACAAGGCGCCGGATCGTTCGCGCAATTACGCCGCACTGCAAAATGGCGCGAAAGTCTTCGTCAACTACTGTCTCAATTGTCATTCGGCGTCGTACTACCGCTACAACCGGCTCACCGATCTTGGCCTGACTGAAGGGCAAATCAAGGACAACCTGTTGTTTACCTCGGACAAGATTGGCGAGCCGATGACGATCGCGATGCGACGTGCCGAAGCGAAGGAGTGGTTTGGTGTTCCTCCGCCCGACCTGACTTTGATTGCGCGCGCCCGCACCTCCGGGTCTGGTTCCGGGGCCGATTGGTTGTACACTTACCTGCGCTCCTACCATCGCGACGACGCGCGCCCGTCCGGCTGGAATAATCTGGTGTTCCCCAATGTCGGCATGCCGCACGTCCTGTGGGAACTCCAGGGCGAGCAGGTGCTGAGCTCTGATCATAAACTCGTACTGGCCAAGCCCGGAGCAATGCAGCCGGCCGAGTTTGATTCGATGGTTGCTGACCTGGTCGGTTTCCTGAATTACATCGGCGAGCCGATGGCCAATTTCCGCAAGGAACTTGGTGTTTTCGTGCTCATTTTTCTTTTCATCCTGTTTATCTTCTCGTATGCGCTCAAGCGTGAATACTGGAAAGATATCCATTAACCTTTTGGCGTGACCATACTGACATGGGGCATCGAGATATGAATCCACCCGTCCGTCGCGTGGTACGTGATTCCGACTATTCCTGGGGAACGAGTGCCATGATGAACCTGTACTCGGGCACCACCTGCCCGTTCAGCCATCGTTGCCGTATCGTCCTCTATGAAAAGCAGATGGACTTTCAGGTGATTGATGTTGACCTTTTCAACAAGCCTGAAGACATCGCCGTCATCAACCCGTATAACCGGGTGCCGGTGCTGGTCGATCGCGACCTCGTTCTTTACGAATCAAACATCATCAACGAGTACATCGACGAGCGGTTTCCACATCCGCAGTTGATGCCGCCGGATCCGCAAACCCGGGCGAAGGCGCGCCAACTGTTGCACACGATGGAACACGAGCTGTTCAGCCATATCGATACGCTCGAGCGCAACCTGAAGTCGGCGGACAAGTCGCGGGCGCACATCCGTGATCGCCTGGTTGAATTGGTGCCGTTGTTCGCCAAGCAGAAATTTCTGCTCGGTGACGAGTTTTCGATGCTTGACGTGGCCATTGCGCCAATGCTGTGGCGACTCGACCACTATGGCATCGAACTGCCAAAATCCGCTTCGGCAGTGATGAAATTTGCCGAACGAATTTTCTCGCGCCAGGGATTTATCGATGCGCTGACACCGTCGGAAAAGGTGATGCGCCGCTGATTTCGGCGGTGTTTTCCGGTTTTTCTGATGGTATCCACCAAGCCATACCTTATCCGTGCAATCCATGAATGGTGCACGGACGAGGGTTTTTCTCCCTACATTGCCGTACAGGTCGATGAGCAGACTCGCGTGCCACGCGAGTTCGTCAAGGACGGGCAAATCGTCCTCAACGTCGGTGCCGAAGCGACGCACCAACTGCAAATCGGCAACGACGAGATCACTTTTCAGGCCCGCTTCAACGGTGCATCTTTCCCGGTAGCCGTGCCTGTATCAGCCGTGCTGGCCATCTATGCACGCGAGAACGGACAGGGAATGGCATTCGAGGCCGTCCCCGAGCATGTGGATGGCGAAGCAGTCGGCGCTGGCGAGACGGCGCATGTGGCAGCGGGAACCGAAACCGAAACCGACAAGCCGGAGTCGCCGACCCGTCGCGGCGGTCACCTGACACGCGTCAAGTAATCCAGAACAGGTCAGCTCCGGCATCCATCTGTGTTGTGTGGCGCGCCATCTTTGACGTGTCTGGGCACTGGACTGAATTTCTTGTTCCGATGGGGCGCACAGTTCGTCCACGAGAAATTCACAATGCCGAGGATTCGGCGGGTGATAAATCCCCTCCCCGTCCACCGGGCCATAGACTTCAGTCCGTCTCTTTGTCCGTTCACAGTGATGTGGCGGGCTAAATTCTGTATTGGCAGACCGGTGCTGACTACCATCGCCAAGACGGAGACGGTAAATCATTAAAGTGGCCTTCGCTGGCTAGGCTTCACTTTGCCTTTTGCCTCTTCATACGGCCTTTGGTTTGGTCCTTGTTCATGGCGATTTCCTCAGATATCGTTTGACGATGATCGTGAGCACCACTGCTGGGCACCGTAACCCCATCCCCGGCTGTGAGGCCAAGCCGGAATTACGCCACAGAAACAGAAACAAGAACCAGCTGAATTGTTCCCAATGACATGGCGTGTTTCCTCAATAAGTGGTGAGTGCGGCATCTGGAAATGCTCTCGCTGAAAGCTGCGCGTACATCGCCATTTCCTGACTGCGATCCTGCTCAGGCAGGGGATTTCATCTGTGCGCCAGCGCACATGGAAGTCTTGGCTACGTTGGCGCACAAACTGGCTGGTCAGGCATGGCTCAGGATGCGCATGAACAATGTTGCGCAGGGCGAGTAACCAAAACTGTGATTGCCCCCGTTCCGCTCGCACAATAACGAAAGCCCCGCGAACGGGGCTTCCGGGTTGCCGGCAGGGGGCGGCCGGCTACCAAGGGAATCGTTTGCCTTAGCTCATGAAGTAGCAAAGGGACGCGGCGAGGAAATTGGCAATTGTTTGCGGGTGCATTGCGTTGTCCTTTTCATGACGAGGAGGACGTCACTCCCAGTAGGGCGAACGCTCGAAATATTTGTGCGTGTCGCGGTTCCACTTTTCATCTGACATCAACGGCCATTTATCCGCGGCAAATCCGGGCGCCGATTCCATGCGTTCCTTGGAAACATTGAGTAAGTATTCGTTCTTCGTCGCGTTGAATTCAAATGAACCGAACGGGATGGCGAACAACTTTTCCCCCATGCTGAAAAAACCACCAAACGCCACGACTGCATACGCGACTTTGCCGGTACGGGGGTCGATGACGATTTCCTTGATGTCGCCAAGGGTGTCGCCTGTGGGATTGATAACCTTGCTGCCGATGATGTTCGATGCCTTTTGGGGGGAACTTGAAAATAGATTCAATTGACTCATCTTTGCTCTCCTTTGCCGGTTGGGTGGATGAAACAGGAATCGGCCATGAAGCCATCCGTAAGGTGCTCGACGGAAAAGCGTCAGGGTGAATCCAGAGCCCAGACTAAGCGCATATGAGTTTCAGCACCGTGCGCCAGCGCGCATACAAGCTGTGCGGAATTATTCTTTTCCGGCCAGATGCAGGGCTGCGTCAAGCGACTTCATGAACTCGGCCACCTTGATCGGTTTGGTGTGATAGTCAAAGAAGCCCGCGTCGACAGCCTTCCTGAT
Organism: Rhodocyclaceae bacterium UBA2271; assembly: GCA_002347405.1. Lineage (GTDB taxonomy): Bacteria > Pseudomonadota > Gammaproteobacteria > Burkholderiales > Rhodocyclaceae > Sulfuricystis. The sequence goes on along the minus strand of DDXB01000024.1, from coordinate 28,075 downwards.
GTTGTACGGCAGTGCATCGGCGCTGATCGCGATGATCGGGATATGCGCTGTCGCCGCGTCGGCGCGCAGGATCTTCATGGCATCCATCCCGCTGATGCCGGGTAGATGGATGTCCATCAGAATCACTTCGGGCAGATGCAGGCGGGCCAGCTGGATACCCAGATTGCCGTCCGTCGCAGTCAGCAGGCGCAGGTCGGGGCGGCGCGCCACGAGTTGCTCGACCAGTTCCAGGTTGGCCGGGTTGTCTTCCACATACAGCAGGGTGTGTAGCGGTGTGCCGTCCGGCACCGCTGGCTGGATCACAGCCGCAGGCCCGACTTTATGCACAGCCAGTTGCGGCGGTGGCGCCAGGGCGAATTCGATCCAGAACACGCTGCCCACCCCGACGGTGCTCTCCACGCCGAGGGCGCCCCCCATCAGTTCGACCAGCCGTTTGGTCACCACCAGGCCGATGCCCGTGCCTTCTTCCGCGCTGGTTTCCATGCCAAGACGATTGAACGGCTGAAAAAGCTGCGCCAGTTGTTCCGCAGACAGACCCGCACCGTTATCCCGGATACTGATCCGCAGCACATCCGGTGGGCGCGGTGTGCACTCCACGGCGACCGTGCCATCCTGCCGGTTGTATTTGATGGCGTTGCTCAGAAGATTGATGAGAACCTGCTTGACCCGGGTCGGATCGGCATTGACAAAGCAGGGGGTGTCGAATTGCGGAAACACCAATCCGATGCCGCGGTGCTGCGCCTGCGGTTCGATCATGGCCCGGCATTCGAGCATGGCCTCGCTCAGCAAGACCGGCTCGCGCACCAGCGTGATTTTGCCTGACTCGATCAGCGCGAGATCGAGGATTTCGTTGATCAGCGACAGCAGGTACCAGCCGCCCTTGAGTATCTGCCCGATGTTGCGCTGCTGGAGGGGCGTCGGCGGTGGTGTGCCAGTTTCCAGCAGTTGGGCAAAACCGAGGATGGCATTCAGCGGTGTGCGCAACTCATGGCTCATGCTGGAGAGAAAAGTGGATTTTGCGCGGTTGGCTTGCTCGGCGGTCGCCAGGGCTTGATTGCGCTCCGCTTCGAGGCGTTTGCGCTCGGAGATGTCGGAGAGGGCAATCCGTATCGCCGTCCCGCCAGCGCCGACTTTCTGGTGCGCGCAATCCAGCAGTGCATGAAAGACCGTGCCATCGCCGCGTTGCATGGCCAGTTCGACGGTGCTGCGTCCGACGTGGTTTTTTACGCTGGTGAAATGGCGGGACCAGCACTCCTGATCCGCATGCACGATGAAAGTGCTGAAGCGTTTAGTTAACAGTTGCTGGCGTGCCACTCCGAGCAGCGTGGCGCCCGTGAGGTTGATCTCTGCAATCTGGGCGTCGGCGGTCAGGGTGACATAGCCCACCGGGGCGAAATCGTAGAGGTCCGCGTAACGGTCACGCGATTCCTCCATGGCCAGATGAGCCTGATTCAGCTGCTCGTTCTGCATCTCCAGTTCGATCTGGTGCACCTGCAGTTCGTGGAGCAGGGCATCGGTGGTCCGGCGCGGCAGCAGGGCCGGCGCGGTCTGGGCCAGTTGAGCTTCGGCGCTCGCGCGCAACGGGTCGGCAGTTGTTTTCTTCATCGGCGTTCTATCCCTGCGTGCCGCGCTTTCTGAGCTCGGCCTCCAGCTGTTTGATCTCGGTGATGTCGGTAAAAGTGATCACCACACCGTCGATCACGTTGGCCTGGGTGCGGTAGGGCATGATGCGCACGCGATACCAGCGGCCATCGTGGGTGGCGGCCTCCCTCTCATGGAAGGTCAGGGTCCGCTGTACTTCCAGTGCGTCATCCTTGAGCTGCGGATAATCGAGGTCGGTGACGATATGCGAGAGCGGCCGCCCGACATCGCCGGGAATCAGTTTGAAGAGCTTGGTGGCATACGTGGTGAAACGCCGCAGCTGCATCGCGTTGTCGAGGAAAATCGTGGCGATTTCCGTGCTGTTGAGCAGGTTCGCCATGTCGTTCTGCAACCAGATCAGATCGTCCACCTTGGACTGCAGCTCGGCATTCACCGTCTGCAGTTCTTCGTTGAGCGACTGCAACTCTTCCTTCGAGGTGGTCATTTCCTCGTTGGTGGATTGCAGCTCTTCATTGGTTGATTGCAGTTCCTCGTTACTCGACTTGAGTTCCTCAACCGTGGTCTGCATTTCTTCGTGGGTGACTTGCAGCGCCTCACGCGTCTGCTGCAATTCCTGCACCAAGGCATTGTGCGCGTCCGCGGCGATGCTCTTGCTCGGCTTGCGTCGCGGCGGCGGCGTGGGCACGTCCTTGAAGACGATGAGAACGCGCCCGCGCAGGAGTTCGGGCTTGTCGATGGCCTGTGCCACCACATTGACAATTTGCGTGCCGCCGTTCGTGCCGACCCGCAAGCCGTTGAGGAGAACCGGTTGCGGATCTTTCAGCGCCTTGTGTATCACACCGGTGAGCGCTTCGCGCAGGCCTTCGCGCGCCATGGCATGGATGTTGATGTTGGTCTTGCCGGCAGCAGGCTCGAGGTACTTGCCGGTGCGGCCGCTGATGTAGAGGATGTCGCCTTCGGCATTCACCAGGACGGCGGCGGGCGCCCAGGTCTGCTGGATGAGTTGGTCGGTGAGTTGGCCGAGGTTCTCGGCACGCTCGAGGAGCGGTGGTGCGCTAGGGGTTGAAATCATCGCTTTGCCGGGAAACTCCAGTTCATTCACTGCAAGCGCCTGGTCGAGGCGCTGGAAGATGCGCGCCTTGTTATTGATGGGCGCGAACAGATGGCCAAATTTGCCGATGGTCTCGGCGCTGCCAAGCAGCAGCAGTCCGCCCCGGTTGAGGGCGAAATAGAACAGCGGCAGCAGTTTTTTCTGCAAAGCCGCGCCGAAGTAGATCAGCAGGTTGCGGCAGGTGAGGATGTCGAGCTTGGTGAAGGGTGGGTCGGCAACGATGTTCTGGGTAGCGAACACCACCATTTCGCGGATGTCCCTGGCGACGCGATAGCCGCCCCCTGCTTCAGCGATGAAGTGACGTGCCAGCCGCTCCGCTGTAACGTCTGCCTCAATGTTGGCCGGGTAGAGCCCCTTGCGCGCAGTGCCGATGGCATCCGGGTCGAGGTCGGTGGCATAGATTTGCAGCGTGAAGCGTACCACCGGCTGGGTGAGCGCGACGGTTTCCTTGAACACCATCGCCAGCGAATAGGCCTCTTCGCCGGTCGAGCAGGCGGGCACCCAGGCCCGCAGGGCCGTGCCGGACGGATAACGGGCCAGCAGCGCCGGGAGCGCTTCCGTGCGCAGGTTTTCCCAGACGTCGGGATCGCGGAAGAAGTTGGTGACGCCGATCAGCAACTCCTTGAACAGCAGGTCGATCTCGTGCGGGTTTGCGCGCAGGTGCTGCACATACGCCTCGATGGTGGCGATCTGGTGTACGGCCATCCGTCGTTCGATACGCCGATGCAGGGTGTTGGCCTTGTAGAGCGAGAAATCGTTGCCGCTGCGTTCGCGCAGCAGGATGATGATCTTGTCGAGGGCGTTGAGGACGTCCGCCGGGGCGCGTGGATCATTCGACAGCACATGGGAGGGATGCCGCAGGGTGTCGGCGATGCGTCCCGGCATGGCATCGGGCAGTGCAACAATGTCGGCCACGCCGGCTGCGATGGCCGAGCGCGGCATGCTGTCGGCCTGGGCGCTGGCGGGTTCCTGCACCAGCGTCAGCCCACCTTCCTCCTTGATGGCGCGCAGGCCGAAGACGCCGTCGGAGCCCATGCCCGAAAGGATGACGCCGATGGCGTGCTCCTTGCGGTCTTCGGCGAGGGTGCGCAGGAAGAAATCAATCGGCAGGCGCAGGCCGCGCGGCGCGACGGGGTCGAGTAGGTAAAGTGTGCCGTGGAGCAGCGACAAATCCTTGTTCGGCGGGATGACATAGACACCATCGGGGTGGACGAGCATGCCGTCGGTCGCCTCGACGACGGGCATCGTGGTGTGGCGCTGCAAGAGATCGGGCAGGGCGCTGACGTGTTCCGGGGCAAGGTGCTGGACGATGACGAAGGCGATGCCGGCGTCGGCCGGCACATGGCTGAGGAATTTCTCCAAGGCTTCGAGCCCGCCGGCGGAACAGCCGATGCCGACGATGGGGAAAGCTGCAGCTGAAAAATTCACCTGGGTTGTGGCTACCGCAACCGGTTTCACAGCACGCCGCAGCTTATGCGGGGGAGGTATTGCCATTTTGCTTGCCACGCGAACCCCTCCTGCCGCGCCGGTGGGCGCGTATGGGTTTTATGCTACTCCATTGGAACTCCCGGGTGGGCTGTTCACTGGCCCTGTTTGCGGACGCCTACGCATCAGCATACAGAAAGCGGCAGTCTCAATGATTGTTTTTCTTGCGTCTGTTAGATAGCGAACAGACGCCGGAATCAGTGCAATTCATAATGACTTTCCCTCTCGGTTGGCAACGCCCACCCCAAAAAGACCAACATGCGCACACATCCGTATTGGCCCCATAATCTACCGCCACTCAGTCAGAGCGCATGGCTCATTCTGCTCGCTGTTGCAGGAGGCATCGCCATGTTGATCTGGATGCTGACAGCGACCGCCGTGTCGGCAGTGTCGACTTTCGAGGCGAATTTTGAGCACGCACCGACGGTGGGTACCGTCAGCATCCAGAACAATTGCCCCGAGTGTGGTGTAGTGTCCTCAATACGTGAAATGGCAGGCGACAATTCCGGCATCGAAGTCACTGTCCGCATGAGGGATGGATCGAAGCGCCAGTTCGCGGATGCAAGTTCCTCAATCTGGCGGGTAGGGGAACGCATGATCATCATCAACAGCACAAATCCGCCATCCCGGTGACCGCGATCAACTGCGTTATACCCTGACCCGCGCGGCCGGAATGAACGACGGCAGTGGCTCTTGATCTGATCCAATTGACACTCGTTGTGGTGGCGCTCTCGATCCTTGTTCACGGAACCAGCGGCAAGCCGCTGACGAGGCCCTGTTGGCGGCATCGCAGGAGCCTGCCGCTCCGCACAGTGTGACTTTAGCGTCCCGTCGGACTATCCACGCTTCCCGCCGGGCCAGCGGCAGTAACGGGTTGCCAGTGGCTTGCGGATTCGCTACAAAATCCCGCCAGGCTTTCCAGCACCTCATGTACCGCGCGGTTGGCCGCCCGGACCCCGCTGCGGGGATCATCGCCTGCGGCTGGAACAGTAGCGTCGAATTCACCCTGTGCCAGCACTTGCCGTGTCGTGTTATCCACGATGTAGGCACGCAGCGTAAAACGCACTTGGCTCGGCTGGCGGCTGAAATCCTGCTGCAAACGCATGATCTCGGTGTCGAGCCGCAGGTCGCCGGTTGCGGCGCTCGGTGTCAGTACCACGGCGCGAAACGCCCCGCTGTTTTCGACTGCCGCGACGATCAGCGGCACGATCATGCGCGCCGGCGTATCCACCCATTCGCTGTGCGCAAAATATTCGAGCTGGTGGGGCTCGCGCACATAGATGATGCGTTTGCTGTCGAAACCTGCGGCGGCATGCGGTGGATTGACGATCAAGGTCGGCGCTGGATTGCCGTCCCGCCAGCGCCGACTTTTCACGACTGGCGCAGTGGCTTCGCTGCGCGCGCTGTCGAGTGCATAAAACGCCGGCGGCGGCGTGGACACAGGTTTCAGCGCGCCGCAACCCCCGAGTAGTGACAGCAACAGCAGGGCGGCACCCAGCTGGCTGGATCGGGCGAATGATAGATGGGTCATGGCTGCGCACCTCCTGTGGATGACTCCCCCGGCCCTGCGGGCACCGGCTTGCGGCCGAACAGCAGGCCCGCCGGATTACGCTCGGTTTGCTCGGTCAGGCGCCGCAGCGAGGCCGCCAAAACACTCAGTTCGCCGAGCAGGCGTTCCAGCTCGGGCAGTGTCTCTGCGGTGAAGCGCTTGACGTCGGCGCCGATGGAATTAACCGTCTTGCCTGCGCTGGCGCTCGTCCTGGCGACTTCGTTGCCCATTTTCTCGATGGCGTCGGCACCACTGCCGATGCGCTTGACCACCGGTTCGAGTTGCGCCGATATGCGCGCGGTGTTTTCGAGCGTGCGTGCGGCATTGCCCATACCCGCGTCGATGGCGTCCTTGCGCGCGGCAATGGTCCTGGCCACGCTGGCGATGTCGGCGAGCGTACTGGAGAAGGCTGCCCGATTCGCGTCGCTGAGCAGCGCATTGATGTTGTTCGATGTGCTGTCCAGTTTGGCCAACACGCTGGTCAGCACATTCTCCAAGCGTGCGCTGAGCGATGGCTTGGTCGGGATCACCGGATAGCGGTCGCCCGCCTTGATGCTTAGCGGTAACGAACCCACCGTTCCTCCGCTAAGCTCGACATAGGCGATGCCGGTCAAGCCCTGCGTCTTCAACACAGCCACCGTATCCTCCTTGACCGGCGTGCCGCGTTCGATGGCAAAGATCAGGTTGACTCGTTCCGGCGTACCGGAATCGAGCGCAATCTGCCGCACCTTGCCGACGTCGACACCGTTGTACTTGACCGGCGCATTCAGGTTGAGGCCGGCGACCGACTCCTCTACGATGGCCAGATACAGGTCGAACTTCTTCTGGAAAGCGCCGCCGGAGGCAAGCCAGAGCACGCTGGCCACCAGCACGGCACCAAGGACGAGGACGAAGGCACCGACGGCCGCATAGTTCACTTTGGATTCCATGATTATCTCCTGAGGCTTGCGGCGTGAGGTGCCACGGCCTGTCCTTTACTCTGTTCCAGTGCTGCTCTACCGCGCGGGCCGGCGAAAAATTTCCGGATGGCGGGCTGGTCCATTTGGGCGAGCTCGGCCATCGAACCGATGCCTGCCACCTTGCCGTCGCCGAGGACGGCGACGCGGTCGGCTAGTTGCCACAACAGATCGAGGTCGTGGGTGATCATGATGATGGTCAGGCCGCCTCCGTCGCGTAGCTTACGCACGAGCTGGTCGACCTCGCCGGCGCTTTCCGGGTCGAGGCCGGCGGTCGGTTCGTCGAGAAACAGCAGTTCCGGTTCGAGCACCAGGGCGCGGGCCAGCGATGCACGCTTCATCATGCCGCCGCTGAGCTCTGCTGGATATTGCGCGCCGACCTCTGGATCAAGACCGGTCAGGGCGAGCTTTTGCGCGGCCAGCGCATCGACCGCCGCGTCATCCAGCGTACGGTGTTCGCGCAGCGGCAGGCCGATGTTTTCCAGGACGGTCAATGAACCGAACAAGCCGCCATGCTGAAACATCACACCCCAGCGCAGTCGCAAGGCGAGCGCTGCGGCGTCGTCAATATTTTGCAGGTCGACGCCGAGCACCCGGATGGTGCCTGCATCCGGGCGGTGCAGCAGAATCATTTCGCGCAGCAGCGTCGACTTGCCGGAGCCACTGCCGCCAATCACGGCGAAAATCTCGCCCCGGTGCACGTCGAGATCCAGGTCGGCATGCACGACATGATCGCCGAAGTGTGTTGACAACTTGCTGATCTCGATGACCGCTGCGTCTTCCGGCTTCGCCGTGGTGATGGGCATGTCAGAGGTCCAGCGCGCTGAAGGCAATCGAGAACAGCGCATCGGCAACGATTACGAGGAAAATGGATTGCACGACGCTGCGCGTGGTCTGGCGGCCCACGCTGTCAGCGCCGCCCTTGGTGCGAAAACCCTGAAAACAACCCACTACGGCGATGATGGCGGCGAATACCGGCGCCTTGCCGACCCCGATGAGAAAGGTCGTCACGCTGACCACCTTGGTGAAGCGCTCGAGAAACTCGTCGAAGCCGACACCCAGCTGCGCACGCGCCATGATCATGCCGCCGAATACGCCGCACACATCGGCGAACACCGTCAGCAGTGGCAGCACGATCAGCAGCGCAAGGATCTTCGGCAGCACCAGCACTTCCAGCGGCGCAATGCCGAGTGTGCGCATCGCATCAATTTCCTCGGTCACCGCCATGGTGCCGATCTGCGCGGCATAGGCGGAGCCGGAGCGTCCGGCAATGATGATGGCGGTGATCAGAGGGGCAAACTCGCGCAGCATGGAAATGCCGACCAGATCCACCACGAAGATGTTGGCGCCGTATTGCCTGAGCTGGCCGGAGCCTTGATAGGCGACCACGACCCCGAGCAGGAACGACAGCAGCCCGACAATAGGTAACGCACCGACCCCGGCACTGCCAATATTGTGCAGGAACGGCCGCCAGCGCATGCGTGACGGGTGCGCGATGCACTGACCAAGCGCAGCTGCGCTTTCCCCGACAAAGCCCAGCAGCGCAACGCCTTCCGCGTAGGCCGCTACGGTACTGCGGCCCAGATTTTCAAGCGATGACGCAGTGGGCCTGGCTTCCGGGTTCATGCCGAAATGATAGATGAAGCGCGCCAGTGCGTTTGTACGCCAACGCACTGAACTGTTGCGTGGCGGAGATAACAATTTTCCTGTTGAATCGAACGCCGCCGGCAAGCTTGATCAGGCGGTGCAGTTGATCGAGCCGTTGCGCCTGAAGTTATCCAACGCATATCGACCTGCTCGGAGTCCTGCCGTCGGCGCGGGCGGCAAGGGTGCGGTTCCGGGAGGCCAGACGCCGGTCGCCGAGCGGATTCCCACCGTAAAGCGGCATCTCGATATGGCATCCGGGCAACTCCACTATTGGGGTGCCCGGATACGTTTCTGATTGGCGCCCCCAGCACGAATCGAACGTGCGACCCCCTTCTTAGGAGGAAGGTGCTCTATCCACTGAGCTATGGGGGCAAAATACGCATTTTATCGATTACTTGCTTCGGAGTTCGGTCATGAGCGACAAGTCTGTGCAAATAACTCCACAACCCCAGGCTACCCGACACGGGTGGCGGGTTATCGGTTGGCTGATGCTGGGGGTTTTGCTCGGGGCAACTTTGGTGGCTGCCTTCTTGGCTTACGGCCAGCCAGAACTGCTGCTGGAACAGTTGAATCTGCGTTACTGCGGTTGATTGTCGCCTGGCGTTGCTGCGTCTGGCGCTGCGGCGGGCATCTCCAGCCCCAGCCTGCGCATTACCGCTTCTTCACTGAGGTGAAGCAGTTCGCCGATGGCCTTGTAGTCGTCCGGCAAGGCGGCATCGTCCCAGCCGTTTGCAGAATGTCTCGCCAGGTCAACGGCGAGCTTGACGTTTTTTACGCGCGGGTGTCCGGCGTTGTCCTGATCCATCAGCTGGGTCAGCAACTCCGGCAGGTGCCAGGTTTTGGCCAAGGCCAGTTTGATCTGATGGAGCGGGACGTGGAAAACTTGAGTTTGTACTGCAACCGAGCGCAGCTCTTTATCTGCCTGGAGTTTTTCGGAGACCTGCACGGCGAGTTTTGGCGCAAAGCACCACATGAGAATTTCTGCAAAGTCGTAAAGCAGGGTGGCGACGATGATTTCATCGACTTCAAGGTCGTGCCGATAGACCGCCCAGTCGCGTGCGAAAAGTACCGCCTTGCGGGTGCGATTGATGGTCTTGAGCAGGCCGAGCATGGCGCGCGGATGTAGCTTCAATTGATCCTCGATCAGCGGCAGTTCCTGAAAATCGCGGAAGAAGGGTTCCATGCCGATCATCATCAGCGCGCGCTCGATGGTCGTGATATCGGTGTTGCGGCTCTTGTTGCGCCTGGCTTCGATATAGGCCAGCACGCGCAAGGTCATCAGCGGGTCGTGCAGGATGACCGAAGAAATGGTGCGGGCATTGGTTTTGTTGGCATTGGCGCGCAACGCGGCCAGTTGTTGCTCGGTATGGCGGAGCACGGGAATGCTGGCCTGGCTGAAAAAGGCCACCCAGGCATCGAGATCGGAGAAAGGTTTGTCAATCATCGGCGTATTATCGGCGATGGAATCAGGAAGAAAATACGGAAGAAGCGGACTGCATGGCTGCACATTACCTTGAATCTTCACTTCTTTCCAGATAGAATCTCGCCCCTTTCATCCTTGCCCCACCCGTACCGCATGCGGGGGGGCTTAACCAGACCCAAAAGGAGCGTGCATGCGACATTACGAAATCGTTTTCATCGTCCACCCGGACCAATCCGACCAGGTGCCGGCCATGGTCGAGCGTTACAAGACGCTCGTCACCGGCAAGAGCGGCGTGATTCATCGCCTCGAGGATTGGGGACGTCGCCAGATGGCCTATCCGGTCCAGAAAGTTCACAAGGCGCACTACGTACTCATGAACATCGAGTGCGATGGCGAAACCTTGGCCGAACTGGAAAATTCATTCAAGTTCAACGACGCTGTATTACGCCACCTGACCATCAAGACGGACAAGGCGGAAACCATACCTTCCCCGATGATGAAGGAGGAGAAGTCGCGTTCGTTCTCGTCGCAAGGGCAGCAGTCAGAAGCCAAGCCGGCGGAGGTTGCGCCAGCTGAGGCCACGGAGGCTACCGCCGCAGTTGCCAGCTGAGTTGCCCGCTGAGCCTGAAGGTGCCATGCCGCTTGGGGAGTCTCCCCGGTTGGCCAACCGCACCGAGCTTGCAGGTCGTTTGCTGGAACGTGGCATTCTGCGATATACCCCGGCGGGTGTCCCGGTGATCGAATTCCGGGTTGCCCACATGTCGGAGCAGATTGAAGCCGCAACCTCCCGCCACGTCGAATGCGAGCTTGCCTGCGTAGCCCTCGGCCCGACAGCCCTGCTGCTCAAGGAAGCGTCACCCGGTACGTATCTCACTGTCAGCGGTTTTCTTGCCGCAAAGAGCCTGAAACAGAAGATGCCCGTACTGCACGTGACCATGATCGAATTTGCAGAAGAAAATTTGATAAAAGGATTTTGATATGGCTTTCAAGCCCGGAAAAAAGAAGGACGACCGTAACAAGAACAAGAACCGCAACATGTTCAAGCGCCGCAAGTTCTGCCGCTTCTCCGCCGAGAAGATCGAGCAGGTTGACTACAAGGACGTTGAACTGCTGCGCGACTTCATCGGTGAAAACGGCAAGATCATGCCGGCGCGCATTACCGGTACCAAGACACGCTTTCAGCGTCAGCTGTCAACCGCCATCAAGCGTGCGCGCTTCCTGGCGCTGCTGCCCTATACCGACCTGCACCAGTAACGAGGAGATAAACCATGCAAGTGATTCTGATGGATAAAGTGGTTAACCTCGGCAGCCTCGGCGATGTCGTCAAGGTCAAGGAAGGTTATGCCCGCAATTTTCTGATTCCCAAAGGCTTCGCCAAGCGCGCCACTCCCGAGAACATGAAGGTGTTCGAGGCGCGTCGTGCCGAACTGGAAAAGCTTGCCGCCGAGAAACTGGCCGGGGCACAGGCCGTGGCCGCCAAGCTGGAAGGCATGAAGGTCGAAATTACCCGCAAAGCCGGTGTTGATGGCCGCCTGTTCGGTTCGGTCAGTCCCGCCGATGTCGCCGAGGCACTGACGGCGCAAGGTGTCGAGACCGACAAGGCCGCTGTGCGCATGCCCGATGGCCTCTTGAAGACCACCGGCGAATTCGTCCTCGAGGTTTCGCCCCACGCCGATGTCTTAGCCAATGTAACCGTGGTGGTGGTCGGCGAACAGTAAGTCCCACCCCCTCCCGGCCTCCCCCTCGCGGGGGATTATTGCCCGCCCCCTCCCAGCCTCCCCCTCGCGGGGGAGGTGACTGTTGACTCGCTGCGCTCGTTTGTTTCGGGGCGCGTAATTCGGGTTGTGGTGCGGGTTGCGGCTGGCGCCGCGTGCCGCCTCGCCTTGGGACGGCCCGGCGGCAAGGCTACTGCGGGGTCTGCTTTTCTCCCCTTTCCCCTGGCGGGAAAGGGGTGGGGGAAAGGGGGGCCACCAGAGAGCCCTTTCTCGCAAAGCGAGAGAGGGCGGCCCGGCGGAAAGGCTGCGGTTTAAGTCAGCACATGCGTTGAAAAAGGGCTGCCTGCGGGTGGCCTTTTTTCGTGCACCTGTCCATGCCGGCTTAGAATCGCTTCGTCATGCTGCACCTTCATCTGAGTAATCGTCCCGATACGCTGGTCATGGCGCAGGCCGCGCTGATGCGCGCCGCGCCGTTGCCCTTGCTGGAGACCGAGCAGGTGGTTACCCCAGCCACGGCCGTATCACGCTGGCTGGGGTTCCGGCTTGCCGATGAATTGGGCATCGCCACACAGATTGCCTTTCCATTCCCCGCTGCCTATGTCTGGCATCTGTTTGGCCGGGTGCTGGCGGAAGTCGCTGCGGTCAATCCGTTCGATCGCGCAGCAATGCAATGGCGCCTGCTGCGCTTGCTGGGTGAGAGTGCTGCACCGGAGGTTAGGCGATACCTGGCTGACGACGATGGCGTCAAGCGCTACGAACTTGCGTGCAGGCTGGCTGCCCAGTTTGATCGCTATCTGGTCGAACGTCCCGACTGGCTTGAATTCTGGGGTGCCGGCAAGCTGCTGGGACTTGGGCCGGACGAGATCTGGCAGGCCGGCTTGTGGCGCGCCCTGATGGGCGAACTGTCGGAAGTGGCCGCCGAGCATCCGCGCCAACGCTTCATGGCGCAGTTGCGGCGGGACCCGCGTGCGCGCGCGCGTTTGCCGCAGCGGATCAGCCTGTTTGCCGTCGAGTCGATGCCCGCCCTCTACTGGGAAGTGTTTCTCGATCTGGCCGAATGGATCGACCTGCATGTCTTCGTACTGGCGCCCTGCCGCGAATACTGGGGTGACATCGACCGCGAACGCGTGCGCCTGCGCCTCGCCATCGATCACCCCGAGGCCGCCCGCTTGCTCGAAGCCGGCCATCCGCTGCTGGCCTCGCTGGGACGGGCGCGACAGCATGCGATGACCCGCCTGACCGACGCGGGCGAGCGCCTGCCAACCCGGGAACATCACTATTTTGTCGACCCGCCCACCCGATTGCTGGGGCGCTTGCAGCGGGACATCCTCGACCTCGACAGCAGCACCACTGTTGCGCCCGATGATTCCTTGCAGATCCATGCCTGTCACGGCCCGCTGCGTGAAGCCGAGGTGCTGCACGATCGCCTGCTGGCGTTGTTCGAAGCCATGCCCGACCTGCATCCGGCGGATATCCTGATCCTCACCCCGGATATCGAAACCTATGCGCCAGCCATCGAGGCGGTGCTGCAGCATGCGCCGGCCGCGCGCCGGATTCCCTGTGTGGTGGCGGATCGTCCGCTGGTTGGCGCGCCGCTGTGGCGCGCGCTGCGCCGTCTGTGTGCGGTGGCAGAAAGCGAACTCGACGCCGAGAGTGTCATGGGACTGCTGGAAGAGCCGGCCGTGCGACGCGCCTTTGACCTTGCCGAAAGCGAACTGCCGCTGCTGCGCGACTGGGTCGCCACGGCGGGCATCCGCTGGGGTCTGGATGGCCGCGCGCGCCAGCGGCGTGGCTTGCCGCTGGATGACGCCCATACCTGGCGCGCCGGCTTGCAGCGCTTGCTGTTGGGTGTCGCCATGCCCGATGTGCCGGAACGTTTGTACGGCGGGGTGTTGCCGGTCACCGGCATCGAGGGTGGCCGGGCGGAATTGCTGGGGCGCTTTGCCGACTATGCTGAAGCCCTGTTCGTGCTGGTGCAGAAGGTCGGCGCCGGGCATTCCCAAGCCGACGCTCGCCCCCCCGTCACCGCTTCGGGTGATTTCATGGGGGGCAGCGAGCCGGGGTTGCGAGCGTGGGGGGCCAATAAAGTCGGCGCTGGCGGGACGGCGTCGAACTGGATGGAAATCCTCGGTGAAGCGCAGGAACGCTTTCTCGCTTCGACTGAAGGGGAAGAGGACGAAGCACAACGCATCCGCGCGGCACTTGCCGAACTGGCGGCCCACGCACGCACTGCGCGCTGCGAAGCCCGGCTGCCGCTCGCCGTCATGCTGCGCGAACTTGATGTCGCGCTCGCCGAACGTGCTCCTGCTCGGGCCTTTGCATCCGGAGCGGCGACAATCGCCGCACTGCTGCCCGGTCGGCCATTGCCGGCGCGGGTATTGTGTCTGGTCGGCATGAACGACGGCGCCTGGCCGCGTCCCGCCACGCCGGTCAGCTTCGACCTCATCGCGCGGCATCCCCGACCGGGTGACCGCAACCACCGTGGCGAGGAACGTTATGCGTTCCTCGAAATGCTGCTGTGCGCCGGTGATGCCCTCGTCGTCACCTACACCGGGCGCGACCCGCGCAGCAATGTCGAATTCCCGCCCGCTGCGCCGTTGGCCGAAGTGATCGACACGCTGGCGACGATGACCGGACTAAGCGCCACGGCGCTGGTCGTGCAGCATCCGCTGCAGCCGTTCAGTGCGGCGTATTTCGATCAGTCCGCACCGCTGCTGTTCAGCTTCGATGCCGAGCAGTGCGGCGCAATCTGTGCGGCGGGCGCCACTCACGCGGAGCGCAGCGCCAGACCGTTTCTGGGTGGCATGCCAGTGCATGTGCCCGCCGCCGGCGAGCTGATTGAACTGCCGCGCCTGCAGCATTTTTTCGACCACCCGGTGCGCTTCTATCTGCGCGAGCAACTCGGCATCCATCTCGAGGAAAGCGAAGAACTGCTGGAGATTCACGAACCCTTCGTGACCGATAATCTCGACAACTACCGCCTGCGCGAGGCGCATTTCGCCGGCCTCAAGGCGAGTGCGACGGCGGAAGAAACCACCCAGCTGCTGCGCGCGCGCGGCTGGTTGCCGCATGGCGTGGCCGGGGGCATTGCCAGCGCAGCGGCACATGAAGAAGCCGGCACGCTCTGGCAATCCGCCCATGCCTGGGCCACGGCCGAGGCCTTGCCGCCGGTGGAGCTGCGTTTCGACTCCGGGCAGACCGTCCTGAGCGGCCGCCTTGATCACCTCACGCCAAACGGACTCTGGCGCCTGCGCTTCGGCAGCACCCGCCCGCAGGATCGGTTGCGCTTGTGGATCGATCATCTGCTGTTGCAGCTTGCCGCGCCGCCCGGCGTGGTCAAGCAAAGCGTGTTGCTGGCCAACGATGGCATCACGGTGCTGGCCCCGCTCGAGGATTTCGCGCCCCACCTGACCGAATTGCTTGCCCTTTATCGACAGGGCCAGAGCGCACCCTTGCCGTTCTATCCCAGAACTGCCTGGGCCTGGCTGGAAGGCAAATCGGGCTGGCGCAGTGCCTGGTTCGGCAACAGCTTCCAGAAGACTCCCGGCGAACGCGATGATGCCTATCTGCGGCTGGCCTTGCGCGACCGGATGGACGATCCCCTTGGCGCAACATTCCAGCAACTGGCGGCGCAGATTTTCGGGCCGCTGCGCGCGGCGATGCAAGCAGTCGATGCCTCCACCGAGAAACCCGGCGATGACTGAGCGGCATTTCATTCCGCTCGCCGGCCCCTTCGACGTTGCGCTCGACGGCATCGGCCTGGTCGAGGCCGGTGCCGGCACGGGCAAGACCTGGACGATCACCGCGCTGGTATTGCGCCTGTTGCTCGAACAGCAACTCGAGATCGGCCAGATCCTTGTCGTCACCTACACGCGCGCCGCCACCGGCGAATTGCGCGGCCGCATCCGCAACCGGTTGATGCAGGCGCTTGCAGCGTTTGAGGCAGGAACGACTGATGATGAAAACCTGCAGGCGCTGCTCGCCCGCCATGACCCCGATCAGGCCGCAGCGCGGCTGCGTCTCGCCATCGAAAGCTTCGACGAAGCCGCCATCTTCACCATTCACAGTTTTTGCCAGCGCGCGCTGACGGCAACCGCCTTCGATGCCGGACAGCCCTTCGAGCGCGAATTGCTCGCCGACCAGCAGGACCTGCTCGCCGGCGTCGCCCGCGATGCCTGGCGCAAGTTGCTGGCGGCGGCTTCCGAACCCTGGGCGCGCTGGCTGATTGGGGCGTTCGGCGGACCGGAGGGACTGGTGCGCCGGGTGCGCTCGCATGTTGGCCGCCTCGATGCCCTGATGCTGGCGCCGGATGCAGATGACCCGCAAGATGCCGAGCAGGCCTTTGCCGCCACTTTTGCCGCGGCGCGCACGCTCTGGCAAAAGGATGCCGCGACGCTCTGTGCCTGGCTGGCCGGCGCCAAACTGCATCAAGGCGTCTATGCGCCGAAAAAGATGCAACCCAGAATCGACCTGCTCGGTCGGATCTTCGCCGCCGCCAGCGCGCCTTTCCCCTTGCCGGAAGCCATGACGGTTTTCGGGCTGACGATGATCAGCGGGAAAAGCACCAAAAACAGCCCGCCGGCCGAACATGCGTTCTTTGGCGCCGTCGATGCATTGGTGCAGGCGGGGGAGCATCTTGGTGCGTCATATGAAAATGCCACGCGCCGACTGCTGCATGATTTTCTGCTCACGGCCCGCAGCGAACTGACCGCAAGAAAGCGGCGCAGCGGCCAGATGGCCTACGATGACCTGCTCGCCGATCTCGCCCATGCACTGCAAGGGCCGTCCGGTGCGGCGCTCGCCGGCAACCTGCGCAATCGCTACCGGGCGGCGCTGATCGATGAGTTCCAGGACACCGATCCGCTGCAACTCGACATATTCTTTGGCATATTCGGTCGGGAAGATATCAAGAAACACGCCGGGCCGCCCCAAGTGTTTCTTGGCCCCCTGGGGGGAGAAAGCCGCGCAGCGGCTTTTGCGGGGGGAGTCAATGGACACGCCGGGCCGCCCCAAGTGTTTCTTGGCCCCCTGGGGGGAGAAAGCCGCGCAGCGGCTTTTGCGGGGGGGGCTTCCCCGCTGGTTTTCGTCGGCGATCCCAAGCAGGCGATCTATGGTTTTCGTGGCGCAGACGTGTTCGCCTATCTGACGGCGCGGCAGCAGGTCGATAGCGGTTATGCCCTGCTGGAAAATCGGCGTTCCGATCCACCTTTGCTGACCGCCGTGAATGCCTTGTTCGCGCGCCCGAACCCTTTTCTGATCGCCGCTCTGCCCTTCGAGCCGGCCAAGCCGGCACGGATGGCGCGTACCCCCTGCCGCATCGATGATGACACTGGCAATGCGGCGGCGCTCACGCTATGGACGATGACAAAGCCTGAGGGGGGAAAAAACTTCACCAAGGAAATGGCGCAGCCACTGGCGGCCAGCGCGATCGCCGCCGACATCGCCCGCCTGCTGGGACTGGCGACAGCGGGACGGGCGCAGGTTGGCACGCGCGCGCTGGCGGGCGGCGACATTGCCGTGCTGGTGCGCAAGCATCAGCAGGGCGAACTGGTGAAACACGCACTGGCGCGGCGCGGCATTGCCAGCGTCACGCTGGGTGGCGGCAGTGTCTGGCACAGCGCCGAAGCCGAGGAGGTCGAGCGTGTGCTGCTGGCGGTGGCCGCCCCGACGCGCGAAGGTCTGGTGCGGGCGGCGCTGGCGACAGTGCTGCTCGGTGCCGATGCGGCGCAATTGTCCGCCTGGACAACTGACGAGCGTGCCTGGAGCGAGCGGCAGGGCTGCTTCCACGACGATCTGCTGCTGTATCGCGAACGCGGTTTCATGGCGATGTGGCGTCGCCTGTTGCGGCGCGAAGGCGTTGTTGCGCGCATCCTGGCGCGGCCCGACGGCGAGCGGCGGCTGACGAATTACCGTCATCTGGCCGAATTGTTGCAAGGGGCCGAACACGATGCTGCACTCGACATCGAAGGCCTGGCCCGCCATCTGGCGCGTGCCCGCGAAGCCAGCGAATCCGAGGAAGCACAACTGCGCCTGGAAAGTGATGCGCAACTGGTGCGCATCGTCACCATTCACGCCGCCAAGGGCTTGCAGTATCCAATTGTCTACTGTCCTTTCCTGTGGGACGGTCCGGGGTTCGATGCCAGGCGCTGGCCGGTATTTGCGCATTCCCGCGCGGCGGAAGAAGGCAGCCGCGCCTGCCTCGATTTCGGTTCCGCGCAAATCGATGCGCTGCGCCAGCAGGCCGATCTTGAAGACGCCGCCGAGGAATTGCGCCTGGCCTATGTCGCGCTGACGCGTGCCGAACATCGCTGCATCGTCGTCTGGGGCAAGGTGAATCAATGCGAGCGCTCGCCACTCGCCTGGCTCTTGTTCGCACCGCGTAAGCCGGAGGCGGCTGCAGCCGCTGAAGATCCGCGCGTACAACTGTCCGAAAAACTGGCCAGACTGGACGAAGCCGCCTTGCAGGAAGAGATTGCGGCCTTGGCTGGCGAACTGGATGGGGCGATGGCGGTTGCAAGCTTGCCGGTGGATGGCGCCCCGGCCGTTCCTGAACCCGAGACCATCGCACCCGAACTGACGGCGCGCCCCTTTGTCGGGACGATACGTGCGCCGTGGCGCGTCAGCAGTTTCTCCAGTCTCGCGGCACGACTGGGCAATGAGGAGATCCCGGATCACGATGCCCGCGTGGCCGATATTTCACCTTTTGCTCTGCCCGCCGTCCCGCCAGCGCCGACTTTCTCGCGCTTCATGGATTTCCCGCGCGGTACCCGTGCCGGCAGTTGCCTGCATGCTTTGTTCGAGCGCGTGGACTTCCAGTCTGCTGCCGCAGTGGGAAACATCGCCGCTGCCGTGCTGGAGGAGTTTGCCTACCCGCCCGAATGGCGGCCGGTGCTCGAACGCATGATGGCCGATGTCGTGGCCACGCCACTGAATGCCGACGGCCTGTGCCTGGCGCAAGTGGCGCGCGGCGAACGACTGATCGAACTGGAGTTCACCTACCCAATTGGATCGGCAGTTGCGCCGGCCGGCTACATGAAAGGTTTCATCGACCTGGTGTTCCGGCATGACGGGCGCTGGTACATCGTCGATTACAAGTCGAACTGGCTGGGCGAGCAGGTCGATGACTATGCGCCGCAGCGCCTGGCGGAAGTGATGCGCACGCACCGCTATGACCTGCAACTGCGGATCTATGCGGCCGCCCTGAAGCGCGCGCTGCAACTGCGCGAGCCCGGCCTCGACTGGACGGCAAGTTTTGGCGGCGTGTTCTACCTGTTCCTGCGCGGCATGGGACCCGATACGCAGGCCGGGGTGTTTTTTGCCCGACCGGATGATGCCATCATGGATGGAGGCACATGGTCAAATTAGCCATCGCTCCCATCGTTGCCCATCTGTCACGCTATCTGGGCGGTGACGATCCCGCTGCGCGTCTGGCCGTGGCGCTGGCCTGTCAGGCCACGCAGGATGGCCATGTCTGCGCCGACCTCGATCAAGAGGCAGGCTGGGGGCCATGGGCGGACGAGATGAGTGGCGCAGAGCGCGCCGGGCTGATTGCACGCCTGCCGGACATGGCCATTGTCGGTGGCGCTGATGATCCGACCCCGCTGGTCTGGGATGGCCGGCGCCTGAGCCTGCGGCGCTACTGGGCCTATGAGCAGCAGGTCGCGCTGGATCTGCTGGCGCGGGCGACGACTCCGGAAGTCCTCAGTGCGGATATGGAAGCCGCGCTGGACAGCCATTTCGCCGATGCCGGCCAGCGCGCGGCGGCCCGCATCGGGCTCGTCAATCGCCTGGCCCTGATTGCAGGCGGCCCCGGCACCGGCAAGACCACCACACTGGCAAGACTGATCGCCCTGTTGCAAGAGCAGGCCGCCCAATCCGGCGGACCGCCGCTGCGCATTGCCCTCGCCGCGCCAACCGGCAAGGCGGCGGCGCGCATGACGGAAGCGCTCGGCGCAACGGGTGCTTCAACTCCGGCGCACAGCGCGATGACCCTGCATCGCCTGCTCGGCATGCGCGCCGATGGCAGCGCTTTCTATCACTGCCGGGAACGGCCGCTGGCGGTGGATGTGCTGGTGATCGATGAAGCCTCGATGATCGACCTGTCGCTGATGGCGCATCTGCTTGATGCACTGCCCGCTGCCGCCCGCCTGATCCTGCTCGGCGACCGCGACCAGTTGGCCGCTGTCGAGGCCGGCGCGGTCTTTGCCGATCTGTGCGCCAGTGAACGTCTGGCGTCCTGCGTGGCGACGCTGACGGCCAGTTTCCGTTTTGCCGGGACAAGTGGCATTGGCCAACTCGCCGGATGCCTGCGGCAGGGAGATGCGCCGGGTGCCATCGATCAGTTGAAAGCCGCCGCTCAAGAAACACGCCGGGCCGCCCAACGTGTTTCTCGGCCCCTTGAGGGGAGATCGCCGCACAGCGGCGATTTCGGGGTGGGCACAATTGACCTCGACTGGCAGCCGCAAGTTGCTCCGCAGACATTGATCTCCGCTGTGCAGGCGGGTTATCAGGATTATCGGGATGCCGTGGCGGCAGGCCTGCCGGTGGCTGAGTTATTCGAACATTTCAGACGCTTCCGTGTGCTCTGTGCGCACCGCCAGGATGTTGCCGAGATCAACCGGGCGCTGACGCCGCCCGAAGCGATGCTGGCCCAGCCAGGCATGGCGGTCATGGTGGTGAAGAACGACCCACTGCTGCGGCTTTACAACGGCGACATTGGCCTGGCTTTGCCCGACCCGGTCGATGGCAGCCTCAAGGTCTGTTTCGCCAGCAATGGGGATGGCACATCCGCAGCGCCGCGTTGGATTCCGTTCACCCGCCTGCCGGATTGGGAAGTGGCCTGGGCGATGACGGTGCATAAATCACAGGGCTCGGAATTCGCGCACGTGCTGCTGGCCTTGCCCGCATCGATTTCGCCGGTGGTGACGCGCGAACTGGTCTACACAGGGGTCACCCGGGCGCGTCAGCGCCTTAGCCTGTGGTCGTCAGAAGCCGTATTGCAGGCGGCATGCGCGAACCGCGCCGGACGCATGTCCGGGTTGCGCGAAAAGCTCAGCTTTCTGACTGTATCTTGTTAAGAATGCGCGCCCGGCCGGAAGCTTCGGCCTGATTGGCGGCGGAGACCTGGCGACCATACTGGTCACGCTCATCCTTCGAACGGCGCACGGCCTCGATGCTCTTGATGCAACGCCAGCGCGAACCCGTCTTGGTGACGAGCAGTTTCATCTCCTCCACCGGGTGGTGGGTGCGGCAGTGATAGCAGTAGCGGGTAGCGGGTTCTTTTTTCTCGGTACTCATAAGCCTGCGGATTATAGCAGTCTGGAATAGTCAGAATGCCCCCCCACGCTCGCCTCAGTTGCCAACAATTCGGCTCGCTGCCCCCCACAGGGGGGCGCACGCCTCCTTGGGGCGGCCCGGCGGAGGCTACCCGGCCGCCAGGCCGGTCGGTTTGATCTTCGAGTCGATCGGTTGTCCCTTGCGGGCGCGGCTGCCGCGATGGTTGGCGAGTTCCTTGGCGGTGAGCCGGTATTCGGCGGCTTTGCCGCCGCGGCCGGCGCCCCTGACGGTGAAGGCGGCGCCGTCGCCGATGGCGACCGCCACGAGCTCGTCCTTGGGCGGAATGTCCTGGATGATCGTGCCGCGTCCTTTCGCCAGGGTCTTGAGCTCGGCCAGCGGGAAGAGCAGCAGGCGGCCGCTTTGCGAGAGGGCTGCCGCCGTCGCGCCGGTCCCACGGGGATTTCCTTCGGTCACGCCGACTTCTGCCGGCGTCGTCCCGCCGGCACTTACCTTGGCGGGTGCCAAGGGCTTTTCCCCCTTTTCGAGCGACATGAAGGCCTTGCCGGCGCGGTTGCGCGAGACGAGGTCGGCGATGCTGGCGATGAAGCCATAGCCGCCCGAGTTGGCAAAGAGATATTGCGCCTCGGCTGCGTCAGTTAGCGCTTGGGCCGGTTTGCCGCCTTCCTGGAAGTCGATCAGCGTCGTGATCGGCACACCATCTCCGCGACCGCCGGGCAGGTCGGCGATGCGCACGCTGTACGCGCGTCCGAGACTATCAATGATCACCAACGGCCAGACGGTGCGTGCCTCCATCACCAAAAGCGGGCCGTCGCCGCTCTTGTAGGCGATGCTGTTCGTGTCGATGCCATGCCCCTGCCGCGAGCGTACCCAGCCATTCTTCGAGAGGATCACCGTCACCGGTTCGTCGGGAACGGCGACTTCGGCGGTGCTGACGGGGGCGACGGTTTCGATCAGTGTTCTTCTCGCATCGCCGTATTTCTTCGCATCCTCGGTGATTTCCCTGGCGACCAGTTTGGTCAGTGCCCCCCGGTCTTCCAGAACGCGCCGCAGATCTTTTGCCTCCTCGACCAGCGCCTGCTGCTCCTGTTCGATCTTGATGCCTTCGAGGCGCGCCAGCTGGCGCAGGCGGATTTCGAGGATGTCCTCGGCCTGGATCTCCGACAGCCTGAATTTCGCCATCAGTTCCGCTTTCGGCTCGTCGGCCGCGCGGATCGTCCTGATGATCTTGTCGATGGAGAGGAAGGCCGTCATGCGGCCTTCGAGAATGTGCAGGCGACGCTCGACTTCATTCAGCCGGTGCGCGGTGCGGCGCTCGACCGTGACGTGGCGGAAGGCGATCCATTCGTGCAGGATGGTCAGCAGCGATTTCTGCGCCGGCCGGCCGTCGGTGCCGATCATCGTCATGTTGAGCGAAACGTTGGCTTCGAGGCTGGTGCGCGCCAGCAGCACGGCCATGAACTCATCCTGCGGCACGCGCGAACTCTTCGGTTCCAGCACGATGCGCACGGGGTCCTTTTCGTTCGACTCGTCGCGCACGGCATCCAGCACGCCGAGCATCACCTGCTTGAGGTTTTTCTGTTCCTGCGAAATGTCCTTCTTGCCGGTGCGTGGCTGCGGATTGGTGACAGCCTCGATTTCCGAAAGCACCTGCGCGGTCGATACGCCATGCGGCAGTTCATACACGATGACGCGCCACTGGCCGCGCGCCAGTTCCTCGATGCGCCAGCGGCAGCGCATGCGCAAGGACCCGCGGCCGCCGGCGTAAGCCGCGCGGATGTCGGCGGCGGGGGCGATCAGTTGGCCGCCGCCGGGGAAGTCCGGCCCCGGCAGCACGGTCAATACTTCTTCGAGCGGGGCGGCCGGCTTCCTGATCAGTAACTTCACCGCCTCGGCCACTTCGCGCAGGTTGTGCGGCGGAATTTCGGTCGCCATGCCGACGGCGATGCCCGAGGCGCCGTTCAGCAGCACAAACGGTAGACGGGCAGGCAATAATGACGGCTCGGTCAACGTGCCATCGTAATTCGGAACGAAAGCAACAGTGCCGCGATCGATTTCCGTCAGCAGCAGTTCGGCGATCGGCGTCAGCCGGCATTCGGTGTAGCGCATCGCCGCCGCGCCATCGCCGTCGCGCGAACCGAAATTGCCCTGGCCGTCGACGAGCGGGTAGCGCAGCGAGAAATCCTGCGCCACGCGCACCATGGCGTCATAAATGCTGCTGTCGCCGTGCGGGTGGAATTTGCCGATCACGTCGCCCACCACGCGCGCGCTCTTGACGTGCTTGGCCGTGGCGGCCAGCCGCATTTCGTTCATCGCATGGAGGATGCGGCGTTGCACCGGCTTCATGCCGTCCTCGACCTGCGGCAGGGCACGGCTTTTCACCACGCTCATCGCATAAGCGAGATAGGCGCGCTCGGCATAGGTATCGAGCGGCAGCGTGCCGTCGTCAAAAGTCGGCGCTGGCGGGACGGCGCCAGGTGGCACGCCGCCCATGTTTTCGGCGGCGGGGGGCGGAGGGGGGGCGTTCGGGATGTCGTCGAACAGGTCTGGGGTTTCGTGGCTCATGCGGCTTCAGGGCAAAGAATTCTTGAGAGTCTGCAACTGGTCGAGTAAAGGCGGAATATTGTCGGTAACGATGCTCCACAGCGTATCGTTGTCGATGCCGAGATAGCCATGTATCAGCCGGTTTCTCGTGGCGACGATCAGGCGCCAAGGAATATCCGGGTTGGCGCTTTGCACGGATGCCGGGATATGTGTGGCGGCTTCACCAATGAGTTCGATATTGCGCACCGTGGCGTCGTAGTTCAACCCGCTGGCAATAAAGGCCGCCTGATCAAGACCATCGGTGTAGGCCAGCACCTTGTGCGCAAACTCGATCATGTCGTCGAGGTAAAACCGCCATTCGCGCAGTGCTTCAGACATGAATCGCCTCGCGCTCGACAAATGGGCGCAACTCCGGACGCAGGGCTTTGTCCGTAACAAGATCGACTGGGTGTCCCAGTAGATCTTCAAGGTAGAACTGCACACCGAAGTAGCGTGCCGATGTGGCAGGGCCATCGAATGTGACCAGGATATCGATATCGCTATCAGGACGAGCGTCGTCGCGAATGGTCGAGCCGAACAATGCCAGATCGCGCACGGCAAAGCGCTCGGCAAGCACGGATTTACATTGGGCCAGCAGGGTGAGGGCGGTTGCGCGGTTCATTTAGTATTGGTCCATCATTCTTAATGTTGCGGGGTCGTCAAGCTCAAGTCCTGTAATGCCAACAACGGGTAAATGGTAAGCCTGGACGGGGGATGATTACACGAAAGAAGTTTGTCGGCAGGGAATGTGCATGGCTTGCGAGTTGCGATACGGAGTGATTGATGTTGCTTTGGCAGCCATAGTGGATCTGGGCATTGCGGCTCACAGGTCAGCCTCCACCAGATGGCCGCGGGCTTCCATCCAGGCGCGCCGCGCGGCGGCTTCGCCCTTGCCCATCAGCAGGTTGAAGAGTTGCAGGGTTTCCGCCTGCGCTTCCGGCCGTTCGGCAACCGGCACCACGCGGCGCGTCGCGGGGTCCATGGCGGTTTCGCGCAACTGTTCCGGGTTCATCTCGCCGAGCCCCTTGAAGCGGCCGACCTCGATCTTGTCGGGGGAGAAACCTTCCTTGGCGAGCCGGTCCTTGATGGCCGCGAGTTCGCCTTCGTCCAGCGCATACAGCCGTTTTGCCGGCCGTTTATTGCCCTGCGCCGGCACGTCGATCCGATAGAGCGGCGGCTGGGCGATGAACACGTGGCCGCGCGCGATCAGCGCCGGGAAGTGGCGGTAGAAGAGGGTGAGCAGCAGCGTCTGGATGTGCGCGCCATCGACGTCGGCATCCGCCATGATGACCACCTTGCCATAGCGCAGGTTGGCGAGGTCGGGGTGGTCGGCGGCGTTGTGCGGGTCGATTCCCGTGGATCCGTGAGGATCCACCCCTAATGCGACAGCGATGTCGTGAATCTCGTTGTTGGCGAACAGGCGATTGACCTCGATTTCCCACGAATTCTGCACCTTGCCACGCAGGGGCAGAATCGCCTGTGTTTCGCGGTTCCGCGCCATCTTGGCCGAACCGCCGGCCGAATCGCCCTCGACGAGGAACAACTCGTTTTCGGCAATGCTCGTCGATTCGCAGTCCGAGAGCTTGCCCGGCAACACCGCCACGCCCGACTGCTTTTTCTTTTCCACCTTCTGGGCATTCTTCTGGCGCGACAGCGCCTGCCGGATCGCCAGTTCGGCAATTGCCTTTCCTGCGTCCACATGCTGGTTGAGCCAGATTTCGAAGGGATCGCGCACCATGCCGGCAACCAGTTTCACCGCCTCGCGCGAATTGAGCTTCTCCTTGACCTGGCCCTGGAACTGCGGATCGAGAATGCGCGCCGAAAGTACGTAGCCCATGCGCGCGCAGGCATCCTCCTGCTGCAGCTTCACGCCACGCGGCAGCAGCGCATGGTGTTCGATGAAGGTTTTCAGCGCCTCGAAGACCCCGGCGCGCAAGCCCGCTTCGTGGGTGCCGCCGGCGATGGTCGGAATCAGGTTGACATACGACTCATGGGGAATGTTCGACGCGCCATCGGCCCACCAGCCCAGCGCCCAGGCCGCGCCTTCGCCCTCGGCAAAACTTTCGTGCTCGCCGCTGGCGTAGTTTTCTGCAGCGTAAATGGGCGCCGCCGCAGTCGCTTCGTCGCTGTCCTCGCCGGCCAGTTCGCGGAGATAACCGCCGAGGCCTTCCGGGTAGCGCCATGTTTTCGACAGCTTGCTGCCGTCGGCCTGTTCGACATCGAGCGTCACCTGCACGCCGGGCAGCAGCACGGCCTTGGAACGCAGCAGGTGTTCGAGTTCCGCCTGCGGCACCCTGGGCGCGTAGAAATACTTCGGGTCGGGAACCACCCGCACCCGCGTGCCGGTCTGCCGGCCGCAAGTGCCAAGGGTTTCCAGCGCCGACACCTTCTCGCCGCCTTCGGAAAACGTCACCGCATGGATCTTGCCTTCGCGCCGCACTTCCACTTCGACACAGAGGGACAGCGCATTGGTCACCGCGACGCCGACGCCGTGCAGGCCGCCGGAAAACGCATAGGCGGCATTGCCGGATTGCTTGTCGAACTTGCCGCCGGCGTGCAGGCGCATGAAGGCGAGCACGACGACCGGAATCTTTTCCTCCGGATGCAGGCCGACCGGGATGCCGCGCCCGTCGTCCGCCACCGTGATGGCACCGCCCCTCTCTACCGTCACATGCAGGTGCTTGGCAAAGCCGGCCAGCGCCTCGTCGGCGGCGTTGTCGATGACTTCCTGGATGATGTGGGCGGGCGAGTCGGTGCGGGTGTACATCCCGGGCCGCTCGCGCACGGGTTCCAGTCCCTTCAGGACGCGGAAGGATGATTCGTCGTAAATTTGCTTCATGATGAGTTTCCTGTTTCCTGGCCAGCGGAGGAACAGCCATGGCCGCCGCAGAGGGCGCACCACAAACATCCCTTTCCCGAAATGGGGAACGCCAGACATGGGGGCCCCTAAGATTGCTCTGCGGGGCGAATAGTTCAAGGGGGAAAGTGAAGGGAGAAACCGCCTGTGTTTGCCATGCGCAACCAGGCTGCGCCCGGCAAATGCCACAAATTCTACCGGCGGCCTTTACGAAGCAGGGCGTTTCGGCTATAGTGCGCGCCTCAATTTACTGCGCCCGTAGCTCATCTGGATAGAGTACTTGGCTACGAACCAAGGGGTAGGGAGTTCGAATCTCTCCGGGCGCGCCAGCATTACCAAGGGGTTAGCGAAAGCTAGCCCCTTGTCAGTTCACGGCGCGGAAGCGGATCGTAGCTGCATTCCGCCCGCATCGAATCAATCGGGTTCGGGCGCGTCGGAATCGAACTCGGTATCACGGACCCGGATGTTGTATTTCTTCATTAGCGCCTGGAAGTTGGTACGTTGCATGCCGGTTTCCTCGGCGCTCCGCGTGACGTTCGACGAGTTTCTTTTCAGCGTTTCCTGAATGAACAGTTTTTCGACTTCTTCCACCGACTTTTCCCTGACAATTTTCTTCATTCTCTTGAGGTCTTCGCTGGTTCTTGGTACCTGAAGGTCCGTTTGCGGAGAGTTGTTGGCGATATTAACCAGGTGAGCTTGGCGAATTAGTTTGTCAGAGGTGAGAATCACTGCCCGATGCATCGCGTTTTCGAGTTCCCGCACATTGCCCGGCCAGTCATGGTTCATCAGCAGGCTCATGGCAGCTTCCGAGATTTCGGACACCGGCTTTTCAAGTTCATTGCTGAACGTTTTTAGAAAGTGGAAGGCCAAGGCAGGGATGTCGTCGCGGCGTTCCCGCAGGGGCGGGGTGTGGATGGGGAAAACGTTGATGCGGTAATACAGGTCCTCCCGGAAGGTCCCCTCGGCAACCAGTGCCTTGAGGTCCTTGTTGGTGGCAAAAATGAGTCTGACGTTGGTTTTCTGGATGCTGGTATTGCCCACCGCCCTGAATTCGCGTTCCTGGATGACACGGAGCAATTTCGCCTGGGTGGACAGGGGAATATTCCCGAATTCATCGAGGAAGAGCGTGCCGTTGTTGGCAACTTCGAACATGCCCCGCTTGTTGGCGACCGCGCCGGTGAATGAACCCTTGACGTGGCCGAACAGTTCACTTTCCAGGAGATTCTCGCTGAGCGTATTGCAATCGACCGTGACAAAAGGCTGGTCCTTGCGCAAGCTGTTGTAGTGGATGGCACGGGCGATCATTTCCTTGCCGGTGCCACTCTCGCCTGTGATCAGAACCGTGGTACTCGTCGGCGCGCACTTCGCGATCAGGCCGAAGACGGCTTGCATGGGCCGGCAGGAACCGATGATGTTTTCGAAACGATACTTGGAACAGATCTCGCTCTTGAGATTCCGGTTCTCTTGCAGGAGGTGGCGCCGCTCCAGCGCGCGATCCACCACAAGCTTCAACTCATCAGGGTCGAAGGGCTTGGATATATAGTCAAACGCACCGAGTTTCATGGCCTTGACGGCCGTCTGTACCTGAGACAAACCGGTCATCATGATGACATCAACGTCGGGATGCCGCTCTTTCACCTGCTGTAATACCTCAAGGCCATCGAGGTTCGGCATCATGATGTCGAGGATGATAATGTCGTACCCGGTTTCGTCGACTTTTCTGAGTGCTTCCCTGCCATCCGGTGCGGTATCAATGACATATCCGCTGCCGCTGAGTATGCGCTGGCAACTGCGAATGACAATATCCTCATCGTCGACTATCAGTACTCTGGGCGGTTTCAAGTCCGAAGTGC
>DDXB01000028.1:86817-88150 GCA_002347405.1 Rhodocyclaceae bacterium UBA2271 | reverse complement strand
AATGCTTCCAGCGCCGGCCAGAACTTGCCCTGCAGGCGCGCGGCTTCCAGCGCCGCCACCACCTGGTCGGCACCCTGGTGGAACGGGGCGTAACGCAGCACCAGGCGAATCTTGTCGGGATGCGCGGCCATCAGGTCCTTGACCAGCGGATACAGCGCCCCGCAGGTTTCGCAGGCCGGATCGAGAAATTCGACGATCACCACCGGCGCATCGGTGCGGCCGAGCGACGGCGAGTGCATGCGGACCAGCGCCGCACTATTGGCGGCGGCCAGTTGCGCGGATTGGTCGATTTTTTCGGTCTTGTAAACCAGTGTCGCGACGACGAATATCAGCAGCAAGACCACGATGGTACCGATGAGCAGAGTTTTATGTTTCATTTGGATATCCAGGAAGTAGGGGCGGCGCGCGATGAAATAAGTGATGGGGGCTGAAATGAAGTTCCCCGACTTCGTCCATACTCGCGCCTTGAAGAAACGTCACGGGATTCGCAGCAAAATGCAATCAATCGAACGAGTGGCATTGTAACCATGCCTTGGCGCGTGCTGGCTTTTGCCTTTGGTGTGTTTGTCCTGCAACAGCACGCCGTCCTGCCAGCGCCGACTTTACTGATTGCGGTTGCGTTTGTCGGAGTGGTGTTATGGCTGGCGGCCTGGCGTCGCTGGTACATCCTGTCCGTTGTCGGCGCGGCTTTGCTGGGTTTGAGCTGGGCGGGCGGTTTTGCCCACTGGCGGCTGGCCGATGCGTTGCCTGACGCCTGGGAGGGGCGCGATGTCGAAGTGACGGGTGTCGTCACCCGCATGCCGCAGCGCTTCGAGCGTGGCGTGCGATTCGTCTTCGAGATCGAGCAGACAAGCGTAGGGGCGACTGCGCCTTCGGCCACCCTGCCACAGCGGATTGTCCTGAGCTGGTATCGGCACATCGATGCGGCGGCAGAGGCGGAGAGCGGGGAAGAGGTTGCCGCGCCCGGCGCCCTGCCGGTGCCCCGCGTCGGCGAACGCTGGCGCTTCGTGGTGCGGCTCAAGCGTCCGCATGGCAATGTGAATCCGCATGGCTTCGACTATGAAGGCTGGCTGTTCGAGCGCGGCATTCGCGCCACCGGGTATGTGCGCAAGGCGACGGAAAATACCCGGCTGGATACGCAGGCCGGCGGCTGGCGGGTGGGCATCGAGCGGCTGCGCGAGGGGACGCGTGCGCGCATCGCCCGCGCGCTTCCGGATCACGAGTACGCGGGCGTGCTGATGGCGCTGGCGGTGGGCGACCAGAACGCCATAACGCCGCCACTCTGGCGGCTCTTTGCGGCCACCGGCATTACGCATCTGATGAGCATTTCCGG
>DDXB01000028.1:82193-86793 GCA_002347405.1 Rhodocyclaceae bacterium UBA2271 | reverse complement strand
TCGGCGCGTCTGCCGCTGCTCTGGCCGACGCAGAAGGCGGCCGCTCTGGCCGGTTTTGCCGGGGCGTTTCTGTATGCCCTGCTGGCCGGCTTTGGCGTGCCGGCGCAACGCACGCTCTACATGCTGGGCGTGGTGGCGCTGGCCATGTTGTCTGGGCGCTCGATCGCCGCGCCGCGCGTGCTGGGGGCGGCTCTGCTGCTGGTGCTGCTGATCGATCCCTGGGCGGTGCTGGCCGCCGGCTTCTGGCTGTCCTTCGGTGCGGTGGCGTTGCTGTTCTACATGGCCAGTGGCCGGCTGGCGCGGCCGCACTGGCTGGTCGAGTGGGGGCGCGCGCAGTGGGCGATCACGCTGGGCATGATTCCGGCGTTGCTGGCCCTGTTCCAGCAGTTCTCGCTGGTGTCGCCCTTCGCCAACGCGCTGGCGATTCCCGTCGTCAGCCTGCTGGTGACGCCGCTGGCGCTGTTGGGGAGCGTGCCCGGTCTGGGGCTGCTGCTGCAGCCGGCGCACGCGGTGCTGGCGCTGCTGATGGACTTTTTGTATTGGCTGTCGGCGCTCGGCGGCACGGTCTGGCAACAACATGCACCGCCGGCCTGGGCGATTCCGCTGGCGTTGCTCGGCACGGCCTGGTTTCTGCTGCCACGCGGTTTTCCGGCGCGCTGGCTGGGGCTGGTTGTCTTCCTGCCGTTGTTCTTCATTTATCCACAACGGCCGGCGCCGGGCGCATTGACGTTGACGGTGCTGGATGTCGGGCAGGGCCAGGCCGTGCATGTACAGACTGCCACGCACGACCTGATCTTCGACACCGGACCGGGTTTTACCGCCGATGCCGACAGCGGCAACCGCATCCTCGTGCCTTATCTGCGCGCCACTGGCGTGCAGCGGCTCGACGCCCTCGTGGTCAGCCATGCCGACATGGATCATGCCGGCGGCGCGGCTTCGCTGATGGCGGCAGTACCGATTGGCGAATTCGTCAGTTCCTTGCCTGAGCAGCATCTGCTTTGGCAAAAGTCGGCGCTGGCGGGACGGCGAGATGAGCGGCGCTGCCTTGATGGCGATGCCTGGGAATGGGATGGCGTGCGGTTCAGTGTGCTGCACCCGACTTCCGCCGACTATGCCGGCAAACGCACGACGAATGCCATGAGCTGTGTACTCCGGATCGACAGTGCCCACGGTAGTGTGCTGATCCCCGGCGACCTGGAGGGCGCAGCCGAGGCGGAATTACTGGCACGGCATGGCGATAGCCTGCGCGCCGATATCCTGGTAGCGCCACATCACGGCGGCAAGCGCACTTCCTCGGCGTCCTTCGTCAGCGCCGTCAGCGCTCGCGAGGTGATCTTCCCGGTCGGCTATCGCAACCGTTTCGGTCATCCCTGGCCGGCGGTGGTCGAACGCTATGCCGACACCGGCGCCAATATTCATCGTACCGACCGGAACGGCGCGGTGCGCATTTTCATCGATGCTACCGGGCCACGCCACACCCATGAGCGCGTTGTGCGTCCGCGCTACTGGCACAATACGCCTATTGATCCCATTGGAAATTCGCCATGACTCCACCCCGTTCGTCTTCTGTGCAGTGTCTCAGCCCCGCCGGTTTTCATCGCATGGCCTATGTGGAATGGGGCGATGCGGCGAATCCGCGCGTGCTGGTCTGCGTGCATGGCATGACGCGCTGCGGGCGTGACTTCGACTTCCTGGCGCAGACCCTGGCTGAGCAGTATCGCGTGGTTTGTCCCGATGTGGTCGGCCGCGGTCTGAGCGACCGCTTGCGCGATCCGGCGCACTATGTCACCCCGCAATATGCGGCGGACATGGTGACGCTGCTGGCCCGGCTGCATGTCGAAGCGGTGGACTGGCTTGGCACGTCGATGGGCGGACTGATCGGCATGGCCCTCGCGGCACAGGCAGAAACGCCGATCAAGCGGCTGATCCTCAATGATGTCGGGCCGGTGGTCGACACCACGGCACTGAAACGCATCGGTGACTATCTGGGCAATCCACCCGACTTTGCGACGCTGGCTGAAGCCGAGGCCTATTTGCGTCAGGTGGGCGCACCGTTTGGCAGCTTGACCGATGCCCAGTGGCGTCATCTGACCGAGTGTGTCGTCAAACCCGCGGCGACCGGGCGCATCACGCTGCGTTACGATCCGGCCATTGCCGTGCCATTCAAGGCCATGGTGGCGGCGCAGGGCGGCAAGGATATCGAATTGTGGCCACTCTACGATGCGATTCGTTGTCCGACACTGGTGATTCGCGGCGAGACCTCGGACTTGCTGACGCGCGAAACGGTGGCGGCGATGCGCGAGCGGGGGCCGCGCGCCAGTGCGGTGGAAATACCCCACGTCGGCCATGCGCCGATGTTCATGGATGACACGCAAATTGCCGTGGTAAGAGAGTTCCTGCGCGGCGCTTGAGCAAGGCTGCGCCGATGCTGCCGGTGTGTCCGATGCTGCCGGCCGTTGCACCGTCTGCTTTCTGTTAGACTTCGCGGCGGCGGGCCTCCCCGCATTGCGGGGTGGTGAATCTGGTCAGGGCCGGAAGGCAGCAGCCACAGCCATTTACTGCAAGTGCCGGGGGTTAGGCTCGCCACCTCCCCTTATCCATTGGTTCCCCACGCGCCCTCTCCGGGTCAGCGTTAGCATTTCATACCCGGTTACAAATCGGATATAGCCTGCTTACATCCGTGGCGCCTAATCTCTCCTGCCAAGCAGGCATTTACAAGGAGAGCAACATGAAACGCAATCACAGCATCATCGCAAGTCTGATCGTCGCTGCCACTTTCAGTGGCGTTGCCCTGGCCCAGGGCGGTATGGGCGCTGGCATGGGACCCGGCATGGGTGCCGGTATGGGTGCCGGAATGGGACCCTGCGGTGGAATGGGGCAGGGCGGCCCGATGGCACGCAAGGCATCCATGAAAGTCGACCCGGCGCAGCGCGCCGAGCAACGCCTCGAAATGCTCAAGGGGCAGTTGCAGCTGACCCCCCAGCAGGAACCACTGTGGCAGGCCTTCTCGGAAAAGGTCAAGAGCGAGGCTGGCAAGGGCATGCAGGCAATGCGTAACCAGGCCACCGACACCAAGCTGACCGCCCCCGAGCGCATGGCGCAACGCCAGGCCATGATGCAGACGCACCTGACCGCCATGACTGGCGTACATGAGAGCTTCAATCGTCTCTATGACGTGCTGACACCTGAACAGAAGGCAGTGGCCGATCAGCAAGCCGCCCGCATGGGGTCGATGGGTGCGGGCATGGGCCGGAAGGGTGGTGGAATGCCTTACGGACCTGGCCGGGGCATGGCGCCGCAAGGCTGAACGCTTTACCCCGCAAAACAACGGGCGCCTCACGCGGGGCGCCCGTTGCGTTTGATAGAATCCAGCAATGATGGCCCCCCACGCTCGCAAACTCGTCTCGCTGCTCCCCATGGGTGGGAGCGTGCCTCCTTGGGGCGGCCCGGCGGTGGCACGATGAGTTATCAAGTTCTGGCCCGCAAGTGGCGCCCCAAGTCTTTCGACACCCTGGTCGGGCAGGAGCATGTGGTACGTGCGCTGACTCATGCGCTTGATCAGCAGCGTCTGCATCACGCCTATCTCTTCACCGGTACGCGCGGCGTCGGCAAGACCACGCTGGCGCGCATCCTCGCCAAGGCCTTGAATTGCGAGACCGGTATCACCTCGACACCCTGTGGCGTCTGCGGCGCTTGCCTGGAGATCGATAGCGGTCGCTTCATCGATTATGTGGAGATGGATGCCGCGTCGAACCGTGGCGTCGAAGACATGGCCATGCTCCTCGAAAAGGCGGCCTACGCGCCCAACAGCGGCCGCTACAAAGTGTACATGATTGACGAGGTGCACCAGCTTTCCGGACATGCCTTCAACGCCATGCTGAAGACGCTGGAGGAGCCGCCGGAACATGTCAAATTCATTCTCGCCACTACCGATCCGCAGAAGATCCCGGTGACGGTGCTGTCGCGTTGCCTGCAATTCAACCTCAAGCAGATGCCGCCCGGCCTCATCGTTGACCATCTGACGCAGGTGCTGGCGGCCGAGGACGTGGACTGTGAAGCAACAGCCTTGCGCCATCTGGCCAAGGCTGCCGCGGGTTCGATGCGCGATGCGCTTTCCCTGCTCGACCAGGCCATCGCCCACGGCGCCGGTCGCATCGAGGAGGAGGGGGTGCGCGCCATGCTGGGCACGGTGGGCGACGACCATCTCTTCAGTCTGCTCGACGGACTGGCGGCCGGCGACATTCATGCCATGCTGGCAGTGGCTGAAATAATGGAGGCGCGCAGCCTCAGTTTCGATTCGGCCTTGCAGGAACTGGCGACGCTGTTCCATCGCATCGCGCTGGTGCAATTTGCGCCCAATGCCATCCTTGATGTGGCAGAGCGGGAGCGTCTCGCGCCTTATGCCGATTGCCTGGATGCCGAATTCCTGCAACTCTGCTATCAGATCGCCATCCACGGCCGCGACGAACTGGCGCTGGCTCCTGACGAGGCCGCCGGTTTCGGCATGGTGCTGTTGCGCCTGCATGCGTTTCGTCCCGATAACGCCAAAGTCGGCGCCGGGCCGTCCCAAGCCGACGCCCCCCCCGTGGGGGGCAGCGAG
>DDXB01000028.1:60909-82161 GCA_002347405.1 Rhodocyclaceae bacterium UBA2271 | reverse complement strand
GAGCCGGGGTTGCGAGCGCGGGGGGGCAACAAAGTCGGCGCTGGCGGGACGGCGCAGCCGGCACGCGCCAGCACGGGGACGGCGCAGCCGGCACGCCTCAACACGGGTACTGCTCAGCCAGAACGCGCCAACACTGCGATGCGGCCGACGCCGGTGGCCAGCACGCCGCCTCCCCCGCAGCCTAACAGTCCGGCTGCAACAGGCGACAGCGATTGGCATGCGCTGGTAGCGCAATTGCCGCTCACCGGCATGGCGCGCCAGCTGGCCCAGCATTGCGAACTGATCACCCTGACCGATACGCAAATCACCCTGCGCATGTCACCGGTGCATAAACATCTGGCGCCCCAGCAGGAAAAATTGCAGGCCGAACTGCAGAAGCACTATGGTCATCCGCTGGCCCTGAAAATCGATCTGGCCGAGACTGCGGGCGAAACGCCCAAGGTGCGCGCCGACAACATGAAACGCGAACGTCAGGATCAGGCCATCGCCGCCATCGAAGGCGACCCCTTCGTGCGCGAGGTGTGCGACCTGTTTGACGCCAGCATCGACGAATCCACCATCAAACCCATTTGAGGAAAATCACATGTTGAACAAGGGCGGTATCGCCAACCTGATGAAACAGGCGCAGAAAATGCAGGAAAACATGAGCAAGGCACAGGAAGAGCTGGCCAACGTCGAGGTCGAAGGCCAGTCCGGAGCGGGCGCCGTCAAGATCGTGATGACCTGCAAGCACGACGTCAAGCGCGTCACCATCGACCCCGCGGTGATGGACGACAAGGAAATGCTCGAAGACCTGATCGCCGCCGCGCTGAACGATGCCAATCGCCGCGCCGAAGCCACGTCGCAGGAGCGTATGGGCGCGCTGACCGCCGGCCTGCCGCTGCCGCCGGGCATGAAGCTGCCGTTCTGAGCTTGCCTTCATGCCGCAACGGATTCTTTTTGTTTGCATGGGCAGCCGAGAAAATACCCCTTAACCACAGGGTAAAGCGGCATATTGGTAACACATCTGGTAACACATCGGCACGGGATAGGTGATGATCGTGCGCCGAACTCACCGCGGCGCAGCGGGCGGTGGCGATCAAGCGCCGGAAACAGATTTGGGAGGCGCTGCATCCTGCTGGTGGGCGGATTACGCCCACCAGCCTTCATGACGGGAGAAAGGCCGGCCCGCAACATGCGCAGCAATTCGCCGCCGAGACGGCCGCCATCAGCGGCCGGTCGAAACAGGACATCAACCGCCACCTCTCCCGCGGCGAAGCCCTTGGCGACGATCTGCTCAAGGTCGCCGGCACTTCACTCGACAAGGGCGCGTGTGCACATGTATGCACCCGCCCGTCCGCGCTACTTGTTGAGATTCGCAATCAATTGGAACATCCAGACCAAAAAGCCGAAACAGCCCGCCCCCCGACTTCCCGATCAGCAATCAGCCCGCAGGCGCAAGTCGCCGCCCACTGATCGTCAAAAACTCGCCCGCCGAATTGTTCCAGGTTGTTGGAAAGGTGCCGCCGTGCCCGCTGAGCCAGCAGACGCGCGAACGCTGACGCAGGGCGCTTGACGATGGCGCGATGGCAGCGCTGGCAGACGGGGTACAGCACCCAATGCCTGCCGATATTAACCACAGCGCTGGCGGCCACAGCTCGCAAGCCGTGGCCGCAGCAGGGGCAGAGTAGTGCTATGGGTTGGGGTGGGGCGGCTACCAGGGGTATCCTGGTAGCGGCGCTCCCTGCTTGAGCTCGCCCCGTTGAATTGAAGCGTTCAAGATTCACGCTGAGTGACATTCAGAAAAAAACTCTCGTCGCACGGAGGAGCCCCGCACCGGGAGAGATGTCCAGCCGATCAGCAGATCGACCGCCCGTGTCCACCCATGGTTGCCTGTTGCAGCGCCGGTCGGCTATGAGTGGCTCTCTCGCCGGCACGGGAATCCATCATCACACCGCCAGGCCGCCACGCAGCAGGGTGATGTTGCTTTCCTCGGCTCGGTCGAGTACCAGGGATTCAATCGCCACAATGGGCGGGAAGCGATCGCCAGGCGGCAATAGATTGCTGGCCACTGGCGGGAGCGACATGCAGCCAATCCGCGACAACGCCGCAGCGTCCGGATTACTGACCATTGCACCGCCGGCGCGGTGGCAATGGCGAATCACGCTCAGCAATGGCAAGGCCATGCGCTCAAGCTCTGCCTCGGCTTGCCTGGCGCGATCAAGCCAGACTGCCCGCCTGGCATTCTCGACAACCCCAAGAGCGATGGAGCAATCCAGCTCAGCACGCTGTGCGCGCTTGTAAGCCGTCGTGATTGCCGAGGCATCGCCGGCATCGCGGGCCGCCTCAAGCTTATCCAGCGCTGCAGTCAGCTCGTTCTCGGCTTTCTCGAACTTGGCTGCGGTGCGTGCATATTCGCGCATCAGATCGGTCGCCATTACACGCCGCCCTTGATGATGCCCACACGCCCCAGGGCGACAACGCCGGTATCGAAACGAATCCCGATAGGCACGCCATCATCGGCAATATCCTCCTGGCGCGGGCCGATCAATAGACCACCATTACTGCCCCGCAGATGCAGGATGCCGACACAGGGGGATAGCTCGGGATCGGCTGTCAGATACCAGCGTCCTGCCGGCAACCACGCGCTGGCGACGATAACCAGATCAAGATTGCACTGGTGCACCAGTTTGCGCGCAACCAGTTCAAGCCCCGGCGCAACGACAAGGAATGCGGCCGGCAGATTGGCATCCGCCCCGGCTGGCGTCTGCATCAAGCGTAGCTTGGCGATGGCACTGCCCAAGCTCGTTTCGTCAAGCGCGCTGACTTCGATGTTCCCATGATCGGCGTGAAACATCGACATGCCATCACCAAGCGTCGGATTCTGCTCAATCAGCTCATATACCAGGCCGGCCTCGCGCCTGGATGCAGATGCGCCAGCATTGCTAAAAATCCCCGTTATCAATGCAACGTCATCATTGATGATGGTTTGACGTGAGATGCGAACATTGCGGCCAAAGGTGCGAACTACTGCAGACAAGCCGGCGCTGGCTACCGTGGAAATATCGTATGGGAACTCATGCAGGGTATCTGTCTCGATAAGGCTGAAATCAGTATCGACGCTCGGAAACTCGTGCGACTTAAAATCTTGCACCTCGATGGTTTTGCAGAATTGCCGATGGCCGGCATGGGCGGTCAGCGCATGAATCGCTGGCACCTTCAGGGTGTTGGAAAGTACCGTCTTAAAGTCGCTGCTGGACAGCCCCGCCCCCAGCACCGCGCCAGGCGCGCTCAGTCCGCGACCGTCACGCAGGCCAAACGACAAGGCCAGGCCTTTGAGCAGGTTTTCGTTGCGATGGATAATGCCGGCTGCCTCGGGATGCAGGCCAGGCGCATTCAGCTTGCGTACGCCGGCGCGCACCAGGATTGCATCGGTCAATGCTTCTTGCCGGTCTTTGACTTCGTTGCTCATTTCGTCACCCCAGGTGGTTGTTGATGAGTGCATCCTAGGGACGATCTACTGACAAATCATGGCGAGTTTGTCAGCAGCAGCAATTCATATAGCCTCCGCGCGCTGCGCAGTCGCCTGGAAGAAACCTGATACGCTTCGAACAGACATTCATTCACCTTGGATAACTCGACCGGCAGGCCTCGGTTGATCTGCACAAGAGGGCCGCTCTCGAATCGTTTGATGGCATCTTCCAGCAGGAAGGACATTTTCCATGGCGTTATCGACCGGCCACCATCAATCACCTCGGCAGCTCGCTGCAAAGCCCGGTTCCGGGCGGCCTCTTCCTGTGCGCCGGTCAAGCCAAGCGCAACTTCCAATTTCGCATTACCCATCAGGAAGTGCCGCAGGCCTGCCTGCAACCATTCATGCGCGCCGTCCGGCAACCCGCCAGCAACATCACCAAAGGCGATCTTGTGGGCAAGTTGGATACTATCGACGCGCATGTGCAGACGTATGCAATCAGAGAGTGGTCAGAAACTCATCGATGGCACTGACCACGGCGGCATGCTCAGGGGTGCCGGGCGCATGGCGCAGATCCTCGGGAATCACAAACTGCAACCGCTCTCCGTCCGGATCGAGCAGGGTTGCGTAATACATGAACAGACAATCTGCCAGGCGCATGGCGAGCGCCCCATCCACGGGCAGGCCGGCATCGTGCATCAGGGCGGCGATGCCCAGCGGCCGAAACAAGCACGCCGGCAGCCGCTCCTGGATAAGTGAGTCGAACTGGCGGATGGCAACAGCAGGCTGAGCGGCCGCCGCTTTTCTGCCGCCTTGATTGCCATCGGCGCGGAAGCGCTTTGTTCTGACCGGATCAAGATTCTTCGTCCGCCATTTTTCTGCCGCCTCGATCGAATGATCTGGCATCCCTTTTTTCACCAGGCGTGATGCCATCGAAGGGCTGATCTTTAAGGCATAAGCCAAGTCCTTGAGCTTCATCACACAACTCCTGAATCAAGAATGAACCAAACGAAACCCCCAGCCACTAGCGCCTCTTCGCGGTCGTTGCGCCCCGTATGGGTTAAGGCCAGCCAGGACCCGCGATTTGAGCGGACCTCATCGCCGAAATTTGTTTTCATAGTAATCATCGTGGTGTCTCCTTAACTGGAAGAATTTCGCGGACGTGGTTATCTGGCATTAACCACGTCCTCGTCGGCGTCGTCGTAACCCGCCCCCGCCCAATCCGCCAGGCGGTGCAGAAAGGCTTCGAACTCGGCTTGCAGCATTTCCTCACGGCCGATCGGATCGGCCGGCATATCGCGCGCCAGGCGCTGCACCGCGTCAAGCAAGCCGATCCGTGCGGCGACCACCGCCTCGGTCATGATCGGCTCAACCTCGCTCGCCGGAATCAGCAGGGCGCGCCGCTCAGCGTTTTCCATCTCAACCTTTTCCGCTTGGGCGCGCGCCAGGCGATCCTGCGGCCGCACGGCTTGCGCCTTGTGCAGTTCGCGATTAACCAGCCAGTCGACACAGGCGCGGCTGTTGTATTCGCTCGACACGCCAGGCCCGCCGCGCACGGCGACGGGCATGCCCTCGTTCTGCCAGCTATCGATAGTCTCGCGACTCACTTCGAAGAGATTGGCAATCTGTTGCTGTCCAACTATGTTCATAGCAATATCCTATTGTCAGTCATGTTTCTATAGCCAAGAGAACTAGCGATTTATCGGGGTCGTTTCGCGCCGTGTAGCCTGCTGCCCCGGAGTACCTTTTCACCTCCAAGGGTGCCAATCTTGGTAGACCGAATGCACTCAATGCACTTTGTGCAGTGTTTCCGGATAACTGGCTACGTGCGCAGGTGCGCGCGTCCGCGTAAGAGCGAATGCAGTTAATGCACTTATGCACTTGTTTCCCGGTCGGTGACTGAAAGGAACGCACATAGGCGAATGGCAGGGAGTTCCGCACAAAGTGCATTAACTGCATTCCGCTCATTGAGTCAGCCCAGGGGCGGGTGGTTCGAGCAGTAGAACGCCCAGGATTGGGCGGCTCGAATCCCTGGTGTTCTGCTCAAAACCTCGTTGCTTGAACCATCGCGTTACCGTGTGCATCGTGGCTGCGGAGTGGCCCATACCACGACACCATGCGTCGTACGAGTGGTAAAGCTTCTTACGTTCCGCGGTCGCGCCAGGCGCGGCCTCGCAGCACTCCGCAAACCAAAGGCCGATCACATCCTCCTCCTTGAAGTATTCTTCGGTCGCCTTGGTGATACTGGCAGGCGGTGCCAATCCCTCACGAATCCACCAGTCCGCACCCTCGATCATCCATTGCAAGATTGCCGGGTATTCGGCCCTCATCTGTTCCTTGAGCTCGGGGTTTGGACACTTCGGCTTGTGGGTGAAGGGGACGAGGTGTAGGCGTCGCCGCCAGGCGTCGTCCACCGTTCTAATCCGTGGCTTGTGGTTGCTGGCAACCAGCAATTTAAATTGCGGAATGAACTCGAAAAAGTCGCGATTCATGAACCGGGCCGAAATGGCATCACGCCCCGTCAATGCCTTGACGCGCTCCTCGTCCCAGCGTTTTCCCTCGGGGCTTTCGCTCGCGAGCACCAGGCGCGCGGCGTTTAGGTTGGCGAGCTCGGTCGGGTGGCGGTCGCCGTTGTTGGAAAGCAGTACCTGCATTGCGGCCTGTTTCGCATATTCGCCCAGCACGTCTCGAATAGCATTCATGAACACACCCTTGCCGTTGCCGCCCGGGCCGTGCATGAATACCAGAATTTCTTCACGGGTTTCGCCAGTCAGGCAGTAGCCGGCCAGCCGCTGTAAGTAGCCCATAAGTTCTGTATCGCCGTTGGTCGCATCGGTGAGAAACGCCAGCCATAATTCCGGGCGCTGCGCCAGCGGCGCAACAGCGGTGCGCTTGTTGACGTAGTGCGTTGGGGAGGGTTTGAGCATTTCGCCAGAGCGCAGGTCCCATACCCCGGCCGGCGTTCCCAACAGCCATGGATCGGCATCGAACTCGGTACCACGAATAGCCAGCACGGGATCGCGGCGCGCGAGTTTTTCGACAGCAGCAACAACACTTGCCTTCGACCATTTTTCTTTTTGTTCTTTGTTCAGGCCGCGCACAAAGCCGCGAATCCAGTGCTGCACCAGCTCCATGCCGTCCTGTTCCCAGATGCCGGTGGTGGGTTGATAGATGTACCATTGCTGGAACGAGTGCGCATAGACCAGCAGACCGGCATGCGCTTCGCAAAACAACTGCGCAAGACTATCTTCGCTCAGTGCGACCGCCTTCGATCTAGGTCTCGCGGCCTTGATTTTTTCAGTCATTCGGGTAGCCGCAATTACCTCGCCCATTCGCGCACCTCGTCGTTCAAATCGCTGCCAGCGCGTTCAGCACAAACGATGCGCACGGTGGCGTGGTCCGCCCACCGCTGCGCGCACTCCTCTGCGGCCTTACGCCCCGCAGCATCGTTGTCGGCGCCTATAACGAGATCGTTGATGCCGCTCAGCACAGGGAACTTAGCCATGTGGCCGGCATCGATGCAGGACCAAACCGGCGCGAAACCGTGCGCCAGGGATAGAGCGGTCTCGATACCCTCGGCAATGCCCAGGCCGGTGGTCACGCCCTCATCGGGCCAAAGCCGAATCACGCCACCCGCTATAGGGTGGCCCTTGAGAAGTAATCGCGGCGTATCAAGATCGGCTTTCGTGCCGTTCGGTTTGATCCATGTGCGGTGCAATGAAAGGCGCTCGCCGGTTTCGGCATCGGTGATAAGCGCCACCAGGGCCGGGCCGACAAAACCGGAGGGGTGTCTGAGCTCATCCATGCAGCGCAGGTGACTGCCAGGTGGAGGCCGCACACAGCCGCGCGCGTCGAGGTAGGCCCCAGCTTCGCCACATATGCGCCTTGTGGCCGCCAGAAGTTGGCGGGCATACTCGGACAGGCCTCGCACGCGATCAACCCGCTGTGGCGGCGCTGTGGGTGCCCGCTGCGCCAATTCGCTGGTACCAGCGCGACTTGATCCGGTCAT
This sequence comes from Rhodocyclaceae bacterium UBA2271, assembly GCA_002347405.1. Lineage (GTDB taxonomy): Bacteria > Pseudomonadota > Gammaproteobacteria > Burkholderiales > Rhodocyclaceae > Sulfuricystis. The sequence goes on along the minus strand of DDXB01000028.1, from coordinate 74,701 downwards.
TGGGCAGCCGTAGCGGTGGCAACACCAGATAACGCCGCCGTCGGGCTCAAGGCGAACGGAGAGCGCTGTGTCCTTCGGTCCTTTGTCGCAGACCGGGCAGGGCATACGGTTTTCGCCGAGCTTTAGCCGGCCGGGGTCGATGAAGTCGGGGATCATCACTCCCCCCTTCCGCCGCGCACCTTCGGCAACTTCACCAACAGCCGATTCTTTTGGCTGGTTTTTTGCACCGCGACCGGCCCAATGAACCACGATTCTGGATTGCGCTTGCGCATGGCTTGCGCAGCCCAGGCGCGGCGACTGCGCCCCTTGCTCATGAGCGCACCTCGATTTCGGCCGCAAGCAAGCGAGCCCGCGCTGCCCGCATTTGGCTCAGCGCAGCATCCGGGTCGAATTCTGACTTAGCCGCACAGTTGCGACAAACAGGGCCGGCAATCGCAAGGCTGCACCCGCCCTTGACCGCAAGCCGAATGCTGATTTCGCCCGCCTTTTGCTTCGCCTCAAACTGATGGGAGCAAACAACGCAAGTCGATAATTCAGACATGACGACTGCCCTCCTCGCGCAACACGCCGGCGGCGCGCACCGTATGCCGGTTACGCCATGCCTGCGCGGCCTCGCTGGAAATCAGCACGCGCCGACCGATCTTGATGAAATCGGGCGCTTCTCCGCGCTGCTTTAGTACATTGAGAAACCCTCGCGAGATTCTGTGAGATTCACAGAACTCCTCAATGGTCATTACTGGCGCTGTTGCGTCTTGCGTTGAGTGCTTACTCATAACTCACCCCTAATGAACGTTAAATGACGACGGGGTGAGAATGACAGCTTCGACCGGTGCTGTCGTGGGACAACTAACAGGCTAATTCTGGGGCGAGTTATCCCCCCTTTCGTTTTCTGAATTGTTTGACTCGCTCCTCAACTTTTCCGAGTGTGTCGTCGGCACCAACCTTGATGCCCAATGCTGCAATCGCAAGGTGAGCCATGCTGTTCGCGCTAAGGCGGTTCAGCCCTCCGGTCGAGCTCCCGCTTTGCGCGTGGCTGTCGATCCTGTCGTCAAGATAGCGAACAAATTGCGCGAGGCCATCACCGACCTGTTGCCGGCTCGCCCATGCCGCTACGCCGACGCCGATTCTCTTGTGCTCCACCTTGGTCAGCCGCTTCGCCACGAACTCAAGTTGCTGCGGTAGGGCGCGCGGAATGTCGGCGTCAAAGTTATCGATCTTGCCGTTGGTGCAAGTGATGTTGTATTCGTCAATAAGTGCCGCGAGTTCGCGTGCTTTATCGATGATTTCGCGCTGTATGCGCGTCGCACTCGGCAGCGCGGCGTGCATGGCGCCAAACGGCATGAACACGGCATCGATGACGTAGTCAAAAAGCAAAAGCCACCCCAGGTAATCGAGTGTTTTTGATAGCCGAACGATCATTGGTTTTGCGAGCTCGCTCGTGACGATCCGCTCAAGGGCTTTTTGCCTGTCTGGTGCCACTCTCCATTGTTCGTGGGCAGAGAGGTATGCTCCGATAACATCAATCGACAACCAACTACCCCACGGCGGACGCGGCGGGTAATGAAGCACCACGTCTACCTTTTTTGATTTCATAGAAGCCCGCGCTCCGCAAACGAGAGCGGTTCGGCGCGGCCGGCGATGATGAAGTGGTCAAGTACTCGAACATCAACCAGCGCCAAAGCCTGCTTGAGGGTGCGCGTCAGCATCTCGTCGGCATGACTGGGTTCGGCGATGCCGCTCGGGTGATTGTGGGCGAATAGCACGGCGGCGGCATTCAGGCGCAGAGAGGTTTTCACTATCTCACGGGGATAGACGCTCGCTTGCGTCAGGGTGCCACGGAAAAGTTCTCGATACTCAATCAGCCGGTTTTGCGCGGACAGGAACAGGCCGACAAAGGCTTCATGCTCAAGTTCGGCAAGATGCAGCATGAGGAAGGCGCGGACTTGCCCGGGCGATGCCAGGACTTCGCCAGGCTCGCGCAGCCGCTCCCGAAGGATCGCCATTGCGCGAAGGATAGTGGCATCGCCCCGGCGGCGCGGGCGGGTTGATTGCGGTAAAGTTGCGACAGCCATAATTCACCTCAGTATAGGTGGGTTGCGGTCAGGGGCCGGTGGGTGTTGATGCACTCTCTGGTCCCGCTTTTGCTCAGTCCTTCAGGCGGCGGTGATTCTTTTCACTTCATCCGCCCATGCTTGGGCCGCCGCGATCCTCTCGGCTTCATAGTCTGCCCGGTTGTAGACACCCATTACGCCCTGCAGCCGGTGGTTCAGGCACTTTTCAATAATGTGCGGCGGGATGTTGAGACCGGCCAGGCGCGTCGCGAACGTGCGCCGCAGATCGTGCGGGGTAAATGTCTGCTTGGCGCTGTTGCGCAGCCACGCCTGGTATGCCGTCGCGCTAACATCGAAAGGCGCGGCCAACTGGGTTGTTGCGAGGTCGGGCAGGTGCACCCAGTGCGCGTCGCCGTTCTTCGTGCGGTCAATGCGGAATCTATCGCCATCGCGATAGCCTTGCTGTGCCTCGCTGATGCGCAAGCCGGTCAGCAGGAGAAATCGCAGGATGGGGCGGCACTTGTCACTGAACACCCACCGGATTTCATCGTCTGTTAGGTGGCGATTGCGCGTCTTTTCTTCGCCGCCAATAACGCGATTGGTGACCGGTGCAAGCGGGTTGCGATCCAGATAGCCGCACTCGACGGCATAGTTGAGGGCCAACTTGATATTCGACGCGCAACGGTTCGCCGCGACCGGTGTTTTCTCGGCGTATTTCTGCAGCCAGCGCACCAACTGCAGCGTGGTCAGGCGGGCGAGGGTGGTGTTGCCAAGCTCAGCCTTGGCACGGGCGATATATGTTGAAATGTTCTTGGTAACGCGGTAGCGCGGCTCGATACGACGGCTGTACCACTCATCGAGCAGTTCGGCAAGTGTCGTCTTTTTCAAGTTCGGCGAGAATGAACGCTTGGCTAGCGCCGCACGCGCCGCATTACAATCCATGTCCGGAAACTCGCCGATGGTCTCGATGGTGGTTTTATCCTTGCCATCAGGGCCGCGCTTCTTGCGGCGGATAACCCAGGTCGTGGATCCGTTCGGGCGAACGCGAATGTTCAGGCCGTCGCCGTCGCTTTTCCATTTATCGACGGCGCCCGGCTTGATGTCTCGTATCTTGCGGTCAGAAAGGTTTGGCATGATGTATTTGGGTGCACATTGGTAACACATCAGCAGTATATGCCTATAAACATCAATATACAAACAATGACAATAAACACCAATGAAACAAGAGGATAAAATGTTTAAACCGACTTACCGAGTGCTATTCGTCTGCATGGGCAACATCTGCCGCTCGCCGACTGCGGAAGGCGTGACGCGGGCGCTGGCCGAGCGGGCGGGCGTGGCGAAAAACTTCGAGATCGATTCGGCGGGCACGCACAGTTATCACATCGGCAAGGCACCCGATGTGCGCGCCACCAAGGCAGCGGCGCAGCGTGGTTATGACCTGTTGCCCTTGCGCGGCCGGCGAGTCTGCGATGAGGATTTCGTCCGCTTCGACTACATTCTGGCAATGGATCGGGACAATCTGGATTTGCTGAAGCAGGCCTGTCCTGCCGCACATCAGGGCAAGCTGAACCTGTTTCTGGAGTTCGGGGCGGGGCGCTCGGGCGAAGAGGTGCCGGACCCGTATTACGGTGGCGCTGATGGCTTTGAACTTGTTCTCGACATGATCGAGGAAGCCGCCAACGGTTTGCTCAATCGGCTCGGCAAACAGTAAATCCGGTTAGGCCAGAAAAAAGCGCTGCAGATCATGCAGCGCTTTTTTACGTCCACCTTCGGGCGTCTGGCAGTATTACGCTTTGTGTTGAGTTTCCACCATTTGCAGCGGTTCGGCGGGAATGACTACAGCTGGTTTCGGCTTGCGACCCAGCGGTTGCGATGCGCTCGGCGCGCCCGGAACCACCACTGCATTTGAGGTTTCGATCATCTGCAGACCCGCTTGCTGCAAGCTGGCTGACAAGTCGACCGGCGGGGGCGGTGCTACCACCACTACCGTTTCCACCGGAGCAAATGGCGGAGCTTCAGGTGTTGCTGGCATTTCGGGACTGACCAACATGGCGACCGGTTCTGCAACAGGGGCCGGCGTGATTGCTTCGGCAGGCGCCCAAGTTAAGGCTTCGGTTGGCGCAATGCTTGCGGCTGCGGTGACCACCCCGATTTCAGATGCAACTGCGGGAGCCGGAGCTTCAATTGCCGGTGTCGGCTCAGGAATGACCACTGCTGGGGCAGGCTCTGCAGCGGCGACAGTCGATGTCTCGGCAGCAATGACCGCTTGTTCCGCTGGTGCAAAAGTCGGCGCTGGCGGGACGGCGGCAGTTTCGCCAGCGGGTGTCGTTTGGGTCTGCGTGACGCTTGCCGTGACCTCATTTGCAGTGGTTGGGGCAGCGGCTTCTTCATTGCGACTTTCGCCACGGCCCCGGCCACCGCGACGGCCGCGCCGACGGCTGCCTTCGCCAGTTGATTCGGCGGCCTGATTCTCGTTTGTCCCTCCTGCCATGATGGCCGGTGACTCCTTCTGAACCGCATCTTTCTCGGCTGGCCTGGGCCTGGCTGGCCGTGCCTGGGTTGCTGCTGCGGTGCTTGCAGTCTCAACGGTCTGTGTTTCGCCATTGCGGTTATCGCGGCGCGTGTCGTTACTCTTTTCGGGGCGTTCCTTGCGGTTCTGGCGGTTGTCGCCACGGATGGCGTCGCGCTCCTTGCGCTCGCCCCGTTCCTTGCGCTCGCCGCCTTCGCGTCCTTCCCGGTTGTCACGTCGGCCACGGCCGCCGCGTTCACCACGCTCGCTGCGTTCGCGACGGATGGGCTTGTCGGTTTTCTTGACGGGAGTGACGACTTCTTCTGCCTTCTTGTCGCCCGAGAACCAGGACATGATCTTGGCGAAGAGGCCGGGCGCAGCTGCGACCGGGGGTGCTTCTTTCGGTGCGATGATCGGCGCCGGCTGGTCGGGCGTAATGCCCTTGACAGCGGCTTCGGCCCTGGCTGGTTTCCCCTCGGCCTGCGCGGCGAGGGTACTCAAATCTTCCTCGATGGGCTTGACGGCCATCTCGTAGCTGGCAAGGGCGGGACCATCCTGGTTGAGCTGGTCGTGGCGCAGACGGGTGATTTCGTGCTGTGGTGTTTCCAGATAGCGATTCGGAATGATCAACAGATTGGCGCGGTGGCGCATCTCGATGCGGGCGATGTCGACGCGCTTTTCGTTGAGCAGGAAGGTGGCGACATCGACGGGTACCTGAACGTGGATGGCGCCGGTGTTTTCCTTCATTGCCTCCTCTTCGAGGATGCGCAGGATGTGCAGCGCGGCCGATTCGGTGCTGCGGATATGTCCGGTACCGGTGCAACGCGGGCAGGTGATATAGCTGGTTTCTGCGAGCGCCGGGCGCAGGCGCTGGCGCGACAATTCAAGCAGGCCGAAACGCGAGATCTTGCTGGTCTGGACGCGGGCGCGGTCGAAATGCAGGGCGTCCTTCAGGCGGTTCTCTACATCACGCTGGCTCTTCGCCGACTCCATGTCGATGAAGTCGATGACGATCAGACCGCCGAGGTCACGCAAGCGCAACTGCCGGGCGATTTCTTCGGCGGCTTCGAGGTTGGTGCGCAGGGCGGTTTCTTCAATGTCGGCGCCCTTGGTGGAGCGGCCGGAGTTGACGTCGACCGAGACCAGGGCTTCGGTATGGTCGATGACAATCGCGCCGCCGGAGGGCAGGGTAACCTGCCGCGAATAGGCAGATTCGATCTGGTGTTCGATCTGGAAGCGCGAAAACAGCGGTACGTCGTCGCTGTAGCGCTTGACGCGTGCGACGTTGCCGGGCATGACATGACTCATGAACTGCTGCGCCTGCTCGTAGATGTCGTCCGTGTCGATGAGAATTTCGCCGATCTCGGGGTGGAAGTAGTCGCGGATGGCGCGAATGACCAGGCTGGATTCCTGATAGATGAGGAATGCACCATTCTGGGATTTGGCCGCGCCGTCGATGGCCCCCCACAATTGCAGCAGGTAGTTGAGGTCCCATTGCAATTCTTCCGCGCTGCGCCCGATGCCCGCGGTGCGGGCGATCAGGCTCATGCCGCCAGGGACTTCGAGTTGGTCCATCACTTCGCGCAATTCCTGGCGGTCCTCGCCCTCGATGCGGCGCGAAACGCCGCCGCCGCGCGGGTTGTTGGGCATCAGCACCAGATAGCGGCCGGCAAGGGAAACATAGGTGGTGAGTGCCGCGCCCTTGTTGCCGCGCTCGTCCTTTTCGACCTGGACGATGATTTCCTGGCCGACCTTGAGGGCGTCCTGAATCCGTGCGCGACCGGCTTCGACCCCGGGCAGGAAAAAGCTGCGCGATACTTCCTTGAACGGCAGAAAGCCGTGGCGCTCGGCGCCATAATCGACAAAGGCGGCTTCGAGGCTGGGCTCGAGGCGGGTGATGACTGCCTTGTAGATGTTGCTCTTGCGTTGTTCCTTGTTGGCCGACTCGATATCGAGGTCAATGAGTTTTTGACCATCGACGATCGCGACGCGGAGTTCCTCGGCCTGCGTCGCATTGAACAGCATGCGTTTCATGTGTGCTCCCACGCGCGGGCAGGAAGGCACGACAAATCACGCCGCTAATTAATTGCGGCGTTGCTCACTTTTGCAGAATCAGGCTCATCGGTTGTGACATTGGTTAAATGATGGAGGACTGGGCAAATGGGTTATTGAATTTGTCGTTTATCTGATGGCGACCCCGCCCTGCGTTCTGTTGCAGCTGCGGCATCGTGAATCAAAGCCTGTGGTGCGCGTAAAAAATGTCTTGTGACGAAGTAGTATCGTTGCTAGGTGTTTGGTTACCCGGTGCAAGCGATATTCTGGGGCTGTGCAGGACAGGAGAACGACCGGTGACCCTTGCCCTGTTCTTCATTTATCCTTCGGGCGGATCAGCGGAGCGTCTTGCCTGTCCCATGCTGGCGGTGTGGTTCAATTAAAAGAACAAACCTGAATCACGCACCACTGGCAACATCACCGGATGACGCCCCGGAACCGCTTCGTGTCGCCGGGCACGCCGTCCGGAGACGGCAAAGCTGGGGCATTATATTACGAATGAAGGAGTTGAATGAAAGAGTTAAGTGAGAACTCGGCCACGTTTCTTGAGGTTGGCGAGGATGGCGACGGACAGCGTATCGATAATTTTTTGCTGAAGCGCCTCAAGGGCGTGCCGAAAAGTCACGTTTATCGCATCCTCAGAAGTGGTGAAGTGCGCGTGAACAAAGGCCGGGCGGCCGCTGATCGACGTCTGGTGGCGGGCGATCAGGTGCGCGTGCCTCCGGTACGGGTGGCTGAGAAATCCGACGACACACCCGTGCCGGGGCGTGAATTCAGCGTGGTTTTCGAAGACGAAGCCATGATTGTTGTCGACAAGCCGTCCGGAGTGGCGGTGCATGGTGGTAGCGGGGTGAGTTTCGGGGTGATCGAGCAACTTCGCAAGGCCCGGCCAACGGCCCGTTTCCTTGAGTTGGCGCATCGCCTCGATCGGGAAACCTCGGGTTTGCTCATCATCGGCAAGAAAAGATCGGCGCTGACCCGCCTGCATGACCAGTTTCGTGACGGCGTGATCGACAAGCGCTATCTGGCGCTGGTCAGCGGGCGCTGGCGTGACCAGTTGCGCAATGTAAAATTTCCGCTACTCAAGTATCTGACCCCCGAAGGCGAACGGCGGGTGCGGGTTTCACCCGAAGGCAAGGAGGCCCATTCGGTCATGCGCCTGCAGGAGCGCTGGGAAACGCCCTGGGGGGAGTTCAGCCTGCTGGAGGTGCAATTGCGCACTGGTCGCACCCATCAGATTCGCGTTCATCTCGCCCATCTGGGGTTTCCCATCGTCGGAGACGACAAATATGGTGATTTTGCCCTGAATCGCGACTTGCAAAAGGCCGGGATCAAACGCATGTTCCTGCATGCGGCGTCGATGCGGCTGCCCCATCCCCTCAGCGGGGAAGAGTTGGCGCTAGTCGCTCCTCTGCCGCTGGAACTGACGAAATTTATCGAGAAGCTGGAGAACGGGAAAGGCAAGGCGGGATGAAAGCAGCACGGCGTTATGAACTGATTGTGTTCGACTGGGATGGCACGCTGATGGATTCGGCGGGCGTGATTGCGCAAAGTGTCCAGGCAGCGGCTTGTGATCTTGGACTGGAGCCGCCATCGGATGAACGCGCCCGTCACATCATCGGTCTGGGGTTGGCGGATGCACTGCGCTATGCCCTGCCAGATCTGGAAGAAGGGCGCTACGAGCATTTGGCCGAGCGTTATCGCCATCATTACCTGTCGCGCGACCATGAATTGGTGCTCTTTGCCGGTATTGATGCGCTGCTGCTCGAGCTGACCGAAAGTGGTCGCTGGCTGGGCGTGGCGACCGGCAAGTCGCGGCTGGGGCTGGCGCGAGCGCTTGAGTACAGCGGCCTTGGCAATCATTTTCATGCGACACGCTGCGCCGACGAATGTCATTCCAAGCCGCATCCGCAGATGCTTGAAGAGTTGATGGCCGAATTTGCCGTTGTGCCGGAAACGACCTTGATGATTGGCGATACGACACATGATCTCCTGATGGCAGAAAATGCCGGGGTCGATGCCGTGGCCGTCAGTTATGGCGCCCATCCGCGCGAGATTCTGGAAGCGGCCGCCCCGCGCTACTGTGCCCACTCCGTCGAGGACCTGGCGACATGGCTGACAAGGCACGCCTGATATGTACCAGTGCCGAACTGGTCGATGGCGGCCATGGTGCGCGTTTCGCAGTCGAATGGCAGGGGCGGCGTGAACCGGCGTTTGCGGTGCGCTTCAAGGGAAGGGTGTTTGCCTATCTCAACCGCTGCGGCCATGTGCCAGCTGAATTGGACTGGAACGCTGGCGAGTTCTTTGATCAGGCAAGGCTATACTTGATCTGCGCTACTCATGGGGCTCTTTACGATCCGCAAACGGGTACTTGCTTGAGCGGACGTTGTGATGGTCGTGGCCTTGAAGCGCTGCTTGTAACTGAACATGGCGGGAATGTTTATTTGTCAGACCAGGCCAACCTCCAGGTTGTGCCGTAACAAAAGGCGATTAACGTGGCAGAAGGTTCAAACTGGGAACACAAGATTCTGGAAAAAGTCGCACTGGCGGCAGTCAGCGAGCAACGGCGTGCCCGTCGCTGGGGTATTTTTTTCAAGCTGCTGGGCTTCGCATATGTGACCATCCTGCTGGCGGTGCTGGTGGATTGGGGAGGTATTAGTCCCGAACGCAAGAGCGCCAAACATACGGCTCTGGTCGAGATGCAGGGTGTCATTCGGGCGAAGGGCGACGTCAATGCCGACGATGTCATCAGTGCGTTGCAGGCAGCCTTTGTCGATAAGGGTTCGGCGGGTGTGGTGTTGCGCATCAATAGTCCCGGCGGCAGCCCGACTCAGGCCGGTATCATCACCGACGAGATTCGCCGTCTGCGCGCAAAACATGCCGACAAGCCGCTGTACGTGGTGGTGGAGGATGTCTGCGCCTCGGGCGGTTATTACGTAGCTTCGGCAGCTGACAAGATCTTCGTCAATAAGGCCAGCATCATCGGTTCAATCGGTGTGCTGATGGATGGTTTCGGTTTTACCGGTAGCCTGGACAAACTGGGTATCGAGCGACGCCTGATGACTGCCGGGGAGAACAAGGGTTTTCTCGATCCGTTCTCGCCACAGAACGAGCGCCACAAGGCGCATGCTCAAGGCATGCTCAATGATATTCACCAGCAATTTGTCGAGGTGGTGCGCACGGGACGCGGCCAGCGGCTGAAGGAAACGCCCGACATGTTTTCCGGGCTGATGTGGACCGGCGTCAAGAGCATTGAACTGGGCTTGGCCGATGATTTCGGTACGGTCGATTCGGTGGCGCGCGACGTGATCAAGGCCGAGGAAATCAGGGATTACACAATGAAGCCCAATCTGGCCGAAAAATTTGCGCGGCGCTTTGGCGCCGAAATGGCAGCCGGGCTGGGTAGTGCCTTCGCCCGCTTTAGTTCCGGCACAACGCCCGCTGGCGCGGGTATTAGCCTGCACTGAAACTTTGCTCCGCTTCGTTTTAGCCTGCGCTGAGGAATAAAAAGACGGTCGGACGCCGATTCAGCTCGGGGCGCGGCATCTTGCGCCAGGCGCCGATGCTGCGGGTAGCGACAGCTTCGTCTGGCAAGGTCAGATCGCTCGCCAGGCAAAGCAGGGTTTCAGGCTGGCAAGCGGACAACAAGGCATCGAGCAACACGGCATTGCGATAGGGGGTCTCGATGAAAAGTTGCGTCTGCCGCTTGTGGCGGGATTCTTTTTCCAGTTCGACAATCCGCTTGCTGCGCTCAGGCTCGCGCGTCGGCAGGTAGCCGTGGAAAGCGAAGCGCTGGCCATCCAGCCCCGAGGCCATCAGGGCTAGCAGCAGAGATGAGGGGCCGACCAGGGGTTTGACACCGTACCCCAATTCGTGTGCCCGCCGAACGATCAGGGCACCAGGATCGGCAACACCCGGACAACCGGCCTCGGACATCAAGCCGATATCATGGCCTGCTTGCAATGGACTCAGTAACCGGTCGATATCCGGCGGACTCAACTGTTCGGACAATTGTTCGATGGCAATTTCGCGCAACGGGGTGGGGTGGTTCAGCCATTTCAGTGCAGCGCGTGCTGTTTTTGCGTTTTCGACAATGAAATGCTGGAGCCTGCAGGCGATTTCCTGGCTTCCCGCCGGCAGGACTCTCGGCCAAGCGACGTCCCCGAGTTGTGTCGGTAGCAGATAGAGCATACTTGGCATTGGCAACGACTCAGGGCAGGTTAAAGCCTTCGGCGCGCAACATTTCCGTCAGGGCGATGAGCGGCAGGCCGACCAGGGCGGTCGGGTCGTCGCTTTTCATCCATTCCAGCAAACTGACGCCCAGACCCTCGGAGCGAGCGCTGCCAGCACAATTCAGGGCGTCCTCCTTGTCGAGGTAGCGCTCGATTTCGGCGTCGGCGAGTTCGCGAAAGCGTACTTCGGTGGCAACGCCGCGGACGTGATTGCGACCATTCTGGCTGTTGAGCAGGCACAGGCCGGTATGAAATACGACGATATGCCCGGAAAGGCTGCGTAACTGGGCGCGCGCCTTGTCACGTGATCCGGGCTTGCTGAAACGTTCCGTACCGCAGTAAGCGACCTGGTCGGAACCGATGATCAATGCCTCGGGGTAGCGATCCAGCACTGCATGGGCCTTGGCAATCGCCAGTCTTTCCGCTGTGCTTGCCGGGATTTCGTCAGACAATGGGGTCTCGTCGGTTTCCGGAGCACAAACTTCAAAGGGAATCTGCAAGCGATTGAGCAGTTCGCGGCGGTAGGGCGAGGTCGAGGCCAGAATGAGTTGCGGCATGGCGGCGGTAGAATCGGGTTGGCGGATGTTTTTGCAGGCTTTTTGTTGGAAAGAGCCTTTGACTGGCGGTGTCGGCGCATGATAGCATTCGCCGTTTATGTCTTGCCGGGAAGAACAGGATTTAGCCGGAACAGTCATCGACAGCCTGAAGTTTGCGGCGGACGGGGGCCATATCACCGGCAAACTCGCCTTGACGAGTCTCCCTCGCCTGGCCGATGTGCTGGTGCGACCAGCAGGTTGGTTACATTGCGATTTGGTGGGGTTGCGTGAAACGGGTGATGCTGGCAAGCCGGGTTTGCATTTGAAAGTAAGCGGTCGGCTTGGTTTGTGTTGTCAGCGTTGTCTTGCCGAAGTTGATTTCGAGTGTGTCATCGACAGCCGCTTGTTGTTGACGTTGCCCGGCGAGAGTGGGATCGATGCATGGCCTGAAGGTGAACTCGAGGCTGAATGGTTGGAAGAGTGCGACGCCATTCCATCCAGCCGGGAATTGTCGTTACTGACGTTGGTTGAAGACGAGGTTTTATTGGCGTTGCCGATTGTGCCGCGCCATGCGGATTGTCTGCTTCCGGTTGCTGTGGAGGCAGGGATTGAAGAAAGCGAGCCATCGCCGTTTGCGGTGTTGGCTGGGTTGAAGAAACATTGAATCGATTTGAAGTAAGGAGTCATCATGGCAGTCCAGCAGAACAAGAAATCCCCCTCCAAGCGTGGCATGCATCGTGCGCACGATTTTCTGAGTGCACCGCCCCTTGCCATCGAGCCGACCACCGGCGAAGTGCATATGCGCCATCACATTTCACCCTCCGGTGTTTATCGGGGAAAAAAGGTCGTCAAGACCAAGGGTGAGTAAACCCCACCACCAGAATCCGGCCGGGCGTGCAAACGTCCGGCCGTTTTCATGCCGCACGCCTGAATCAATGCCCTCGCACGCTCGCAACCCCAGCTTGCTGCCTCCCGCTGGGTGGTGCATGCCTCATTGGGGCGGTCCGGAGGAGGCATGATCATCATGCTTGCAGTTGACTGCATGGGTGGCGACCACGGACCTTCCGTGATTGTGCCGGCAGTGCTTGAATTCCTGCGCCAGGATCGGGATTGCTCGGCAATCCTGGTCGGTCGCGAGGAGGTGATTGCTCCTTTGTTGGCGCAAGCCGAACCGGCGCTGAAAAGGCGCTGGTCGGTGCAGCATGCCAGCGAGGTAATTGGCATGGATGAGTCGGTCGCCAGCGCCTTGCGTGGCAAGAAAGATTCGTCGATGCGGGTGGTTGCCAATCTGGTCAAGGATGGGCGGGCCGACGCGGCGATCTCGGCCGGCAACACGGGCGCCCTGATGGCGATCTCGCGTTTCGTGCTGAAAACCCTGCCTGGCATCGATCGGCCGGCGATTGCCTCGACCCTGCCTTCCATGACCGGGCATACCTACATGCTCGACCTGGGCGCCAATGTTGACTGCGCCCCCGAGCATCTGTTGCAGTTCGGCATCATGGGCGCCATGCTGGCCGCCGCGCTTGATCATGAAGAGCGGCCCAGCGTCGGATTGTTGAATATCGGCGCAGAGGACATCAAGGGCAACGAGGTGGTGAAGCGTGCCAGCGAACTGCTGAAAGCAAGTGGCCTGAATTTCATTGGTAACGTCGAGGGCGATGACATTTACAAAGGCACTGCAGAGGTGGTCGTCTGCGACGGGTTTGTCGGTAATGTTGCCTTAAAGACCTCGGAGGGGCTGGCGCGCATGGCACGCACCTTTCTGAAGCAGGAGTTTTCGCGCAATCTGTTGACTAAACTGGCGGGGCTGGTCGCCCTGCCGGTGCTCAGGGCTTTCCAGTGGCGGCTTGATCCGCGTCGCTACAATGGAGCAAGTCTGCTCGGTTTGCGGGGCGTGGTGGTCAAAAGTCATGGCTCAGCCGATTCCTTCGCTTTCCGGCATGCACTGGAGCAGGCTGCCGAAGCGGCGCGCCAGCGCCTGCCTGAGAAAATCGCGGCGGGAATGGCGGCTGCCTTGCAGCATATCGGACCGGCGCCGACGCTATGCGATTGAACGTTCTGTGATGGGGGGGGCAGCGATGATTCATTCTCGCATTACCGGCACGGGCGGTTGCCTGCCGGGCGATCCGGTCGATAACAATGCCTTGATCGCCGCGCGCGGCCTCGATTCTTCTGACGAGTGGATTGCCGAACGTACCGGTATCCGGGCGCGCCATTTTGCGCCGGCCGGGGTTGCCGCCAGTGATCTGGCCCTGGTGGCCAGTCAACGCGCGCTTGAAGCAGCCGGTTGCGCACCAAACGACATCGATCTGATCATCCTGGCGACATCGACGCCCGATTTCATTTTTCCCAGTACTGCAGCCTTGTTGCAGGACAAGCTGGGGATCACGAATGGTGCGGCGGCCTTCG
>DDXB01000028.1:0-60874 GCA_002347405.1 Rhodocyclaceae bacterium UBA2271 | reverse complement strand
AGCGGGCATTGGTGGTCGGTGCCGAGGTGTTTTCGCGCATCCTCGACTGGCGGGATCGCGGCACCTGCGTGCTGTTTGGTGACGGTGCGGGCGCGATTGTGCTGGAAGCAAGCGCTACGCCCGGCATTTACGCCACGGCCCTGCATGCCGATGGTCGTTATCGGGATATTCTTGCCGTGGCTGGTCATGTCTGTGACGGCCAGCCTATTGGCGATCCATTTCTGCGTATGGACGGTCAGGCAGTATTCAAGTTTGCCGTCAAGGTGCTGGCCGAAGTGGCCGATGAGGTGATGCGTGCCACTGGCGTGACGGTCGATCAGGTGGATTGGCTGATACCGCATCAGGCGAATATCCGTATCATGCAAGCGACGGCCAGGAAATTGCGTTTGCCCGCCGAAAAATGCATAGTGACCGTCGATCGTCACGGCAATACTTCTGCCGCCTCGATTCCGCTGGCCCTTGATGAGGCGGTGCGCGCCGGGAAAGTCGGCGCTGGCGATACAGTGTTGCTTGAAGGTGTGGGCGGTGGTTTTACCTGGGGCGCAGCCCTGCTGAAATTCTGAGGCAATGATGAAATTTGCGTTTGTCTTTAGTTCCGGCATAACGCCCGCTTGGGCGGGCGTTAGCCTGCTCTGAAGACTTCCAAAGGAATTAAATGAAATTTGCGTTTGTCTTTCCCGGTCAGGGTTCCCAATCGCTCGGCATGATGGCCGCGTATGGCGACAGCCCGGTAATTCGTGCCACCTTTGATGAGGCTTCGCGGGCGCTGGGACGCGATCTCTGGCAACTGGTTGCGGAGGGTCCTGCCGAAGCGCTTGCCCAGACAGTCAATACCCAGCCGCTGATGCTCACCGCCGGTATTGCCGTCTGGCGGCTCTGGCAGGAGATGGGAGCCGCAGGCGCTGGGGGCGGGCCGCAACCGGCCATGCTGGCGGGCCACAGTCTGGGCGAATACTCGGCACTGGTCGCGTCTGGCGTGCTCGAATTTGCGGATGCGGTGCCGCTCGTTGAGTTGCGCGCACAGGCCATGCAGGAAGCCGTGCCGGCGGGTACTGGGGCAATGGCGGCCATTCTTGGCATGGATGCCACGACAGTCCAGTCGATTTGCGCGGAAATCGAAAAAGAATTGGCACATGAGGACCAGGCGGTACAGGCGGTCAACTTCAATTCTCCGGAACAGACGGTCATCGCCGGTCATGCCGCTGCCGTGCAGCGTGCCGCCGACGCCTGCAAGGCGCGGGGGGCGAAACGCGCTGTAATGTTGCCGGTATCGGCGCCCTTCCATTCCTCGTTGATGCAACCGGCCGCCGAGAAACTCAAGGCACGCCTCGCGACTGTCGCCGTCGCGCGGCCGCGGATTCCCGTGCTGAACAATGTGGACGTGGTCTGTGCCGAAGACCCGGATGCCATCCGTGCAGCGTTGGTACGTCAGGCCGCTGCCCCGGTGCGCTGGGTCGAGACCATGCGTGCGATGCAGGCGGCAGGCATCACCCATGTGTTTGAATGTGGTCCGGGCAAAGTGTTGGCCGGGTTGGTAAAACGCTGTGCCGACAATCTGACCGGCGGCGCCATGCACGACCGGTCTGGCGTCGAGGCGGCACTTTCAATCGTAAAGGGATGAATATGGACGATGCTCTGAAGGGACAAATTGCCTTGGTGACAGGCGCTTCGCGTGGCATCGGCCACGTCATCGCGCAGGAACTGGGGAAGAAGGGTGCTACCGTCGTCGGTGTCGACATCAATGAGGCTGCCGCTGCCGATATCCAGAAGGCGCTAGACGCCGCTGGTATTCCCGGCTGGGGTGCCGTGCTGGACGTGACCGATGGCCCTGCCTGCGAGGCGCTGATCGGCGAGGTTGAAAAGCGCTTCGGTGCCGTTTCGATCCTGGTCAACAATGCCGGCATCACCCGCGACAACCTGGCCATGCGCATGAAGGAAGATGAGTGGGATGCAGTCATCAACACCAACCTCAAGGCCGTGTTCCGTCTGTCGAAGCTGGTCATTCGCGGGATGATGAAAGCCCGTTCCGGCCGCATCATCAACATTTCCTCCGTGGTTGCCGCTTCCGGCAATCCCGGCCAGATCAATTACGCGGCCGCCAAGGCCGGTGTCGCCGGCATGTCGCGTGCGCTGGCACAGGAACTGGGTAGCCGCAATATCACGGTGAACTGCGTGGCTCCCGGCTTTATCGATACCGCCATGACCCGCGCGCTGAGTGAGGAGCAACGCAACGCCCTGATTCAGAAAATTCCGCTGGGTCGCCTTGGTCAGGCTGAAGATATTGCCCATGCCGTAGCCTTTTTGGCCAGCCCGGAAGCCGCTTACATCACGGGTACGATGCTGCACGTCAATGGCGGCATGTACATGGTTTGATAGCCGCTGCTGCCAAAAAGTTTTTGGCGTCGGCTTTTGGTAAACTACGCGGGTTTTAAACAACCCGCCTTATATAGGGAAGAGGAGTAATAAATGGATAACATCGAACAGCGCGTCAAGAAAATCGTTGCCGAACAACTCGGCGTTAATGAGGCCGATATCAAGAACGATTCGTCCTTTGTCGACGATTTGGGCGCCGATTCGCTCGACACCGTCGAACTGGTGATGGCGCTCGAGGAAGAGTTCGAGTGCGAAATTCCGGACGAGGAAGCCGAGAAAATCACCACCGTCCAACAGGCCATTGACTACGTCAATAACAACCTGAAGAAGTAATTTACAGGGGCGCAATTTCCCCCTTTCCCCCACCCCCGAAGGAGGCTACCTTGTCGCGTCGCAGAGTCGTCGTGACCGGTTTGGGACTTGTCTCGCCGGTCGGTAATACCGTCGCCGAAACCTGGAGCAATATTCTTGCCGGCAAGAGTGGCATCGGCCCGATCACCCGTTTTGATGCTTCCGCCCTCAAGGCACGCATCGCCGGAGAGGTCAAGGGTTTTGATATTGCGACTTATCTGTCGCCCAAGGAAGCCCGCCGCATGGATATTTTCATCCATTACGGCATGGCTGCGGGAATTCAGGCCTTTCGGGATTCAGGCCTGGAGGCAAACGGCGAAAATGCTGACCGTTTTGGGGTGAATATCGGTTCGGGCATCGGCGGACTGCCGATGATCGAGGCGACACATCATGACTTTCTCGCCGGTGGCCCGCGCAAGATTTCGCCTTTCTTCATTCCCGGCACCATCATCAACATGATCTCGGGCAACCTGTCGATCATGCTGGGGCTCAAGGGGCCGAATCTCGCTGTAGTGACGGCCTGTACCACGGGCTTGCATGCCATTGGCACGAGTTATCGCATGATCCAGTATGGCGATGCCGATGCGATGGTCTGCGGCGGCGCCGAGTCGACGGTGACGCCGCTGGCGGTTGGCGGCTTTGCCTCGGCGCAGGCGCTATCGACGCGCAACGATGACCCGGCTACGGCAAGCCGTCCCTGGGACAAGGACCGCGACGGTTTTGTGCTCGGCGAGGGCGCCGGCGTGTTGGTGCTGGAGGAATACGAACATGCCAAACGACGCGGCGCAAGGATTTACGCGGAACTGGTCGGCTTCGGCATGAGCGGCGACGCCTACCACATGACCGCGCCGGATACCGATGGTCCGCGCCGCAGCATGCTGAATGCGATGAAGGACGCCGGCCTGAATGCCGATCAGGTGCAATATGTTAACGCCCACGGCACCTCGACGCCGCTCGGCGACAAGAACGAGACCGAGGCGATCAAGCTGGCCTTTGGCGATGCGGCAAAGCGACTGGTGGTGAATTCGACCAAGTCGATGACCGGACATTTGCTGGGCGGCGCCGGCG
This sequence comes from Rhodocyclaceae bacterium UBA2271, assembly GCA_002347405.1. Taxonomy (GTDB): domain Bacteria; phylum Pseudomonadota; class Gammaproteobacteria; order Burkholderiales; family Rhodocyclaceae; genus Sulfuricystis. Next base: position 57,082 of record DDXB01000028.1, on the reverse strand, counting down.
GGCTTGAGTCGGTGCTGACGGTGCTGGCGGTGCATCATCAGGTTTCGCCGCCGACGATCAACATTTTTGAGCAGGATCCGGAGTGCGATCTCGACTACTGCGCCAATGCGGCGCGCGACCTCAAGATTGATATCGCCATCAAGAACAACTTCGGTTTCGGCGGTACCAACGGCACTCTGGCTTTTAAACGCATCTGAAGCGACGGAGCGGTGAAACTACCCTTGACGATTCCACTGCGGGTCTCGAGGCATCTGGTCATCGCGCTGGTGGTGGTGCACCTGTTGGCGATCGTCGCGATTCTGCCGTTGATGTTGACGTGGCCGTTGCGTCTGGCCATGATCGGCACGCTACTGGTTTCGCTCGGCTATTTCCTCGGCAGGCAATATAGGCCGGTGGTCATTGGCTTGCAGCTCGGTGCCGAGGGGGAGATCGAGATCGCCACGACATCTGGCGCTGGCGGAAGGCTTGGAGATCCACCAGAAGCCAAAGTCGGCGCTGGCGGGACGGCGACCATCCTGCCGCAAACTGCTGTGTTGCCGAATTTGGTCGTATTGCACTTACTCATGCACGGGCGCTTGCTGACGGTGCCTGTATTGCCGGATACTACAGGCATGACTGCGTTTCGGCAGTTGTCAATCTGGTTGAAATGGCGCGCCCGACTGGGGTAGGGAAAAATGGAAAATCTGCAAAAAAGCATTCAACAACAACGTCAGGCGCTAGCCGAGTTGTTATCGCAGCCGCTGGGGCGCCTTGCGGGTCATTGCGTGGCGGCCTGGGGTGACCGGGGGCGGCTGAATGTTGTCCTGGCCAGTGCGCTGGATACTCTGTCATACTGCAAACACCTGTATGTCATGGATGAAAATTGCCGACAGATCACGGACAATGTCAGCCATGCCGGTCTGCTGGAAGGTTATGGCCGGGATCGTTCCGGACGCCCTTATGTTAACGGGATTGAGTCTGGTGAGCCGTTGCTGCTCTCGCAATCATATATGAGCCTCAAGCAGAACCGCCCCTCGCTGACGGCGGTGCAGACAGTGCGCGATGCGGCCGGCAATCTGCTGGGCTACATCGGCGCCTATTTCGGTTTGCGCGACCTGCCGCTGACGCGCGAGTTGTACGAGGAGCCGCGCAAGTGGCAGCAACTCAAGGGTGACCCTTCGATCCGCGGGACGGTGTTTCATCAGGAGCGCACTGAAAGCGCCATGGATCAGCAGTTGGATACCGTGTTGGGTGTGGTGGCGGAGTTGATGGTTTGCCACGGAGCATTCCATGTCATGCTGCATTTCTCGAGCAGTCGCGCCGTGATCTGGCTGCTGAATGACCCCTTCCGCTATCGTCTGCTGAGCATCGATATGCTGGTGGATCCGAATATGTGCCTGGCTTACCCGCGCATCCCCTATCCCGACGATGCGCTGGTTCCGGTGGAGCAGGTCAGGACAGTGCTTGAACGGTTCAAGGACTTGCGGCGGATGGATGAGATGTTCTATCTGCGCTCGGGAACCCTGAACATTTTCAACGGGATCGTCGGCCTGACCTTCTCCTGTGACGGTTCACACTATGTCCCTTACGAGGAGTTCCTCAACAAGGGGCAGGATTTCTGGGTGGGTGAGACCGGCGGTTAAGCGGGGCGGTCACGCCCCGGCTGTGTCTGATTCAGGGACGCGGCTTGAGAATGGTGTTGCGTGCCCGCGGCAGGGTTTCCGGATAGTCGCGGCTGAAATGCAGGCCCCGGCTTTCCTTGCGCTGCAGGGCGCATTCGACGATCAGGTGGGCGGTCTGCACGAGGTTGCGTAATTCGATCAGGTCGTTGCTGACGCGAAAGTTCGAGTAGAACTCGGTAATTTCCTTTTCAAGCAGGCGGATGCGGTGGCGGGCGCGTTCCAGCCGCTTGTTGGTACGCACGATGCCGACGTAGTCCCACATGAAACGCCGCAATTCATCCCAGTTGTGCGAGATGACGATTTCTTCATCAGCGTCGGTAACCCGGCTTTCATCCCAGTGTGGCAGTTTGGGGAGTTTGGCGGGCTTTTGCGCCAGGATGTCGCTGGCGGCTGCCGCACTGAATACCACGCATTCCAGCAAGGAGTTGCTGGCCAGTCGGTTGGCGCCATGCAATCCGGTACAGGCGGCTTCGCCCAAGGCATACAGGCCGGGAACATCGGTGCGTGCCGCCAGGTCGACGACGATGCCACCGCAGGTGTAGTGTGCCGCCGGTACCACCGGAATCGGTTGCCTGGCGATATCGATGCCCAGTTCAAGGCAGCGCGCGTAGATGTTGGGGAAGTGGCCGCGCATGAAGCTTTCACCCTTGTGTGTCATGTCGAGGTAAACGCAATCCAGGCCGTGCCGCTTCATTTCGTAGTCGATGGCCCGCGCGACGATGTCGCGCGGTGCGAGCTCGGCGCGCTCGTCGTGGGCGAGCATGAAGCGGGTGCCGTCCGGCAGGCGCAAGATGCCACCCTCACCGCGCATCGCCTCGGTAATCAGGAATGACTTGGCATGTGGATGATGGAGGCAAGTCGGATGAAACTGGATGAACTCCATATTTGCCACCCGGCAGCCAGCGCGCCAGGCCATGGCTATGCCATCGCCGGTCGCGGTATCCGGGTTACTGGTGTACAGGTAGGACTTGCCGGCACCGCCGCTGGCGATCACCGTATTGGGGGCGCCAAGCGTCAGGACGCGTTCATTGTCGATGTCCAGCACATAGGCGCCCCAGCAGCGCTGGGTTTTGCGGCCGAGTTTGGCGCCGGTGATCAGGTCGACAACGATATGCCGCTCCAGCACCGTGATGTTGGGATGCTGGCGAACTTTCTGGCTGAGCGTTTGTTGTACGGAGGCGCCCGTGGCATCGGCGACATGGATGACCCGTCGAGCACTGTGGCCGCCCTCGCGGGTCAGGTGGTAGCCGGTGTCGCTGCGGGTAAAGGGTACGCCCTGTTCGATCAGCCAGTCGATGGCGGTGTGCCCACGCTCGACGACAAAGCGAGTGGCGACCGGGTCGCACAGGCCGGCGCCGGCTGTGAGGGTATCCTGAATATGTGATTCGATCGAGTCGGTGCCATCCAGCACGGCGGCAATGCCGCCTTGTGCCTGGTTGGTTGCGGAGTCATCAATCATCCGCTTGGTGACAAGCACTACCCGATGAGTGTCGGCAAGCCGCAAAGCCAGCGACTGTCCGGCCAGGCCGCTGCCAATCACGATCGCATCGAAGCTCCGCAAAAACTCAACTTTAGGCATGATGCAACTGAATATAGCATGGGCCTTTGCCTGCCAGAGGCCATTGCCACCCGGGCTGAGGAACTATTTTGTGTTGATCGGGTCACTGCCTGCAGCGGTATGGTTTGCAAACGGAAGGCAGGGCACATGGCTGAGCGAGCGAAAAATTTGGGGACAGCGGGTATCGGTGGGGTGTCGGCTATACTGGCGCGCTACCAATTTCTGATGGAAGAACCTCGCAGCCATGGGAGAGCGCGAAGCCGACTTGGTTCTGGTCGAACGGGTTCAATCCGGCGATCAGGAAGCCTTCGGCCTGTTGGTCAGCAAATACCAGCGCAAGCTCTTGCGGCTGGTGATGCGTTTTGTGCGCGATTCCGCCGAAGCGGAAGATGTCACCCAGGAAGCCTTCATCAAGGCGTATCGGGCGTTGCCGGGTTTCCGTGGCGAGAGTGCCTTTTATACCTGGCTGTATCGTATCGGCGTCAATACCGCGAAGAACTGGTTGGTGGCGCGTAGTCGGCGTATGCCGACGGTCAGCGATATCGCCACCGAAGATGCGAATGACATTAGTGAGAGTGGCTTGCTGCGTGATGACACGACACCGGAACAGGTGATGATGTCAAAGCAGATTGGAGAAACGGTGAATGCAGCGATGGACGCACTGCCCGAGGATTTGCGGACAGCCATCGCCTTGCGTGAAATCGAAGGTTTGTCGTACGAGGAGATTGCCCAAGTGATGGATTGCCCGATTGGCACGGTCCGCTCGCGGATATTTCGTGCCCGGGAGGCGATTGCGTCCAAGTTGCGTCCCTTGCTGGATACGGAGTCCGATCAGAGATGGTGAGGTCGCCAACTCTGGAAGTGGAGAGAACGTCATGAAATCGCAACTACCTGAATTGTCTGCCCTGCTTGATGGAGAACTTGAGCCCCACGAAGTGCGGTCAACTTTGAAGGCAGCCGTTCGTGAACCTGAATTACGTGAGAACTGGCGCGCCTATGTGTTGATTGGTGATCAGTTGCGTCAGGAGTCGACTGGTACGCGGGATTTGACCGCCTGCGTGATGGCGAAGGTGCACGCCGAGCCCGTGGTGCTGGCGCCGCGCAAACTGCAACCGATTGGCCGCAGCCACCCCGGGCTGGCACTGGCTGCTTCGGTCGCGGGAGTGGCCGTCGCTGGCTGGCTGGCCATGGCGGGCAATTCGCAGTTCTCGCCAGCAGAAACTCGGCTGGCGGCTGTCACGAGCACCTCTGCTGCCGCACCCGCTGTGGAGCATCTCATCCTGCCAGCGCCGACTATTGTCGCTGATGTGACGCCAAACCTTGCGTCAGCGCAAACCTTGGAACGCGTGGCGGATGAAAATACACTCCAGTCGCAGGGTTCGACCATGGCCGCTGCGCGTGGCGACATGAGCGAATATCTGCTTGCCCACCACACGCAATCCTCCACATTCCGTCTGGGCAATAACGCCGGCCACGTCCGCACTGTTACCATGACCGACCGGCCTGCCCGCCCATGAAAATTGGCCTGATTGTCTGGCTTGGACTGGCGGCGAGCCTGATCTGTTCGCCCGTCCTGGCCCAGACATCGCTGGGCCAGCAGGAAGCCTTGCAATGGTTGCAGCGGGTAGCCGGTGCGGCACAGACTCTCAGCTACAGTGGCACCTTCGTCTATCGCAACGGCAGCCAGAGCGAGACTTCCCGCGTCGTGCATGTCGTCAGCGAAGGCAATCGGATGGAAAAGCTCGAGGTGCTCGACGGTAGCCCGCGCGAAATCATTCGCTTTAATGACGAGGTGAAGTGCTTTTTCCCAGAAAGCCGGTTGGTCATCATCGAGCAGCGCAGTACCCGGCGTGCTTTCCCGGCGCTGTCGCCGGCCAGCCTGGCCGGGCTGGGCGAGCATTACAGCATTCGCCAGGGACGGCGTGCCCGGATCGCCGGTTACGACACCCAGATCATTCGTCTTGAGCCGCGCGATGCCTGGCGTTATGGCCAGCAGTTCTGGGTTGATTTGAAAACCGGTTTGCTGCTCAAGGCGGATATGTTTGACGAACGCGGTGGTTCACTGGAGTCGCTGGCTTTTACCGAGTTACGCATCGGTGCGCCGACTCATCCGGATGCCTTGAAGCCGAGCTTTCCCCATGCCACCGACACAAAGGATGCCTGGCAGATACGCCAGGCCAAGTCGCGCGAAATGCGCGATGACTCGCAATGGCAGTTTCGCGTCGAATTGCCCGGTTTTCGCCGCCAGGCAGCGATGCGCCGCAACATCGAGCAAAACGCGGGCAAAGAAGCCCATGAAGTCCTGCACTGGGTGTTTTCCGATGGTCTGGCGGCAGTTTCGGTCTTTATCAATCCCTTGTCGCCACAAACCGCTCCGGTCAAAGCCGAGGCCCAGTCGCTGGGCGCGATCAGTGTGGTCAAGCGCGTCATCGATGGCCATCAGGTCGTGGTGATGGGTGATATACCTCCGGCGGCCGCCAAGCGCTTTGCCGAAGGCATTGAGGTGCGCGGTAAATGACTGAAACCGATGGCGTGGTGGTGCGCCTCGAAGGCGATCAAGCATGGGTCCGGGCGGAAGCTGCGGCAAGTGCCTGCGGAGCATGCGAACGCAAGGACGGATGCCAGCGTTCCGGCATGGGTTCCGTGCTGGATGGTTTGCTCGGCCGCAAGCAGACTACGCGGCTCTTGCTTCTTCCCAATACCATTCAGGCCCGACAGGGTGATGCAGTCGTGATATGCGCCAGAGAAGGAGCGGTGCTGCGTGCCGTCTGGCTGGCTTACGGCATACCCTTGCTGCTGGCCCTGGCTGGCGCCATTTTGCTGAGCCTGGTGACCGGTAGCGAACTGGCCGCGGTGGCGGGAATGATTGCCGGTCTCGTCGGGGGTATTTTCATCATGCGGCGCCGCGGAGTTCACGGGCTTGATTCCAATCGGATGGAACCAATCTTGTCCATCAACTTCAAACGCAGCATCTGATATTTTTCAAGTAAGGGGTCTCAAATCATGTTGAAACGATTGATGCTGATGGTCTGGTTATTGCTCGTCGCCAATCTGAGCCTCGCGCAGGTGCGCGAATTGCCGGATTTTGCCGATCTGGCCGAAAAGCAGGGTGTTGCGGTAGTCAACATCAGCACCACGCAGACGGTGCGCGGCCAACGGTTTGGCCAGCAGTTCCCCTTCGACGAGAATGATCCCGCTTTCGAATTTTTCCGCCGTTTTGCGCCCAAGATGTTTCCTCCCGGCCATCCGGCGGTACCGCGCGAGTTCGAGAGCAAGTCGCTGGGCTCCGGATTCATCATCAGCCCGGATGGCTATATCCTGACCAATGCGCATGTCGTCGATGGGGCCGATGAGGTACTGGTTAAGTTGACCGACAAACGCGAGTTCAAGGCCAAGGTGATTGGTACGGACAAGCGCACCGATGTCGCGCTGATCAGGATCAAGGCCACTGGTCTGCCCACCGTGCGGATGGGGGATCCGGCCAAGCTGCGGGTCGGCGAATGGGTCGTGGCCATCGGTTCGCCATTCGGTTTCGAAAGCACCGTTACGGCGGGTATCGTCAGCGCCAAGGGACGCTCGTTGCCGCAGGAAAACTTTGTCCCCTTCATTCAGACTGATGTCGCTATCAATCCGGGCAATTCGGGCGGCCCGCTCTTCAACATGAATGGCGAGGTGGTCGGGATCAACTCGCAGATCTACAGTCGCACGGGCGGTTTCATGGGCCTGTCGTTTGCCATCCCGATCGATGTGGCGCTGGAAGTGCAGTCGCAGTTGCGCTCCTCCGGCAAGGTCAGTCGCGGCCGTATCGGCGTGATGATCCAGGAGGTCACAAAAGAGCTGGCAGATTCATTCGGCTTGAGCAAGCCGCAGGGGGCTTTGGTCGCTGCGGTCGAAAAAGCCGGCCCGGCCGACAAGGCGGGCCTGGAAGCGGGAGATGTGATCCTGCGTTTCAATGACAAGCCTGTCGCACAGTCAAGCGATCTGCCCCGCTTGGTGGGTAACACCAAGCCTGGCAGCAAGGCGACGCTGCAAGTCTGGCGCGCTGGTGCAAGCAAGGATCTGAGTCTGACAGTCGGCGAAATGAGTGAAGAGTCGGCGGCAGGGCGTGGCAACCGTGGTGGACGGGGCAGCAAACCAGCCGAACCCGCGCCAGCAAATCGTTTGGGCCTGGTATTGGCTGAGCCCAGTGCGGAGCAGCGGCGCCAGTTGGGCATCCGTCATGGCCTGATCGTTGAAGAGGTACGCGAGGGCAGCCGGGGTGATTTGCGCCAAGGCGATATTATTCTTGCTCTCATCCAGCGGGGTGCGCAGACAGAAATTCGCTCGGTGGAGCAACTCAACAGCCTGCTGGCGAAATACGACAAGACGAGCAACATTACCTTGTTGGTGCGACGTGGTGAAATGCAGACCTTTGTTACGATCAAGGGTGGAGAATAATCAAGATCCCTGCCGAAACTCTTGCTGCGCACTGTTCTCTCCCCGGGGAGCAAGAAATTCCCGGGGAGCGCCGGTGTATCCCTAAACCGCTGCTGACCCTCTATGGCAGGCCATACTGTCATCTGTGCGACGACATGTTCGCTGCGCTGGAACTCATGCGCAGCGAACTCGATTTCACTGTCGAAGTGGTGGATGTCGATACGCGTCCGGAGTGGGTTGAGCGCTACGATGAACTTGTCCCGGTGCTGACCCTGGCTGGCGAAGAGATCTGCCATTATTTTCTCGACGTCGAGCGATTACGAACCGTGTTGCGTCAGGCCGGCGCCGATCACTGATGGATAACCTGATCTACTGGGTCGGCATGGCGGCCGTTGCGGTCACGGCGTTGACCGGCGTGATGGACGCCGGTCGCAAGAACATGGATCTGGTTGGCGTCGTCATCGTCGGTATTACCACGGCACTGGGCGGTGGCACACTGCGCGATCTGCTGCTTGATCGTCAGGTGTTCTGGCTGAGGGATGAGACCTACCTGGTGGTCGCCATGGCAACCACCCTGCTGAGTTTTGTGCTGGTACGCAGCCTGCGGTTGCCGTCACGGCTATTCCTGATTCCCGATGCCTTCGGGCTGGCGCTGTTTACGATTCTCGGCACGCAGATAGCCTTGCAATGGCAGGCGCCCTGGCTGGCCGCAAGCTTGCTCGGGGTGATGACCGGCGTGTTCGGTGGCGTATTGCGTGACGTGCTGTGCAACGATGTTCCGCTGATCTTCATGCGTGGCGAACTCTATGCGACAGCTTCATTGGCGGGAGCGCTGGCGCTGATCGGCTTGCAGGCGCTGGACGTTTCTCCTGTTCTGGCTGCCTGGGGCGGCATGGCGATCGTTCTGGCCGTGCGCCTGCTGGCCATTGCCTTCCATATCACCGTGCCGACCTATACCGCCAGACAATAGTTTCCATTGTGATTCCCTGCGGCAAGACAGTCGTCAGTCGCGGTGGCACGGTATAATCCGCGCCCTTTCGAAAGACAACTCCAGCCTGTCGCGGCCCGCCTATTGGTCAATATGGACCACATCAGAAACTTCTCCATCATCGCTCACATCGATCACGGCAAGTCGACGCTGGCTGACCGCATCATTCAACGTTGCGGCGGCCTGTCGGATCGCGAAATGGCCGAGCAGGTGCTCGACTCGATGGACATCGAGCGCGAGCGCGGCATCACCATCAAGGCGCAGACGGCGGCGCTCAGCTACCTGGCCCGCGACGGCAAGCGCTACAACATGAATCTGATCGACACCCCGGGACACGTCGATTTCTCCTATGAAGTGAGTCGTTCGCTGTCGGCCTGCGAAGGCGCGCTGCTGGTAGTGGATGCTTCGCAGGGTGTCGAGGCACAAACGGTAGCGAACTGCTACACCGCCATCGAACTGGGCGTTGATGTGGTTCCCGTGTTGAACAAGATGGACCTGCCACAGGCCGATCCCGAAGGGGCAAGGCAGGAAATCGAAGAAGTCATCGGCATTGATGCGACCGACGCCATCCCCTGTTCGGCGAAGACCGGCATGGGTATCGAGGATATTCTCGAAGCGGTGATTGTTCGCGTGCCACCGCCCAAAGGTGATCCGAGCGCGCCGCTGAAGGCATTGATCATCGATTCCTGGTTCGACAATTATGTCGGCGTGGTGATGCTGGTCCGCGTCATCGATGGCAACTTGCGTGCCAAGGAGCGCATCCGGCTGATGGCGATGGGCTCCGTGCATCTGTGTGAGCAGGTCGGCGTATTCACCCCCAAGTCGCTAGTCAAGGCACAGCTTTCGGCCGGCGAGGTTGGCTTCATCATTGCCGGTATCAAGGAACTGAAGGCGGCAAAGGTCGGCGATACCGTGACGCTGGCCGACCGTCCCGCGGCTACAGCCTTGCCTGGATTCAAGGAAATCAAGCCGCAGGTATTCGCCGGACTGTATCCGATCGAAGCCAACCAGTACGAGCAGTTGCGCGAGTCCCTTGAAAAGCTGCAACTGAACGATGCATCTTTGCAATATGAGCCGGAGGTATCGCAGGCGCTCGGCTTTGGTTTTCGCTGCGGCTTCCTCGGCTTGCTGCACATGGAAATCGTGCAGGAACGCCTGGAGCGCGAGTTCGATCAGGATCTGATCACCACGGCGCCCACGGTGATCTATCAGGTGCGGATGCGCGACGGCACGGAGATCCTCGTCGAAAATCCTTCGAAGCTGCCGGATCCGCAGAAAATCGAGGAAGTGCGCGAACCGATCATCACCTCTGCGATTTTCGTGCCGCAGGACTATCTGGGCGCCGTGATCACGCTCTGTGAATCGAAGCGGGGCAGCCAGGTCGATATGCGCTATCACGGCCGCCAGGTGCATGTCACCTACGAGATGCCGCTGGCCGAGGTGGTGTTCGACTTCTTTGACAAACTCAAATCTGTATCGCGCGGCTACGCCTCGCTCGATTACGATTTCAAGGAATACCGCACTGCGGATGTCATCAAGCTCGACGTGCTGATCAACAGCGAGAAGGTGGATGCCCTGTCGATGATTGTGCATCGTGCCAATGCACCCTATCGTGGCCGTGAGCTTGCTGCCAAGATGCGCCAATTGATCCCGCGCCAGATGTATGACGTGGCGATTCAGGCGGCGATCGGTTCGACCATCGTCGCGCGCGAGAATGTCAAGGCGATGCGCAAGGATGTGCTGGCCAAATGCTATGGTGGTGACATTTCCCGGAAGAAGAAATTGCTGGAAAAGCAGAAGGCGGGCAAGAAACGCATGAAGCAGGTCGGTCGGGTGGAGATACCCCAGGAGGCCTTCCTGGCCGTGCTGCGCGTCGGCGACAAATAATCGAAGAAGAAAACCATGAACTTTGCCCTGATCCTGTTTGTTTTGCTGGTGGTGAGCGCCGCGTTATGGGTGGCGGATCATTTCGTCTTTCGCAAGCGGCGTGCCCCGGATGCCAAGGAGCCGTGGTGGGTTGAGTATGGGGCGAGTTTTTTCCCCGTCATCCTGATTGTGTTCGTCTTGCGTTCGTTTCTGGTCGAGCCGTTCAAGATTCCGTCAGGCTCGATGATTCCCACCCTGTTGGTGGGCGACTTCATTGCGGTCAATAAATACACCTATGGCATCCGTCTGCCGGTCTTGAATAAAAAAGTGATTGAGGTGGGTGCACCGCAGCGCGGCGATGTGGTCGTGTTTCGCTACCCACCCGACCCCTCGCTCGATTACATCAAGCGTGTGGTGGGCTTGCCGGGTGACCGGGTGGCTTACCAGAACAAGCGGCTGACCATCAACGGTCAGCCGATACCCGCCGAGAAAACCGGCGACTATTTCGATGCCGAGCGCCTGTTTTACACCCCGCAGTATGTGGAAAAGCTGGGCGATGTCGAGCATTCGATCCTGATCGAGGACGATGCCCCGGTCTTTGTGCCGCACGTCATGCAGTTTCCCCGGCGTGATAATTGTCTCTACAATAGCGCGGGCTTTATTTGCGAGGTGCCCGCCGGGCATTATTTCGTAATGGGCGATAACCGCGACAACTCGCAGGACAGTCGGGTCTGGGGTTTTGTCCCCGACGAACATCTGGTGGGCAAGGCGTTTTTTGTCTGGTTTAATTTTGGCGATCTGAAGCGTATCGGCAGCTTCCGCTGATCACCATACCAACGCGACGAGGATGACATGAACACGAAGTTTGAGAGCAGGCTGGCGCAGGGTTTGCCGGCAATGAACGCAGCGGCCTTAACCAGGAAAAAACAGGCGGGCGTGAGTATTTCGGGTTTGCTGGTTTGGTCTGTTGTCATTGCAATGATTGCCTTGCTCGGCATGAAGGTCACGCCTGCAGTCATTGAGTATTTCCAGATTGTCGCTGCAGTCAAGGCGGTATCGAATGACCCTGGGGCGAAGACCAGTGTTGCCGAAGCACGCAAGGCCTTTGATCGTCGCTCGACGATAGACGACTTCAAGTCGATAACGGCTCAGGATCTCGATATCACCAAGGATGGTGGTGATCTGGTGGTCTCTTTCGCCTACGAAAATCGCGTGCCCTTGTTTGCCAATGTCAGCCTGCTGATCTACTTCGAAGGTTCGTCGCGGAAGTGAGCCTGGCGGGCCGGCTGGAAAAAGCGCTTGGTCATGCCTTCAAGCAGCCGGGGTTGTTGCAACAGGCGCTGACGCATCGCAGTCATTCGTCGCCTCATAACGAGCGACTGGAGTTCCTTGGCGACAGTGTCCTGAACTGCTCGATCGCCACGCAGCTCTACCAGCGTTTTGCCGCCATCAAGGAAGGTGATCTGTCCCGCCTGCGTGCGAATCTGGTGCGGCAGGAAACACTGGCCGAGATTGCCGCAGAACTGGCGCTGGGAGATTTCTTGCGTCTTGGCGAGGGCGAATTGAAGAGTGGTGGTTTCCGCCGTCCTTCCATTCTTGCCGATGCGCTGGAAGCCATCATCGGCGCTGTTTACCTCGACGGCGGCTTTGCCGCCGCACACCAGTTCATCGCGTGCCTGTACAAGTCGCGCATCGAGCAAATCGATCCGCGTGATGCCGGCAAGGACGCAAAAACGGCATTGCAGGAATTGTTGCAGGCGCGACGGCTGCCGGTGCCACAATACGATTTGCTGGCGACGCGCGGCGAGGCACATGCTCAGGAATTTGAAGTCTCGTGTGCGGTTCCGGCAATCGAGCTACGGGTGACGGGGAGTGGGGCCAGTCGGCGTGGCGCCGAGCAGCAGGCCGCCCAGGCCGCGCTCGATCAATTAAAGGAAGCATGATGAGCGAAGCCAAAGGCCCTGCTACAGGGTTTCGTGCCGGGTATGTGGCGATTGTTGGCTGTCCGAATGTCGGCAAGTCGACCCTGATGAATCGCCTGATCGGTGCCAAGATCAGCATTACTTCGAAGAAGGCACAAACCACGCGCCATCGCATTCACGGCATTTTGACGACAGACGTCTGCCAGTATGTCTTCGTCGATACGCCGGGCGTGCAGACGCAACATCGCAATGCCCTCAATCGCGCCATGAATCGTGCGGTCAGCGGGGCGCTGGTCGATATTGACGTGATCCTGTTCGTGATCGAGGTCAATCGCTGGCGTGCCGAGGATCGCGCGGTGCTTAAACGCCTGCCGGCGGACATTCCGGTGGTGCTGGTGATCAGCAAGATCGACCGGATGGCCGACAAGAATGCCTTGCTGCCCTTCATGGCGATGCTTGCAGAGCAACACGCGTTCGCCGAGATTGTGCCGATCAGTGCCGAGCGGGGTGACAATCTTGACGCTCTGCTGCAAGTTGCGGCGCGTTACCTGCCGCAAGCCGCACCGATCTTTGCTGCCGATGACCTGACCGACCGCTCGGAACGTTTTCTGGCTGCCGAAATATTGCGAGAAAAGCTCTTTCGCAATCTGGGCGAAGAACTCCCCTATGGCATTGCCGTCGAGATCGAGCGTTTCGAAATTGAAGAAGGCGACAGTGGTGTCAGGCGCATCCATGCCGCCATCATCGTCGAGCGGGACGCGCACAAGGCCATGGTCATTGGCAAGGGCGGTGAGCGGATGAAGCGGGTGGCCAGCGATGCGCGCAAGGACATGGAGCGCTTGTTTGGCGGCAAGGTCTGGCTGGAAACTTGGGTCAAGGTCAAGGGCGGCTGGGCTGATGATGAACGTGCTTTGAAAAGTCTTGGTTACGAGTGAGCGTGGTGCGTCAGCGCATTGATGGTGCAGTCGCTTTTCTGCTGCACGCCTATCCTTTCAGTGAAACCAGCCTGATCGTCGAAGTATTTTCTCGCGAACACGGCCGGCTGGCCCTGTTGGCGCGGGGTGCGCGGCGGCCGCGCTCGGCGTTGCGAGGGGTTTTGCTGGCCTTTCAGCCGCTTGAACTGGGTTGGTTCGGCAATGGCGAAGTGAAAACCCTGGCCAAGGCAGAGTGGCTCGGTGGCAACCCGTTTCTGAAAGGGAAGGGGTTGCTGCTTGGCTACTACCTGAATGAACTGCTTTTGAAGTTGCTGCCGCGTGAAGACGCCCATGCCGCGCTCTACGATGCTTACGCCGCTGCCCTGCAGGCCTTGTCCACTGGTGCTACTGAGATGCTGGCGGCGGCCGAGTTGCGCCGCTTCGAGAAGGCGCTGTTGGCGGAACTCGGTTACGGGATGACGCTGGAGCGGGACGCCGAAGGTGGAGCTGTTCAGGAGGCTGGACAGTACCAATACCAGATCGAACGCGGGGCGGTACGGGTGGAGCAGGATGAGCGCGGTGGCTCCGGGTTTGCCATGTCGGGGAAAACCCTGCTCGACATGGCGGCAAACGACTATGGCGATCCACGCACCCTGGCAGAGAGCAAGCAGTTGATGCGGCAATTGCTGGCGCATTATCTGGGGGGGCAGTCGCTGCAGACGCGGCGGGTCTTTATCGAATTGCAGGATGTTTGAACCGGGGTTTCAGAGTAGGCTTCTGCCCGCGTCAGTGGGCGTAATGCAAATACAAAAAAAGCGAAGGGATTGGTGAGAAATGATTGATCTGGGTGTGAATATCGACCATGTGGCGACGCTGCGCCAGGCACGGCGGACCTATGAACCTGATCCGGTCTGGGCGGCCGCTGAGGCGCACTTGGGCGGAGCCGACGCGATCACCGTGCATTTGCGCGAAGATCGCCGTCACATCATGGATCGGGATGTCCAGTTATTGCGGGCCAGCGTGCAGGTAAAGCTCAATCTGGAAATGGCGGCTACCGATGAAATGATCGGCATTGCCTGCCAGCTCAAGCCCGAGATGGTGACGCTGGTTCCGGAAGGCCGCCATGAAGTGACCACCGAAGGCGGACTCGATGTGGCCAGCCAGAAGAGCCGCCTGGGCGACGTGGTGCGCCAGTTGCGGGACGCCGGCATTTACGTCAGCCTGTTCATCGATGCCGACCTGCGACAGGTGGAAGCCGCCGCGCAGGTCAAGGCGCAGGCCTGTGAGATACATACCGGGCCATATGCCCACGCTTTCCATGACAGTGGTCGCGACATCGCCAGTGCCCCGGCCCAGGCTGAACTGGCCAAGATCGCCAACGCCGGCGAAACGATCATCGATCACGGCATGCGTTTCAATGCCGGGCACGCACTCAATTACCATAACGTGCAGCATGTTGCCGGACTTGCCGGCTTGAGCGAGTTGCATATCGGCCACGCCATTGTCAGTCGTGCCGTATTCGTCGGTTTGCGCGCGGCGGTGCGCGAGATGAAATACCTGATGCGGGAAGTTACCCGATGACGGACTTCCCACCATCCTCCTTCCACTGGAAGGGGCTGGCTGAGGTTCGCGGGCTTTGCCCGCTCCATATTCGCAGCTTGCCGTCTTCCTGGGGCGGCCCGGCGCAGACGGCGTGATTTACGGCATCGGCACCGATCTGGTGGCCATCGAACGGACCCATGCGCTTTGGCAGCGCCATGGCGAGCGGGCCATGGAGAAATTGCTGGCGCCTGAAGAGCGGGGGAACTGCCGGGACCACCGCGAACCCGGCCGTTTCCTGGCCAAACGCTTTGCTGCCAAGGAGGCACTCGGCAAGGCGCTGGGCACGGGCATTCGTGCCCCTGTCCTGTTGCCGGCCATCGCAGTGACACATGACGCCTTGGGCAAACCCGCGTTTGCCTATGCGACAGAACTGGCCGACTGGATGCAGCAGCGCCGGCTGGTTGCCCATCTTTCACTCAGCGACGAGGCGGGTCAGGCATTGGCTTTCGTCGTCGTCGAGCAATTGCCGGAACAGACATGAATCCGTCCTCCTACGGCCCCTTGATGATTGACCTGGCCGGCATGGCCATGAGCGATCCAGAAAAGCAGCGCTTGCAACACCCGCTGGTGGGTGGCGTCATCCTGTTCTCCCGTAATTACCAGGATCCGGCTCAGTTGACCGCTTTGTGCCGGGAAATACGTGCAGTGCGCACGCCACCGTTGCTGATCGCCATCGACCATGAGGGAGGCCGGGTGCAACGCTGCCGGGAAGGCTTCACGCGCCTGCCGCCAATGCGCAAGCTGGGTGAGTGGTGGGAGCGCGATGCCGCTGCCGCGTCAGCCGCTGCGGGGGCGATCGGTTTCACGCTGGCGGCGGAATTGCGGGTCTGCGGCGTCGATCTGTCCTTCACTCCCGTGCTCGACCTCGATTACGGTATCAGCGGCGTGATCGGCGACCGCGCCTTCCATCGTTCTCCGCTGGCGGTCATTGAACTGGCCGGGGCCTTGATCGAAGGTTTGCGTGCGGCGGGCATGGCCTGTTGCGGCAAGCATTTCCCCGGGCATGGCCATGTCGCTGCCGATTCCCATCTGGCCATTCCGGTCGATGAGCGCGCGCTGGTGGAGATGGCCGATGACCTGCTGCCTTACCGCCAGTTGCAACTTGATGCAGTGATGCCCGCACATGTCATCTATCCGCGGGTCGACTCGCGTCCCGCCGGATTCTCGTCTGTCTGGATCGACATGCTGCGTCACGAATTCGGCCACGCCGGGGTGATCTTCAGTGATGACCTGTCGATGGAAGGCGCCAGTGTTGCCGGCGGCATTATCGCCCGGGCGCAAGCGGCATGGGCTGCGGGATGCGACATGTTGCCGGTGTGCAATCGGCCGGATACGGTTGAGGAACTGCTGAGTGGCTGGCAGCCTCAGCCCGATCCGCTACGCAGCGCACGAATCGCCCGACTCCTGCCGGTCAAGGCGATCGGCCCCATCGATGCCTTGCCGCAATATATTGCCGGGCGCGCGGCCTGTCGGCAGTTGGCCTGAATTACCGGGTACGTCCCGCAAAATTCGGCCTGACTGCAGGAAATCCCCATTTCGGGACTGGCGAGACGGAGTGCCCCTTAGCGGGCATGAAATGCCCGGCATGGGGTACGGCGCCAGCGGCTTTCCTGCGTCAGGAAGCGATGTAACGTTCCAACTGATCGATGATGAAGTCCTGCTCGGAGATCTTCGCCTTGACGAGATCGCCGATCGAAACGATGCCGAGCAGATTTTGTTGCTCGTCGAGCACCGGCAGGTGGCGGAAGAAGCGCTCGGTCATCAGCGCCAGCCCCTGCGAGACTTCCAGATCCGGCGTGACGAAACGCACCTTTGCGGTCATGACCTGCTGCACGGGGATTCCCCGCGGATTAAGCCCGGGTGCGGTCACTTTATGCAGGCAGTCACGCTCGGTGAAGATGCCGATCAGTTTGGTGCCATCAACTATCAGGACAGCGCCGATATCACGCGACATCATCAGGTCTATGGCATCTTGCACCGTATTGCCGGGACCCAATGTGGCAATCGGTTTCGTCTTCTCGGCCAGTATTTCTTTGATCGTCTTCATGATGTTCCTCCGCGGTGAGACCTGATCCGGTCAAACAAATCGTTTCAAGGCATGAACATTGAATGCAGCATTCATTGAGTATCCTTGGCCGCGGGATTCAAGTCAAGACTGCGGCGGAAGAGATCGCCAACCTGGACCGGTACCCGCTCCGGCACGGTGTGCGGAGCGGGACCGTGGATTATTTGACGCGGTTCTTGTATTCGCCGGTGCGGGTGTCGATTTCGATCTTGTCGCCGGTGGCAACAAAGATCGGCACCATCACTTCCAGGCCGGAGGGCTTGATCTTGGCCGGCTTGAGCACCTTGCCGGAAGTGTCGCCTTTGACGGCGGGTTCGGTGTATTCAACTTCGCGCACCACGCTGTTGGGCATTTCGACCGAAATCGCTTTGTCTTCGAAGAACACAACCTCGACGGACATGCCGTCTTCCAGGTAGGGAATGGCGTCGGCCATGTTCTCGGCTTCGACCTCATACTGGTGGTATTCGGCGTCCATGAAGACGTACAGCGGGTCGGCGAAGTACGAGTAGGTGCATTCCTTGCGCTCGGGCACGACCTGCTCGAACTTGTCGTCGGCCTTGTAGATGGCCTCGGACGGGGCATCGCTGAGCAGGTTTTTGAACTTGAACTTGACGACCGCCGAGCTGCGGCCGCCTTTGGTGTATTCGGCTTTCTGAACGACGAGCGGATCGTTGCCGACCATGATGACGTTGCCGACGCGGAGTTCTTGTGCTGTTTTCATAATTAATTGGGGAGCGGAAATGGGAAACCCGGCATTATAGCTTTGACTGGCAGAACTTGACCAGATTTGCCGCCAGATCGCCGTGCGCCGCGATTTGCCGCGCCCAGCGGGGCGCCTGTGCCGCAAGGGCAGGCAAAGCCGCGCGAAACGCGGGCCAATGGACTGGAATGCGCGCGGCAATGTCGCCCTGGCCGTTCCACGCCTGCCAGAAGGCGCGGGTGGCTGCCGCAGTGGGCGTGTCGAGTGCGGCGCAGTAGCGCTCCAGCAGGGCGTCGAGCTTGGCGTGCTGCGCACCATTGGCTTGCGGATAGGCCTGCCAGACAAAAGGACGCTCGGCCCACTGGGCGCGCACCATAGAATCTTCGCCGCGCACGAAATTGATCTGGCAGGCGGCCAGCAGCCGGTCGTAGCCATCCTGTGACAAAAAAGCTTGGGCATGCAACTCGAGCGCGCCGCGGGTGTGGCGGCTGCCGACGGGAAATGGCTCGCCCAGCCAGGATTCGACCTGCTCGCGGGGCAGTCCGTCGGCGACCCGGCAGCGTACCGGCTCATTTCCATCGCGCCAGGTCGCTAGCAGTATCGGCAGGGCCGGATTGGCGTAGCAGAACATCGAGATTTCGAGGGCTTCGCTCAAAGTCGACGTGACCTCAGGGCATCCATTTTTCGGGACAGGTGGGACTGAGTGCCCCGTAGCGGGTATGAAATTCCCCGCATGGGGTACGGCGCAATCAGCGGCAAAATCGCGCTCGCGCAGCAGGCCGCCCGTGCCGGCAACGAAACCCGGAAAGAAAAAATACTTGGTCAGCGGCAGTCGCGGATGTGGTGAGGGAAGGGCATGGCAGCCGTTCACCCAGTCCTCGGCGGTAAGATATTCAAGGTTCAGCCATACCGGTTGCTGCGGCAGGGCGGCCATGGCAGCAATGTAGGTGGTCGGCAGTTCGCAGGCGAAGGCTTCAATCACCACAGCGGCGGGCTGGATTGCCGGAAACTCGCCCTGCCAGCGCTGCACTTCGACAGGAATCGTCTGCCGGTCGGGAGCCAGCTTTTCCAGCGGCGACGGGTCGTCGATCCACAGCCGGACGCGCCAGCCATGCTCCCGCGCCAGTTGCCGGGCCAGTCGCCAGCAGACGCCGGCATCGCCGAGATTGTCGATGACGGCGCAGAAAATGTCACAGGAGGGGTTGGGATCGGATGACATGGCGCTATCCTATCCCGACCCGCCGATAAACGCCGTTCCGCCAGCGCCGACTTTGTTCGGTGCTACCAACCTGCCGACTTTGTTCGGCACCATCAACCTGCCGACTTTTCATGTCTGAAGCAATCTTTGACAGCAAGGCCTTCCTTGCCACACTCACCGATGCGCCGGGCGTCTATCGCATGCTCGCGGCGGATGGTGTGGTGCTGTATGTCGGCAAGGCGAAAAATCTCAGGAAGCGGGTGTCCTCGTACTTCCAGAAAACCGGCCACAGTCCGCGCATCGTCCTGATGCTGCAACAGGTAGCCGCCATGGAAACCACGGCGACACGCTCCGAAGCCGAGGCGCTGATCCTTGAAAACACCCTGATCAAGAAGCTCGCGCCGAAATACAACATCCTGTTTCGCGACGACAAGTCCTATCCTTACATCGGCTTGTCTGGTGGCGAATTCCCCCGTCTTTTCTATCATCGTGGCGCCTTCGAGAAAAAGTCGCGCTATTTCGGGCCATTTCCCAGCGGTCTGGCGGTGCGTGAAAGCATCCAGTTGATCCAGAAAACATTTTTACTGCGCACCTGCGAGGAGGCGGTTTTTGCGCATCGTTCGCGGCCTTGCCTGATGCACCAGATCAGGCGTTGCAAGGCGCCCTGTGTCGGGTTGGTCACGGCAACGGATTACGCCGCCGATGTGCGACTGGCCGAACTGTTCCTCAAGGGGCGTCATGCAGAGGTCATTGATAAGCTGGCCCGGCAGATGGCGGACGCGGCGACGGCGCTGCATTTTGAACAGGCGGCGCTGCTGCGCGACCAGATTCAGGCGCTGCAGACGGTGCTGCACCGCCAGTACGTGAGCTCGACCCATACCAAGGGTGATGCCGATGTTGACATCGTCGTCGCCGTCGTCGAACGCGGCGAGTTGTGCGTCAATCTGGCCATGGTGCGCGGCGGCCTGCACCTGGGCGATCGGGCGTATTTCCCCCAAGCCAGCCTGGAGGCAGAAAGTGCTGAAGGTCTGACAGCTTTTCTGGCCCAGCACTATGTCGATCAGCCTGTGCCGCCCCGCCTGATTCTTGATCCGTGGCCGCTGGATGATCTGCCTGAAAGCTTGCACGGTAGCCCGCCGAAGAATGAAATGGAGCGCGCCTGGCTGGATATGGCGCTGCACAATGCGCGGCTCGCTGTCATGGCGCGGCGTCAGGCCAAGAGCCACGCGAGCGGGCGACTGGAGGCTTTGCGCGCGGCGCTCGACCTGCCGGAAACGCCGCACCGCATCGAATGCTTCGATATCAGCCACACCATGGGCGAGGGCACGGTGGCATCCTGCGTGGTTTGCGTCGATGGGGCGATGAAGAAGGGTGATTACCGGCGTTTCAACATCGCCGGCATTCAGCCGGGCGATGACTATGCCGCGCTGCGCCAGGCGCTGACGCGGCGCTATGAGAAAGTCGCAATAAACGGTAATGAGGGCGAGACGGCGGCGCCCGACCTGGTGCTGATCGATGGCGGCAAGGGGCAGCACGGCGTGGCGCGCGCGGTGTTTGCCGAACTGGGGCTCGACTATCTGGCCAGCGTCGGCGTGGCCAAGGGCGAAGCGCGCCGGCCCGGGCTCGAAACACTCTTTCTGCATAACCGTGCCGAGCCGCTACAATTGGCCATGGACAATGCCGGCTTTCACCTGATACAGGAAATACGCGACGAGGCGCACCGTTTCGCCATCGTCGGCCACCGCGCGCGGCGCGCCAAGCCGCGCGGGCGTTCGGCGCTGGAAGACGTGGCGGGCATCGGCCCGGCGCGGCGCAGAAAGTTGCTGGCGCAATTTGGCGGGCTGGATGGGGTCCGTGCGGCGACGGTCGAGGATCTTTGCCGTGTCGATGGCATCAGTCGCGCGCTGGCCGCGGCAATTCACAAGCAATTGCACTAAGCGGCCAGGAAGCTGGCGCCAATTTATGCCCCTCAACATTCCCAACCTGCTGACCTGGACGCGCATCCTGTTGATTCCCCTGGTGATTGGCGTGTTTTATGCGCCATTGACGGTCTACGAAAAGAACCTGATCGCGACCAGTGCCTTTGTCGTGGCAGCCCTTACCGACTGGTTCGACGGCTGGCTGGCGCGCAAGCTGGGCCAGACATCGGCCTTCGGCGCGTTTCTCGACCCGGTGGCCGACAAACTGATGGTTGCCGCAGCCGTCGTGATGCTGGTCGAGCTTGACCGGGCCGAGGCCGTGGTTGCCTTCATCATCGTCGGCCGTGAAATTGCCATTTCCGCGCTGCGCGAGTGGATGGCGCAGATCGGGGCGGCGAAGAGCGTGGCGGTTTCATTCGTCGGAAAATTGAAGACGACCGCACAGATGGTCGCCATACCCCTTTTGCTCTACTACGAGCCGCTCGGCCCCGTGCCGGTCGCGCAACTGGGCTACTGGTTGCTCTGGCTGGCGGCGTTGCTGACAGTCTGGTCGATGGGGTATTACCTGAGCAAGGCCTGGCCAGAAATTCGTCGCAAGGGTTTTTGACGCCCGCCCCCTTCGCCCCCCTCTCGGGGGGTTCTTAACGGCTCGCTTTGTGCAGCAAAACCGCATCCCGCTTCGCGGGACCAGCCTTCGGCTGTCCTGCGGCCTTCGGCCTTGTGCTCGCTTGTTATGGGGCGGTTCGTTTGGCGTGTGGGCGCGGGTTGCGGCTGGCGCCGCGTGCCGCGTTTGCCTGGCAGCCCTCTCTCCCTCAATCCCTCTCCCGCAAGCGGGAGAGGGAAGCTGTCTGCCTCCTCTCTCCCTCTGGGAGAGAGGTCGGGAGAGAGGGATTGGCCTGGCGCAAACGCTACGATGTTTTTCACGTTAAGGTATCATTCGGCTTTCCCGCTACGGCTATAGCCATGACCAAATATGTCTTCGTCACGGGGGGTGTCGTGTCCAGTCTGGGCAAGGGCATCGCCGCTGCGTCGCTGGGCGCAATTCTCGAATCCCGCGGCATCAAGGTTACCCACCTCAAGCTCGATCCCTACATCAACGTAGATCCGGGCACCATGTCGCCGTTTCAGCACGGCGAGGTCTTCGTCACCGAGGACGGCGCCGAGACCGACCTCGATCTGGGCCACTATGAACGCTTCACCAGCGTCAAGATGGGTAAGCGCAACAACTTCACCACCGGCCAGATCTACGAGTCGGTGATCAAGAAGGAGCGCCGCGGCGAATATCTCGGCAAGACCGTCCAGGTCATCCCGCACATCACCGACGAGATCAAGCTGTACATCAAGCGTGGTGCCGAAGGTGCCGATGTGGCCATTGTCGAAATCGGCGGCACGGTCGGCGACATCGAGTCGCTGCCCTTCCTCGAGGCGATCCGTCAGATGGGCTTTGTCGAAGGCAAGAACAACGCCTGCTATATCCATCTCACGCTGCTGCCTTACATTCCCACCGCCGGTGAGCTGAAAACCAAGCCCACGCAGCACTCGGTCAAGGAGTTGCGCGAGATCGGCATCCAGCCGGATATCCTGCTCTGCCGCGCCGACCGGCCGATACCCGACGAAGAACGCCGCAAGATCGCGCTGTTCACCAACGTGCAGCCCGAGGCGGTGATCGCCGCGCTCGACGCCGACTCGATCTACAAGATTCCGCTCATGCTCCATGACCAGATGCTCGACGAGCTGGTCTGTCACAAGCTCAATATCCTGGCCAAGGCGGCCAATCTGTCCGCGTGGAACAAGCTGGTCGAGGCCCTCGAACATCCCAGGCATGAGGTCAATATTGCCTTTGTCGGCAAATACGTCGATCTTACGGAATCCTACAAGTCACTCACCGAGGCGCTGGTGCATGCGGGCATGCACACCAGCAGCAAGGTAAAAATTCATTATCTCGATTCCGAGGAAATCGAAACCCAGGGCCCGCAAGCCCTGGCCGCGATGGACGCCGTCCTCGTTCCCGGCGGTTTTGGCCGGCGTGGCACCGAGGGCAAGATTGCGGCGATCCGCTATGCCCGAGAAAACAAGGTGCCCTACCTGGGTATCTGCCTCGGCATGCAGTTGGCAACCATCGAGTTTGCCCGCCATGTGGCCGAACTGCCCGGCGCCAACAGCACCGAGTTCGATTCGGAAACGCCCCATCCAGTCGTGGCCCTGATCACGGAGTGGCTGGACCGTGAAGGCCGCATCGAAAAACGTGACTCCAACTCCGATCTGGGCGGTTCGATGCGGCTCGGCGCGCAGCGCTGTCCGGTGAAGGAAGGCACGCTGGCGGCGACGATCTACGGCAAGGAAGTGAATGAGCGTCACCGCCATCGCTACGAGGTCAACAACGCCTACGTGCCGCGTCTCGAGGCTGCGGGTCTGGTCATCAGCGCCCGCACCCCGACCGAGAACCTGCCGGAAATGATGGAACTGCCGACCAGCGTGCATCCGTGGTTTTTCGGTGTGCAGTTCCACCCCGAGTTCACCTCGAACCCGCGCACCGGGCACCCCTTGTTCATTGCCTTTGTCAAAGCGGCGCTGCTGCAGCACGGAGTAAAACAATGAAGCTTTGTGGTTTCGATATCGGCCTCGACCGGCCGTTTTTCCTGATTTCCGGCCCCTGCGTTGCCGAGTCCGAGGCCTTGTGCGTCGACATCGCCGGCCGCATGAAGGAAATCACCGGCAAGCTGAAGATTCCCTATATCTTCAAGGCCTCCTACGACAAGGCGAACCGTAGTTCCTCGCAGTCCTTCCGCGGCCTCGGCATGGACGAGGGCTTGCGCATCCTCGCCGAGGTCAAGCGCCAGGTCGGCGTGCCGGTGCTGACCGACGTGCATGGCGAAGCCGACATTGCCAAGGTGGCGGTGGTGGTCGATGTGCTGCAGACGCCGGCATTCCTGTGCCGGCAAACCGACTTCATCCAGGCCTGCGCCGCTTCGGGCAAGCCGGTGAATATCAAGAAGGGCCAGTTCCTCGCGCCGGGTGACATGCAGCAGGTGGTCGCCAAGGCGAAGCAAGCCAATGGTGACGCTGACACGATCATGGTCTGCGAGCGCGGCGCTTCGTTCGGCTACAACAATCTGGTCTCGGACATGCGCTCGCTGGCCATCATGCGCGAGACACAGTGCCCGGTCGTATTCGATGCGACCCACTCGGTGCAATTGCCGGGCGGGCAGGGCACCTGTTCCGGCGGGCAGCGCGAATTCGTGCCGGTGCTGGCACGGGCGGCGGTGGCGGTGGGCGTGGCGGGCCTGTTCATGGAAACGCATCCCGATCCCGCCAAGGCACTGTCCGATGGTCCGAATGCCTGGCCCTTGCAGCAGATGGAAGGCCTGCTGGAAACCTTGCTGGAAATCGACGCGGTGGTAAAGCGGCGCGGTTTCGGTGGTGGGCTGTGAGCAAGCCGGCTTTTCTGATTGTCGATGCCAAATCGTCCGACCCGCAGGCGATCCAGCGTTATCGCGAACTCGCCCAAGTGGCGGTAGCGCAATTTGGTGGTCGTTACGTCGTGCGCGGTGGCGAGTACCAGGTTCTGGAAGGCGACTGGCGGCCAGAACGACTGGTTGTCGTCGAGTTCCCCTCGCTGGAACAGGCGCGCAGATTTTATGATTCTCCCGAATATCTCGCCGCCCGCGCCGCGCGCGCCGGCGTGTCGTCCTTCGACATGTTGCTGGTCGAAGCTTGCTGATTGATACCGAAAGGAAACAAAATGAGTGCCATCGTTGATGTCATCGCCCGCGAAATTCTCGATTCGCGCGGCAACCCCACTGTCGAAGCCGACGTCCTGCTTGAATCCGGCGTGATGGGGCGCGCTGCGGTGCCCTCCGGAGCCTCGACCGGTTCGCGCGAGGCCATCGAGCTGCGCGACGGCGACAAGGATCGCTATCTGGGCAAGGGCGTATTGCGCGCCGTCGAAAATGTGAATACCGAAATTTCCGAAGCCATCATCGGCCTGGATGCCGAGGAACAGGCTTTCATCGATCGTGCGCTGATCGAACTGGACGATACCGAAAACAAATCGCGGCTGGGCGCCAACGCCATGCTGGCCGTGTCGATGGCGGTGGCCAAGGCGGCGGCCGAAGAAGTCGGCCTGCCGCTGTATCGCTACTTCGGCGGCTCCGGCCCGATGTGCATGCCGGTGCCGATGATGAACGTCATCAACGGCGGCGCGCATGCCAACAACAACCTCGACATCCAGGAATTCATGATCCTGCCGGTCGGCGCGGCTTCCTTCCGCGAAGCGCTGCGCTGCGGCGCCGAGGTGTTCCATAACCTCAAGAAACTCATCGACAAAAAAGGCTACCCGACCACGGTGGGCGACGAAGGCGGCTTCGCCCCCAACGTTGCCGGCAATAACGAAGCCATCGAGCTGATCCTCAAGGCCATCGAGACGGCCGGCTACACGCCAGGCCAGGACGTGGTGCTGGGGCTGGACTGCGCCAGTTCCGAATTCTTCAAGAACGGCAAATACCAGCTGACTTCCGAAAAGCTCGAACTCGACTCGGCTGGCTTTGCCGATTATCTGGGCACCCTGGCCGACAAGTATCCGATCATCAGCATCGAAGACGGCATGGCCGAAGGTGACTGGGAAGGCTGGATCAATCTCACCAACAAGCTCGGCAGGAAAATCCAGATCGTCGGCGACGACCTGTTCGTCACCAACCCGAAGATCCTGAAGGAAGGCATCCAGCAGGGCGCCGCCAACTCGATCCTCATCAAGGTCAACCAGATCGGCACGCTGACCGAAACCTTTGCCGCCGTCGAGATGGCCAAGCGCGCCGGCTGGACCTGCGTGATTTCGCACCGCTCGGGTGAGACCGAAGACGCGACCATCGCCGACATCGCCGTCGGCCTGAATGCCGGCCAGATCAAGACCGGCTCGCTGAGTCGTTCCGATCGCATCGCCAAGTACAACCAGTTGCTGCGCATCGAGGAAGATCTGGGCGATACCGTGACCTATCCCGGCCTCGACACCTTCTACAATCTACGCTGATGGACCCCCTCCCCCCCGCCCCCCCTTCCCGGGGAAGGGGGGTGACTGTTGCTCGCTGCGCTCGGATATTACGGGCGACTCCGTGGCGATTGTTGTGCGGGATGCGGCTGGCGCCGCGTGACGCCTTGTGTGCGACAAAGTCGCATTCCGCTGCGCGGAACCAGCCTTCGGCTGTCCTGCGGCCTACGGCCTTGTCTTGGGGCGGCCCGGCGGCAAGGCTGTTTCTGTCTGTGCGCTGATGAAATGGCCGACCTGGGTGCTGGTCGTCCTGCTGGCTGCGCTGCAGTATCCGCTGTGGTTTGGCAAGGGCGGCTGGTTCCGGGTACAGGAGATGGAGCGGCAGCTTGCGGCCCAGCGCGAGGTGAACCAGACGCTGGAAGCCCGCAACGCCGCGCATGAAGCCGAAGTGCGCGACCTCAAGACGGGTTACGAAGCCATCGAAGAGCGTGCGCGCTATGAGTTGGGCTTGGTGAAAGAAGGCGAAATCTTCGTGCAGACGCCGCAAAAGCGGCAATAGCGCAACTTACGCCGTCCCGCCAGAGCCGACTTTCAGGGTAGGCGGCAATCAATTCCAGAGCGTCATTCCGGCGCAAGCCGGAATCCAGGAAATGCAACAACCTGGACACCGGCTTGCGCCGGTGTGACGAACTAATCAGGTATCTTTTGCCGCGCCAGCGCGGTGACCCGCTCGATGAACTTGCCCTTGGCCGCCGCAAAGGCCCTGCGGTCGTCGGCGTGTGCTGCTGCGGCGCTCAGCTTGATAGCTGCATACTCGGCGGCGAGTTCAGGGTGGGCGATCAGGTAGTCGCGGAAAAGTAGCCGTTCCCAGTAGCGCGACCGCGGTTCCAGGAAATGCACATGATGGCTGCGCCGGCCGGTGGCATCGCGCTTGATGAACCACGCATAGGCAAGGCCGGAGCGGTCCTCGTTCAGTCGCCAGAGATAGTCGTAGCCCTGCGCTTCGAGGATCGGTGCGATGCGGTCCTGCACCATGTCCAGCGCGGGAATTTCCACCAGCATGTCGATGATCGGCTTGGCGTCCAGGCCGGGCACGGCGGTGCTGCCGAAATGCTCGATGCGGCCGATCAGGTCGCCGGGCAGGCAGGCGCGCAGATGCGCGGCCTCCTCGGCAAAGCGCTGCGGCCAGGCCGGCTCGTAGGGCACCACCGCGACATCTTCGCCGAGGGCATGGCTGACGCGATCTTCGGGTGTCTTGGCAGGTGGCGGCGACATGAGTACGAGATACCGATTTTGCCGGCCCGAGTCAAGCGAAGAAGCGAAACATCAGCGGTTTTTCTCTTGAAGATACAATCGCCGCACAATTGGCTGGAATTGTTGCGCGGCGACCGCGCTGGTCGGCGACAAACAGCCGTGGTCCGAGTCCTATTCACCTATTTATCATGACTGATCAAGCCATTCTCGGCGCCTCCCTGTTTTTGCTCATTGCTTTCGGCGTTGAGCGCGCCTGCCGACGCTGGGGCGTGCCCTCGGTGCTGGTCCTGGTGGTGATCGGTCTCATCGCCCGGCCGCTGCTCGATTTTATCGACTTGCATTTGACCTGGGCCGGCCGTCTGGTGCCCATCATCGGCACCATCGGTTTGGTGTTGATTGTGCTCGAAGCGGCGCTGGACATCGAGTTGCGGCGGGATCGCCTCAGACTGATCGGCACCACGCTATTTCTTGCCACTGCCGGTTTTGTCGTTTGCGTCATGGTCTTCGCCATGGCCGCCCATCTGCTGCTGGACCTCGGCCCCGTGCAAGCAGTGCTGCTGGCGACCCCCTTTGCCGTCATCAGCAGCGCCGTGGCCATTCCAAGCAGTGCCTTTCTGCCGCGCCAGGAACGTGAGTTCATTGTTTATGAGACCTCGATGTCTGACATCATCGGCGTGCTGGTGTTCTTTTCCCTGCTCGGTTCAGATGGCAGCGTCCAGGGCGCACTGGTGACACTTTTGGGCGGCGGCGTGTTGTCGCTGCTGCTGTCGATCCTCTGTGCCGTGGCGCTGATGCTGGTGCTGCTGCGTGTGGAAGGCCACATCCGCTTCGTGCCGCTGCTGGCTGGCCTGTTCTTTCTTTACTCCACCGGCAAGCTGTTGCACCTGTCACCCCTCATCATGGTGCTGATCCTTGGCCTGCTGCTCAACAAACCTTCGCTCGTCACCCGCTTTCGCCCCTTCCAACACTGGGTCGGGAAGGATTATGCCGCCACCTTGTCGGAATTAAAGACCTTGGTGGTGGAGCTGACCTTCGTCGTGCGTGGATTCTTCTTCGTTTTGCTTGGCTATTGGACCGATCTGTCGGATCTGGTCTCCCCCTGGGCCTGGCTCGTGGCGGCCTTTGCGTTGGCCGTGATCTTCGGCAGCCGCTTCGCCCTGCTGCGCTTGATGCGGATGGATCCCGCCGCTGCCGGGGTGCTGGGCTGGATCGCGCCGCGCGGCCTCATCACCGTGCTGCTGTTCATTCATGCCCGGGAAGCCTTTGTCCTGCCCGGTTTCCTCAACGGTGCGGTGATTCTGGTGGTGCTGGCCTCTTCGGCCCTGATATTGGTGGCGCGGTTCAGTTTCGGCAAACAGGAAAAAATTGAGCCGGACTGAGTTGGTCCAGCGCTGACCTTTTCAGGGCAGGATTTCGTTTCGCACGCAGGCCATGACCTCCGGCCATGGCCTGCCACCGCGATGGAGCGCAGTGAAACATCCGGTCCGCGTCGATGCGGTTGTTATGCCAAACGCAATTCAATTGAGTAGTGCTGTGGCTCATTAAAAAATGCCACATACGCATGCCCGGCGTATACCTTGCCGGAATGTCATACTCCCTCAGGAATGTGATAGCGATCACCTTCTGAAAAAACACGCCTTTGACCATCTATCATTAGCTCGATCCTGCCTTCCAATATGCATCTTGTGGAGAAATATGAGAATTATCACCGTTCGCCAAGCTGTCTTATCCGACATCGAAGCACTTGTCCCGCTCTTTGATGGCTATCGTCAGTTCTATGGTCGTCCGAGTGACATTCCCGCCGCACGAGAGTTTTTGCTCGCGCGCTTCAATCATGGCGAGTCAGTTCTGTTCATTGCGCATGAAGGCAATACGCCTGTTGGCTTCACCCAGCTCTATCCAAGCTTTTCGTCGGTATCGATTGCCCGTGTGTTTGTGCTCAACGATCTTTTTGTTCATGAGCAAACGCGACGAAAAGGCGTGGCCTCAAAGTTGATGTCAGCTGCCATTGATTTTGCAAGTTCGTTGGGTGCTGTTCGTGTCTCTCTATCTACAGCAATAACGAACGAAACAGCCCAAGCTCTTTATCGATCCGCTGGCTGGAAGCGTGATGAACAGTTCCTTGTTTATGACTTTACCATCAAGGCATAACCCGGCGCTAAACACGAATTTTGCGCATATAGCTGCGCAAGGCTGGTTAACTCTACTTATATTTTTCAACAACTGAAGATCCGCCGATGATTTCGATAGAAACGCTCTTACTCTTCCTGGCTACTACTTTCGTTGTCGTGCTTTCACCAGGGCCTGCCGCAATTTCTGTCACTGGCGAAGCTGCGTCCAATGGGTTCAAACGGGCATTTCTGGTCATCTTGGGAGTTGCCGTTGCGAACGTCGCGTTCTTCGTCTTGTCTGGGACGGGTATTGCTGCACTCATCATTGCCTCGAACGCTCTGTTCACGGCAATTAAGTGGATTGGCGTTGCCTATCTTCTTTATCTTGGCGTTGGCGCAATTATTGGTTCCGCCGGGCCCTTAAATATCTCACCGTCAACGCGGGAAGCCGGAAATCCTCATAAGGCCTTTCTCAAAGGCTTCATTGTGGAGGCTTCAAACCCAAAAGCACTGCTCTATTTTTCAGCACTATTGCCGCAATTTGTGGACATCTCCCGCCCGGTCTTCCCTCAGCTTGCGATTATGTGCTTCATGACCTTTTTCATAGACCTGTTGTGCTACTCGCTATATGCGTATCTGGGTCACAAATCAAGCAGAGTAGCTATTTCGCCCTTTATCATTAAATGCATCAATCGTACGGCTGGAGGGATGCTGATTTTTGCGGGAATAAAGATGTCCACAGTCGAGCGAGGTTAAAAACATAACCGTACGAGGCACAGACTAGCCGCGAGAAAAATTGGGTCGCGGTTCAGTGATCCAGGGAGGCACTGATTAAAAAATCGTCACACCGACATGGGCCGATGTCCGGTTTGTTGATTCTCCTGGATTCCGGCTTATGCCGGAATGGGTGCGCAACCGCAGTCAAGCGTCTCCTTGGCCTTATTTTTCATACCTCAGTCGATCAGTTCGATCTGCCCCGCAACACCCACGCTGACATTCGACTCGCCGGCCTCGACCGGCATCGGCGCAGCTTCTGCCGCCATGGCGGCGGCGCGGTACATGGGCATGGGTGGGGGCGCGTGCCCACTCCCGCTGACGCTCATCTGGCGGATGCGAAATGGTTTCTTCATGGTTGCGGCGATGCGTTCGGCCTTGGCGCGGAAGGCGTCGATGGCTTCGAGCGTGGCATCGTCTTCCGCCTTGCGGCGGGTTTCCGCAGCGGGGGAAAAATTGATGTTGCTGATGCCCAGCGTACTCTGCAACTTGCCCACTGTCGCTGACAGCGCCGCCGCGTCGCGGCTTTCGAGGATGATTTCCGAACGCATGCGCCAGCTTTCGATGCTGCGGCCGCCTTTGGCATAGATCGGATAAGTATGGGTCGCGCCGCTTTTTACCGTCAGCCCGGTTTGGGTCTTGGCGGTGGCCAGTCCGTCGGCGATGGCGACCTTGACCTTGCGCGCCACTTCGGCGGGGTCGTCGCCGGTCATTTCGGCAAAGGCGGTGGCGCGGCCCAGATCGTTGGGGACGCTTTTCTGCACATCGACACGAAAGTCGATGAGTGTGCCGCTCGGCCGGGCAGGTAACTCCGCAGCCAGGGTAGGTAGGGTGATCAGCAGCAGCGGCAACAACCAGGCACGGTTCATGGGGCGGTCTCCGTCAAAAAATGTTGGTAGTTCGGCGAGCTATTGCACATTCTGGCCAGCCTGAATTCGGCGAGGCGTGTCTGGGCAAAAGCAAAAATCCTGTCATGACACACGAGGTCGGCGTGTTAATCGAACGAAAGCTTCGAAAAGCCTGGCGATTAACCTGACTTGCTCCCCGCCGACCTCGTTTTACGATAGCAGCAGTTCCACCCGATTGCGGCCGTTTCCCTTGGCGAGATAAAGGGCGCGGTCTCCTCTCTTCAATGTTGATTCGACGTCCTCCGGGTTGAGGCCGGTCACGCCGATGCTCACGGTGATTTGCAGGGTCAGGTTCTCGAATGCGATGGGCAGCGCTTCCACGCTCGAGCGCAAGCGTTCGGCAAAGGCCTGGGCCGCGTCGGCATGGGTTCCGGGCAACAGGATGGCGAATTCCTCGCCACCCAAGCGCCCGGCCCGGTCGGTTTTGCGCAGGCTGTCCGTCACGACCCCGGCAAAGGCCTTGAGCACGGCGTCTCCCGCGGCGTGACCATGCTGGTCATTGATGTTCTTGAAATGATCCAGATCCAGCATCAGCAAGGCTGCGGGTTCGGTGAAACGGCGCATACGCGCGAGCTCCTGCCCGATCTCGTCGAGGAAATGACGGCGGTTGGCCAGCCCGGTCAGCGTATCGGTGGTGGCAAGCCGCAGCAACTCACGATCCATGGCTTTGCGCTGGGTGATGTCCTGAAAAGCCACCACAGCGCCACTGCGCAGCCCGGATTGCTGTTGCGTGGGCGTCACGACCATGTCTACCGGAAAGCCGCTGCCGTCGGCGCGGAAAAACCATTCCTCGCCTCGCCTGGCCGTGCCATCGGAAAGTGTCTGGGAAATTGGACACTCTGAATTTGGATAGGCTGTGCCATCCGGTTTGTGATGGTGAAACAGCAGGTGCTGGTCGCATCCAAGCACTTCGGCTTCTGTCAAGCCGAGCATTTGCAGCGCGGCGGGGTTGATGAGGATGCACCGGCCCTGCAGGTCGCAGCCATATATCCCTTCGCCAAGTCCGGCCAACAGACCCGCCGAACGTTCTTTTTCACGGCGGGCGCGGCGCAGGGCCAGCATCAAGGCGACAGACAGGGAGGCTACCAGCAGCCCCGGCAGCAGGCCCAGGATCACGAACACCCGCCACTTCTCCCAGGCGTCCCGCAGCGTGAAATGGGGTGTCTGGTCGAAGGGGGGTAGGCGCAGGGCGCGGGAAAGTTCTTCCACGGGCAGGTAATCTGCCGGCACGGTATAGCCATGAATGCCGGCCGCCCGGGCGGCCGGATGATCCGGCTCGAGGGAAAAGAGGGCGGCGGCCACATGGCGTACCGAACGCTCATCCACATGGGGCAGGGCAAATACCGGCCATTCCGGGTACAGCCGGGTTGAAACCTGGTATGGAAAACCGGGGTGATGCTGGGTTCCGATAATTTTCACCGCGCCTGCCGGCAGGTTGCCTTCACGCTGCATCATTTCCAGAATGCCGCTGCGGACGAAGCCAACCTCGGCGCGCCCCGCCAGCACTGCGTGCACCACGGCCTGATGCTCGCCCAGAGTGTCCATCCGGGCCGTAGCGCCGGGCAAGTGGATACCAGCCCGCAACAATTCGTTGGCCTGGGCCCGATAGCCGACTAAATGGTATGGGCTCAGGGCAGCAATTACCTTGTTCCGGATATCCGCCACGTTGCGGATGTCATCCCGGTCGGCGCGGGCGATGATGGCCCCGCCCAGCATGTGCAGGGGCTGGCCCGCCTCGCTCGCCACCAGAGTGGCAATCACACCGGTCAGCGGCATCCGCTTCCGTACCACTATGAAATGCGTGGCGTTGGTCGTCACAATGTCCAGTTCGCCGCTGGCGAGTGCGCTCTCCAATTCGCCATCGGTGAGCACCCTGAGCACGACGCGCTCATGTTTGAGGGTCTGATTGAGGTAATCCGCCACGGGTTGATACATGGCGCGGGTGCGCTCCTCGCCGAGGAAGGCAAAGACACCGAAGGTCAGAGGCTCACGGTCATCCGCAGCCGGGGTGGTGGCCCGCGCCGGCAGTGCAAGCAGACATGCCGCGGTGAAAAACGCGCATAGCCCGGTCAGCTTGGCCTTGCTCAACATGACATTCCCCCGACGGCATTCTGGCATCCCGGTGCGGGACGCTGCTCTTCCGAAAGTGAGACTCAAGAACATTCTGGCGCTTTTCGCGCCAGTGTGGGGGGATTTTAAAGCGCTGTCGCGCCGAGCGTCCGCCGGTAGCGCTCTGCGTTTTCCACATAATGCACGGCGCTGTTGGCCAGCATGATGAGCTGCGCATCGCTGAGTTCGCGCACGATCCGACCCGGTGCGCCGACGACCAGCGAGCGGTCGGGAATCACCTTGCCTTCGGGAATCAGCGCGCCGGCGCCGATCAGGCACTGCTTGCCGATCACCGCGCCGTTGAGGACGATGCTGCCCATGCCGATCAGCGCACCGTCGCCGATGGTGCAGCCGTGCAGCATGACCTTGTGGCCGACGGTGATGTCGCGGCCGAGGGTGAGCGGCTCGCCCACGTCGGTGTGCAGCACCGCGCCGTCCTGGATGTTGGTGTTTTCACCGATGACGATCGGGTCGTTGTCGCCGCGCAGCACGGCGTTCCACCAGATGCTGACGTTGGCGGCGAGGCGCACGTCGCCGATCACGGTGGCGTTGGGGGCGACCCAGACCGAGGCGGCGAGTTGCGGAATTTTTTCGCCGAGGCGATAGATCGGCATTACAGGGTTTCCCCAAGCGTGATGTCGACCATCAGGTCGTCGGAGAGTCTTTCCAACTCGGCTTTCAGCGCGCGGGCATCGAAGTCGGGCGCGGTGAAGAGTTCGGCTTCGGCATGGAAAAGCACTTCCGCCGACATCGGCGCGCTGCTGGTGTAGGTCGCCAGTTCTTCGACGTTGACGGCATGGCGCGCCAGCACCTGCGAGACTTCGCGGACGATGCCGATGCGGTCGTGGCCGACGAGATTGAGCGTCAGACGCCGTCCCGCCAGCGCCGACTTTTCTTCCGCGGCAACTTCCGCGCTCACTTTAAGGCCGACGAGTTTTGCCAGCGTGGCCTTGAGCGGCTCGACCTGGTTGGCGGAAACGGCCACCCTGACGATGCCGGCAAATTTGCCGGACAGGTGCGCCAGCGAGGCTTCAAGCCAGTTGCCGTCGTGGGCGGCGATGGCGCTGGCGAGTTCTTCGACGAGGCCGGGGCGGTCGTCGCCGATGACGGTGAGGATCAGGTGCTGGTTAGCCATTTGCATAATCCTCCATGGGCACGCAGGCGCAGAACAGGTTGCGGTCGCCCCACACGTCGTCGATGCGATTCACCGACGGCCAGAACTTGTTGGCCGCCACCCAGGGCAGCGGGAACACGGCCGTTTCGCGTGAGTAGGGGCGGTGCCACTCGCCGATGATGTCGGCCTGGGTGTGCGGAGCGTGCTTGAGCGGGTTGTCGTCCTGCGGCCATTCGCCCGCTTCGATCCTGTGAATTTCGTTGCGGATGCCGATCAGCGCCGCAACAAAGCGGTCAAGCTCGGCCTGGTTCTCCGATTCGGTCGGCTCGACCATCAACGTGCCGGCGACCGGGAAGCTCACCGTCGGTGCGTGAAAACCGTAGTCCATCAGGCGCTTGGCGATGTCGATTTCGGCGATTCCCGTGGCCGCCTTGATGGCGCGGATGTCGAGGATGCACTCATGCGCGACGCGCCCGTGGGCGCCGGTGTAGAGCACCGGGTAGTGGTCCTGGAGCCGCGTGGCGATGTAGTTGGCATTGAGGATGGCGACC
This sequence comes from Rhodocyclaceae bacterium UBA2271, assembly GCA_002347405.1. Taxonomy (GTDB): domain Bacteria; phylum Pseudomonadota; class Gammaproteobacteria; order Burkholderiales; family Rhodocyclaceae; genus Sulfuricystis. The sequence continues at coordinate 22,468 of DDXB01000028.1, read as the reverse complement.
TGCGTGGCCTGCCGCAGCCCTGTGCCGCCCATCATGGCGATGAACATCCACGAGATCGGCAGGATCGATGCCGAGCCGAACGGCGCGGCGGATACCGCGCCTTGATTGCCGACACGATCCGCCGCCAGCACATGGCCGGGAGCGAAGGGGGCCAAATGAGATTTCAGACCAATGGGCCCCATGCCCGGCCCGCCGCCCCCGTGGGGAATGGCGAAGGTCTTGTGCAGGTTGATGTGCGAGACATCGGCCCCGACGAAGCCCGGTGAGGTCAGCCCCACCTGGGCGTTGAGGTTGGCGCCGTCCATGTAGACCTGGCCGCCGTGGGCATGGGTGATCTCGCACATCTCCCTGACGGCTTCTTCGAACACGCCGTGGGTGGAGGGATAGGTGATCATCAGGCAGGAAAGATTGGCCGCGTGCTGCGCCGCCTTGGCCTTCAGGTCGGCGACGTCGACGTTGCCGTTTTCATCGCAATCGACGACGACAACTTGCAGCCCGCACATTTGCGCCGTGGCGGGGTTGGTGCCATGGGCGGATTTCGGGATCAGGCAGATGTCGCGGTGGGCTTGCCCTGCTGCTGCCTGATAGCGGCGGATCGAGACCAGGCCGGCGTATTCGCCCTGCGCGCCGGAGTTTGGTTGCACGCACAGCGCGTCAAAGCCGGTGATGACGGTGAGCCAGCCGGCCAGTTGATCAATCATTTGGGCGTAACCGCGTGCCTGCTCAGCCGGGGCGAATGGATGCATGCCACCAAAGGCGGGCCAGCTGACCGGCATCATCTCGGCGGCGGCGTTGAGTTTCATGGTGCAGCTGCCGAGCGGAATCATCGCGTGGTCGAGCGCCAGGTCCTTGTTCTGCAGCGACTTGAGGTAGCGCAGCATGGCATGCTCGGTGTGATGCGTGTTGAATGCCGGATGGGTGAGGAATGGCGTGTTGCGGCGCAGGTTCTCGGGGATCGCGTCGGGGCAGGGCGCATCGAGCTCCGCGGTCTGGCCGAGCACGGCCAGCAGTGCGGCGACATCGGCGCGCGTGGTGGTCTCGTCGAGGCTGATGCCGACGGTTTCGTTGTCGATGTGGCGCACGTTGAAGGCGGAATTCTTCAATGCCGCCGTCCCGCCAGCGCCGACTTTTGCAACGATCGTATCGAAGAAGCCGCCGGTGACATTCAGTGCCCTGGCGAGCAGGCAGGTCAGGCGATGGACGCGCCGGGCGATGCGCTGCAGACCGACCGGCCCGTGCCAGACGGCATACATGCCGGCCATGTTGGCGAGCAGCACCTGCGAGGTGCAGATGTTCGAGTTGGCCTTCTCGCGGCGGATGTGCTGTTCGCGCGTTTGCAGAGCCATGCGGAGCGCCGTCTTGCCGCGCACGTCCTTCGAGACGCCGATGATGCGGCCGGGCACGGCGCGCTTGTGCTCGTCCTTGCAGGCAAAGAAGGCGGCGTGCGGGCCGCCATAGCCCATCGGCACGCCGAAGCGCTGGCTTGATCCCAGCGCGATGTCGGCGCCCATTTCACCGGGCGATTTCGTCAGCACCAGAGCCAGCAGATCGCAAGCAATGGCGCAGATGGCATTTTTCGCTTTCAACGCGGCGCTGACCGCGCTGAAATCCTTGATTTCGCCCCGGGCGTTGGGGGTTTGCAGGAGTGCACCGAACACGTCGTGACTGGCGGCAGTTTCAGCCGGGCCGACGATCAGTTCGAAGCCAAACAGGGCTGCCCGCGTGCGCATGACATCGAGGGTCTGGGGATACGCATCGGCATCGACGAAGAAGGCGTTGCTGGCCGACTTGCCGACGCGCCGCGCCATGGCCATTGCTTCGGCGGCGGCGGTGGCTTCGTCAAGCAGCGAAGCATTGGCGAGCTGCAGGCCGGTGAGGTCGATCACCATCTGCTGGTAATTGAGCAGCGCGGCCAGTCGTCCCTGGGCGATTTCGGCCTGATAGGGCGTGTAGGCGGTGTACCAGCCGGGATTTTCGAACAGGTTGCGCTGGATCACCGGCGGCGTGTGGGTGCCGTAGTAGCCGAGGCCGATGCAGGATTTCCTGACCTGGTTCTGTTCGGCCAGCGCCTTGAGTTGCGCCAGCGCCGCGTGTTCGGTCTGGGGTTGGGGTAGGGGCAGATCGGCCGGCAGGCGAATCGAAGCGGGCACGGTCTGCGCGATCAGTTCGTCGAGACTGGCGACGCCCAGCACCGCCAGCATCGCTGCCTGCTCGGCAGGCGCAGGACCGATGTGGCGCGCGATGAATTCGTCGCGGTGTTCGAGTTCACATAGCGTCAAAGTCGCGTCAGCGCCTCGCAACGCTCCCCTCTCCCCTTGCGGGAGAGGGGTTGGGGGAGAGGGGGCGGGTGTCATTCGGTGGCAACTTTTTCGTAGGCGGCGGCGTCGAGCAGCAAACTCAGGTCGGCCGGATTGGCGGGCTTCAGCCTGAACAGCCAGGCGGCATAGGCATCCTGATTCACGCTCTCGGGCGCGCCCATGGCGTCTTCGTTTCTGGCAACGACTTCGCCGGCGAGCGGCGCATAGATATCGGATGCGGCCTTGACCGATTCAACCACCGCGCACTCCTCGCCGACTTTCACCATCAGACCGGGCTCGGGGAGTTCGAGAAACACGATGTCGCCAAGCGCTTCCTGGGCGTGATCGGTGATGCCGATGGTGACGGTGCCGTCGGCTTCCTGCTTCACCCATTCATGGGATTGGGTGTATTTGAGATCGGCGGGGATGTTCATGATGGGCTCCGAGTGAGTAGTGAGTTCAGATGAGGGATTTGCCGTGACGCACGAACGTCGGCTTGACGACTTTCGCGCGGAGTAATTTGTCGCGGACGGCCACTTCGACAAGGTCGCCGGCGGCAACGCCGCCGGGCAGGCGCGCCAGGGCGATCGACTGGTTGAGCGTGGGCGAGAAACTGCCGCTGGTGATTTCGCCCGCGCCCTGGGCGGTGACGACTTTCTGGTGGGCGCGCAGCACGCCCTTGTCGAGCAGCACGAGGCCGAGGAAAGAGCGCAAGTTGCCTGCGTCGCGCCGTCCCGCCAGCGCCGACTTTCCGATGAAGTCGCGACTGGCATCCTTGAAATCGACGGTCCAGGTCAGGCCCGATTCGAGCGGGTTTTGCGTTTCGTCCATGTCCTGGCCATAGAGGTTCATGCCGGCTTCGAGCCGCAGGGTGTCGCGGGCGCCCAGGCCGCAGGGGCGGATGCCGGCGGCGACCAGTTTTTCCCACACGGCGGCGGCGGCAGTGGCCGGCACGGCGATTTCGAAGCCGTCCTCGCCGGTGTAGCCGGTGCGGGCTATCAACCAGTCATTCCACTCCGCCGCCTGAAACGGCACGAGTGCTTCGCTGGTTACGCGGCTGGCCGGAAAGGCTGTCCAGAAACGCTCGCGCGCCTGCGGGCCCTGTACGGCAATCATCGCCAGGTCACGGCGCGGCTTGAGGCTGACGGCGAAGTCGGCGGCTTGCAGCTGCATCCAGCCCAGATCCTTCTCGGCTGTGCCGGCATTGACGACGATGCGGTAGTGCGTCGGGGTGAAAAAATAAACGATCAGGTCGTCGATGACACCGCCATCTTCCTGGAGCAGGCAGGAATAGAGCGCCTTGCCGGGCACGGTCAGTTTGGCGACATCGTTGGCCAGCAGGTGGCGCAAAAAGGCTTGCGATTCGCCGCCGGTGAGATCGATGGCGAGCATGTGCGATACATCGAACATGCCGGCATCCTGGCGGACGGCGTGATGTTCCTCGATCTGTGAACCGTAGTTGATGGGCATTTCCCAGTCGGCGAAGTTGACGATGCGGCCGTGGGCGGCGAGATGGCTGTCGTACAGGGGGGTGCGCTGGATCATGGTTTCACCGGAGAAAAATCGCTGCGCCGGCAATCGGCCCAGCAATTGGGGGTTTCGTAGAGGCGCACCCGTTCGAGGTGCAGGTGGTTGCCATAGACGTCGCGAAAGACCGGGTCGAGCAACTCGAAGGCAATCCGCGCCAGGTTTTCGGCGGTCGGCACGCGGTCAAGCACGACGGTCTTGTGGCCGGGCAGGCTGGCGAGAAACTCGACGACCGGCGTGTCGTGGCGATAGACCAGAAAGGCGTGATCCCAAACCGCCACGACATGACGCACGGCGATTGCCTTGACCTCGGAAAAGTCCATCACCATGCCGTTGTATGGCTGGCCGGCGGCCTCGATGATCTCGCCGGTGAGGGTGATTTCCAGCGCATAGCGGTGCCCGTGCAGATGGCGGCACTGGCTCTGGTGGTCGGGAATGCGATGACCGGCGTCGAATTCGAGACGGCGTGTGATCTGCATGGGATGGGCGATAATCCGGGGGAAGTTTTTCCTGACGCAGTATATCCCAGCCACTTCCCTCCACTCGCACCCCAGCCGCCCATGCCCCGCCTCACCGTCAAGGATCACAGCCGCGACAGCGCCGGCATGACTTATGTCTATCCGGTCGTGTCGCGCCGGGCCGGCGGGGTTTCGCTCGGCATCAACCTCAACCCCAACAATGCCTGCAACTGGCGCTGCATTTACTGCCAGGTGCCCGACCTCAAGCGCGGCGGACCGCCACCGATTGATCTTGATCGGCTGGAAGACGAGTTGCGTGACATGCTGGCCCAGATCTATGTCGGCGATTTTCTCGAACGGCATGCCCCGCCTGAGGCAAGAAAGCTTGTCGATATCGCCTTTTCCGGTAACGGCGAACCGACTACGGCGCCAGAATTTGCCGAAGCAGTCGAACGGGTGGGGCGCTGCATCGATGCACAGGTGCTTGATGAACCATCCAAATTGTCTGGCGAACCACCCCAGTTGCGCCTCATCACCAATGGCAGCATGCTCGGCCGGGCGTCGGTGCGCCGTGGCATCGCCATGATGGGTGCGCGGGCGGGGGAGGTGTGGTTCAAGGTCGATGCCGGCGATCCCGCCACCATGCGCCAGATCAACGGCGTAACGCTGCAACCGGCAACGGTGTTGCGCCGCTTGCGGCAAGCGGGGGAACTATGCACTACGTGGGTACAGACCTGCCTGTTCGCCGTCGACGGCAAACCGCCCGAAGCAGCCGCGGTGGTGGCTTATCTTGATCTGTTGTTGCAGGCAAAGGGCAGCATTGCCGGCGTGCATCTGTATGGTCTGGCACGCCCTTCCATGCAGCCGGAAGCGCCGCGGCTTTCCTCATTGCCAGGTGAATGGCTGGAAGACCTGGCTGGACGCATCAAGGGTAAAACCGGGCTGGCCGTAAGGGTCAGCCCGTGATCCGATAATGAGGGCTGGTCAGCCTTTTTTCCAGACTTTGGCCTGTTTTTTCAGGTCCTTGAACATCTCGGAATTCTTGGCACGCAGGAATTCGATGACTTCGTAATCCTCGCGCTTGATCTTCTGGATGTCGATTTGCTCGACATGAACCAGGCGCAGCAGATGCTGGACCGGGCGAGGCATATTGCGACCACTCTCGTAGCGCGAACCACCACTCTGGGTGACACCCAGCTTTGACCAGAACTGTTGCTGGTTCAGACCCAGCTTGCGGCGGATTTCGCGAGCATCAGCTTTATCTGTGTTTTTCATATGGTTATCCTTTTAAGAAATACTTTATGGGTATGACGAGTCGGTTATCTGCTACAACTGAAGTCATAGTAGGCAAGCATATCGGATATTTGTGCGCCATACAAGTCATAGACAACATAAAATTTCAGGAAATCTGCTGATCGGATAAAATGCACGGCTTTGCAAGTCTGTGGACCGAAAATGGCACTGATCGTTCAGAAATACGGTGGCACCTCGATGGGAACCCCCGAACGCATCCGGGATGTGGCCCGGCGGGTCAACCGCTGGAAAACGCAGGGAAATCAAGTAGTGGTGGTGGTGTCCGCCATGAGTGGCGAAACCAATCGGCTCCTTGCCCTGGCGAAAAGTATCACTCCGAACCCGCACCCGCGCGAGCTCGACGTCATGATATCCACCGGCGAGCAAGTTACCATCGCGCTGCTGGCGATGGCCCTGCAGGATACGGGCGTCAAGGCAAAAAGCTATACCGGCGCCCAGGTCAAGGTGCTGACCGACAGCGTATTCACCAAGGCGCGCATCCTGTCGATCGACGAAGAAAACATGCGGCGCGACCTCGATAACGATACGGTTATCATCGTCGCCGGCTTCCAGGGTGTCGATGAATTCGGCAACATCACGACGCTGGGGCGAGGCGGCTCCGACACCACGGCTGTCGCACTGGCCGCGGCCCTCAAGGCCGACGAATGCCAGATCTATACCGACGTCGATGGTGTTTACACCACCGACCCGCGCATCGTGCCCGAGGCGCGCAAACTGGATCGCATCACCTTCGAGGAAATGCTCGAAATGGCGAGCCTCGGCTCGAAAGTACTGCAGATTCGCTCGGTCGAATTTGCCGGAAAATACAAGGTCAAGTTGCGCGTGCTGTCCAGCTTCGAAGAAGAAGGCAAGGAAACCCCCGGCACACTGATCACCGTTGAGGAAGACAATCAAATGGAACAACCCATCATCTCAGGCATCGCCTTCAATCGCGACGAAGCCAAACTCACCGTGCAGGGCGTGCCGGATCGCCCGGGCATCGCCTCGCAAATCCTCGGCCCGATTGCCGAAGCGAACATCGACGTCGACGTCATCATCCAGAACGTCGGCCATGACGGTACGACGGACTTCTCATTCACGGTGAATCGTGGCGATTACGATCGTACCTTCAAGATTCTCGATGAAAAGATCAAGCCCCATATTGGCGCGCGTGCCATCGAAGGCGACAACAAGATCTGCAAGGTCTCCGCCGTCGGTGTCGGCATGCGTTCCCACCCCGGCGTCGCCAGCCAGATGTTCCGTGCGCTGGCCGAGGAGGGCATCAACATCCGGATGATCTCGACCTCCGAAATCAAGATCTCCGTCGTGGTGGACGAAAAGTATCTCGAACTCGCTGTCCGCGCCTTGCATCAGGCGTTCGGACTCGACAAGGCGCCTGACTGAGTTTGACCAGTGGGGGTGATGTGTTTATCATCGCCCCCCTGCGGAGAAGTGGCCGAGTGGTCGAAGGCACGCCCCTGCTAAGGGCGCATCTGGGCAAAACCTGGATCGAGGGTTCGAATCCCTCCTTCTCCGCCAGTAATAGCAAGGTACGCCAACGCGAACTCTTTGAAATTGGTGTATCAAACCGCTGAAACCCTTTGCCACAATGGGTTCCGGGCAACAGCCTCTTGACCTCCCATGGTTCCGACAACTCTGGACTGTACCGTCCAGAAGAGAATTTTCGCTTTCTGGCTCTCAAAAAATCCGTACAAAAACTGTCTTCAGTGCAGATTTTCTTGCCACGGTTTGTAAATAAATACGATTCGTTTGAGCTGCTTGTAACTGCACTTATCTTCGTCTTCCTCCTTCGCTCCTGTGGGCGGCGCGGTACAAATGTATCCCGTGAAGTGTCCTTGATCATCCTTTTAGAAGATGACTTCGGGCCGATAGTGAAGAACTACCTTTCCCCAATTGCCATCCAAGGCATCGGTTCGTAAGCCGGTAAGGTGCAACTAGCCGCGCTCTGTGCGTTTGAGCACTGACTACCTTTTCTCCTAATGTAAAAATATTCATGATCGTGGAGCATGCTTGAACGTTTCGTCACACGTTGCCGAGCTTGCTTGTGGCGACCTTGATTTGCCTACCATCAGGATCCATGAACGCATGTCAAAAAATCAAATCGCGCAGTTGTTGAAAAGCCCTTCGTCCGTCAAGTCGCTGACCAAGGTGTTGGGCCAAAGCGAGCGCGTCAAGGAAATCGTCGAAGAGTGTGCGGACGACTTGTCGTCGGTCAATGCCGATCTAAAGATTGAACTACAGGACGGGGATATTTCGCCAGGCGTTGAAAACGCTCTCGAAAAAAGCGAGGCCGTCGAGAGTAAGGTACAGGATGCTTCCGAAGCGTTGGCGCTGGTCAATAAAGCGCTAAAGGAAGAGGTCAACGAGCGGCATGTTCTGGAAGCTCAATTGGCCACGGCTACCAAGCAGGGGGACGAAGCGCGCCATGCGTCCCTCCACGACCCGTTAACTGGTCTGCCTAACCGCGCGCTGTTCAATGATCGACTGGAACATGGACTGGCAGTGGCCAATCGGAATGGTCTTCATTTTGCCGTGATGTTCCTGGATCTGGATGATTTCAAGATGATTAACGATTCGTATGGGCACGACGTGGGTGATCTCGTCTTGCAAATGATTGCCGGACGACTCAAGGAGACAACGCGGGACGATGACACGGTCTGTCGCCATGGCGGTGACGAATTCCTGTACCTTTTGATGAAAACCGAGAGCGATCACGACATCGCGATCGTCGCGGAAAAAATTATCAAGGCGGTTCAGGTGCCCTGTGACATTCGGGTGCGGGACATTAGCATCAGCCTGAGCATCAACCCCAGCATTGGAATATCGATCTTCCCGAAAGACGGCACGACTGCAGATGCGCTGCTCGATGTTGCTGACAAGGCCATGTACCGGGCAAAGCTCAACAAGCATGGCTATTCATTTGCCGGTGCTGATTAGTTTTTGTTGGTATGCCTTTTGGTCCGCCAAGTAACAAGTAAAAACGCCCCTTTCGGGGCGTTTTTACTTTCTAACGCCACTCAAACAGCACAATTCGAGACACTAAGAGGCTAATCAATCAACTTCCCTCCCCCTGTTCATGCCCGCCCCTACAGCATTCAATTATTTCAAGGGGTTATATTTACTTATATAGTTTGCTATTCCTCGCCAAGGGTGGAAGATGGTTTCGTTACCGGCCACATAAGACCGGAAACATCACCAGTAGCATGGTGAAACAGAAAGAGACCATAACCATGAAAATAACCCACCCAAGCAAGGAGTTATTCAAACCAAGTCTTGCCTCCCCACTTGCGCCGTCAGGTGTTCGTAACGAGACGCCTGCGGCCGTGCCCCTAAAATCTGCAGCAAAAGCAGGGCACCTGATGCCCTACGAAACCGCGGCCAAGGCGATTTTCGTCAAGGCCAATGGTCTTCCAGCCTACTACAAGGCGACTGGTGTGCTCAGGAACGCACGCCAGGTAACGGATTTGAACGAAACTTGAATTTACTGACCTAAGTGATTGCAATACCGTTCCGGATTCCGGAGCGTACCCAACAGTAAGGAGCAAAACAAAATGAGACAAGCTCACATAACGCATTCGACAACGGATCTGAATTACTCCATGGCGGCCAAGCTGGCCGCAGACTTTGCCGATCAGGACGCGGAAGTTACCGAACCTGTACTGATTGCCTGGTACGACCGCAAAGCATCAAGGATGTCTCCGGTCATCGAGGGGGCGAAGCTGAAAACACGCTGGCACGATTACGGTGAGAGCCATGACGGCATGCTGGAAATCGATGTTGCTGGCGAGTATGCATTCATCTATGCGGACTCCAGTGGTTTCGATTCCTATGGTGTCAGCCCTTACGTCAATTTGTTTGACGCCCAGGGCGACGAGCACCTCTGCCAGATCGGTTTGTTGAAAGACCCGCATGTCCCGACGAATGATGCCTGTGTCGCTCTGGACGAGTGGACTAGTAAGCTCACCTGAACACAACCGGTGTTGACCGCAGGCTACCCCCTGCGGTCAGTGGTGAGGGGCAGGTCATGGGTAAACTGAGGCACTACAAAAAGAGCCAAGTAGGCTTCAGACAGCAACCCAAGGGGATTCGGGTGACCAATCAGTCTGAAGTCAAAATATTCTCCACCCTTGGTAAGGCATCGGCGAATTGGCTATTGCGGCCAGACAGGTTTTCCGCTATTGATAGCGGTGACTAATCAGGGAGATCGAGACCATGAGCATAGCCGCCGACCGTGCCAGCATTCGTTTGAACGCCGCCGACAACGTGGTTGTCGCGCGGGATGATTTGGCGCTGGGAACGCCGGTCGAGAGCGTGACCACCACGACTGCCGTGCCACGCGGGCACAAGGTGGCGACTGCCGCCATCGCCAAGGGCGAGGTAGTGCGCAAGTACGACCAGATCATCGGTTTTGCCACCGCCGCGATTCAGCCGGGCGAGCATGTGCACTCCCACAACACCGAATTTGGCGATTTCGACCGCGACTATGCTTTCGGCGTAGACGCGCGGCCGACGGCTTTCGTCCCCGCAGCGGAACGCGCCACCTTCCAGGGCTTTGTGCGCGCCGATGGACAGGTCGGCACGCGCAACTTTGTCGGGGTGCTGGCCTCGGTGAATTGTTCAAATTCCGTGGCACGGTTGATTGCCGACGCCTATGCGGGTGACAAGCTGGCGGCATGGTCGCATGTGGATGGCGTCGTCGCGTTGCCACACCAGACTGGTTGTTGCATCCCGCTGGACGGCGATACCCATGGCAACCTCGAGCGCACCCTGGTCGGCCATGCCCGGCATCCGAACTTCGCGGGTGTGTTGCTGGTGGGCCTGGGCTGTGAGGTCGCGCAGATCGACACCATGCTGGAACGCTACGGACTGAGCAAAAGCGCGAGCTTACAGACACTGGTCATTCAGGATGAAGGCGGTACTGTCGCCACCGTGGCGGCTGGTGTCACCAAGCTACGCGCGATGCTGGACAGCGCCGAAACGGCGCAGCGTACCACCGTTGATGCCAGTCATCTGACGGTGGCGCTGGAATGCGGCGGTTCGGACGGTTATTCAGGGATTACCGCCAATCCGGCTCTGGGCGCGGCGGTCGATCTGCTGGTGCGCCATGGCGGCACGGCAATCCTGGCGGAGACACCGGAGATTTACGGTGCCGAGCATCTGCTGACGCGCCGCGCTGTGACTCGGGCGGTGGGCGAGAAGCTGATTGCGCGCATCAAATGGTGGGAACAACATACCGCCGCCAATCAGGCGCGCATGGACAACAATCCGACACCGGGCAACAAGCAGGGTGGCCTCACGACCATTTTGGAAAAGTCGCTGGGCGCGGCGGCGAAGGGCGGCACCACGATGCTGATGGATGTCTATAAATATGCCGAGCCGGTGACGGCGAAGGGATTCGTCTTCATGGACAGTCCCGGTTACGATCCGGCGTCCATCACCGGGATGGTGTCAGGTGGCGCCAACCTGACCTGTTTCACCACCGGACGAGGGTCGGTGTACGGCGGCAAGCCGGTGCCCTGCCTGAAGTTGGCGACAAATACGCCGATGTTCGAGCGCATGAGCGACGACATGGATATTAATTGCGGGATCATCGCCGATGGTGACGTGTCGACCGCCGAGATGGGCGAGCGAATTTTCCGACTGATGCTGGATACGGCCTCAGGCCAGCCGTCGAAAAGCGAAATTCATGGCATCGGTGGCCTGGAATTCTGCCCCTGGCAGGCCGGTGTGGTGATGTAAGGGTTGTTGCCGTGGTGACGGGCACTGGGAGGTGGAAGTCCTCTACTCGCCCGACAAGGGGAAGAGTTAGCCGAACGGCAAGGGTGTTCTGGGCGACTGGAAATCTGGAGGGGGCCGAAGGCAAAGCGCTGGCCTGACGAACAGGAAGCGGATACGAGGTGGTACGGCGGGGTGAGCAGGCAAATATCTGTGAAGCCTGCCCATCTCGGGAACTGGAATGCCGAGGCCACGCCTTCTGCCGCTACGCCGATGACTGCAACATCTACGTCAAGAGCAAAGAGGCGGGGGAGCGGGTCATGGCGAGCATTACCCGGTTTCTGGCGGACACGCTCAAGCTCACGGTCAATGCGGCCAAGAGCGCGGTAGCGCCGCCGTGGAAGAGGAAGTTTCTGGGCTACAGTTTGACGTGGCACCAAGCCCCGAAGCTGAAGATTGCGCCGACCAGCCTGACACGGCTGGAAGACAAAATCCGTGAAATACTCAAGGGCGCGCGAGGCCGCAGCCTGACGACAGCCATCACCGAACTCAACCCGATCCTGCGTGGCTGGATGGCGTATTTCAAGCTGACCGAGACCAAGAAGGTGCTGGAAGCGTTGGACGGCTGGATCAGGCACAAACTGCGCTGCATGCTGTGGCGGCAGTGGAAACGTCCCTACACGTGCGCCACGAACCTGATGAGGGCGGGACTGACGGAAGAACGGGCGTTTCGCTCGGCCTTCAATCAACGAGGGCCGTGGTGGAACAGTGGCGCGAGCCACATGAACCAGGTTTTCCCGAAGTCCTTCTTTGATCGTTTAGGTCTGGTGTCGCTGCTTGATACGATGCGACGACTCCAGTGTGTTCAATGAACCGCCGGATGCGGAACCGCACGTCCGGTGGTGTGAGAGGGCGACGGGGGTAACCCCGCCCCCTACTCGATGCAGTCTTGCTGAATCAGCCCTGCGCCGGACGGATCACCATTTCAACACGGCGATTCTGGGCGCGCCCGGTATCGGTCGCATTGTCGGCAATCGGGTCGGCTTCGCCCCTGCCTGTGATCGTCATGCGGTTCCGTTGGACGCCGCGCTGGGCGAGGTAATCGGACACTGCGGCGGCGCGCCGGCCGGACAGTTCAAGGTTGGACTGAACGTCGCCCACGCTGTCGGTATAGCCGATCACCGTTATGGTGCTCGCCGGATATTCATTCAGCGTATTCGCCAGCTTGTCGAGTGTCGGGTAGAGCTTGGTGTCGATGGCCGCACTGCCGCTGGCGAACGAGACTGAACCCGGCACACTCACCTTGAGCGAGCCATCCTTCTGTTCGGTCACGGCTACGCCGGAGTCCTTGGTGGCAATACCCAGCTTTTCCTTGACCAGCGGCCAGTTGTATCCTGCTGCGGCACCTACACCAGCGCCCACCGTGGCACCAACCACCGTACCGCGGCCGGAGCCGCCAATCATGGTGCCGAGCACGGCACCTGCCGCTGCGCCGGCACCGGTGCCGACAGCAGTTTCGGTTTGTTGTTGGGTTGCGCAGCCACTTGCCAGTGCAGCCGTAATGGCGATAGCTATCAAAGTACGCATGTTGCTCATTGTGAACCTCCGTTCGTTATTTCGTGCAAAAGACCATTCAACCTCCCGAGTAACAACCGGGAAGCACAAATCTTATTCATCTTTTAAGACCAACCATGGCAACTTGTCAATGCAGGTTATGCATCTGTGCTGATGTTGTCGTATTAATGGTATACGAAAACAGTACACAATTGTCGAATGGCGGGTTAAAGTCGACCAGCGCGAAAATCATCTATCGCCTGATTGATCTCCTGTTCGGTATTCATTACGAACGGACCGTGCTGCACGATGGGTTCATGCAGCGGCAGGCCGGCGATCAACAGCACTTTGGCCTCCGTGGTGGCCTCAATCACCACGCCATCGGTCCCGGCAGCGTTGGTGAGGATCGCCATGCGTTGAAGTGGAATGGTTTTCCCTGCCACACCGACTTCGCCGCGATAAACATAGATGAAGGCGTTGTGTGTTTCCGGTATTGACTGCGTGAAGCGGGTGCCTGCTGGCAGATGGAGATCAAGGTACAAAGGTGCAGTTGCGTCGCGCGTCACTGCGCCTTTCATGCCATGACTTGCACCGGCAATCAGCGTTGCCGCCACGCCGGCCTCGGTCACGAAGCGCGGCAGGTCGGCTGCGGCGAAATCGCGATACCAGGGCGCGCACATCTTGTCGCGGCCGGGCAGGTTCAGCCAGAGCTGGAACCCCTCCATCACGCCTGCTTCCTGCTGCGGAATTTCCGAATGAATCACACCACGACCGGCGGTCATCCACTGGACGCCGCCGTTTTCGAGCAGCCCCTCATGCCCGGCGCTGTCACGATGCAGCATGCGGCCGGCGATCATGTAGGTGATGGTCTCGAAGCCGCGATGTGGGTGGTCGGGAAATCCGGCGATGTAGTCGTCCGGATTGTCGCTGCCAAAGGCGTCCAGCATCAGGAACGGGTCGAGCCTATGCTGTAGCTGTTGCGTCAGCACGCGTGTCAGTTGCACTCCGGCACCATCGGAAGTTGGCTTGCCGGCCACTAACTGTTCTACCGAGCGCGGTTGCATGACCGTTTCGGATTGGAAGGTGGGGTTCGTTGTCATTTTCTCTCCTTGGTGGTGGCGCCTCTGCTAGACTCCGCGCCCTTCCAGGCGAAACAACAGCTATGCTGCTTCGCTGGCACTTCCGCTATCGCCGGATTTGCTTTTCTACTATCGTATATTTGAGTGACTAAGCGAGAATTTTCAACCCTGCCGCTGACACCGGTATTCCTGCGCAACCTTGAGCGCCTCGGCTACCACAGCATGACGGCGATCCAGGCGCAGAGTCTGCCGCTGATCCTGCAACGGCGCGACCTGATTGCCCAGGCCAACACCGGCAGCGGCAAGACCTTGGCTTTCGCCATCGGCATTCTGCACCGACTTGACCCTGCCGATTTCAGCACCCAGGCACTGGTGCTCTGCCCGACGCGCGAATTGGCCGATCAGGTTGCCAAGGAGTTGCGGCGCGTGGCCCGCTTCGCCGCAAACATCAAGGTGCTGACGCTTTGCGGTGGCGCGCCGATGGGGCCGCAAATCGCCTCGCTCGAACATGGCGCGCATGTTGTCGTCGGCACGCCCGGGCGGATCCAGGACCACATGAGCCGTGCCAGCATCGACCTTTCCCGTGTCCGTACCCTGGTCCTTGACGAAGGCGACCGGATGGTTGGCATGGGCTTTTTCGACGAGATCAAGGGCATCGTCAACGCCTGCCCGCGCGAGCGCCAGACGCTGCTGTTCTCGGCCACCTATCCGGATGACATGAAGATGGCCAGCGCGGCTTTTCTCAATCGACCGGCGGAGCTCAAAGTTGATGCCGCGCAGGATGCCCCCCGTGTCGAGCAGCGCTTCTACGAAGTCGCGCACGAGCGGCGCAACAGCGCCGCGGCGCAACTGCTTGCCCATTTTCGGCCGGATTCGACACTGGCCTTCTGCAATACCCGCATCCACTGCCGCGAACTGGCCGCCGAACTCTGCGCGCAGGGTTTTTCGGCGCTCGCGTTGCACGGCGAACTGGAGCAGAAGGATCGCGATGAACTGCTGGTGCAATTTGCCAACCGCAGTTGCACGGTGCTGGTGGCGACCGATGTCGCCGCGCGCGGACTCGATATCCGGACTGTGGACGCGGTCATCAACGTCGATGTCGCCAAGGATACCGAGGTGCATACCCACCGGATCGGCCGCACCGGACGTGGCGACAAAACCGGACTGGCGTTGAGTTTATGTGCGCCGAGCGAGCGCAAATGGGTCAAGCTGATCGAAGCCTGGCAGGGCGGTCCGGTGCGCTGGTTTCCCCTCGCCGAACTCCAGCCGGCCGCGGACGGGATGTTGCAGGCGCCGATGCTGACCTTGCGCATCCTTGGCGGCCGCAAGGACAAGCTGCGTCCGGGCGACCTGCTCGGCGCATTGACCGGCGTCGCCGGATTGAGCAAGGAACAGGTTGGCCGCATCGATGTTTTCGACGATATTTGCTTCGTCGCGCTGGATCGACATGCCGCTGCGCGAGCACTGGCGTGCCTAGCTGAAGCCGGCATCAAAGGCCGCAATTTCCGCATGAACCTGTTGAAAGCGGCGTAGCAAATCATTAGTTATGGCTGGGTCCGTCTGGCCAGCAGTCCGTCGAGCTGGTTAGCAAATGCCTGCCGGTCGGCGGCGGAAAAGGCTGCCGGCCCACCGGTGTCGATACCGCCGCTGCGCAGTCCCTCCATGAAGTTGCGCATCGTCAGCCGTTCCTGAATGTTGCCCGCATCAAGCAGTTCGCCACGCGGATCGAGTACCTGAGCACCCTTGGCTATCACTTGCGCGGCGAGTGGGATATCGGCGGTGATTACCAGATCGCCGGCGACTGCATCCTGGACGATGCGCTGGTCGGCGACGTCGAATCCCGATTGCACCTGCAACGCGCGGATCCATGGCGAAGGCGGCACGCGCAACATCTGATTGGCGATCAGCGTCAATGGCAACTGCGCCCGGTTTGCGGCGCGGTAGAGGATGTCCTTGATGGCCGCAGGACAGGCATCGGCATCGACTAATATTTTCATGGTGAGGCTTTTCTTGCGGGGCCCTACAATACACCTCACCTGAATTCATTCGTTTGCAGCGATTCCCAATGAACTGCGCAGCGTATCTCGATGGACCGCGCTTACCCATCCGCGACAAACATCTTCGAGAAGTTTAAAAGGACTTCTTGGCCATCAAGACTGCGAGTCCTTCGCGTGGCCAGGCGCGGCGCATTTACTTCGCTTTTCTTTTGGTGGCGATCATTCCCACTGCTGCATTGAGCGGCCTGATCGGCATTTACGTGGTGCTCGATACGCTGCGGACCCAGACTTTGCGCAATCTGCAGCAGGAGATATCGGTGCGGGCGCACGGGGTTGGGCTCTTTTTTGACCAACTGGCGGCCGAGATGCTCTATCTGGCGGATGCGTCAGCTCTGGATGAATTGCGCATGGCGTTGCGGACAAGTGACCGCAAGTGGATTGGCACCGCAACGGCCCTCGCCCTCGCCAAGAAAAACGGCTGCCTGGCTTGCCACGACCTCAATAAGAAACTGGTCGGCCCGGCCTGGAAAGAGGTCGGCAAGAAATACGCCGGGGTTGCGGGTGCGGAAGAAAAGCTGCTGCTGTCGGTCAAGAAAGGCAGCAAGGACGTCTGGGGTCCTATCCCGATGCCGCCGAATGCCACCGTCAAGGACGCGGACATGAAGACGCTGGTGCAGTTTGTGCTGACGTTGAAGTAACTCTGCCGTAGTCGGTTTGCCAGGGCTCGCCATTTCTCGTTCGCTTCAGCGTTCGGGAGGTGGCGGGCCTTTTCCCATGTTGACGTTGCTCAAGGCAAAGGGACGGCTTCAATCAATGCCTGGGCGATTTCAGTCGCACTGCGTGCATCTCCGGCAGCCGGCAGGCGATGCACGGCGACTGCAGGCAGCACGGCCTGGACGTCTTCCGGCAGGACGTGGCTGCGGCCGGCGAGGAGCGCCCAGGCGCGCGAGGCGGCGATGAGGCCAAGTCCGGCACGGGGTGACAGGCCGGTTTTCCATTCCGGCGCATTGCGGGTGTAGGCGATCAATGCCTGCACGTAATCGAAGAGGGGCGCGGCGACATGGAGCGCGGCGGCGCGAGCCTGCTCTGCCAGTAGTACCTCGGGCGACAGTTGTGGCCGAGTTTCGGCCAGCAGGCTGCGGCGGTCGCGCCCTTCAAGCAGGGCGCGTTCGGCCGCGCGGTCCGGATAGCCGAGCTCAATGCGCATCAAAAAACGATCCAGTTGTGATTCGGGCAGCGGGAAAGTGCCGATCTGGTGCGCGGGGTTTTGTGTGGCGATCACGAAGAATGGTTGTGGCAAGTGCCGGGTTGCCCCTTCGACCGTCACCTGGCGTTCTTCCATTGCTTCCAGCAGGGCGCTTTGCGCCTTGGGGGTGGCACGGTTGATTTCGTCAGCCAGTACTACTTGGGTGAAGATGGGGCCGGGATGAAAGCGGAAGTTGCCGGATTTGCTGTCGAACACGGAGATGCCGAGAACGTCGGCCGGCAGCATGTCGCTGGTGAACTGGATGCGCTGGACATCGAGTCCGAGCAGGCGCGCCAGCGTGTGTGCCAGCGTGGTCTTGCCGACGCCCGGCATGTCCTCGATCAACAAATGTCCGCGCGCCAGCAGGCAGGACAAGGCCAGGCGCAACTGATGCTCCTTGCCAAGGATGATGGTTGACGCGGCAGTCAGCACGGCTGAGAGGGCGGTGGCGCTTGGTATTGGAGTCATGAGAAATATTTTCTCGAACAGGTCATAATGCTGCTTTCTGCCATTGTATGCGAAGCTCCAAAATCACTTCGTGACGCCATGACTGTTGCTTTCATTACCCACCGCGATTGCCTGTTGCATGACATGGGTGCACATCACCCCGAATGCCCGGACCGGCTGAGTGCCATCCATGATCGTTTGATCGCTGCTGGCCTGGATATATATTTGTCCTATCACGACGCGCCGCGGGCCGACGCCGAGCAACTGCTGCGCGTGCATCCGCAAAGTTATCTCGACTATATTCAGGCCAGCCTTCCCGAACATGGCATCCGTCACCTCGATCCCGATACGGCGATGAACCCGGGAACGCTGCAGGCGGCTCTGCGGGCTGCTGGTTCGGGAGTGTTGGCCACCGACCTGGTGATGCGCAAGGAAGCTCCCAGCGCCTTCTGCTCGGTGCGGCCGCCCGGCCATCATGCCGAGCGTGCCAAATCGATGGGATTCTGTTTCTTCAATAACATCGCCGTTGCCGTGCGGCATGGCGTCGAAGCCTGGGGTTTGCAGCGCGTGGCAATTGTCGACTTCGACGTTCACCATGGCAATGGCACCGAAGAAATCTTCTCCAATGATGAGCGCATCCTGATGGTGGGTGCTTTCCAGCATCCGTTCTACCCTTATCGCGGCACTGAAGATCCGGCGCCCAACATGTGCAATGTGCCGCTGCCGGCTCGCACCCGCGGCGACCGCTTTCGCGAGGTGGTCACGGATATCTGGCTGCCGCGCCTGCGCGAGTTTGCGCCACAGATGATTTACATTTCCGCCGGTTTCGATGCCCACTACGAAGACGACATGGCCTCGCTGGGCTTGCTCGAATCCGATTATGCCTGGGTGACCGAACAGTTGGTGCAGGTGGCGAAGGAGACTGCCGAGGGACGCATCGTGTCCATGCTTGAAGGCGGGTATGCCCTGTCGGCGCTGGCGCGCAGTGTGGCGGCGCACATCAAGGCCCTGGCCGAACTATAGTCTCCAGTTTGAATTCCTCTCGGTCGGCCTTGAAGGGCTTATCCGGTAAAATCAATTTTTTCCGTTTTCCGAAATGAGCTTAACCATGATCCAAGGCTCCATTCCCGCCATCGTTACCCCCATGAATGTGGATGGCTCGCTCGACCTGCCGGCCCTGCGCCGGCTGCTCGACTGGCACATCATCGAAGGTTCTGACGCAGTCGTTGTCGTTGGCACGACCGGCGAGTCCCCCACCGTCGACATGGATGAACACTGCGAATTGATTCGCGTAACCGTCGAACACGTCGCCGGCCGCATCCCGGTGATTGCCGGTACCGGCGCTAACTCGACCAGCGAGGCGATTGACCTTGCCCGGTGCGCCAAGGCCGCGGGCGCCAGCGCCCACCTGTCGGTTGTGCCCTACTACAACAAGCCGACGCAGGAAGGGCTCTATCTACACTTCAAGACCATCGCCGAGGCGGTTGAACTGCCGATGATTCTCTACAACGTGCCGGGACGAACGGTGGCCGATCTGGCCAACGACACGACCCTGCGGCTGGCCCAGGTGCCCGGTATTGTCGGTATCAAGGACGCCACCGGCAACCTCGAGCGTGGTGCCGACCTCATCAAGCGTGCGCCCCCCGGGTTTGCCATTTATAGCGGTGACGATCCCACCGGGCTGGCCATGGTGCTGCTGGGTGGCCACGGTGTGATTTCCGTGACGGCCAACGTGGCGCCCAAGTTGATGCATGCCATGGTGGCCTTCGGTCTCGCCGCCGACGTCAAGGCCGCCCGCGAGATCAATGCCCGCCTGATCGGCCTGCACAAGCAACTGTTCTGCGAAGCCAATCCGATCCCCGTCAAGTGGGCCTGCTCCTGCATGGGCCTGATACAGAACACCCTGCGGTTGCCGCTGACCCAACTTTCCGCCGACTGTCACGAGCGCGTGCGTTCCGCCATGCGCGATGCTGGCATTTCTGCCTAATTCACATTCGAATCCATGAAAATCCTATCTTCCATGCTGCGTACCACGCCCTTGCTTGCCGCCAGCCTGCTGGTCTTGACTGCCTGTAGCGGCAACATTCTGCCTGAGTCGAAAAAAATCGAATACAAGTCCGCGGGCAGTCAACGCCTGCCTTCGCTCGAAGTGCCGCCCGACCTGACCCAGCCGTCGCGCGACGAACGCTATGCCGTGCCGGATGTCACCCCGAAGGGCAGCGCCACTTACTCGGCTTACGCCGGCGAACGGAGTGGTGCCACGGCTGCTGTATCTTCCAGTTCCGTCGTGCTGCCCAGTGTCGACAAGATGCGTATCGAGCGCGCCGGTTCGCAACGCTGGCTGGTGGTGTCCGGAACACCCGATAACCTGTGGCCGTCGATCAAGGAGTTCTGGCAGGAAGCCGGCTTCATCGTCAACATCGAGCTGCCCGAGGCCGGCGTGCTGGAAACGGACTGGGCCGAGAACCGGGCAAAAATACCGCAGGACATCATTCGCTCAACACTCGGCAAGGTGATCGATAGTTTGTATTCGACCGCTGAGCGCGACAAGTTCCGCACCCGCCTCGAAAAGGGCGCCGAAACCGGTACCACCGAAATTTACATCAGCCACCGCGGCATGTATGAGGTTTATGTCACCGAAGGCAAAGATCAGACCCGCTGGCAGCCGCGCCCCGCCGAACCCGAACTCGAGGCCGAAATGCTGCGCCGACTGATGGTGCGCCTTGGTGCCGAGGAATCCCGCGCCAAGACGATGATGGCTGCCGAGCCGAAGCAGGAGCGTGCCAAACTGACCCGCGCCGCCGATGGTGCTGGGACGCTGACCGTCCAGGAGCCCTTTGATCGGGCGTGGCGGCGTGTCGGCCTGGCGCTTGACCGCGTCGGCTTTACCGTTGAGGACCGCGACCGTACGCAGGGGCTGTATTTCGTGCGCTACGTCGATCCCGAGGCCGAATTGCGCAGGAAGGGCGACGACAAGGGCTGGCTGTCGAAGCTGGCTTTCTGGAAGAGCAACAAGATCGATGTCGACCCGAAGGCGCAATACCGCATCCAGGTTGTCAGCGCCGGCAGCGACAGCAATGTGCGCATCATGACGCGCGAAGGCGGCGTCGATACCTCGGAAACCGCGCGAAAAATCCTCGGGCTGCTGTTTGAACAGTTGAAGTGATCCGGGGGTGATCCGATTCGCCTCGCTGGGCAGCGGCAGCAAGGGTAACGCGCTGCTCGTCGAGGCCGGACACACCCGCGTACTGGTCGATTGCGGATTCGGCCAGCGTGAAATGGCACGTCGGCTGGAACGGCTTGAAATCGAGCCGGCATCCGTTGATGCCGTTTTGGTCACCCACGAGCATGCCGATCATGTCGGCGGGGTGGCGCGTTGCGCCGCCCGTTTCGGCTGGACCGTGCATGCCAGTCACGGCACGGCGGCAGCAGCGCGGCAGCTTGCCGAAGTTGCCGTACGGCGTTTCGACAGCCACGCCGCATTCGCCATCGGTGACCTCGAGATCCACCCCTATCCCGTGCCGCACGACGCGCGGGAGCCGACGCAGTTTGTGTTCTCCGACGGCGCAATCCGTCTGGGCCTGCTTACCGACGCTGGCATGATTACCCCACACATTGTTGCCATGCTGGCCGACTGCGCGGCGCTGGTGCTCGAAGCCAACCATGATGCCGCCATGCTCGCCAATGGCCGTTACCCACCGCAACTTAAGCGCCGCATCGCCGGTGGTTTCGGTCATCTCGACAATACCGCGGCGGCGGGTCTGTTGCGCACGCTCGACAGCGCGCGGCTGCAGCATGTCGTTGCTGCGCATCTCTCCGAGGAAAACAATACGCCTGTCCTGGCCCGCGCAGCCCTTGCTGCCGGCCTGGGCTGTACTCCCGACTGGATCGGCATTGCCGATCAGGCTACCGGCTGCGACTGGCGCGAGCTACGGTAAAAGTCGTAGATGGTCGGGATGGAATGCCCCGCATGGGGTGCGGCGTTTATAATCGCGCCCCTTTCCAGTCCGCTTGCCCCCATGAACCCAGTCACCATCGAATCGCTCGACTACGAAGGACATGGCGTCGCTCATGTCGACGGCAAGGCCATTTTCATCGACGGTGCGTTGCCGGGCGAACGGGTCACCTACACGACTTACCGCCGCAAGCCGAAGTTCGAAAGTGCGAGTGTCGATGCGGTACTCAAGTCGTCCAGTCTGCGCGTGACGCCGGGTTGCCCGCATTTTGGGGTCTGCGGCGGCTGCAGCATGCAACATCTGGACGCGACCGCTCAGGTCGCTGCCAAGCAGCGTGTGCTGGAAGATGCCTTCTGGCATATCTCGCGACTGCGTCCAGAAACGATTTTGTCGCCGATCGTAGGTCCTGCCTGGGGCTATCGCCGGCGCGCGCGGCTGACGGTGCGCAAGGTCGTGAAAAAGGGTGTCGTACTGGTCGGTTTCCATGAAAAACGCCGCAGTTATGTGGCGGAGATGGATTCTTGCGCCGTACTGCCAGCGCCGATTTCCGACCTGCTGCTGAAGATGCGCGAGTTGATTGCGGCTTTGTCAATTCCCGACCGCGTGCCACAGATCGAGCTGGCTGCCGGCGACATGCCGACGGTGCTGGTGCTGCGCAATCTTGAAGCGTTCTCAAGCGATGACGAAGTACTGCTGCGCGAATTTGCCGACCGGCATGGGGTGACGCTCTACCTGCAACCGAGCGGGCCGGAGTCGGCCACCCTGTTCCATCCGCCTGACGCGCCCATGCCGGCCTATCATCTGCCGGAGTTTGGCGTCACCCTGCGTTTCCGACCGACCGACTTCACGCAGGTTAATCTGAAGTTGCCTCGAGAAAT
>DDXB01000044.1 GCA_002347405.1 Rhodocyclaceae bacterium UBA2271 | reverse complement strand
GCACGCCGCCGCGATCCACGTTCATGCGCAACAGCCAGCCCAGTTTCCCCGCCGGCGTGTCAAAACCGTCGAATACAAAATTGCCCAGGCTGTAGATGATCGGCTTGCCGCGATAGATTTCGCTGCCTTGCGTGACATGCGGATGACCGCCGACCACCGCGGCGGCGCCGGCATCGATCATGAGCCGCGCCAACTGGCGCTGACGCTCGTCCGGCTTCGGTTCGTTCTCCCAGCCCCAGTGCATGAACGGAATCACCAGGTCGGCGCCGGCGGCGCGTGCCGCGCGGATGTCGGCGAGCACGTGGCTATCTTCGCTCCAGGCGATGCCCGGCCAGTGGGGGCCGGCCGCGAAGCTGCGCGGCTTGAATTCGTTGTAGCCGAGCACGGCGATGCGCAGGCCGTTTTTCTCGATCCACAGCGGCGCGTGGGCTTCAGATTGATTGCGTCCGCCGCCGAAACTGGCGATGCCGGTCTGCTTGAGAAAATCAAGTGTTTCCAGAAATGCGGCCTGGCCGTAGTCGCCGGAATGATTGTTGGAAACGGCCAACGCGTCGAAACGGCCCTTGAGCACGGACAACACCCGCGGGTGGGCGCGGAAGTTGTAGATCTTGCTGTCCAGCGGCTGGCCGACCGTCGCTATGGGGCATTCGAGGTTGCCGATGCGGTAGTCGGCCTCGGCGAGCAGCGCGGCAAAGGGCGCCAGCGGGTCGCGGCCGGCGGCGATGGCCTTGCCGGGACCGTCGTCGAGCATGATGTCGCCGACGAAAATCAGCTTCACCGACTCGGCGTGCACCGGCAGGACCGCGCACAGACAGATCAGGAGCAGGGCGCGCAGCGTCATGGGCGCAACTCGCACCAGTATTGCAGTTCGCCGTCGCGCACCGGTTCATAGACAAAATGCTGTCCGCTGAAACCGTGGCGACTGGAATGGGTCACGGGCAAAGAGAACGTTGCCTGATGCAGGGGCACCGGCCCGCTGTCGCGGTCGCCATACACATAGGTCTTGATCGCGATGCCTGCCTCGAAAACCACCCGGAACAGGAAATATGAGCCCACCTGCACGGTCGGCACGGCATAGGGCGAGGCCACCGGGGTGGCTGAGATGACGCGGGTTTCGCCGCCATAGGTGATGTGGCAGGCGACGGTTGCAGCCTGCGCCACAGTGCTGAGCAGGAACGCCAGGGAGAGCCAGTATTTCATCGGGATTCCAGCCTGAAACGAAAACGTTTTCGCGCGCCGGCCTGGCCGTTGGGTAGCCAGGTTTGCTCATCGAAGCTCGCCGTACCCCATGCGGGGCTTTCCGTCCCGCCAGCGCCGACTTTCACGACCGTCGAGCAGCGCGTGCCGTAATCGGGGCTGCGAATGAAGGCGGCCGAGAGCAGTCGCTCCCAATCTATGCTGACGCCGGTGGCCGGCAGGTCTGCGTCGGGATGGACCGTGTCGTCGCGCAGCAAGCGCCACAGATGACTTTCATCGGGCAGGGCGGTGAGCGCAGCGGCCAGCGCCGTCTTGCCAGCGCCGACTTTTGGCCAGGGTGTATCGAGCAGGTGGTTCGACAGGCCATAAATGCCCGGCGCGAGCTCGTGACGTTCTTGAGTGACATTGTTGAAAGCGAATAGACGTTGACCATCGCCGAGCAGCAGGTTGAAGCCGTTGTAGTCGGCGGGGTGCAGCATATCGAGATAGGCGTCGATGGTCATGTCGCCAGCCAGAAAATCGGCGACCAGACGGCCCCGCGACGGCGCCTGTGGCTTGTGGCTGCCCGGGTCGCGAAAGTTGGTCAGGGCGGCGAATTTGTAACCATCGCTGCCGCCGCGCGTCATGCCCAGCCAGGTGCCGCCGGCCTCCAGATCGCGGCCGGCGAGGATTTTCGGCTGGTCTTTCCAGAAGTCGGCGCTGGCGCTACGGCGTGCAAAGAATTCATCGCGGTTGGCCGCCAGGACAAAGGGGAAGTCGGGGTGGGCCTGCCAGGCCACCAGGATCAGGCACATTTACTCAGTTGAACCACGGCGAACACGGCGACACGGCGCAAAGAAACACTTTGATTGTTCCTCGCCGTGTCGCCGTGGTGAATTATTTTTCCAGGATTACTCAACCCTGTAAGGCAGATCGAGGATTTTCATTTGCGGGCCATCCGGCTTGCCGACATGTACTTGACCGGCTTCGGCGCCGGAAGACTGGACCACGACCAGATACTCGTAGCCGCCGGCAGGCGCGGGGGCCGCCAGCACCACGGCGCCGCAATGCTGGTCCCCGGTTTCGGAGGTATAGACAGCGGTACCGGGCGGGAAGGGCAATTCAAGGCTGGCGCGATACATGCGGCGCTTGACCTTGCCGAGGTAATGGGTGCGGGCGACGATTTCCTGCCCCGGATAGCAGCCTTTCTTGAAGCTGACACCGCCGACGGCATCGACTTCGTAATTGACCATCTGCGGCACGAAAGCTTCCTGGGTCGCGGCGACGATGCGCGGCTGGCCGGCAGCGATCTCGCCCAGGCGCCAGGCCGTCAATCCGGCGGGCCGAGCCTGTGCGGAAACTTTTTGCCAGATGTCGGGGGCGTTTGCCGCCTTGACCGCCAGGACGAAGCGACGCTCGTCGAGGCGCACCACAGTGCCGCCAGCGAAAGCCGTTGTCTGCATGGCACTGCCGGGCTGGATGCCCAAACTGCCGACAATGGCCGCGGCCTGCGGGCCGGCGATGCCGATCAGTACCCGTTCGTCGTTAAGGTCGGCAAGCTTGACCTTGCTGCGCAGCACATACATCGAGAGTTTTTTCAGGATGCCCGGCAGAATGTCGGCTGACAGCTGCAGCAGGTAATCGTCCGCTTCGCGCCAGATCAGGAAACTGGCGATCATCCGGCCCTTGGCGGTGCACAAGCCGGCGTGGCGCGCCCCGTCGGCGGGAATGTGGGTGATGTCGTTGGTCAGTTGATTGTGCAGGAAGCTGGCGGCATCCGCGCCGCTGACGCCGATCAGGCCCTGCTCGGAAAGTGGCACGACAATGGTGGCTGTGTCCGCGGCCTGCAATTCGGCCTGCAGGTCGCCGAAATGCTCGCAATTGTCCTGAGCGCCCTGTTGGGCAATAAAATCGTGCCAGTTCTGGTTCATAGCTTGATCCTGTGGTCCGGTGAAATCTAAAAAACAGCAACAGCGGCTATCATAGCCGCCTTCCATGAAACGCCATCTCAAACGATTACAGTTGTTGCTCTGGGCCGGCATCCTGCTTGCGGGAGGCTTTGCCGCCTGGATGGCATGGTTTGCATTTGCGGTCGTGCCGCTCAAACTCAATCCCCAGGGGGTTGTGGATTTCGATATTCGTCCTGGTCTCGGCCTCAAGGGCGCGGCACAGGTGATGGCCGATGCCGGCGTTGGCATGCCCCCCTGGCAATTCGCCCTGCTGGGACGGCTGGCGGGCAAGGATCGCAACATCCAGGCGGGCAGCTATGAAGTCGGTCCTGGCGTGACGGCGTGGCAACTGCTGCAAAAGCTGACGGACGGCGACGTGATGCAAACCCGCATCGTCATCGTCGAGGGCAAGACTTTTCGCGATCTGCGCGCCCAGCTCGATGCCCACCCCGACCTGCGGCACGACACGGCCGGACTCCCGGATGCCGAGATCCTCAAACTGATCGGCGCGGAGGAATCCCACCCCGAAGGGCTGTTTTTCCCCGATACCTATCTGTTCGCCCGCCAGACCAAGGATCTGGTGATCCTGCAGCGGGCTTACCACGGCATGCAGCGGCGCATGGCGGATGCGTGGGAAAAGCGTGACCCTTCAGTGCCTTACAAAACACCCCGCGAAGCCTTGATCATGGCCTCGATTGTCGAAAAGGAAACCGGCGCGCCCGCTGACCGGGGCAAGGTGGCCTCGGTGTTCGTCAATCGCCTGCGCATCGGCATGCGACTGCAAACCGATCCGACGGTGATCTATGGTCTGGGAGAGAGGTTCGACGGCAATCTGAGAAAGAGCGATTTGCTGGCCGATACGCCTTACAACACCTATACCCGTGGCGGCTTGCCACCCACGCCGATCGCCCTGCCGGGCATGGCGTCAATCGAGGCCACCCTGAGTCCGCCGAAAACAGATCTGCTGTACTTCGTCGCCCGCGGGGACGGTTCCAGCGTCTTTTCGCGCTCCCTGGAGGAGCATAATCGCGCCGTCAATAAATACCAGCGGGGTGGCAGGTGAGTAAATGGAAGTGAGCAAAGGAAAATTCATCACCCTCGAAGGCGTCGATGGCGCGGGCAAAAGCACCCATCTGGGCTGGTTGATCGAGCATCTGCGGGCGCGCGGGCATGTCGTAGTGCAAACCCGCGAACCGGGCGGCACGCCACTGGGCGAAAAACTGCGCGAACTCCTGCTCCACGAAGCGATGCATCTCGAAACCGAGGCGCTGCTGATGTTCGCCGCCCGCCGCGAGCACCTTGAACGGGTGATCAAGCCGGCCATCAAGCGGGGCGACTGGGTGGTCTGCGACCGTTTCACCGATGCGAGCTTCGCCTATCAGGGCGGCGGGCGGGGTTTGTCGGTCGAGAAACTCGGTCAATTGGAAACCTGGGTACAGGGCGACCTGCAGCCTGACCTGACGCTGCTTTTCGATTTACCCATCGATATTGCCGCTCAGCGCATGGCCGGCGCGGAGCGCCAACTGGATCGTTTCGAGCAGGAAAAAACCGAATTTCACGAGCGCGTGCGCGCCGCCTATCTGGCCCGGGCCGCCGCAACACCCGGACGAATCCGCATCATCGACTCCCGGCAGACGCTTGAACAAATTCAGAAACAACTTGAACAAATACTTTCAAGTGACTGATATTATATTAAACACTGAAATATGGAGCGACTTGACGGGGGCCGCGACGCGCCTGCCGCATGCCTTGCTGTTTGCCGGCCCGGCCGGGGTCGGCAAACGCGAACTCGCCGATGCGCTGGCCGCGCGCCTGCTGTGCGAGCAGCCGCGCCAGCCGCACGAACCGGCTTGCGGGAATTGCCCCTCCTGCGTGATGATGGCCAACGGCCAGCACCCCGATTACCGCCTGCTGCAACCCGATGCCGCACTGGAAGATGAAGAAGCAGTCGATGCTGCAACTTCTAGTGATGCCGGGGACAAGAAAAAGGCCAGCAAGCAGATCCGCATCCAGCAGGTGCGCGAAGTCGAAGAGTTCTTTCATGTCAGCGGCCACCGCGGCGGTGCGCGCGTTTGCGTCATCGATCCCGCCGAGGCGATGAACCCGATCACGGCGAATTCACTTCTTAAAATACTTGAAGAACCATCTGTATCATTCTATTTTATAATGATTTCTCATAGATGGCGCAGACTGTTACCGACGTTGTTGAGCCGTTCGCGGCGGGTCATGTTCGGCCGTCCGCCTGACGAACAATCACAACGCTGGCTCGCGGAACGGCAGCTTGCCGAGCACGCCAAATGGCTGCCGTTTTTTGGTCATGCGCCCTTGGAAGTGGCTGCGGCCGCCAGAACCGGTCGTCTCAAGGCGCTGGAATCGGTGGTTGCCGACCTGCTCAAACCGCAGGAGGCCCTGGCGCAGGCTAATCGTTGGGAAAGTCTCGTGAAGGCCGATGGCGCACTCGGCATGGAAGAACTGGTCAGCACGGTGCAAAAATGGCTTTTCGACCTCGGGCAGTGTGCCGTCGCCGCCCCGCCGCGCTATTTTCCACAACAAAACAAAGCCTTGGGCGGCCTCGCTGCACGCATGTCGCTACCTGTGCTGATCCAGGCGCAGCAACAGGTGTTCCAGTTGCGCGCCTGGTCGAACCATCCGCTCAACCCGAGGCTGTTTCTTGAAGACCTTTGCGTCCGGGCTTTCCGCCCGCTAGGACTATGAAAATACTCCGCGGCAATTACCCCTGCCGCGCGAATAAATTAGTCATTCCGGCGCAAGCCGGAATCCAGGGGCAAATCACTGGATTCCGGGTTCCGCTACGCGGCCCCGGAATGACGAAGCGGGAAAATTGGTTGCGGCCGGAGGTCGCACCATGAACAAGCTCGTCGATTCCCACTGCCATCTCGATTTCCCCGAACTTGCGGGGGATCTTCCCGGCCTGCTGGGCACCATGCAGAAAAACCGCGTCGGCTGGGCGCTCTGCGCCGGCGTGACGCTGGAGCGTTTTCCGGAAATGCTCGCCATTGTCAAATCGCAGCCAAACCTGTTTGCCGCCGTGGGGGTCCATCCCGATACCGAAACCGATGGGGAAGAACCGGCACGCGAGGCGGATGTCGAGACACTGGTGGCGCTGGCGGCCGACCCGAAAGTTGTCGCCATCGGCGAAACCGGGCTCGATTATTACCGGCTGACCGGCGACCTGGAATGGCAGCGCGAACGTTTCCGTACCCATATTGCTGCCGCCAAAATATGCGGCAAGCCATTGATTATTCACACACGGTCTGCCTCGGCCGATACCTTGCGAGTGCTGAAGGAAGAGGGTGGCGACAGCGTCGGCGGTGTCTTCCATTGCTTCACCGAAGACCTGGATACCGCGCGCCAGGCGCTTGACCTCGGCTTCCACATCTCATTCTCCGGCATCGTTACTTTCAAGAACGCGCTCCAGATCAAGGCGGTCGCACAAAGCGTGCCGCTGGATCGGTTGCTGGTGGAAACCGATTCCCCCTATCTGGCGCCCGTGCCGTATCGCGGCAAACTCAACCAGCCGGGCTATGTGCTGCATGTGGCGGAGGAGATTGCCCGCCTGCGCGAACTTCCGCTGGAAACCGTCATCGAAACGACTACCGACAACTTTTTCCGGCTCTTCAGCCAGGCAAAACCATGAAAAGAATCATAACGATAGCCTTTGTCAGCGCCATGCTGACCAGCATGCAACCCGCCGTTTCCGGTGTTTATGAAGACATCCTGCACGCCGCCAACCAGAACGACACTGCCACGGTCGTCGGACTGTTGCGGCGCGGCATGGACGTGAATACCTCGGATACCCAGGGCGCGACGCTGTTGATGATTGCTGCAGAGGGCAATAACCTCGAACTGGTGAAATTCCTCCTCGACAACCGGGTGAACGCCCAGCGCCGCAACCGCCATGGCGACACCGCCCTGATGATTGCCGCGTTGCGTGGGCATACCGAAGTTGTGCGCTTGATGCTTGATCGCAAGGTCGCCCCGAATCACGACGGATGGAACGCCCTGCATTACGCCGCCTTCGAAAATCGCAGCGCAATCATTAGCTTATTGCTGGCGGCCGGTGCCGACATCAATGCGCTGGCGCCGAACAGCCAAACAGCGCTGATGTTTGCCGCCAAAAACGGTCATCTCGACACCGTGCGGGTACTGGTCGGTTCGGGCGCCGACCTGGCAGTGGCCGATCCGGTCGAAGGCACGGCGCTCAGCATGGCAAAAAAGGCGGGGCATGCCGACATCGCCCAGTTTCTGCTGCGGGCCGGGGCGAAGTAAGCGAATTCAAGGAGTCCACGGCGTGCTTGACACCGCGCAGCTGCTGATCAACACCGACTTTCCACCCTTGCGGCGCGGGCGACTGGAGACCCTGCAAGCCAATCTCGGCTATCGCTGCAACCAGTCGTGCCTGCATTGCCATGTCGCCGCCAGTCCCAAGCGCACCGAAGCGATGGACGGGGAAACCGTCGATTTGCTGCTGCGCTTCGCGCGCCGGCAACAAGTCGCGACTCTCGACCTGACCGGGGGCGCTCCCGAACTCAACCCCCATTTTCGCCGTCTGGTGCCAGCGGCGCGGGCTCAGGGCCTGCGTGTCATGGATCGCTGCAATCTGACAATTCTCAATGAGCCCGGACAGGAAGACCTTGCCGATTTCCTTGCGACCAACGCTGTCGAAATCGTCGCCTCGCTGCCCTGTTATCTGGAGGAAAACGTCAATAGCCAGCGCGGGGCTGGCGTGTTCGAGTCCAGCCTGATGGGTTTGCGCAAGCTCAATGCCCTGGGTTACGGCCTCCCGGACAGCGGCAGGACACTGAATCTGGTCTATAACCCGCAGGGTCCGAGCCTGCCGCCCAATCAACAGCAGCTACAGGAGGCCTACAAGGATCAGCTGGCGACGCGTTACGGTA
This sequence comes from Rhodocyclaceae bacterium UBA2271, assembly GCA_002347405.1. Lineage (GTDB taxonomy): Bacteria > Pseudomonadota > Gammaproteobacteria > Burkholderiales > Rhodocyclaceae > Sulfuricystis. The sequence continues at coordinate 30,765 of DDXB01000044.1, read as the reverse complement.
TTGTTTTCAATCAACTCTTTGCCCTGGCGAACATGCCGATCCAGCGTTTCGGCAGCCAGTTGGTCTCGCGCAACGAGTTTCACGACTACATGCGCCTGCTCAAAGGGGCGCACCGCGACGACAACCTGCCCGGCGTGATGTGCAAAACCTTGATTTCAGTGGACTGGCAGGGTTATGTCCATGACTGCGACTTCAACCAGATGTTGAAGCTGTCGCTGGGCAGCGATGCGGAGCCGGTCCACCTGTCAAATCTGCTCGATCATGAGTTTGCCGGCCGCTCCATTCAGGTCGCCGATCATTGTTATGGCTGCACGGCCGGACAAGGCAGTGGTTGCGGTGGCGCCTTCGACGCCTGACTCCGAGTTACGACTGAATCACCACAACAAGCGCCCAATGAACTGACCGGGGCGCACGCAGGGGGAACCGGCCATGAGCCTCGAAGCATTCATGCTCGCCAACGAGCTGGTCATCAGGATCGGCTTTTTCGTTGGCATACTTGCCCTGGTCGGACTCTGGGAATTGGTGGCCCCCCGGCGCGCGCTGACGGTGTCAAAGGCCTGGCGCTGGACCAGCAACCTTGGCCTGGTGGTCATCAACAGCGTGGTGCTGCGGCTGATCTTCCCCTTGGCGGCAGTCGGCGTGGCGGCCTTCTGCGCAGAAAACGGCTGGGGACTGCTCAACCATTTTCGGGTGCCGTACGCCATTGCCGTGCCCCTGGCGGTGATTGCCCTGGACTTCGTCATCTGGTTGCAGCATGTCATGGTTCACGCCGTGCCTGTCTTTTGGCGGCTGCATCGGGTGCACCACGCCGACCCCGATTTCGACCTGACGACCGGGGTGCGCTTTCATCCCATCGAAATCATGCTGTCGATGCTGATCAAGTTCGCCACCATTGTCGTGCTGGGCCCCCCGGTGCTTGCCGTGGTGATCTTCGAGGTGCTGCTGAATGCCTCGGCGATGTTCAACCACGGCAACCTGCACCTGCCGGCCACGCTGGACCGGGTTTTGCGCTGGTTCATCGTCACGCCCGACATGCATCGGGTACATCACTCGGTCGAGGACGATGAAACCAATTCCAATTTCGGATTTTGCCTGTCGTGGTGGGATCGTTTGTTCGGCACCTATCGGGGTCAGCCACGCGCTGGCCATGTGGGCATGACCATCGGCATTCGCGGTCACAGCGATCCGCGCGAGGTGACGCGGCTGCCGGGCATGCTGATGCTGCCGTTCCGGGGTGGGGAGGAGGGCTACGCCATCAATCGGCGCGACTGGTCGAAAGAGGTGCAACGCAAGCCGTGACGGGTAGTACGCCGTCCCACCAGTCCCACGGGGATTTCCTGCGGTCACGCCGCCTCTTAATTTCTAGAAATAGTAGCTGCCGCGCCAAGCGCCATTGACATGATCGATGCTCACCCGCTTCGGGGCGACACGCTGGAGATTGGCGCTATCGATCTCGATTTCCGGCTGACGGCCGAGCTGGTCGGCAACCGCGAAGGTGCAGGCGGTGGAGGTGACCGGGCGGAAGTAGATGCGCAGTTTGTCCGTTGCCGCCACACTCGGCCGGCCACGGGCATCATCGCGAAAATGCACGAACTTCTTGATCAGGCAGGAAAAATACAACTCCATCTCGACGAAAAGCGGCGCCTCGCGTTGTTCCAGTGCGCGCGCGGCGCCTGACGTCCATTCCACCAGGACGTTTTTGCCATTGATCAATACGCTTGTGCTGTTCATGGCCAGTCTCTCTGCTTGACAAGATTTAGTCGAAATTAAAGCCTATTACTTACAAAATACATGAAAATGAAAGTTTATTCGCTGCAGAACGACTAATCAGCACTATCAGGTGCCAGCATATCGTCGGCACCGTTCCGGAGGGACAGCGTGTGAAATCACGAAAACTGCTTTTTTTGCTGATCATCGGCGTTGTCGTCGCGCTGTATTTCATTTTCGATCTAGGCCGTTATTTCAGCCTCGATGTGCTCAAGGAACAGCAGGCTGCCATCGCCGCCTGGCGCGAGGCGAACCCCTGGCTGGCGCCCGCCTATTTCTTCGTGCTGTATGTGGCGGTGACGGCCCTGTCCCTGCCCGGCGCGGCCTTGATGACTTTGGCCGGCGGCGCCATCTTCGGCCTGTGGTGGGGCACGCTGATTGTCTCCTTCGCTTCCAGCATCGGCGCCACGCTGGCATTCCTCGTGGCGCGCTTTTTCCTGCGCGACTGGGTAACGGCAAGATTCGGCAAGCGTCTGGAGGCCATTGACGCCGGCATTCGACGCGAAGGCGCGTTCTATTTATTTACCTTGCGGCTGGTGCCGGTGTTTCCTTTCTTCCTGATCAACCTGCTGTCCGGCCTGACCGCGATGAAAACGCGCAGCTTCTACTGGGTGAGCCAGCTTGGCATGCTGGCCGGTACGGTGGTCTATGTGAATGCCGGCACCCAGCTGGCGAAAATCGACTCGCTGTCCGGCATCGTCTCGCCCGGGCTGCTGTTCTCTTTCGCCTTGCTGGGGATATTCCCTCTTTTGGCGAAGAAAATCGTCGAGATCGTGCATAAGAACAAGGTCTTTGCGCCCTGGACGAAACCGCGGCGCTTTGACCGCAACCTCGTCGTCATTGGCGGCGGCAGCGCCGGACTGGTCACGGCCTACATTGCCGCCGCGGTGAAAGCCAAAGTGACGCTGATCGAAAAACACCAGATGGGCGGCGATTGCCTGAACACCGGCTGCGTGCCGTCCAAGGCGCTGATCCGTTCGGCGAAGTTCCTCTCGCATGTTGGCCGCGCCAGGGAACTGGGCTGCCGTTCCGCCAGCGCCGACTTTTCCTTTGCCGAGGTGATGGAACGCGTGCAGCGGGTGGTGCAGACCGTGGCGCCGCATGATTCCGTCGAACGCTACACCGGCCTCGGCGTCGAGGTGATCGAGGGCACGGCGAAGCTGGTCACCCCCTGGGAAGTCGAGGTGACGCGCAACAGCGGCGCCAGCGAGCGCCTGACCACGCGCGGCGTCGTCATCGCGGCGGGCGCGCGGCCTTTCGTGCCGCCCATTCCCGGCATCGAGGAGGTCGGCTATCTGACCTCCGATACGGTCTGGGACCTGCGCGAGTTGCCCCAACGCCTGGTCGTGCTCGGTGGCGGGCCGATCGGGGCCGAATTGACGCAGACCTTCGCCCGCCTCGGTGCCAAGGTAGTCCAGGTCGAAATGGCGCCGCGCATCATGATCCGCGAGGACCCCGAAGTTTCCGCGATGGTGACCCAACGCTTCCGGGCCGAGGGCATCGATGTGCTGGTCAATCACAAGGCCAAGCAGTTCCTGGTCGAGGATGGCGAAAAGATCCTGATCGCCGAGCATGAGGGCCGCGACGTGCGAATCCCCTTCGACGCCGTGCTGGTGGCTGTCGGCCGCATCGCCAACCTGCAAGGCTACGGTCTGGAGGAACTCGGCATCCCGGCCACGCGCACGGTGGAAACCAACGAGTACCTGCAAACCAACTATCCGAACATCTACGCCGCCGGCGATGTGGCCGGTCCCTACCAATTCACCCACACCGCCGCCCATCAGGCCTGGTATGCAGCGGTCAACGCGCTGTTCGATCCCTTCAAGAAGTTCAAGGCGGACTACTCGGTGATCCCGTGGGCTACCTTCGTCGAGCCGGAAGTCGCGCGCGTCGGCCTCAACGAGCAGGAAGCCAGGGAGAAAAACATTCCCTACGAGGTGAGCCGCTACGACATTGACGACCTTGACCGGGCGATTGCCGACAGCGAAGCGCATGGCTTCATCAAGGTGCTTACCGTGCCGGGCAAGGACAAGATTCTTGGGGTCACGATTGTCGGCGAACATGCCGGCGATCTGCTCGCGGAATATGTGCTGGCCATGAAGCACGGCATCGGGCTGAACAAGATTCTCGGCACCATCCACATCTATCCGACCCTGGCCGAGGCCAACAAGTATGTTGCCGGCGTCTGGAAAAAAGCCCATGCCCCGCAGCGATTGCTGGCCTGGGTCGAGCGTTTTCATGCCTGGCGTCGGGGGTAGGGGAGATGAATGGCCCCCACGCTCGCAAATTCAGCTCGCTGCCCCCACAGGGGGCACATGCCTCCTTGGGGCGGCCCGGCGGAGACATGAACAAGAAATTGCTGGCCTGTTGCCTGCTGCTGCCGTTTCCGGTATTTGCCGAACCGGTCTGGGTGGGCAAATTTACTGCGGCTGATGGGGTATTGCCCGCGCCCTGGCAAGTCGAGCAATTGAACAAATCCATCCCGCCAACCCGGTACCGGCTGCGCGAATGGGATGGCGTCATGGCGGTCGAGGCGCATGCGGTCAAGAGCATGGCGCTGTTTGCCCGTCCCGTGAGCGTCGACCTCGCCAAAACGCCGATCCTGTGCTGGCGTTGGCGCATCGATGCGCCGCTGAAAACCGCCGACATGACGCAACAGAGCGGCGACGACTATGCGGCGCGCGTCTACCTGAGTTTCGACGTGCCGCCTGACACGCTCGGCTTCGGCACGCGCATCGCACTGGGCCTGGCGCGCACCTTGCATGGCGGACAGGTGCCGGATGCCGCGCTCAACTACGTCTGGGACAATCGCCAGCCGGTCGGCACCTGGCAGGCGAATACCTACACCGAGCGCGCCCGCATGCTGGTAATGCGTTCTGGCGCGGCCCAGGCGGGGCGCTGGGTCGATGAGCGCCGTAACGTCAGCGCCGACTTTCTGCGTGCCTTCGGCCATGCCCCCTTGCGGCTGACCGGACTCGCCATCGCCACCGACACCGACAATACCGGCGAAGAAGCGCGCGCCGGCTTTGCCGATTTCCGCTTTGTCGAACGGGCCGGCGACTGCCCGGAAACATGACGCCAGACCGACCCGCCCTGTCGATCATCCTGCCGATGCTCAACGAGGCTGCCGGCATAGCTGGGTGCTTGCAGGGGCTGGTGCCGTTGCGTGCGGCCGGGGTCGAAGTCATCGTTGTCGATGGCGGCAGTACAGACGACAGCGTGGCGCACGCCATGCCACTCGCCGACCGGGTGGTAAGCGCAGCGCGCGGCCGTGCCAGTCAGATGAATGCCGGCGCGGCGATTGCCCATGGCAAAGTGCTGCTGTTCCTGCACGCCGACACCCGCCTGCCGCCAGAGGCCGACAAGTTGATCGGCCAGGCCATCGCTTCCGGCCGGCAGTGGGGACGCTTCGATGTGCGCATCGAGGGAAATTCCCGCTGGCTGCCGGTGGTGGCGGCCATGATGAACTGGCGTTCGTGCCTGAGCGGCATCGCCACGGGCGATCAGGCCATGTTCGTGTCACGGGACAGCTTTCATGCCGTCGGCGGCTTTCCCGACATTCCGCTGATGGAAGACATCGCGCTGTCACGGCGGCTGCGCGACCGCGGCCGGCCGGCCGGCCTTTCGGCGCGGGTGACCACCTCGGGTCGGCGTTGGGAAGCGCAGGGCGTCTGGCGCACGATCCTGCTGATGTGGCGACTGCGGCTGCGCTACTTTCTTGGCGCCGATCCGCACCAGCTGGCAATCGAGTATGGCTATGCCACCCGCAAACCCTGACGGGGTCGGGCCTGTTGGCGTCGCCATCCTGGCGCGTGCGCCGATCCCCGGGCAGGTCAAGACACGGCTGATTCCCGCACTGGGAAGCGCAGGCGCCGCGCGCTTTCAACACTGGCTGTTGCAGCGCACGGTGCACATGGCCCTGGCCGCCGATATCGGCCCGGTCAGCCTGTGGTGCGACGGCGCTCCCCGGCATCCCGACTTCGCCGTCTGTAATTCATTCGAAAGGGTGACCGTGCACCAGCAAGTGGGCGACGATCTGGGCATGCGCATGCTGACGGCTTTGCAAGAATCGCCAAACCCGCAAGGCACCCTCGTCATCGGCACCGATTGTCCGGTCATGACCGCCCGGCACCTGCAACTGGCCGCGCAATCCCTGCGCGACCATGACGCCGTCGTTGTGCCGGCCGAGGATGGCGGCTATGTGCTGATTGGTATGAAAACGCCCGATCCTCGGCTGTTTCAGGGAATCACATGGGGATCGGCGCAGGTCATGGGGCAAACCCGACTGCGCCTGTCCGAACTCGGCTGGCGCTGGGCAGAACCGGTCAGCTTGTGGGATGTCGATCGTCCTGACGATTTCGAGCGCCTGGCCGCATTGATGCCGGATTTGCGGACCGATCTTGCCCGGCAACATGGCAATCAGCCCAACTCGCCGTAGAATTGGTCACCCGAAGCCGATCCGGCCATATTCATTTTGCGTCAGCAATCAACCGACATGCATCACGAATCCGAAAACCTCATCGAGATCGAAAACCTGCACTTTTCCTACGGCGAACGGAAAATCTTCAACGGCATCAACCTGAAGATTCCGCGCGGTAAGGTGGTGGCCATCCTCGGGGTCGGCGGCTCGGGCAAGAGCACGCTGCTGCGCCTGATCGGCGGGCAATTGCAGCCATCAAGCGGTAGCGTCAAGGTGGCGGGCCAGACGGTCCACAAGCTGGATCGCCACCAGCTTTTCGCATTGCGGCGGGACATGGGCATGATGTTCCAGGCCGGGGGGTTGTTCAGCGATCTGTCGGTGTATGAAAACATCGCCTTCCCGATGCGCGAACTCACCGACCTGTCGGAAGACTTGATTCACGATCTGGTATTGATGAAGCTCCACGCGGTCGGCCTGCGCGGCACGTCCAAGTTGATGCCCAACGACCTGTCGGGCGGCATGGCCCGCCGTGTCGCCCTGGCCCGGACCATCGCGCTTGACCCGATGCTGACGATGTACGACGAACCGTTTGCCGGTCTCGATCCCATCTCGCTCAACGTCATTGCCCAACTGATCCGCAAGCTCAACGATGCGCTGGGCGGCACCTCGATTATCGTGACCTACGACGTTACCGAATCGCTCAAGGTCGTCGACTACATCTACCTGATTCACAACGGCGTGGTCGAAGCGGCAGGTACGGCTGAGGAATTGATGGCCTCCAAGGACTCGGTGGTGGCCCAGTTCATTCATTCCCAGCCGAACGGACCGATTCCCTTCCACATGGCAAGCCCTTCCTACCGGGAGGATTTGGGCATTGGCAAATAATTGAACCGACAATCCGGGATTGCAGGGCGAAGCCTGCTTCAGGTGTTGATTTCTGATTGATCCCGCGGGGTGCCGGCACTGGCAATGCGGACCAGGTCGATCAGTGAATCAGCCTTCATCTTGCGCATCAACCGCGCCCGGTGAATTTCCACTGTGCGGTGGCTGATGCCCAGGTGCCGGGCGATTTCCTTGTTGGTCAGTCCTTCGACGGCGAGCCTCATCACCTCGCGTTCGCGCTCGGTCAGACTGGCAATGCACTGCGCAGCCGAGAGGTTCGTCGCCGCATCGCGGTTCAAGCGATCACTTTCCCGCAAGGCGGTACGCACACTTTCCAGCAGTTTTGTCCCGCTGACCGGTTTGGTCAGAAAGTCGATCGCCCCCTGCTTGATGGCACGCACGCTCAGCGGAATATCGCCATGGGCGGTGAGAAAAATCACCGGCAGCAGTACGCCGCGCCGGGTCAGTTCGGCTTGCAGTTGCATGCCGTCCATTTTCGGCATGCGGATGTCGACAATGGCGCAACTATGCGGCGCAGCCTGGCAAGCCGACAGAAAGGTTTCCGCACAGTCGTAGGTTTCGACGTCGATATCTTCCTGCTCGAGCAGGAGGGAGAGCGACTCCCGTACCGCGCGGTCGTCGTCCACCACAAAAACCCGCGGATGAACATTCATGGCGCGAAGGGCAGGGTGAAGTGAAACCGCGCACCCGTACCGGGTGACAGTTCAGCCCATAGGCGACCGCCATGGGCTTCGATGAGGGCGCGACTGATGGACAATCCCAGACCGACGCCATCGCGCTTGGTGGTAAAAAAGGGCTCGAAAATGCGCTGGAGTTTTTCTTCGTCGAGGCCCGGACCGCTGTCCTGCACGATCACATGCGCCATGCGTTGCTCGGCATGGGTTTGCACGGTGATCGTGATGGTATCGGTCCGCATGCCGGCATTGCGCATCGCCTCGACACCGTTGCAGAGCAGGTTGATGAGCACCTTCTTCACCTGCAGGGGATTGGACAGAACATGCGGCAGGCCGGGTTCGATATCCACTATCGGATGGAACCCGCCATAACCGCACTCTTCGGCGGTGGCGATAGCGTCGAATATCACACTGTTGAGATCGACGGACTCCAGTGCGACGTCGCCCTTGTGCAAAAAGTCGAGCAGTTCATGCAGGGTCTGTCCGGCACGCTGTGCCTGCTCCATGGCGCCCTCAAGCGCCCGCGTCAGTTTCTCGGGGTTCTTTACGCCGACACGCAGCATGCGCAGCGCCGCTTCGCTATAGGCTGAAATCGCCACCATCGGCTGGTTCAGTTCGTGGGCAATCGCCGCAGCGGTCTGCGCGGCCACCTGTTGATTGACCAGGGTATCCAGTTCGTTGCGACGTCGCCGCAGTTCATGCTCAAGGTGTTTGCGTGGGGTGATGTCGCGCAGTGTTCCGATCAGGCGGATGGCACGGCCGCCCTCGAAGATGCCTTTCCCGTTCGCCGCTACCTGCCGGATACTGCCGTCGGCATGGCTGACGACGCGGTATTCGGCCTCGAATTCACCGCTGCCCGCGGGGTCCAGAGCCCGTGCGATGGCGGCGCGGGTGGCACCCCGGTCGTCCGGATGAATGCCCGCCATAAACACGTCGTAACTAACCGGCTCATCAGGCCCGATACCCCAGAGTTCGCGTGCCCGGTCGTCCCATTCGAGTCTGCCGCTGGCCACATCGCGATCGAAAATGCCCAGGCCGGCCGCTGTCTTCGCCAGGCGCAGGCGATCCTCGCTGGTACGCAGTTCGGCCAAAGCCTGCCTGGGTTCGGTGATATTCGTGAGGGTGATACGCAGCAGCGGCGCCTTGTCGCTGGACTTGATCAAGCGACTATCGAGTCGAATGTCGATGATCGCACCATCTTCGCGCTGGAGGCGCAGTTCGAGACTTTGTTGTTCGCTCCGATGCAGCGCAAAAACAAACTGTCTCCGCCAGCGTTCCTGATGTTCCATGGCAACAAAAGCCTCGAAACGACGCTGCAGGAGCTCTTTGCGGCTTGCGCCCAACATCATTGCGCCACTGAAATTGATTTCGTCGATCAGACCGGATTCAGTGAGGCTGAGAAAGCCAACCGGGGCATATTCAAAGTAATCCAGATAGCGGTCGCGCGACTCCCCGAGAACAAGCAAGGCCTGACGCAATGCCTCGTTCTGCATCTCCAGTTCGACCTGCTGCTGTTGAAGTTCTTGCAACTGTCGATCCGTGGTGGACAATCTTGCTTCCCGCGGGGTGCGGACCGGCCGCTGTTCCGCAATGGTTCCCGACTGTGACGCGGTGATCGGGGAGAAAGACATTTTTGTGTTCATGGCATCCTCCGGATTCGCGGATCTCACATGATCAGGAAGGACATTGTCCTTGCGGGCAGTGCAGCCTGAAGCCATATGCGATGAATACAGGAGACCAAGCTAAAACATTCGCTACCTCGCGTCAATAACCTCTTTGATATAGGGGGCAACCCTTACGCATCCGCACGTATTTATTTTCCCGCAATCGGGGCGTAGCCTGAGCGCACTGATCGTCCATCTTCTCAACGGCATTGAAGGTCGCACCAGGCTGATGGTAGTAGGGATAAGCGTTGGCGTGCGGCCGTTTTCTCCGACAAGCATCTAATGGGAGGCGGGAATGCAAGCCGCAACGTCGAAAAGCAGAGCTGAAGTCAAGACCACGCGTGGCCGGAAAATGGCCGGCAAGCCGATTGCGGACCCTGTCGAGGTTAATGTCCGGTTTGCCCACAATGTCATCGCAACCGCAGCCTATTACAAGGCAGTGGCGCGCGGTTTTGCCAGCGGCCAGGAACTTGATGACTGGCTGCAAGCCGAGGCCGAATTCAACCAGAGGAGGATATGATCATGCTTGTCACACATGCCACCAAAGGACCCTCGCAAACCCAACACCTCGCGCCGACGCATGGTGAGGTCGAGGCACCGGTGTTGATGCTGGATGAGCATGGGACGATCTGCAATTGCAACCCGAGTTGCGAGGCACTGTTCGGATATTCGCGCAGCGAGCTGCTCCTGCATCATGTATCGATGCTGCTGCCGCAACTTGATGCGACAACCCTGATGTGCAATGGCCAGCCCAATCCCCGGCTGCGTTTTCTGTGCCGGGTCGGCCATCCGTTCGAGGCTATCTCCAGTGACGACGAGAGGTTCGCCTGCGACCTGTTCCTCAACATCATCAATTGGGAAGGGCATGACTGCCTGTCCCTGATTGTGCATCCGATTCTGAGGACGCCCACGAGCTGAGGAAAGCTTTCGGGGCGGGCGAGAGCCCGCTCCCTTCAACTGCCCATGCCCGGATAGCTGATGGCGCCGTGCTTGCGCAGCAGGTGAATTTTTGCCAAGCCACCCTGGGCGGTTTCACGGTAACTCGATTTCATGTCGCAGCCGGTTTCCCACATGGTGCTGACCACCTCGTCAAACGGCACGATGTGATGGCCATCGGAGAGCAGGGCATACGCGGCGCAGTCGACCGCGCGCACCGCACCGATGGCATTGCGCTCGATGCAGGGAATCTGCACATAGCCGCCGATCGGGTCGCAAGTCAGCCCGAGATGATGTTCCAGGCCCATCTCCGCGGCATATTCGATCTGGCGCACAGACCCGCCGAGCAGTTGCGCAGCGGCAGCGGCCGCCATGGCGCAGGCCGTGCCGACTTCGCCCTGGCAGCCGACTTCGGCACCCGAAATCGAGGCATTGCGTTTGACGATATTGCCGATCATGCCGGCGGTAGCCAATGCCCGGCAGATTTTTTCGTCGGAAAACTTTGACTGTTGCTGCAGGAAAAACAGGACGGCCGGCAACACGCCACAGGCACCGCAGGTTGGTGCTGTGACGACTTCGCTGCCCGCTGCGTTTTCTTCCGACACGGCCAAGGCATAGGCAAACTGCAAGGCCGTCTGCCCGAAGTAGCCCGCCATGCTTTGTGCGCGAGCATGGTAGGCGGCTGCCTTGCGTGGCACATTCAGCGAACCGGGCAACTTTCCCTCGACGTTGAGACCGGCTTCGATAGCCCGTTTCATGGCCAGCCAGATCTCGCCCAGGTACGGCCAGATTGCCGCGCCTTCATGCCGGATGACCAGTTCCCAGATCAGCAGGCCGTCACGCTCGGTTTCGGCCAGGATCTCGTCCATGCAGGTGAAGGGATAAACATCCGCACCGCCATCGGGTTTGCCCTCCGCATCCAGCAAGGCACCACCGCCCACCGAATAAGCGATGCGGGAGGCAAGCACGTTGCCGGATCCATCCAGCGCCTCCAACTTCATGCCATTGGGGTGACGGGGCAGGCTTTGCTCCGGCAGCCAGATTATTTCAACGGGCGTCGGTTCAAACGGTTCACTGACGGCGAGATCGGTCAGGTGGCCGCGTCCGGTCGCGGCCAGGCTGCCATAGAGCGTGACCCGCAGGCGGGCTGCCGGCGTTGTCAATGCCGCGGCAAACGACTCCGCGGCAAAGCGCGGACCCATGGTGTGGCTGCTGGAGGGACCAGGCCCAATCCGGTAGAGCTCTTTGAGGGATTTCAAATCATCGACTCCTCAGGATTTTGCTTCAAGTGCAACACATGGTGGTTGATCAGCCGCTCGCCTCTGCATTGAATTCTTCGATCATCTGGTCCAGATCGGCCGACTGGGTGCGCAGGCAGCCCCAGTAATTCCGGTAATCGTCCCACTGGGCACGCAGTTCTTCAACCGTCTTGCCCAGTTGTTCGACCCAGGTGAAATATTTCAGTTGATGTACGCGGCGCTTGTCGACATGCGAAAGCTCCAGCACATGATCGATCGAGACGCCGGCAAGCCGGTCGAAATCGCGGTCGGCCTGGCGCTGGTTATAGGCGCCGCGCTCGGCGTTGAGTTCCGCCAAACGGCTCTGGTACATCGCCATGGAATCCGTGAATACCGTAAACACCACGTCGTTTTCACCCAGTTCGTAATATTTCGCGAACTTGATCGCGCCAATCATGTTGCCGATGCTGGAAATTCCCATCCATTCGAGCTTCTCGAGAACTTCCTTGCTCACGCCGTTTTCCGCCAGGATTTTCCGGCCGGCGGTTTCGTTGAAGAGGCGGATGAAGCGAATTGTCAGTTCGTCATCGACACCGATGGCCGCATCAGTTTCCCGCAGGTTGTGTACCCAGGGAATGTGTTTGTCGCCGATGCCTTCGATGCGGTGATCGCCGAAGCCGTTTTCCAGGATGGTCGGGCATTGCAGGGCTTCCGCCACCCCGACCCTGGCGCCGTTGAAGGTGTCGCGCAAGTACGATCCCGCCGCCATGGTGCCGGCGGAACCGGAAGACAGCACAGCCCCGGCGACCACATCGCCCGGTTTGGCAATCTTGTTGAACACTTCCGCCATCGCCGGCCCGGTCACGTTGTAGTGCCAGAGCGAGTTGGGCAACTGGTCGAACTGGTTGAAGATGACCGCATCGGGACGCGTGCGCTCGAGTTCGATGCACTTGTCGAAAATCTCCTTGACGTTGGATTCGCAACCCGGGGTGGCGATGACTTCCTCGGCCATGGTCCGCAGCCAGGCAAAGCGTTCCTTCGACATACCCTCAGGCAGGATAGCGACGGACGGGCAGGACAGCAGGCGCGAGATATAAGCACCACCGCGACAGTAATTCCCGGTGCTGGGCCAGACCGCTTTTTTGGTGGTGGGGTCGAAGCGTCCCGTCACCAGTTCCGGCAGCAGGCAGGAAATCGCCGGGCCGACCTTGTGCGCGCCGGTGGGGAACCATTTGCCCGAAATACCGACGATTCTGGCTTTCGTGCCCGTCAGGGCGTGTGGCAATTCGATGAAATTGACATCGCCGAAGCCACCGCCCTTTTCAACCGGGACGTTATGCCAATTGATGCGGAACAGGTTCCTGACATGCACATCCCACAAACCGACGCCGGCCAGTTCTTTCTTGATGGCGTCGGGAATCTTCGCTGGATCGCGCATCTGGGCATAGGTAGGCAGGATGATGCCTTTTTCCCGGCAGCGTTGAATGTTCTTTTTCCGCTGTGCAGCGTTGATTTTCAGATCGATCATCGTGAATTTCCTTTTCGTTTCATTGTTCCGGTCCCAGGTCCAAACCAAGGGCGGCCGCCTTGATGTCCTTCAGGCCGGAGCCGGTGATAAGTAATACGCAAGTGTCGGCGGTCGGGATCGTTTCACGAACCTTGAGCCATCCGGCGAACGCTGCGCTCGACGACGGTTCGGCAAACAGGCCCGAACCGGAGGAGAGTGTTTTCTGGGCGGCAAGAATCTCGGCGTCGGAAACCACCACCGACCTGCCACCATACTTCTTGAGCTTGCTTAAGGCATGCAGGCCGTTACGCGGCACATCGACGGCAATCGAATCCGCTATCGTGCTGGAAGAGACCGGGTCACCGAAGTCGTCGCTCCCGGCGTGGCCGGCATGGCAGCTGGCGAGGGCGCGCGCGATGCCGCTGGAACCTTCTGCCTGGCAAGCCCAGACAGTCGGCATGCTTGCGATGCGGCCGAGCCTGAGCAGATTCTCGAAACCCCGGTACACCCCTGCAATAATCACGCCGTCGCCAACCGGCACAAAGATGTGCGCCGGCGCGCCGGCCCCTGCCTTGAGAAGATCGTCGACGATTTCGTAGGCAACGGTTTTCTTGCCCTCGATGGTCAGGGGGTTGTAGGCCGTATTGCGCGACAGGGCGCCAGTGCGACTCGAATATTCGAGCGACAGGTCAAATGCCTTGTCGTAGTTGCCGTCCACCGAAACGAGTTCGGCGCCGTACTGCAGCACCTGGATGCGCTTGGCGACGGGTGCACTCGCCGGCAGGAAGACCTTGATGTGCAGGCCGGCCGCAGCGCCGACTGCCGCCATGCTCGATGCCGCATTGCCGGTGGAGGCGAGGACGATTTCCTTTAGTCCATGCTTTCTGGCGAAGGCGGCGACGAGAAACGAGGCGCGATCCTTGAGTGATCCCGATGGATTGCAGGTGTCATCCTTCAGCCACAGGTTCGGGGCGTTGAATTCTGCGCGGACACGGACGGGCGCCCAAAGCGGCGTATTGCCGACGGGGATGGGCGGAAACCATTCCGGTTCAACCGGCAACGGTAGCGTTGCGGGGGCCGGATCACCTTCCCATTCCACCTCGAGAACACCTTCAAGCGGCCGGTCGGCCTGTTGCCGCGTAGCACAGGCATCACACAGGTAGCGCCCCGGAACGATGTCGTAACAGGCATCGCAGCTGGGGCAGCGATAAAACCATTTCATGGTTTCACCTGCAGAGCGGCAAGGGATGCGACGCCGGTCATTCCGCCTGCTCGGGCGGGAGGATCACGCCCTTGCGCTCGACAATCATCTTGTAATGCTGCGGTTCGCGATGCCGGGCAAAGTTGAACACGCTTTCCTTGTAGGAATTGCACAGATCCAGGTCGCAGCGGGCCACCGCCAGTTCGTCGCCAAGCGTGGTGCAGGCGCCGATGGTTTCGCCGGAGGGTGCGATGATCAGGCTGTTGCCGATCATGTCACAGCCTTCTTCGCAACCGGACTTCGCCACGCCGATGACCCAGGTACCGTTCTGATAGGCGCCGGACTGCATGACGAGCTGGTTGTGGAAATGCGAGAGGTTGTCATGCACTGGCGCTGGCGGATTGTGCACCGGCGTGTTGTAGCCGAGCATGATCATCTCGACGCCCTGCAAGCCCATCACCCGATAAGTTTCCGGCCAGCGCCGGTCGTTGCAGATGGCCATGCCGATGATGCCGCCATAGGCACGCGTAACGTTGAAGCCGAGGTTGCCGGTTTCGAAATAGCGCTTCTCAAGATGCTGGAAGCGCCGCCACGGCTCGTGCTCGGCGTGGCCGGGCAGGTGGATCTTGCGGTACTTGCCGACGATGCGGCCTTGCTTGTTGACAAGGATCGACGTATTGAAGCGCCGTGTTTTACCTTCCTCGACGGTCAGTTCCGCATAGCCGAGGTAGAAACCGATGCCCAGTTTGGCAGCTTCCTCGAACAGCGGCCGCGTTACCGGGCCGGGCATCTCGTGCTCGAAGAAGCTGTCGATCTCGGTCTGATCATCCATGTACCAGCGCGGAAAGAACGTGGTGAGCGCCAGTTCGGGAAATACCACGACATCGCAGGCCATGGCGTGCGCTTCGCGCAGCAGTTCCAGCAAACGCCGGACGACACTTGCGCGGCTGTCACTGCGCTGGATCGGGCCCAGTTGCGCGGCGCCGACTTTGACGATTCTTGTCATGCCAAACCTCTCATCAAGTTTTTGTAAAGCTCAGACGGCCAGTTTCAATAGCGTTTGCAACAGCACATTGGCGCCGGCTTCGATATCTGTGGCTTCTGTGAATTCCTGCACGTTGTGGCTGATGCCGCCGATGCTGGGCACGAAGACCATGCCTGCCGGACAGACGCGCGCAAGCATCTGCGCATCGTGGCCGGCGCCGCTCGGCATGCGGCGCACCGGATGGCCGAGGCCGCGCGCGGTTTCCTCGACAAGGTTCACAACCGCGGGATCGAAGGCCACCGGCGCAAAACGCGCCAGCGTGCGCTGCGCCAATGTCACGCCCTCGGCGGCGGCGATCTCCGTCGCGAAAACCTGCAAGCGGCGCTCGGCTTCCTGCAATAGCGCCTCGTCGGTGTTGCGCAGATCGACGGTGAATACGGCGCGATTGGCGATGACATTCACCAGATTCGGTGACAGGGTGATGGCGCCGACGGTCGCCACCTGGTCGCCACCCAGTTCGCGCGCAATCTCACGCGCACGATTGGCAATGGCACAGGCGACGTAACCGGCGTCGTGACGCAGGCGCATCGGCGTGGTACCGGCGTGGTTCGATACGCCGGTGACGGTGAATTCGGTCCAGGAGATGCCCTGTACGCCTTCCACCGCGCCGATGGTGACGCCTTCGAGATCGAGGACCGGGCCCTGCTCGACATGCAGTTCGACGTAGGCATGCACCTGCGGCTTGCCGCAGGGCGCCGTCCCGTCATAGCCGACTTTGCGCAGGCAGTCGCCAACCGACTGGCCGTCGATGCCGACCGTGGCCAACGCCGCATCCAGCGGCAATCCGCCGACATAGACGAGACTGCCCATCATGTCGGGATTGAAGCGCGCGCCTTCCTCATTGGTGAAGAAGGCGACAGCCAGCGGGCGGCGCGTCACGATGCCGGCATCCTTGAGCGTCTGGATGACCTCGAGTCCGGCCAGCACGCCGAGATTGCCGTCGTAACGACCGCCGGTGCGCACGGTATCGATGTGCGAACCGGTCATCACCGGGGGGCCCGTTTCAGAGCCGGCGCGCAGGCCGACGACATTGCCGATCGCGTCGATGCTCACTGCCAGGCCCAGTTCATTCATCCAGCGCACGACCTGCTCACGCCCGGCGCGATCTTCCTCGCTCAAGGCAAGGCGGCACACGCCACCACCGGGAATCCTGCCGATGGCGGCCAGGGCGTCCAGACGGGCACTGAGCCGCTTGATATCAATGCGCAACTGCCCGGCGCCGGGCGGTAACTCGCGATTATCTTTGTTCAATACTGTCTTCCTCGGTTCTGTTGCGACGGCAACGGCAAAGGAATTACGCGCTCCCTTGTCGTTGCCATCTGCATCAGTTCATGCTTCAGTTCTTGGCAGCCTTGTCGATGGCGGCCAGGAATTCGTTCATCAGGGCTTCGCCTTCCTTGCCATAGCTCTTGGCGATCTGCGCCTTGACTGCCGGTTGCGCCAATGCGCGGAACTTGCCGATTTCAGCAGCCGTCGGGGTGTAGACCTGCATTTTCTGCGCCAGTGCCGGCAGACCGCGGTCGGAAGCTTCGATGATGCGGTTGATGCCACGACCCGCGACGATGGCCGAGCGGGCGGCCGCTTTCACAACATCTTTTTCCTGTGCGGAGAGACCATTGAGGAAGGATTTGTTGATGATCCAGACATAAGGCGTGAACAGGTGGTTGGTCAGCGTCAGGTACTTCTGCACTTCGTCGAACTTGGCGAACTTGATGATCGGAATCGGGTTCATCTGACCGTCAGCCACGCCGGTTTGCAACGACGTGTAGACCTCCGCCCAGTTGATCGCGACCGGCTGACCGCCCATACTGCTGACGACGGCCTTGTGCGATTCGAGACCCATGGTGCGGATCTTCAGGCCCTTCATGTCGTCAGGCGACTTGATCGGGTTTTTGGAGTTGCTGAAGGCGAAAAAGCCGCCCGAATCGCCGAAGCCGAGCACGTCGATGCCTGACTTCTTGCTGATGTCGGCTGCCAGATTCTTGCCGAACGGACCATCGAACACGTCATAGGTTACGGCAATGTTGGGGTAGGAGAAGGGTACGTCCAGCACGCCGATCATCGGGTAGACCGTGGCGATGCCGCCCACGCTGGAGATCGACGATTGCACCACGCCGGCCTTGACCTGCTGGATGACTTCGTTGTCCTTGCCCAGCTGGCCATCCGGGAAGATCTGCACCGTCACGGAACCGTTGGTGCCGGCTTCCACCAGCGACTTGAATACGGTGGCCATTGCACCGGTGCTGTTGTCGAAGGGATCGTTCTTGTTCAGATGGGCGAGCTTGATGACTTTCTGGGCATGGGCTGCAATGGGCATCATGCCGACGGCCAGGCCGAGCACTGCGGCAACTGCAATTGACTTCAATTTGCGCATGGTGGTGATCTCCAAAGTAGTTGGGGTTGCTGGGGTACGTCTGTTGGGTGGTGCATGGGTCTGCTACGGTTAATCAGCTACAAGCCGAGCAGGGCGGGAACGGTCAGCGTCATGGCGGGCCAGTACGCCACAAGGAACAGCACGGCCACCTCGGCCAGGATGAACGGCCACATTGCCGCCGTGATGTTTTCTATTCGTTCGCCGGTGATCGAACTGAGGACGAACAGGCTGGCCCCAACGGGTGGCGTCATCAAGCCGATATTGAGGGCAAGTACGATCATGATGCCGGCCTGGATCGGCGCCATGCCGATGGAGACCGCCAGAGCGCCGATGATCGGCCCGAGGACGATCAGGATGGCATTGATGTCCATGAACATGCCGAGGCCAAGAATCAGCAGCAGGATCATCAGGATGATGGTCGCGGGGTCGGAGGACACGCCGAGGAAGACCTGCGTGATCATTTGCGGCAGCTGCATGTAGGTCATCCACCAGCTCAGAATGGATGCGCAGGCGATGATCAGGAACACCACGCCGGTCACGCGCGAAGTTCGGATCAGCATGTCGAGCAGGTCGCGAATATTCACCAGGCGGTAGACGAACAGGCCCAGCCCCAGAGAATAGAACACGGCAATCGCCGCTGCCTCGGTGGGTGTGACGAAGCCACCCAAGATGCCACCGAGAATGATAAGTGGCATCACCAAAGCGCTCAGGCTTTGCCTGAATGCTTTGATGATGCGCAGCAGGCTGGGGCGCTCACCGCCCTTGGGCAGGTTCAGGCGCCGTCCCAGGCCGGCGATCACCGCCATGCACAGCAAGCCCATGATCAGACCCGGCAGGATGCCGGCGGCGAACAGGCCGGCAATCGACACGCCCATCATCGAACCATAGATCACCATCAGGTTGGAAGGCGGAATCGTCGGCCCGATGATCGAGCCTGCCACCACGACGGCACAGGCAAAGGGCCGCTTGTAGCCTTTTTTCAGCATCGCCGGAACCATCGTGTTGCCGAATGCGGCAGCCTCCGCCACGGCGGCACCGCTGATGCCGGCGAACAGCACGGATGAAACCATGCATGATTGCGCCATGCCGCCACGCAGATGGCCGACCAGGGCATCGGCAAATTCGGCCAGGCGCATCGTGATGCCGGCGCGGTTCATGATCTCGCCGGCGAAAATGAACAGCGGCATGGCGAGGAAGGTGTACAGATCGAGGCCGGCGAAGTACCGCTGCGGCGCCATTGCCAGCATCTCGGTCCCGCCAATCTGAATGATGCCGAACACACCGGCAATGCCCAGTACGTAACCGATCGGCACGCCAATCACCAACAGGCCAAAAAATAACGCGAGAACCCAAATCATTTCGTTTCTCCCACAATCATCACCGGATTCTCAATAAGCGTGAAATCACGCACCCCCGCGAGCAACAGTTGTACGCAAACCAGTGCCGATGAAACCGGTACCGCGGCAAAAGGTATCCACATGGTCATTTCGAAAATCGTGGCGTATTGCGTCGCACCCTGCTGGGTCATGTCGATGCCGAAATAGCACAGGAAGGCAAAGAACGCGAAGGCCAGCGCATCAATGGCCGCGCGGATGAATTTTCGGGGATGATGAGGTATGCGCTCCAGCACCACGATGACCGCCACATGCTCGCGCCGCGCCACGCCGCTCGATACCGCCAGCAAGGCCACCCAGATCATCAGGTAGCGCGCCAGTTCCTCGGACCAGGTCACTGAAAAGATCTGCATCACGTAACGGCCGAAGATGCCGATGCCCACGACAGAAACCAGTACCGCCAGAATCGCCGCACACAGCCATTCCACCCATTTATTCAAACTGGCACTGAGCGCCGCACTGGTCTCGCCGAGACGTCTTGCACCAGAATTTGAAACCTGCTCTGTCATATTGCTTCCTTGTTAAAGGATGAAGGGTGGTTGGGGAGGGTAATCAGGGGCGAAGATCTTCGAGCGATTCATGCAAGGCCTCGATGACTTCAAGGCGCTTGCGACTGTGTTTGCCCAATTGTTTGGCAACCGAGGTGGCGAGATAGTTAACAATGCTGACCGCCGCCACATATGAATCGAACACCGATGCGCCCTCGGTCAGACACTGCAAGACAATGTCGCCGGGGCGGGAAAGGGCGCTCATGCCCGGACCGGAAATGAAAACCAGATTGACATTCGCCCCGCGCGCGGCATTGACGACGGTTGGTAACAGGGTCGCGCGCCGGCGAAAATCCACCACCAGGAGAACATCGCCCTTGTTCAACGACGCCAGGTCTTCAGCCAGAGTCATCGATGATCCGGGCAGCGAGGCAACATTGTTCCTGAGCTGGGCCAGCAGATAAGCCGCATGCTGGGCGACAAAGTGGCCATTGCGCATGCCGATCACCCTGACCTGCGGCGCTGTGGCGATCAGGCTGACTGCCTGGTCGAAATGCTTTGCTTTTTGGTGTTGAAATGTTTCAGTGAGATTCCGGATGTCGGTAGCGACATGATTCGACAGGGCGTCGGTGGCGCGTTCCTTGGGATTGACGCCGGCCAGCGCATACAGCGGTGAAGCCAGATAGGCTTCGGCACGCGCCTGACGGCGTACCTGCCCGAAACTCTGATAACCGATCCGGCGAAAGAAACGTACCGCTGTCGCCTTGGAAACCTTGGCAGAAACTGCCAGTTCGGTGGCCGAATAGCTGGCGAGGTCATTCAACCGGGACAGGGTCGTGTCGGCGAGCTTTCGCTCACCCGGCGGCAACTGGTCATAGACCGCCATGATCGAATCCTGAATTGTCGGTTCCACCTCGTGCATTCGATTCGCCTTGATGTGATTTGCTGACTGGCTCCAGGCAGGAGGAGTTCCGGGACCCGGGTGCGCCATGAAACTAAAGTTTCATGGCGATGGTTCCATAAAACAATAATTCCGTCAATACTGCTTGATCAGGGGTTTGTTCGGAGGCGGGTTTGCCCTGGATGGCTATAGTTAAGCACCACTGCGCCAGCGCACCTTGGTCATGGCGATCACATTGAGTTCACCTGGTTGCTCATCTCGATCAGCAATAACAGGTTAAGGCACCTGCTGGCTACCGACTGACAGTCTTCCAACCAAAAACCATTGTTACGTCATGGTGTTAGCCGATCTGTGCGTTCAAAAAATCATGCTATACATTTGAAATGATCTTTCTTCAAAAGATGCATTCGTTTATTCATTCGGCGAAAAAATGGGGAGAAACTCATGAGCGTATCGATCAATGGCAAAGTTCAACGCATCGGGCTTGCCCTGTCGGGTGGCGGTTTTCGTGCGGCTGCCTTCCATTTGGGCGTATTTCGCAAGCTGGAAGCGATGGGGCTGCTATGGAAACTCGACTTGCTGACCTGCGTTAGCGGGGGAAGTATCGCCGGCGCATTTCTGGCGGCGAACTGGGGCAAGACGGACACCCTGGACCGGCTTGAAAACTATCTGCGCACCCGATCCATTGCCGTCTCGTCTGTCATCGGCGGAATGCTCGATCCTTTCGAAAGTCGCCTGGACAAATTGGCCAGCAGCTACGACAAGGATTTATATGGGGGGCTTACATTAAGCCATCTGGCCAACGGGCCACGCCTTTACCTGAACGCCACCAACCTCGCCACCGGCAACATGTTCTTTTTTGTCACCGGCGGCGGCAAGCCGGCCGAGATGGGAGAACATCAGCTCGGCGTGACGACGGCGGATAATTATCCCCTCTGCAAGGCAGTAGCGGCATCGTCGGCATTTCCGCCGGTTTTTCCGCCGTTGCGGTTAGGCAGCGAATCCTATGCATTCGCCGAGGGTGAGTATGTGACCCTTACCGATGGCGGTGTTTATGACAATCTCGGGGTGAATCCCTTGCTACGGGAACGCAACGACCTCGATTACGCCTTGATCAGCGACGGCGGCAAACCCTTCGAGAACAACGATCGCCCCACCGAATCCGGCGCCGCCGTCCTGTATGAATCCATCAACATCCTGATGGAACAGGTGCGCGGCCTTCAGTTCAAGCGGCTGGAACTGGCGCACCAGTCCGGCAAGGGGCCAAAGCCATTATGGTTTTCAATCGATAGCCAAATCGGCGAGAGTCAAGCGGGCGATTCAGGCTTCGCCTCAGCCATCAGCACCAACCTGAAGAAACTCAGCTCTGCCGAGATGACTGTATTGACTCGTCATGCTGGAGCGTTGCTGGACCATCGATTGAAAACTTATGCGGATGAACTTCTGACTGCGTAATCGCGCACTGGGCATCACATGGACCTGGTCACCGACAAGGAGCCCTCAACATGTCGATATTGACACCTGCCGATCGTCAACTCATTGGCGATAGAGGCTTTGCCCTCGATGATGAACAATACGCCCAGACCATTGCCGGCATGGGAATGTTCCTCAGCCATCGAGTATTTGGCGCGCGTGGCCCGGAGGATTTCATTGGCTGGTCACCCGATAATTTCCGCATCAGCCTGGAACATTTTCAATATGAACCCTCCCAGTCCTATCTGGGATCATTGCGTGACAAGTGGCTGGCGCAGATCGTCGCGTCGCCCGACAAGCGGGTCTTGATCAGCGCAGAGCATCTCGACAGGGATCCGGATATCGCTTCCATCATCCGCATCCTGAATCAGCCGGCAGTACAGGCCACTTCCGTATTCATTGAAAAACACATTGCACAGGCTGATTTGCGATGGCAATGGCCCCTGCGCATCGGTGCATTCGAGGACGATCTGGACCGGCTCGACCTTCACCGCCTGGCGGATGTCTGGCCGGCGGATACGCTTTCTGATGTCATCCCGCTGAGCCGCGCAGCGGCGCGCAGTGAAATCCTGGTGATGCAGGGCGGGGTGCGTGACAGCCTGCGACGTCTGCTGGCCTTGCCGCACCAGGTGCGCACTGGCCACATTGTTTTGATCGGGCCGGTGGATGTCGTGTGGCGTGAATTGAGCAGCCATGTGGAATCCCTGCTGTCCGAAACGCAGGCCGGTGCCCTGTCGCTGATCGCCTGCCCGCCGGAGGAGGTCGGCGGTCGTTTCAATAAATTTATCGAGGAGTTGTCCCACAACCACCCCTATGATCTGGCGTTGGCAGAAGCATTTCCGCGTGAGTCGTCGATCCATCTGGTTGATTTTCGACTGATCGATGCGGCTGCCTTGACGACGGTCGCTCGCGATCTGGGTCGCAGCTTGCAAGAGGCGCCGCTCATGGCCATGAGGGCAGTGCCGGAAGAGGTGCTGCGGCGTTCCAACATCGGCTGGACCTCGGCAAAGCCCCCGGCTGCCTTGGGTGCGGAACTGGAAGAACATGCAGCTGAACTATCCTTCGGGGCCGAATCCCAGGGGGCTACCGGCTTGCGCGAAATCGCCACTGCGGAGCGCAGTGCGCGGCGTGATGCTGCCCGCAGCGAACCCTCGCGTTTTCTGCAGGGCGACCTTTTCAAGCTCGCTGATGGCAATGCCGTACCCGAGCTGCGCGGCTTCATTGTCGGCCGTAGATATCGGCTCGATGTGTTTATTGGCCCCGGCGGCGAAGGTGCGATCACCGCCGATGAGGTCTTTGATGACACGCTGCTCGACTGGAAAAACAAGCACTCCCATACGCTGCAGGTCATGTTCGCCGACCCCTGGCAATGGGACGAGCCACTGACCGGCAAGCTGGTCCTCCCCAGGGAGGGCATGAGCACAAAGTGTCAGTTGCTGTTTGTACCTGGCCGGGCAGGCCGGTTTGCCGGACGCGTGACGATCTACCACCGTGGGCGAATTTTGCAGACCGCGCTGCTGAAATCAAGCGTGTATGACTCAGCCAAGGCGTTGGCGGACGCGAAAGATCCCGAACCGTTGCGCTTTCGGATTGAAGCGGAGATCCGGCGCAGCCTTGGCACCCTGGACGACCGGCGTCGTTTCGATGCCTGCATGGTGCTGAACAACACGACCGACAACAAACCCGCTGCAACCACCGGCAGCAAGGATGGGGCCTATATTTCAACCCTCGACAAGGTGGCACCGCAGCTTGCCGCGATCAACAGTCTCATGAACGACGTGGCAAACGATGCCCAGCACTACGCGAAGGGGCTCATGAGCAAGGAGAATGCCGAGTTGCTGTGCAACCTGGCAATGGAGGGCAATTGGGTATATCGCAACCTGGTGCTCAACTTCAGATACAAGTCTTCAGCCGCGGAAGCGCTGCGCAATGCGGAACACTTGCAGATTGTCAGCACCCACCCGGACGAACCGGTGCCCCTTGAGTTCGTTTATGACTACCCACCGCCAAAGGAAGGTGCGCCAGTCTGCAAGAACGCCCGGCAAGCGCTCAAGACCGGACACTGCCCGGGTAGTTGCAAACCCCAGAAAAGTCCGGCTCCTCACGTCTGTCCGCTTGGGTTTTGGGGCTTGAGCAGGGTGATCGAGCGTCACCAGATCGAGCAGGCGGATGATGAGCTTGCGCAGGCGGCGGCAGTCGTCAGGAGCGAGCCGATCGAGGGGCGCG
Source organism: Rhodocyclaceae bacterium UBA2271 (assembly GCA_002347405.1). GTDB lineage: Bacteria > Pseudomonadota > Gammaproteobacteria > Burkholderiales > Rhodocyclaceae > Sulfuricystis. The sequence goes on along the minus strand of DDXB01000044.1, from coordinate 6,554 downwards.
ACATCCTCCCGCTTCAGGGGGCGAGCCTGTTTGCGGCCAGCAAGCAGGTGCCTGCAGCGGCGCGCGGCGAATTGGAAAAGGCCATCAAGGCGATTTGGGCAGGCGAGGTCGTTGCGGTCAAGAAGTGGGAGCAGTGGGTTACCGCCGTCCATGAAAAACGGCCGGTGATGCTGCTGGCCCTGCCGCATACGGCAGGGAGCGGGGCGCACATCAGCCTGGAGATCAGCGGCAAGACCTTGAAAAGTGCCTTTATCGATGAGAGCTATGTCAAGGCGGGCCCTTCGGACAACGGCCCCCTGGTGATCCTGTTTGGCTGCGACACGGCAAATGTCGCCGATACGGAAGCCTATACCCACCACGTCACCGTGTTTCGCCAGGCTGATGCCGCACTGGTGCTTGGCACGGTCGGGACGGTGCTCGGAGAGGATGCCGCAAAAGTTGCCGCGAAAATAGTCGAACAACTGGTAGCTACCAGCAAGAATTCGACCGAACGCTTTGGCGAAGTACTCAGGCAGGTCAAGCGTGATGCGGTGGGTGACAGCCTGATGTTGGCAATGTGCCTGGTCGCGTTTGGCGACGCCGACTGGCGCTTGAAATAGGAGTCTCGCGATGCCATCACCCTTCTTTCGCATCAATCTGCTGCCCGCGCGGCATGGCGACTGCCTCTGGGTCGAATATGGAGTAGGTGACAAGGTGAATCGCATCCTGATCGATGGCGGTCCCGTCAGCACCTTCGAGTTCATCAAGCAACGGGTCGATGGCATGCCGCTTGGCGACAAGGTGCTTGAACTGGTTGTGCTGAGTCATGTCGATGCTGACCACGTCGAGGGCCTGGTCAGGTTGTTTGCCGAGAAACCCTTGCCATTCAAGGTCCGCCAGGTCTGGTTCAATGGCTGGCGGCAGATGAAAAAAGCCCATGGCCTTCTGGGCGCACTCCAGGGCGAGTTCCTGAGTGCGCTCCTGGTGCGACGGGCACCACGCGCCTGGGATCCGGATGGTGCGCCGTGGGTGGTGCGCGGCCAAGGCAAGCTGCCCTGTCACAAGTTGCCCGGTGGCATGCGGCTCACCTTGCTGTCTCCCGATACAAAAAGCTTGAACAAGATGGCTAAGGCATGGGAAAAAGCCGTGAAAAAGGCGGGAATTGACCCCGGAGATCTGGAAGCGGCGTGGAAGGCGCTGGCCAAGAGGAAGCAGTTCGTGCCGAAGGAGGGATTGCTCGGGGCAACGCCGAGCATGGATGAACTGCTTAAGGCCCAGTTCATGGAAGATGATTCGCCGCCGAACGGCAGCAGCATCGCTTTTCTGGCCGAATACGGGGGCAAGAGTGTGCTGTTCCTGGCAGATGCCCACCCCGATGTTATTTACGCATCCCTGCAGAGGCTATGCGCAGAACGCGGGGTAAGCCAACTGGCTGTGGACGCCGTGAAAGTCTCGCATCATGGCAGCAAGAACAACACAAGCAAGGATATGCTCGGACTGATTCGCAGTCCGGCCTATCTGATCAGCACCAATGGCGATTATTTCGATCACCCCGACCCCGAATGCGTCGCAATGATCGTGAAGCATGGCAAGCCAAGCCGGCTTTACTTCAATTATTCCAGCGAACACACCGAGCCCTGGCTGGCTAAAGCATCTCAAACAAAATATGGCTACAAAGCCATTGTCCGTAAATCCACCGAACCTTCATTAGGCGTGGACCTTTGAGCGGCATTGGTTCGGGCCTTTGATCCAAGAGGGTGGTTGTGGCCAATCGCTTCGATACACACAAAATTTAGAGCGCGATCAGGCACCAATGAATTATCATCCTTTACGATTTGACATAATATAGATTATGCGAACTCATAAAGATGGCTGGCTAGATGATCCCAGGTAACGAATGATGGCTCTTCAAGACAGACAACTGCCGCAATCCAACGAACTCACACTGTAGCGCAGCACGCAGTCGCAAGCGGGCTGCCAGTGAAGTCCAGCTCAGGCGGCGGCTGACAATTTGCTCGGGCGAATCAGGCTTTCAGCGGGGATGCCGAATTTCTCATGTAGCCGCCAGATCATATTGAGAGTCAAGGGACGCTTGCGGGCGAGGATTTCGTAGACCCGGTTCAGGCGACCAATGGCCGGCACCAAGTCCTTTGGGGTCAGCCCACCTTGCTCCATACGGAACTTGATGGCCTCGACCGGATCGGGCAAGTCGATGGGGAAGTTCTTGGCCTCGTACGCCTCAACCAGGGTCATCAACACCTCGAAGCGATCCCCGTCAGGTGTGCCGGGGTCTGGTTCGTTGTCAAAATACGCCGACACCTCACGCAATGCGTCTTTGTAGTCGGCTTTGGTGTGAATCGGTCGAATTTCCATGTCAGTGCTCCATCTCAACGGTTTCGGCATCAATCGCATCGTACTCGCCATGCGTACCAACGAACGCGAATTTAATTCGACCCTGGCCCCTTTGATTCTGCTTTGATTCTGTGAGTCTGAGCGGTGGCGGCAAAGGCGAGCACGGCAAGGCACAAACCTGCGCATGTGCGCTTTAAGTCACGCTTGGTGTTTGCTGCTCTGTGCGTCATGGTGGTGTGCATGGTTGCTTGGCGTTTGTGGGACGATGCAGTTGGTGGCGGTCTACTTGACGTTGTAATCGGTGTACGTCTGTTGTTATTCCGTTCGTCTCAGTTAAGCGAAACTGCTTCCTTGCTTGCCCTGACAGCGCCGACCCCATGCGGGGCATTTCATCTCGCCAGCGCCGACTTTCAACGACTATGCGAAATTAATTCGACCCTGGCCCCTTTAATTCAATGCCGTGCAAACCGCGAACGCGCGGCAGCACGAGGCTGCGGGGGTAAGCCGCGCCGGGTGTTGGGTGCTCCGTGTGTCATGGTGGTGTGCATGGTTACTGGGTGTTTGTGGGGCGATCTGTTATCGGTGGCGGTCTGCTTGACGGTTTAATCGGTGTGCGTTCCTTGTTGTCATTCCGTTCGGATAGATTATTGGAAGCTGCATCTATTCTTGCCCTACTGTCGCCGTACCCCATGCGGGGCATTTCATCTCGCCAGCGCCGACTTTCAACGACTATGCGAAATTAATTCGACCCTGGCCCCTTTGATTCCTGTTACGCGAGTGATTTAGTTTTATTCATTTCCAGTAACCGTGGTCCCCTTTTAACTACTTCAAACCAAGTTTGGTCAGTACTTCAATGTCATCGGTAATGTGAAACACATCCCCACTCTGACGATGTTCAATTACCTCGGTCATGCCGTTTACCGTAACAATTTCATACAGTGGGCGAATTAACAAACCACTAGATGGATCCACTCCAATGAGGCTTATTGGTGCTGAACCCTTAGTCTTACCAATTACGGCTGCAAGCTTCTTCCCGTTCGCGTCGCTCAACTCAAATTCAGCAGTCCTTCCAGACGACGATATGTAGTAGTACATCGCGACCGTGACATCCGCGCGCGACAAGCCCGGCGGAAGGGCAAACCATTTTGGCAATCTCGACTCGCTGGCGAGTTTGAATACAGCCTCGGGGAATAAGCCAAAGCCGCAACCGCCTATCAGCAATAGGGGCAACAGCAGGGCAACAGCCAGCCTTCGCAAGTTCACTACGGACATGACGGGCATCCTTTCACATAGGCCGCGACTACGCAGCCAAAAAACACATCATTGCACCGCTGACACGCTTGGCGTCTGAGCGTGAAGTTGCCTCTCCACGACGATTCATTGCATTCATGTTTCGTATAACAGGCATCATGCGCTATACAACAGGCTTTCACACAGGGGTTGCCGTTCGCAACTTCACCGCCGTATGAACATTTTTGGTCTTGATCCGTGAACCCGGGTGAGTAGTTGCCGTTTGGATACGGAGCGGGCGACATCAAACCGGGCATCGCCATTAGCATACTAATCAAGCCGCTTGGGTCTATGTATCGCATCGGGCTGTTGAGCGCATATGCGTAGGTATTGATCCCCCCATCCAACCCAATCGGATCGCTCTCAATGTACCGTCCCAGTGCCGGCGCATAATCCCTGAAATAGTTGTAATGCGTTTGTGTTTCCTCATCGTAATACTGCCCCGCAAACCGCAGGTTATTCCGGATGGTCGAAGTCGGTGAGACCTGGGTCTCCCCAAACGCCGTCGCCTGCGCCGCCCACACCACCCCGCCGCTACTGTCGATCACCTGCTGCGGCGTCCCCAGATGGTCGTTCTGGTAGTAGTAGATCTGGGCTTGCGTCTGGTTCTGTGCCGTGGTCTTGATGAAGACCGGTGCGGTACCCCAGGTCCCCTCCGGCTGCCAGCCGTAGCTGGTGGTGATGGCGCCCTGCCCGTCCGCTTCGGCAATCAGCCCTTCGTCGCTGTAAATGAAATAGGTGGTCTGGGCTTGCGCCAGTGGCTGGTTCTGGCTGTCCCGATGGACGGTCTTGCCGATTCTTCTGCCGTAGGGGTCGTACTGGTAGGTGGCGACGGTATTGCCGGCGTTGTCCTTGACTTCGACCAGCCGGTTCTGGGCGTCGTAGCCCAGGCTCTGGTTGTGCTGCGGGTCGGCGCTGGCGCTTTGCTTCTGGACGAGGCTGCCGTTGTCGTCGTAGCGGTTGGCGACGGGCTGGCCTTGTTTGCTGTAGTGCTGGGTGAGCTGGTTGTTGCCGTTGTAGCGCCAGGTGTTGGTGCTGAAGAGGTTGTCGGTGGTGCTGTCGCTGAGGCGGTTGCCGAGTTTGTCGTAGCTGTAGGCTTCTTGCGGCAGCGGGCTGGGCTGGTCGGCGCGGGTGAGGCGGTAGAGGCTGTCGTACTGGTAGTTGTAGTCGCCGTGTTCGGTGGCTTTCTGCGTGATGTTGGATTCGGGGTCGTAGCGGTAGGTGGTTTTGAGGAGCGGGGCCTGGCCGAGGTCGTTGACCTTGATTTCGGTGAGCCGCATGAGGGGGTCGTAGCTGATGGTGCGGGTGCTGCCGCCGGGCCAGGTGAGTTTGGCCGGGGCGTTCCATTGGCTCTGGTTGACGCTGAGCGTGCCGCTCGCCAGGGTGAGGCTTTGCCATATCTGGTTGGCGTCGTGGCCGTAGTGGGCCTGGCTGCCGTCGGGCCAGGTGAAGCTGGCTTTTCTGCCGGTGGGCTGGTAGGCGGTTTGGGTGGTGTAGCTGTGGGCGCCGTAGGTGACGGTTTCCTGGGTTTTTCTGTGCAGGGCGTCTAGGGTGTAGCTGGCGCTGTGGGGAACGGCGTGGGCGGCGCTGTTGTTGTCGCTATAACCGGTGAGGCTGCCGGCGGCGTTGTAGGTGTAGCCAATGGTGCGGGTGGCGCTGGTCTGGCCGGCGGGGGTGTGGGTTTCCTGGTCGCGGCGGTGGGCGGCGTCGTAGCTGTAATCGAGGGTGTTGCCTTGGGCATCCTGGATTTGGGCGAGGCTGCCGAGGGCGTTGTAGCTGTAGCGGATGGTCTGGCCGAGCGGCCGGGTTTCGGCGGTTCTGCGGTTGTTTTTGTCGTAGCTGTAGGCGGTGGTGTTGCCGTTGGGGTCGGTGACGGCGAGCAGGTTGTCTCTTGCGTCGTAGTTGTATTGGGTGATGCCGCCGGCGGCGTCGGTGACCTGGGTGAGGCGGCTCAGGGCGTCGTAGGCTATTTGAGTGGCGTTGCCGTTCTTGTCGGTGACCTGGGTGAGGTTGCCTTTTTTGTCATAGGTGTTTTTGGTGGTCAGGATGACGCTGGCGCTCAATAGGTCGCGCGTTTCGGTGTTGCGGTGGCGGCTGTCGTAGATGAGTTCGCGGGTGAAGGTGGGGAAGCGGATCTGGCTGGGCAGCGGCGCGCTGCCGTCGCTGCCATAGACATAGGCGGTGATGTTGCCGTTACCGTCCTTGGTCTGGGTCAGGCGGCCGTCGCGGTCGTAGGTCATTGCCCGGAGACGGTTGCCGGCTGCGTTGATTTCGGCGGTGGGCCGACCGTCGGCATCGTAGTCTTGTTTGCGGGTGTGGCCAAGCGGGTCGGTGGTTTGGCTGAGGCGGCCACGGGTGTCGTAGCTGGCTTTCCAGAGGTTGTAGGTGGTGCGGCGATGCCGTGCAAACCGAGAACGCGCGGCAGCACAGGGCTGCGGGGGTAAGCCGCGCCGGGTGTCGGGTGCTCCGTGTGTCGTGGTGGTGTGCATGGTTGCTTGGTGTTTGTGGGTCGATCTGTTAGCGGTGGCGGTCTGCTTGACGGTTTAATCGGGGTGCGTTCCTTGTTGTTATTCCGTGCGTATAGGTTATGCGAAACTGCGTCCTTGCTTGCCCTGCCGTCGCCGTCTCGCCAGCGCCGACTTTCAACATCTATGCAAAATCAATTCGACCCTGGCCCCTTTGATTACTTTCGAACCGTTCACTTTCTTGCGCCGCAGTCTTCGTTGCCCGCACCGTAATTTCTGATCGCCGTCCCGCCAGCGCCGACTTTCAACAACTATGCGAAATCAATTCGACCCTGGCCCCTTTGATTATTGCATGATTTACCACTTGGCATAAATTGCTTATTTCACTAAGTTTCGCAATGTCGCTACCGTCGCGAATTTAATTCGAACCTGGCCCCTTTGATTCACGCTGCGTCCCTCGACAGCAAC
>DDXB01000018.1 GCA_002347405.1 Rhodocyclaceae bacterium UBA2271 | reverse complement strand
CGACAACTATTCTGACGCAGGGGGAGCCCCAGTATGCCAGAGCGGTAAGAACAGCCAAAATTCCTACGCCGAGGCCAAGGCCATAGCGGAGATAGACGTAGCCGGTTGCCGCAGCAAGCAAACCGGCGACAACGAAAAGATAGAGCCGTGAGATATGTTCGTTTTCAGACGGCATATGCGCCTAACGTTTGAATTAAGGGGCGCGCTTTAGCGCGTCCCGCTTGAATGATTTGTTAGGCTGCCACCATGACCAGATAGAGAGAATGCAGCCAAGTGCGTAACTAAAAATAAACGTTGCGTCAGACGACCAGAGCGCCCAAGCAAGAAGCCCAACAGAAGCGAAAACGAGCAAAGGAGCGAGTGGGTAGGACGCGGCGCGTTTGGACCAAAATGTAAGGGCAACTATTACCGTAAGCAAATTGGCAATGGCGAGCCAAACGAAAAACTCTCGATTTTCATAACCCGTCGAAAATATGAACTCTAGCTGGCTGGGAGCTCGCTCCCACGGTGTGAGCATGGTGTACCAGACAGCAATTACGAACACAGCCAAGACGGTATATTGAGCAGCGGCAAGGTGGCGGGCAGTGATTTTCACGGATAGGCCTAACGTAGAGCTAACCGGCGGCGCTTTAGCGCCGTCCAGCGACCGAAGGGAGCGAGGTTGAGCGCCGGGTTAGGCGATAGCTGGCAAGTTATGGAGTACATGGCTTATGCAAACCCCGGCACAAAGAGAGCTGCGAGCAACAGAATTAGCAGCCCAAATAGCCACAAGACAACTGCACGTGGAGTAAGACCGGATGGTGTAGTGCCCGTTGGATCTGAGAACGGAACCATTCGAAAAAATAGACGTGCCCCAGGTGCTTCAGGATTGCGCCGAAAATGGATTAATGCCGCGATCATTGCGATGACGCCAATGAGCGCCCACACCACATGCCAGTTTTGCGCGATCCATTCCATTCGTTGTTTCGCCTAACGTCGAAGTCACCGGCGCTGCGCGGCTTTATCGCGCAGCGTCCGTGTGGACTGCCGGGTTGGGCATTGAATTGTGTGTTTCATGAGTTTAATGACCAATTTTAAAAATTTGGCCATTACTCTCGCATGAGCAAGTGGCTTCTCGGGCTAAACGTGCCGATCCAGGTGAATAGTCAGCGAATTTGTACCCTTTCTCCTCGCAGAGTGTTACACACTGATGTCGTTCGATGGTCATGTTGATAGCTATAAAGAGGAAAGCACCAATTAGCAGCGGGAGGAAAATCCACTTCAGTATCCATATCTCGATCGACGTTGGTTGCTTTGTGATAATCGGGGGCATAGGAAAATGCCTAACGTCTGAATTCACCGGCCTGCGCGGCTTTTCGCGCAGGTCCGGTGGAATGATGGGTTGGGCGAGGCATTAGTAGTCGAACCTTTGGTACTTGCTTTCCTTTGCGTCTCCATCGGTGAGAACCAGAAAATCCTTCTCGCGCCTAAATTTCAAGTTCATCGGCTGCTGGTCTCGCAGGGTGATGGAAAGAGTGGCTTGGTTAGCGCGATAGATTCCGCTGACCGTTTGAAAGGGAACGCTTAACTGCACGATTCCACCGCGGGAATATCGCATTTGGGCAGGGCCGCCCGTGTAGTGTGTGTAGGTCCACTCGCCAACGATTGGATGTGCGCTTTCGATCGGTTTACCGACGCGTTTCATAACTTGCTTCCGATCCGGTGTTCGGGGGTTCATAGTGAGCGTGTTCCCGTCAATCATGAACTCGCTGACGGATGCATCCTTCGTTTCAGCGCCGTCAGGACCAAGGAGCACCTGTTTGATCTGACTGCCATTGACTTCGTACTTGAAATCAACCAGCGCGCCAAATGTATGCGTTGCGTTTCCATCCTTCGAGAATATCCATTGCGGCGCAAGACCACCTTTGGTTCTGGATGATGAAGACCACATGCCTACGAGGCCGTCGTCCGCAACGGCGGGGCAAACGCTAAGAGACACTAAGCAGATCAGGCCTGCAACTCGTCTGAGTTCGTTCATGTATTGATCCGCCCAACGTTGAAGTTCAGAGGCGCTGCGCAGCTTCATCGCGCAGCGTCCTCTGGAACGACGGGTTCGGCGTCTTAGGCGGCAAGCTTGATGACCTTGAGTGCTTTACGCCCTTGCTCCGCGTGCCACAGGTCGTATTGCACTTGCTGGCTAAGCCAACTCTCGGCGCTGGTGTTAAAGGCGATGGATAGGCGTATCGCCATTTCGGGACTGATGCCCGAACGTCCATTGAGGATTGCCGAAAGGGTTTTACGGCTTACGCCCAAACCTTCCGCAGCCTCGGTAACCGTAAGACCTACAGGCTCCAAGCACAGAGACTTGATGATTTCACCCGGATGAGGGGGGTTGTGCATACGCATAGCAAATTACCTCAGTGATAGTCCTCGTAGTCCACCAGTTCGGCATCCCTTCCCACGAACTGAAACGTGACCCGCCAGTTGCCGCTCACCCACACCGACCACACGCCTTTGCGCTCGCCCTTGAGTGCGTGGAGGCGCAAACCGGCCAAGTCCATATCTCGGGCGGCTGTTGCGACATGTAGCCGACCGAGTATGAGCCGCAGCCGTTCCGCGTGCTGAGCCTGGATGCCCGACTTGGAACCGTGCTCGAAGAAGCGGGCCAAGCCCTTGTGTTTGAAACTTAGGATCACGCGCTATCGTAACCCGAGACGTTACAGATTACAAGACGCCGAACGCAGAGTTCAGGCCGACTCACGCGGCATCATCGCGTGAGGTCGCGCCTGGAACGGAGGGTTAGAGCGCATGGACGATACTGAGAACGATCTATTTTGGCATGCGTTGAACTACCGTGGAGCGCAAAGCCAACACGCGGAGTTATTTTGGCAGGAGCTACAAGCGTGCGTGGCGCGGCTAATAGCCACAGAGCGCGAGGCGTGCGCGAAGGTGTGCGACGAGCACCCGGGCAACATGACATCAAACAGGTGGAGTAGCGAGGCTGCGTTATCGGATTGCGCGGATCGCATACGCGAGCGATCTAACGTTTGAGTTCAGGGACGCTGCGCGGCTTCATCGCGCAGCGTCCCCTGGAACGATGGGTTAGGGCTAACGGACATAGGAGTTGACGACGACTGCAAGAAACCCAATGGCGAGGCCCGAAAAAGCGAAAAGCGAAAACCGGCAAACCCCCAGTGCCACGCTCGCGACTCGCTTGACTCTATCGGTCTCGGACCATGAGGCAAGGAACCACGCGACAAAAACACTCACCAAGAATGCTGAGCCGCTTGCAAAAAGAGTAAAGCCACCAAGAAGGAACATGGTAAGTGGAAACAGGGAAATTTTTCCGGTTTCAACTCCCGCTTTAATGGGCGGAATAATTGCAACCCCCGCCGGGTTTTGCAGATGAGACCCCCACGCTATCCAAACGATGGCGCCCGCCACGAGTAATCCCGCCAGAACCGCCAGCTTCGGCAAGCGCCCTCTGAGGGAAAATACTTGATGCGATGTAAGTGGCATAGCCCTAACGTTTGACATAACCGGCGCTGCGCGGCTTTATCGCGCAGCGTCCGTGTTGATGGATGGGTTAGCCCTCATGCGGCACCAAGCACAGACTGAAGCGCTCTGGCGCCAGAGGGAGAAAACAACCAGCCGAGTGCTCCGCAATTGAGCACAACTGTGAACCAAAAGGTGGCCTGAAAGGAAGCCTTCGCTGACTTGTGACGAAGCAGCCGCTGCGCAGCCAAGGCGCCTGGCCAACCACCGAGAAGAGAGAACAAGTGCAACGTGCTTTCCTGAGTTCGCCATTGATTTCTTGCCGCGGTGGATTTGTCGAAGGCGTAAGCGAAGAACGCGAATAGACTTGCGCCAAGGTAGAGCGCAAGAACAACAACTGGGACGCGGCCGGCGATAACTGCGACAACCAGAAAGGCTAAAAAGCAAGCGGCAAATATTGGGGGGAAGTTACTGCGACCGGGCGGGCGAGAGGGGATGGGCTTCTCACCGACGAACGCGACCGTATTGGCTTGGGCACGGCCCTTGCCATCAGCCTTGAGCTCGTAGGTTACGAGTTCGCTCCCTTCCGGTCGACGCTGGCGGTTGGAGAAGGAACTGATGTGAACGAAGACTTGCTCCCCACCGCTATTAGGCGTGATGAAGCCGAAGCCTTTGTCATCTTTCCACGTGGTGATGCGACCCTGATAGCGCATGGCAACTAAATGAGAGGGCTAACGTGAAGGTAACCGGACGCCGGAGCGCGCAGCGCGGAGGGAACCAACAGCGCAGCTGTTGGCGTTCCGGTTGACCGTAGGGTTAGCCATCTTTTTCAGCGAGGATGCGAGCAGCAATTTCCGCTGCCCTGCCGGTGTAATTGGCGCACCGTTGGCCGAGGTTGTTTTCGCGGAACGTGGCCTGCCCCTCCGGCGTACCGAGATTGCAACCCAAGAGAACATGACAATCGCGAGAGCCAAACTCACCTTCAAATTCTTGAATGAGGCGCTGAGTCGCGACGTATGAAGTTTGCACGGCTTCGCCGGCATTGGAGCGACCGAGGCCAAGGCTAATGCCCATGATTGCCCCGGTAAGTGCGCCGCACGTACCACACGTACGGGCCATACCGCTACAAAAAGCCGTGGCCGCTTTGGGCAGTAGTTTGCTCTCAATTCCTTGCGCTTTGGCGAGCGCAACAACGACGCTTTCAGCACAATAAAGACCGGAGGAGAACAGCTCCTCGGCGTTTTTGCGGACGTCAGATGCAAACTGTGTTTCCAATTGAGGCACCTTTGAGATGGCTAACGCTGGAGTTAAGGCGGCTGCCGAAGGCAGACCGGCGACTGAAAGGAGCGAACCTTGAACGAATTGTTAGGGCACATTTGATACGGAGTGATGACATGACCGAAACCGAAGCAGCGACTTTCCAACACTGGCGCGGGATGAACGGCGCGACGGCGTACCACTTGATAGAGCGGCACGCGGACGGGTGGCCTGATATTTCCGTAATGATGAACGCGTGGATGAAGGCGAACACGGATGTCGCGTGCGAGGAGTTGCGCGAAGCACTGACGGAACTGATGACGTATACCCCACGCACCTATCGAATTGGTGGGATTGAAAACGGATATTCCGTGCCGGCCGGCACTGCGGTATGTGCGGTGCTGGACAAGTGCGAAGCGGCTTTGCGCTCTAACGTTAAGTAGACACACAAAAGGGTGTATATGCGGGATCAGTCAGGTGTATATTGCCTGTCATCTGTCGTCATCCTATTGAAATAACAGAGACTCTATTATTGTCATCCCGCATATGGAACCTGTGAGTATTGAAAAGGCACCTGCTGCGCCCAAGCTCCTCGATCAGGTGCGCGCGCGCATCAGGGTGAAGCATTACAGTATTCGCACCGAAACGCAATATGTACAATGGGTTAAGCGATATATATATTTTCATGACAAACGGCACCCGCGCGACTTGGGGGCGCCGGAGGTCGAGGCTTTTCTGACCGATCTGGCGGTGGTTGGGAAGGTGGCGGCGTCGACGCAGAACCAGGCGCTGGCCGCCCTGTTGTTTCTTTATCGCGAGGTGCTGGGCATCGAGTTGCCCTGGTTGAACGATGTCACGCGTGCCAAGCCGTCGCGGCGCTTGCCGGTGGTGCTGACCCAGGCCGAGGTGCGCGCGGTGCTGGGGCGCATGGACGGTGTATATGGCCTGATGGGGCGCTTGCTCTACGGCACGGGCATGCGCCTGATGGAGTGTGTGCGGCTGCGGGTGAAGGATGTCGATTTCGGCCGCAATGAAATATTGATTCGCGAGGGCAAGGGCGGCAAGGATCGGGTGACCATGTTGCCCGCGGCGCTGGCGCAGCCGCTGGTGGAGCATTTGCAGCGTCGCCGGCTGATTTACGACGATGATGTGGCTGCCGGGCTTGCTGCGGTGTGGCTGCCCGATGCGCTGGCGCGCAAGTATCCCAACGCGGCGACCGAGTGGGGCTGGCAATACGTGTTCTGTTCGGGCAGCCATTCGACCGACCCGCGCGGCGGGCAGGTGCGCCGTCACCATGTCGATGAAAAACTGTTGCAGCGGGCGATGAAGAAGGCGGTGACGGCGGCGCACCTCGCCAAGCCGGCGACGCCGCACACCTTGCGGCATTCATTCGCCACCCATCTGCTGGAAAGCGGTCAGGACATCCGCACGGTGCAGGAGCTGCTGGGGCACGCGGATGTTTCGACCACCATGATCTATACGCATGTGTTGAATAAGGGCGGGCATGGGGTGATCAGCCCGCTCGACAGACTATGATGAATTGGTCTGACCTGTATGTTTGCGCACCTGGAAGTAAAAGTCGGCGCTGGCGATACGGCGTATTTTTCTCGCAAGCGACAAAGGGGCGGCGGTCATCATGATGTTTGACAGTATCTGGATGGCCCTGCTGCTGGCGGCGGCGTTTGCCGGCTTTGTGGATGCTGTCGCCGGCGGTGGCGGGCTGATCCAGGTGCCGGCGCTGCTGGCCGGTTTTCCGCGGGAGGCGCCAGCGACGCTGTTCGGCACCAACAAGATTGCCTCGATCTTCGGCACCCTGAATGCCGCGCGGCGTTACCTGCGCGTGGTGAAGATTCACTGGGCAATCATTTTGCCGGCGGCGCTGGCGGCGTTTGCCTTTTCGTTTCTTGGCGCGGCGGCGGTGACGCTGATGCCCAAGGAGGTGTTGCGCCCGCTGGTGCTGGCGCTGCTGATTGCGGTGGCCGCCTATACCTTGCTGCAGCCGGATTTCGGCAAGCAGGAGCGGGTGTCGCACGTACCGGCGCATCGGCTGCGCTGGGTGGCGATCGCCGTCGGTGCCCTGCTGGGGTTTTATGATGGCTTTTTTGGCCCCGGCGCGGGCAGCTTCATGATCTTTGCCTTCGTGCGGCTGTTCGGCATGGATTTCCTGCGGGCCTCCGCGTCCGCCAAGATTGTCAATGTGGCCACCAATGCCGGCGCGCTGTTGCTGTTTGCACCGACCGGCCATGTGTTGTGGATTCTCGGTTTGGGCATGGCGGTCTGCAACGTCGCCGGTGCGCAGCTCGGCGCTCGCATGGCGATTCGTCACGGCAGCGGCTTTGTCCGCGTGGTCTTCCTGACCATGACCACCCTGTTGATTGCCAAGATCGGCTGGGATACTTTCATGGTTTAGGGAAGCGCTAATCAAGTTCGTCACACCGGCGTAGGTCGGTGTCCAGCTTGTCCTTTCCTGGATTCCGGCTTTCGCCGGAATGACGAATCTGGACTTAATCAGCATTCCCTTAGTAGCAGGCTTGCCGACGGCCAGTAATGTTTCACGTGAAACTTTGGGGCTGTCTTCGGGTGTTTTTCTGCGTGCGGCGCGGGCCTTTTTGCTGGTCGAAGTTTCACGTGAAACAATATCGGGGTTGGTGAAGAAGAGGTCGCGGCGTATCATTGCGCCTCTTTCGATTGTGTTGCCCACCCTACCCCGCCATCCATAGCCGCATGCTTTATCCAGCCCGTTTTAGCTCCGGCATAACGCCCGACAAGTCGGGCATTAGCCTTCTCTGAAGCCTCTCCTCCAATGCTATTTCCGGCTCGTTTTAGTTCCGGCATAACGCCCGACAAGTCGCGCATTAGCCTTCTCTGAAGCCTCTCCTCCAATGCTATTTCCGGCTTGTTTTGATGTGATTGTTATCGGTGGCGGTCATGCCGGCACCGAGGCGGCGCTGGCTGCGGCGCGCAGCGGCGCACGCACGCTGCTGCTGACGCACAACATCGAAACGCTGGGGGCGATGTCGTGTAACCCGTCGATCGGCGGCATCGGCAAGGGGCATCTGGTCAAGGAGGTCGATGCGCTGGGCGGCGCCATGGCGCAGGCCACCGATGTCGCGGGCATCCAGTTTCGCATCCTGAACGCCTCGAAGGGTCCGGCGGTGCGCGCCACCCGCGCCCAGGCGGATCGCTCTTTGTACCGGCAGGCCATTCGCCAGTTGCTGGAGAATCAGCCGAACCTGACTCTGTTCCAGCAGGCGGCCGACGACATCACGATGCTTGGCGACCGGGTGACCGGGGTGGTGACGCAGCTGGGCGTGCGCTTCGAGACGGCGACGGTAGTGCTGACGGCCGGCACCTTTTTGAACGGACTGGTGCATGTCGGCCTGGAAAGCTACCGGGCCGGCCGTTTTGGCGACCCGCCTTCGCTCTCGCTGGCGGCGCGCTTGCGCGAGTTGCAGTTGCCGGTCGGGCGGCTCAAGACCGGCACGCCGCCGCGGCTGGATGGCAAGACCATCGACTATTCAGTGATGCAGGAACAGCCGGGCGATACGCCGGTGCCGGTGTTTTCGTTCCTCGGCACGGCGGCGCAACATCCGCGCCAGGTGCCGTGCTGGATCACCCACAGCAATGCGCGCACCCACGACATCATTCGCGGCGGACTGGATCGCTCGCCGATGTTTACCGGTGTCATCGAGGGGGTCGGGCCGCGCTACTGTCCGTCCATCGAGGACAAGATCCATCGCTTCGCCGGCAAGGACAGTCACCAGATATTTCTCGAACCCGAAGGGCTCGATACCCACGAGATCTATCCGCAGGGGATTTCGACCAGCCTGCCTTTCGATGTCCAGCTTGAGCTCGTGCGCTCGATTCGCGGCCTGGAAAATGCCCACATCACGCGTCCCGGCTATGCCATCGAATATGACTATTTCGATCCGCGCGGGCTCAAGGCGTCGCTGGAAACCCAGGCGATTCGCGGCCTGTTCTTCGCTGGCCAGATCAATGGCACCACGGGTTATGAAGAGGCGGCGGCGCAGGGCCTGCTGGCCGGCATCAATGCCGCGCTGCAGGCCGATGGCGAGGAAGCCTGGTGGCCGCGCCGCGACGAGGCCTATCTGGGCGTGCTGGTCGATGACCTGGTGACGCGCGGCGTGACCGAACCCTACCGCATGTTCACCAGCCGTGCCGAATACCGACTCAGCCTGCGCGAGGACAACGCCGACCTGCGCCTGACGGAGACCGGCCGCCGTCTCGGCCTGGTCGATGATGCGCGCTGGGATGCCTTCAACCGCAAGCGCGACGCGATTGCCGCCGAGGCCGAGCGGCTGAAGCGGACGGCGGTCAACCTGGATGTGCTGCCGGTACGCGAAGTTGAACGCGTGCTGGGTAAGCCGGCTGCGGATGAAAGCGCCGTTGCGCCCGCGGAAAAGCGCGGCGGCCGCCGGCAATATGCCTTGTTCGACCTGCTGCGGCGGCCAGCGGTGAGCTACGCCGAGTTGATGACCCTGCCCGGCGCGGGCGCAGCAATCGGTGCCGCCGATGTCATCGAGCAGGTGGAAATTCAGGCGAAATATCAAGGCTATATCGAGCGCCAGAAGGAAGATGTCGCCAGGATGGCGGCGCAGGAAGATGTGCCGATCCCCGCTGATTTCGACTATGCCGCCGTGGCGGGTTTGTCGCACGAGGTGCGCCAGAAGCTGGCGCAGCAGCGGCCGCAGACCGTCGGGCAGGCCAGCCGCATGCAGGGCGTGACGCCGGCGGCAATTTCCATTTTGCTGGTGAATCTGAAGAAATTGCGGGGGCGGGTGTGAATCTGGCGGATGGCGTCAAAGTGCTGGAACTCGACCTGCCAGCAGGTGCCGAGGAAAAGCTCGCCGCCTATCTGGCGCTGCTCGTCAAATGGAACAAGGTTTATAACCTGACGGCAATTCGCGATCCGGCAGAAATGGTGACGCACCATCTGCTGGATTCGCTGGCGGTAATTCCGGCAATACAAAAGTCGGCCACCCTCGCCCTCAATCCCTCTCCCGAGTTGGGAGAAGGAAGCTGTCCGCCTCCTCTCTCCTCTTGCGGGAGAGCGGTCGGGAGAGAGGGATTGGCGGAATGCAATGCCCCGCATGGGGTACGGCGCCAGGATAACGAGGCGTTTACTTTGGCCGATGTCGGCAGTGGCGCGGGGTTGCCGGGGCTGGTTCTGGCGCTGGCCCGACCCGACTGGTCGATCACATCCATCGAAACCGTGGACAAAAAAGCGGCTTTCCAGCGCCAGGCGAAAATCGAGCTGGGCTTGTCTAATGTGAGCATTCACTGTGGCCGTGTCGAAGATGTAAAGGGGGCATTTGCTGCGGTGATTTCGCGCGCCTTCGCCAGTCTGGGCGATTTTGTCCGGCTGGCCGGGCACCTGTCACCCTGTCTCTGGGCGATGAAGGGCGGGTATCCTGCCGACGAAATCACGGCCTTGCCCACGGGCTGGCGCATGTCGGCAAGTCACCCATTGAAGGTGCCCGGCCTGAACGCCGAACGCCATTTGCTGCAACTGGAGAAAACCTGAAATGCATATCTTTGCAATTGCCAACCAGAAGGGCGGCGTCGGCAAGACCACCACGGCAGTCAACCTGGCCGCCGCGCTGGCCCAGGCCGGCCAGCGCACCCTGCTGGTCGATCTCGATCCGCAGGGCAACGCCACCATGGGCAGCGGCATCGACAAGCGCAGCCTGACGCGCTCGGTCTATCAGTTGCTGGTCGGCCTGCAGCCGCTGGCCGAGGTGCGCCTGACCTCGCCGGCCGCCGCGTTCGACGTGCTGCCCGCCAATCGCGACCTGGCCGGTGCCGAGGTCGAGCTGGTCGATCTGGACCTGCGCGAGATGCGCCTCAAGGCGGCCCTGCGCGAGCATCACGACGAATACGACTTCGTCCTGATCGATTGTCCGCCCTCGCTGTCGATGCTGACCCTGAACGGCCTGTGCGCCGCGCACGGGGTCATCATCCCGATGCAGTGCGAGTACTACGCGCTGGAGGGCCTCTCCGACCTGGTGAACACCATCAAGAAGGTGCATGCCAACCTCAACCGCGACCTGAAGATCATCGGCCTGCTGCGCGTCATGTTCGACCCCCGTTCGACGCTGTCGAACCAGGTCTCGGCGCAGCTGGAGCAGCATTTCGGTGACAAGGTGTTCAAGACGCTGGTGCCGCGCAACGTGCGGCTGGCCGAGGCGCCGAGCTATGGCATACCGGGGGTGCTGTTCGACAAGGCGGCGAAAGGGGCGCAGGCCTATCTGGCCTTCGCGCAGGAAATGATCGAACGCGCCAAGAGCTGGGAAAGCGCGGAAACAACAGCAAAAGGGGAGAGCGGCGAATCATGATGCAACGGAAAAAGGGACTGGGCCGGGGGCTGGAGGCATTGCTCTCCGGTAACGATGGCGCAACGGAAGCGCAGCGCCAGGCGATGCTGCCGGTCGGTGACCTGCAGCCGGGCAAGTATCAGCCACGGACGCGCATGGATCCCGGCTCGCTGGAAGACCTTGCCGCCTCGATCAAGGCGCAAGGCCTGATCCAGCCGATATCGGTGCGTCCGGTCAGCAGCGGCCGCTACGAAATCATCGCCGGTGAGCGGCGCTGGCGCGCCTCGCAGATCGCCGGGCTGGTCGAGGTGCCGGTATTGATCCGGGATATTCCCGACGATGCCGCGCTGGCCATGTCGCTGATCGAGAACATCCAGCGCGAGGATCTGAATCCGCTCGAAGAGGCCGCCGGCCTGCAGCGCCTGATCGATGAATTCAGCATGACGCACCAGGAAGCGGCCGATGCCGTCGGTCGATCGCGCTCGGCGGCGACCAATCTGCTGCGTCTGCTGCAGCTCGCCAAACCGGTCCAGGATCTGTTGATGGCGGGCGATATCGAGATGGGCCACGCCCGTGCGCTGCTCGCCATGACGAAATCCGAGCAGGGACGGCTCGCGGCCGAGATCGCCGACAAGGGTTATTCGGTGCGTGAAACCGAGCGGCGCGTGGCGCGTGAACTGAACCCGCCGGTGCACAAAACAGCGGCGCCCGAGAAGGGTCGCGACCTGGCGCGACTTGAGGAAGATTTGTCGGACGCGATTGGCGCCACGGTGAAAGTAAGTGCTAACCGGAAGGGGGCGGGAACCTTGAATATCCGCTTCGCCAGTCTCGATCAGCTGGATGGCATATTAAGGCGCCTGCGTGGCTAGGGTTCCCACAGCGCTGAAATGGGATAGAACAGAATTATGAAGAACGCCATAAAAAGCCTCCATGAACAGACAATTGACTTATCACACCAATCACTTTAACGTTCGGCACCTGTGCGGTAGCGCGCATCGCAAGCCGGCTGAATCGGCAAGCGAGACGAAAAGAAAAAGGTTCAGAGGAAGGGCTTGCCGGGAGCATGTTTAAGATTCTTTTGCTCCAGGCGGCGGTGATCCTGGCAGTGGCCGCGGTAGCGGGTCTTCTGGCGGGTCCGGGTGGTGCAAGGCCGGCTGCAATCTCAGCCCTGGCCGGCGGCGCGGCCTACTTCTTGCCTAATCTGCTGTTCGTGCTGCGGCTGCGTCTGGCAATTGCGACGCAGCGGGCGGGAGCGGCGGGATTTCTGATCGGCGAAGCCGTCAAGCTGTCTGCAGTAATTGCGTTGCTGCTGTTTCTGCCACGCATGATTGATGTGAATTGGCCGGCGCTCATTGCCGGATTGTTTGCTGTGATGTTTGTTAATCTTTTTGCACTCTTGCTTAAGACTTGAAAACATGGCCACCGCGCACGCACCGAACGCTTCAGAATACGTCAGCCACCACCTCGGCCACCTGACCAATGTCAAGCAGGCATCGCTGGTTGACTGGTCGGTTATCCACCTCGACACCATGTTTTATTCGATCGCGCTGGGCCTCCTGGCGGTGTTCGTCATGGCGCGCGCCGCCAAACGAGCCACCTCCGGCGTGCCGGGTCGCTTTCAGGCTGCCGTCGAAATCATGGTTGAAATGGTTGCCGACCAGGCCAAGGGCATCGTCCATTCCCCCGAGTCGCGCAAATTCGTCGCGCCGGTGGCGCTGACCGTGTTCATCTGGATCTTCCTGATGAACGCCATGGACCTCCTGCCGGTCGATATGCTGCCCACGCTGGGCGCGCTGGTCGGCATCAACTACATGCGCGTCGTGCCGACCGCCGACCTGAATGCCGCGCTCGGCATGTCGCTGGCCGTGCTGGTGATGTGCCTTTACTACAACATCAAGATCAAGGGTTTCGGTGGCTGGATGCATGAGCTTTTCACCGCGCCCTTCGGCAACCATTTCCTGCTCTATCCGATCAACTTCGCCATGCAGATGATCGAGTTCGTCGCCAAGACGGTCTCGCACGGCATGCGGCTGTTCGGCAACATGTATGCGGGCGAACTCATCTTCATGCTGATCGCACTGATGGGCGCCGCCTGGGCCGGCACCTGGGGCGGCGGTCTGCTCTGGGTCGGCCATATCTTTGCCGGCACGGTCTGGGCCATCTTCCATATCTTGATCATTACCCTGCAGGCTTTCATCTTCATGATGCTGACGCTGGTGTATATCGGTCAGGCGCACGAAAGTCACTAATTAGTCTGTTCCAATCAATCCAGTTTTTTCAACCCGCATTTTTAAACACAAGGAGTCGTCATGGAAGGCAACGTCGTAGGTTTTGTTGCGCTGGCCGCCGGCCTAATCATTGGTCTCGGTGCTGCAGGCGCCTGTATCGGCATCGGCATCATGGGCAGCCGCTTCCTCGAAGCATCGGCCCGTCAGCCCGAGCTGATGAATACATTGCAGACCAAGATGTTCTTGCTGGTCGGCCTGATCGATGCCGCGTTCATTATCGGTACCGGTATTGCCCTCTGGTACACCACCGCAAACCCGTTCATCAAGTAAGCGGCGCCCTTTCAGGCCGAGAGGAGCGAGAACCGTGAATCTGAACGCAACACTATTCGCACAGTTCGTTGTGTTCTTCATTCTGGCGTGGTTCACGATGAAATTCGTGTGGCCGCCCATCATGAAGGCGCTTGACGAACGCGCGTCCAAGATCGCCGATGGTCTGGCGGCAGCGGACCGGGCGAAAACCGATCTGGCGCTGGCTGAACGCCGCGCCACCGATGAGCTGCGCAAGGCGCGCGAGTCGGCCAATGAACTGCGGGGTGGCGCCGAGCGCCAGGGTGCGCAGATTCTCGACGAAGCACGTGCCGAGGCAAACCGCATCATTGCCGCCGCGCGTACTGCTGCCGAGGGTGAGGCCGAGGTTGCCGCACAACGCGCCAAGGAAGCCCTGCGTGACCAGGTGGCTTTGCTGGCCGTTGCCGGTGCCGAGCAGATTCTCCGCAAGGAGATCAATCCAGCCGCCCACGCCGAGTTGCTCAATCAGCTGAAAGCGGAGCTCTGATCCGTTATGGCCGAGAACGTCACCGTCGCGCGCCCTTACGCTGAGGCCGCTTTCGAGTTGGCCCGGGCGGCGGGTGCATTGCCTGCCTGGCAAACCGCGCTGGAGCGCATGGCCGCTGCGGCGGCTGATGAGCAAATGCGTGAGTGCGTGGCTGATCCGCGTGTGTCATCTGACGCCATCACCGAGTTGTTTCTCGGTGTGACCGGCGAGCTGACTGCGGAGCAGCGCAACTTCGCCAGCGTCCTTGTCGAAAATCGCCGTATCGGGGTGCTGCCGGAAATCAGCAACCTGTTCGGGGAACTCAAGAATGCGCTTGAAGGCACGCATGACGCGGTGGTCAGCTCGGCCTTTCCGCTGGATGCGACCCAGCTTTCCAAACTCGTGGCCGACCTTGAAGAAAAGCTCGGCTACAAGATAGAGGCGACCGTCGAACTTGCGCCGGAGCTAATTGGTGGTGTACGCATCGCCCTGGGTGACCAGGTTATCGATGCTTCCGTGCGTGGCAAATTGAATGCCATGGCGGTTTCGCTCAAGAACTAGGAGTTTTCCATGAACCTCAATCCCTCCGAAATCAGCGACCTGATCAAGAGCCGGATCCAGAACATGCAGCTTGCCCCCACCGCCCGCAACGAGGGTACGGTGGTGACGGTGACCGACGGCATCTGCCGCGTCCACGGCCTGGCCGACGTCATGCAGGGCGAGATGCTCGAATTTCCAGGTGACACCTTCGGCCTCGCGCTGAACCTCGAGCGCGATTCAGTCGGCGCCGTGGTGCTGGGTGAGTACGAGCACATCACGGAAGGCGATACGGTCAAATGTACCGGCCGCATTCTCGAAGTGCCCGTCGGCCCCGAGTTGATCGGCCGCGTGGTGAACTCTTTGGGCGAGCCGATCGACGGCAAAGGACCGATTGAAGCCAAGCTCACTGACAAGATCGAAAAAGTCGCTCCTGGCGTGATCTGGCGCAAATCAGTTTCGCAGCCGGTGCAGACCGGTCTCAAGGCGATCGACGCGATGGTGCCCATTGGTCGTGGCCAGCGCGAGCTGATCATTGGTGACCGGCAAACCGGCAAGACCGCGGTGGCCATCGACACCATCATCAACCAGAAGGGCAAGGACCTGATCTGTATCTATGTTGCCATCGGCCAGAAAGCTTCGACCGTGGTCAACGTGGTGCGCAAACTCGAAGAGTACGGCGCGATGGATTTCACCATCGTCGTTGCCGCCACCGCTTCCGAGTCCGCCGCGATGCAGTTCATCGCGCCCTACTCCGGCTGCACCATGGGCGAATACTTCCGCGATCGCGGTCAGGACGCCCTGATCATTTATGACGATTTGACCAAGCAGGCCTGGGCTTACCGCCAGATCTCCCTGTTGCTGCGTCGCCCGCCGGGCCGTGAAGCCTACCCCGGCGACGTGTTCTACCTGCACTCACGTCTGCTTGAGCGTGCTGCGCGTGTTTCAGAAGCCTGGGTCGAGAAGCTGACCAATGGCGAGGTGAAAGGCAAGACCGGTTCATTGACCGCGCTGCCCGTGATCGAAACGCAGGCCGGTGACGTGTCGGCGTTCGTGCCGACCAACGTGATTTCGATTACCGACGGCCAGATCTTCCTTGAAACCGACTTGTTCAACGCCGGTGTCCGCCCCGCCATCAACGCCGGTGTTTCGGTGTCGCGCGTCGGCGGTGCAGCCCAGACCAAGGCGATCAAGAAGCTCGGCGGTGGTGTGCGTCTGGCGCTCGCCCAGTTCCGCGAACTCGCGGCTTTTGCCCAGTTTGCTTCCGACCTGGACGATGCCACCCGCAAGCAGCTGGAACGCGGCCGGCGGGTTACCGAACTAATGAAGCAGGCGCAGTATTCACCACTGCAAGTCTCCGACATGGCCGTATCGCTCTACGCGGTGAACCAGGGCTACCTGGACGATGTCGATGGTGCGCGCATTCTTGCCTTCGAGGCGGGTCTTCAGCAGTTCATGCGTCAGCAGTATGGTGCGCTGATGGACAAGATCCAATCAACCAAGGATCTGGACAAGGAAGGCGAAGCCGAAATGGCAACTGCCGTAGCCGCGTTCAAGAAAACCTGGGTCTGATCAGCAACCGATAAGAGCGGAGAAAGCCCATGCCAGGCGGCAAGGAAATCCGGACCAAGATCAAATCGGTCCAGAACACCAAGAAAATCACCAAGGCCATGGAGATGGTGGCCGCATCCAAAATGCGCAAGGCGCAGGAGCGGATGCGGGCAGCTCGTCCCTACAGCGAGAAAATTCGCAGTCTGGCAGCCCACCTCGCGGTGGCCAACGTTACCGAATACCGGCACCCCTTCCTTGCCAAAGCGAAGGATGGCGCAGCGCCCAAGCGCGTCGGCATCGTGATGGTAACGACCGACAAGGGTCTCTGCGGTGGGCTCAACACCAACGTGATGCGCCAGGTTCTGAACGCGATGCGGCAGTGGGAAGAGGCTGGTGCGAAGGATATCCGTGCCACCTGTATCGGCAACAAGGGTCTGGGTTTCATGCAGCGTCTGGGCGCCAACGTGGTGTCGCATGTCGTGCATCTGGGCGACCGGCCACACCTGGAAAAGTTGATCGGGCCGATGAAGGTCATGATCGACGCCTTCCAGAACGGTGAGCTTGACGTGGTGCATATTGCCTACACGCGCTTCATCAACACCATGCGTCAGGAGCCGGTGATGGAGCAGTTGCTGCCCCTGTGCGGCGACCGTCTTGGCACACCAACCGGTTCCTGGGATTACCTCTACGAGCCGGATGCGCGGGTGGTTATCGACGATTTGCTGATGCGCTATGTCGAGGCGTTGATTTACCAGGCGGTGGCCGAGAACATGGCCTCCGAACAGTCGGCGCGGATGGTGGCCATGAAGTCGGCCACCGACAATGCCGGCGTCGTCATCAAGGAGCTGCAGCTGGTCTATAACAAGGCCCGCCAGGCGTCGATTACCAAAGAGATTTCCGAGATCGTGGGCGGTGCTGCCGCGATCGCGGGTTAACGATTTAGCGAGTTAAGGAAAAACCATGAGCAACGGACAAATCGTGCAGTGCATTGGCGCGGTGGTAGATATCAAATTTCCCCGTGGAAGCATGCCAAAAGTCTACGACGCCTTGATGATCGATGCGAGCGAGACAGACGCGGAGGAAGGCCTGACCTTCGAAGTGGAGCAACAGCTCGGCGACGGCATCGTGCGGACTATCGCCATGGGCTCATCGGATGGTCTGCGCCGGGGCATGAAAGTTAATAGCACCGGCAAGCCAATTTCCGTTCCGGTCGGCGAAGCCACGCTCGGCCGCATCATGGACGTGCTGGGCCGTCCGATCGACGAAGCCGGCCCGATCGGCACCGATGTGCGACGCTCGATCCACCAGAAGGCCCCGGCCTACCGTGACCTGTCGCCTTCGGTCGAACTGCTCGAAACCGGCATCAAGGTTATCGACCTGATCTGTCCGTTTGCCAAGGGCGGCAAGGTCGGCCTGTTCGGCGGCGCCGGCGTCGGCAAGACCGTGAACATGATGGAGCTGATCAACAACATCGCCAAGCAGCACGCCGGCCTGTCGGTGTTCGCCGGCGTCGGCGAACGCACTCGCGAGGGCAACGACTTCTATCACGAGATGAAAGAGTCGAACGTGCTCGACAAGGTCGGCATGGTGTTCGGCCAGATGAACGAGCCGCCCGGCAACCGGTTGCGCGTCGCGCTGACCGGTCTGACCATGGCCGAGGCCTTCCGCGATGAAGGCCGCGACATCCTGTTCTTCGTCGATAACATCTACCGCTTCACGCTGGCCGGTACCGAAGTGTCCGCGCTGCTTGGCCGGATGCCTTCCGCCGTGGGTTATCAGCCGACACTGGCCGAGGAAATGGGCCGCCTGCAGGAGCGCATCACCTCCACGAAGACCGGCTCGATCACCTCGATTCAGGCCGTGTATGTGCCGGCGGATGACTTGACCGACCCCAGCCCTGCCACCACTTTCGGCCACCTCGACGCTACCGTCGTGCTGTCACGTGACATCGCCTCGCTGGGCATCTACCCGGCGGTCGATCCGCTCGACTCCACCTCGCGCCAGGTCGACCCGAACGTCGTCGGCGAAGAGCACTATGCCACGACCCGCGCCGTGCAGGCCACCCTGCAACGCTACAAGGAATTGCGTGACATCATCGCCATTCTGGGCATGGACGAACTGGCTCCGGAAGACAAGCTCACTGTTTCACGCGCGCGCAAGATCCAGCGCTTCCTGTCGCAGCCGTTCTTCGTTGCTGAAGTATTTACCGGTTCTGCCGGCAAGTACGTCACGCTCAAGGAGACCATCAAGGGCTTCAAGATGATCGTCGAAGGCGAGTGCGACCAGCTTCCGGAACAGGCCTTCTATATGGTTGGCGGCATTGAAGAGGCCTTCGAGAAGGCCAAAACGCTTCAATAAGCTGACGCAAACAAGGAGCCGAAATGGCACTGACTGTACACGTAGACGTTGTCAGCGCGGAAGAGTCGATCTTCTCGGGGCTGGCGGAGTTTGTCGTGCTTCCCGGCGAGGCCGGCGAGCTCGGCATCCTGCCTGGACACATGCCCCTGATGACACGCATCAAGCCGGGTGCGGTGCGTCTCAAGATCCCGAACCAGGATAGCGAGGAGTTGATTTTCGTCGCTGGCGGGGTGCTTGAAGTCCAGCCTGGTTTGGTGACCGTTCTGGCCGACACCGCGATTCGCGGCAAGGACCTTGACGAGGCGAAGGCAACCGACGCCAAGCGCAGGGCCGAGGAGGCCATGGCCAACAAGAGCGCCGACATGGACTTTGCCCGCGCTCAGGCCGAACTGGCCGAAGCGGTGGCCCAGTTGGCGGCGATTCAGAAACTGCGCCGCAGGTAGGCCGGCAACATTGCATAGCACGAACAAGGGCAGCCATGGCTGCCCTTGTGTTTTGTGTCACGGCAAAGCAGATCGCCACGACACGCCTGCCGTAAAACCCTGGCGATGCGTATTAAGATGGCTACGCTCAATCCTGTTAAGGGGGAATCATGAGTATCTTTTCGATGGTGATGCTGGGTATCTTCGTTGTCGCTGTTGCTTACGGGGTAATGATTTACAACGGTTTGGTACAGGTGAAGCATGCGGTCGCCAAGGCCTGGGCCAATATTGACGTGCTGCTCAAACAACGCCATGACGAGCTGCCCAAACTGGTCGAGACCTGCAAGCAATACAAGCAGTTCGAGCAGGAAACGCTGCAACGTGTGGTCGAGGCGCGCTCCAGTGTGCAATCTGCGCGCGAAAGCCAGAACATTCCGGCACTGGGCAAGGCCGAAGGGGCGTTGCGCATGGGGCTGGGGCAGATCTTTGCTGTCGCCGAGGCCTACCCCGAGCTGAAGGCCAACGAGAATTTCATGCAACTGCAAACCCGCATCACGGCTCTGGAGAACGCCATTGCCGACCGCCGCGAGCTGTACAACGAGTCTGTCAATATCAACAATGTGCGTATCGAGCAGTTTCCCGACACCATCATCGCCGGTTTGTTTCGCTTCGGGGAAAAGCCGCTGCTCGTGTTTGCCAGTGCAGAAAAGGCCGATGTCGACATGAAGGCGCTGTTCGGTTGAAGTCCGCTGCGTAATGCTCGTTTCACTGCGCCGGGGGTATGGCGATCTCGTCACCTCCGGTGGCCAGATCATCCTGCTGATCATCGGTTTCCAGAGCGAGTCACGCCTTGGCATGTTTATCTGCGTGGCGCTGATGGCGCCGCTCAGCCTGATTGCCTGGATCTCCGCCTGGCGCCGTGCGCGCGCTGTGGCCGACACGCCAACCTCGCGGGTCGCTTCGGCGGCGCAGGGCTATGCCGAATTAGTCGGCATTGGCAAACCGCTCGGGGGGCAGCCAGTGATCAGTCCGGCAAACTATCTGCCCTGCCTGTGGTATCGCTACCGGATCGAGCGCCGCGACAGCGATAACAAATGGACCCTGGAAAGTCAGGGGGAGAGCGAGGCCTCGTTCATCCTCGATGATGGTTCCGGGGAGTGTCTGGTCGACCCGCAAGGCGCCGAAATGCTGGTCTCGAAAAAGGATCAATGGACGCAGGGCGAGCGCCGATTCACTCAGTGGTTATTCATCGAGCGACAGAAAATCTATGTGCTTGGCCAGTTCGCCACCCTTGGCAGCGTCGACCTGGAATTGAATGCCGCAGACGAGGTCAAACATCTGCTGACAGAATGGAAAACGCGACCGGCCGATCTCCTACAGCGCTTTGATCTGAATCAGGATGGCCAGATTGACCTCGAGGAGTGGGGGTTGGCACGTTTGCAGGCGAAGCGTGAGATTGCCGTCAGTCACCGCGAACTGCGTAACGCCAGCGAACTCCATGTCATGCGGCGCCCGAATGACGGCCGCTTCTATCTGATAGCGGATATCGACCCTGACAAACTGGCTGGCAGATACCGCTGGTGGTCCTGGTTTCATATCACGCTCTTTTTTGGTGCATTGGTCGCCCTGCCGATGATTTGGCGGGTTACGCCGACCTGACCGGGCTGGCTGCTGTATTAGAATTGGTCTGGTCAATTCTGGACGGGCAATGCGACACAACAAACAGATCAAGGACCAGGTTGCCGCGCTCATGCGCGAAGGCAAAACGCCTTTGCTTGAATTGGCGCGTGAGTATGGGGTGTCAACCAACACCCTGCGGACCTGGTTGAAGGACAGTGAAGCCCGTTCGCGTGCGCAGAGCAGCGCCAAACGGGTGGCCACGGCACTTTCCAGGGAAAAATACACCAGCGCCAGCCAACGCCAGCGGCTGCTGATGCACGCACTGGAGCAAAGCCCGGCAACGATCATCGTCACCGATGCCGAGGGCAAGATCGTCTATGCCAACCCGAAATTCGTGGAAACCACAGGATATGCGGTGAGCGAGGCGGTCGGCCAGAATCCGCGCCTGCTCAAGTCGGGGGAAACCTCGCCCGAAGCCTATCAACAGCTATGGAAAACCATCACCGCCGGAAAGGAATGGCGTGGCACTTTCCATAATCGGCGGAAGGATGGCAGCCTGTATTGGGAGCGCGCCTCGATCTCGCCGGTATTCGATGCGGCAGGCAAGATAGCCAATTACATGGCGGTAAAGGAAGATATCAGTGAGTACATGGCGGCCGAGGCGGCGCGCCGTAGTACTGCAGACAGCTTTCATGCTGTTTTCGCGACGCTGCCGTTTGCGGTACTGGTCATTGATGCCACCGGCCGGATCAAACTCGCAAACAGCGCTGCGGCCAAGCTGCTGAGCATTTCCACGTTGGTCGGTGAACGCATCGATAGCTTGAATTTACGCTGGCTGGATGAAAATGGCGTCGCATTGCCTGCCGATGGGCACCCCTTTCAGAAAATAATCCAAGGCAAAAGCCAGGGCAAGGAACTAAACATGCGCCTGGGCTTGGTGCCGCCGACCGGCGGGACGCGCTGGCTGAAGATGATGGCCCGCGCCTTGCGTCTGGCCGACACCGAAAGCCTGGCTACTTTGCTGGTGCTCGATGAAGCAGAGGCAAACTGAGGTCGACCAGCGAAACCGTGGCGGCCAATCAGGCTGTCGCGACGCCAGGCACGGTCGTGGAGAACTTAAATAGTCAGGGTGGCCAGCCTGGCCTCAGCCCTGGCCAGATCTGCACTGAAACGCCGGATGTCATCGCGCCAGGCGACGAACTCGCCGGTTGTCACTAGCAGCCGGTTTTCATGCGCGAGGTATTCGGCAAGGTTTTCGGCAAGATGGCTCGCCGCCTGCTGTTGCCAGGCAATCAGCCGCTTGCCGCCCTGCACCATGCGGTGCGCGGCAATGTCGCCAACGGCGGACGCGAGATCTTCCTCGATATCCCAACGCAGCCGGCGAAAGATGAAAGACAACTCGGTGGCGAATTCGGCATTGCCGACTACGTGGGCAACGGATACGACTTTATCGAGGCCCTGCGGCAGGAGAAAGGGTGTCTCTGCCGGCAGGCTGATCACGACATCGGGCTCGGCCGAAACAGCCGACAATTCGAACAGGCCGTCCGTGGCGACGCCCAGTTCGATATGAAAGGGTGGTAATTCGAAGCGCGCCCGGCGACCGGCAAAGGGGATGAGCCGGGCGGGCGCCCAACCCGACCCCGCCAACAAATGATTCAGCCCCGTCAGCAGGGCGGCTTCAAGCACGACCGACTCAGGCGAGTTGCTGGATACCCGCCACCAGCCAGCCGCGGCTGCCATTGACCGGTTTGGTCAGGTGCCATATTTCTCCAAAGGCGACGGGTGCAGATCCGGCTTCCTCGCTCAGAAGCCCGTGGAAATGAACGCTGACGATGTGCTGCTCGTCTTCCGTGACGACTTCGATCAGGTTGGCATCCAGTTGGGCGACATCCGTTACCTGCGGGGCGCGGCCACGCTCTTCGTACTGCATCTGGATTTCGGCAAAGACTTCGGGGGAGGTGAAGCTCTTGAGGTCTTCCATATCGCCACGGTCATTGGCTGCCTGCAGGCGGATGAAGTTGAGCTTGGCCTGACGCAAGAAACCTTCGGCGTCGAAATCGGCAGGAATGTTGATTGCCGAGTCCATCCCTGCGCTTGCCGCCGTCCCGCCAGCGCCGACTTTCGACGCTTCAAAATGCATGGGCTCGGCACGATTGCCTGTGTTTGTCGCACCGGCCAGTTGTGGCCCACCCTGCCCCATGAAGCGGCGCATCAGGAAGCGGACAAGGAAGATAGCGGCAATGACGAAAAACGCGATCATCAGGAAGTTGGCGACTTCTTCGCCCAGACCAAAGTGCGACAGCAGGGCAACCAGACCCAGCCCGGCGGCCAATCCGGCGATGGGGCCAAGCCAACTGCGCTTGCCGGCAGCTGCTGCTGCGGGCGCTGCCGCAGCAGCGGGCGCCGCGGTGGCGGTCTTGGGTGGCACGGCCTGAGTCGGCGGTGGCGTCGCGCTGCGCGTCATGCCGGTCGATTTGCCGCCCCCAAAGCGCTTGGCTTCAGCTTCGGTGGAAGCGATGCCGAGACCGATGAAGGTTGTGGCGGCAGTAATCATGGTTAAAAGCGAGAGTTTCATTGTTTCTCCTTGGTTTCAGATCTTGTAACCGCGATGCAGGGCAACTACGCCCGTCGTCAGATTGAAATAGTCGACCCGGGAAAGGCCGGCTTGTTCCATCATGCCTTTCAAAGTTTCCTGATCCGGATGCATGCGAATCGATTCGGCAAGATAGCGGTAACTGTCGGCGTCGTCCACAATTTTCTTGCCCAGCCACGGCAACACCTTAAAGGAATAGAAATCGTAGACTGGGGTCAGCGGTTCCCAGACCCTGGAGAACTCCAGCACCAACAGCCTGCCACCAGGCCGCAGTACGCGACGCATCTCAGTGAGCGCTTGCTCTTTGTGCGTCATGTTCCTCAGGCCGAAGGCGACGGAAACGATGTCGAAGTAGTCGTTGGGGAAGGGCAGTTTTTCGGCATCGCACTGGGCGACCGGACCCAGGCGCCCCTCGTCCAGCAGGCGGTCGCGGCCGCGCACCAGCATGGCGTTGTTGATGTCGGTGAGCCAGACCTCTCCCGTCGGTCCGACCTGCTTGCGGAAGGCGCTGGCGAGGTCGCCGGTGCCGCCGGCAATGTCGAGGATACGTTCGCCGCTACGGGCGCCGGCTACCTGAATGGTGAACGCCTTCCATAGCCGGTGCAGGCCAGCCGACATCACATCGTTCATCAGGTCATACTTGTCGGCTACCGAAGAGAAGACACCTTTGACCCGCCGGGCTTTGTCGCCTTCGGGAACCGTTTCAAAGCCAAAATGAGTCCCCCCCGTAGCCGCAGTCTCGCTGCGTCCTCCCCCCAGGGGGCCAAGCAAATCTTGGGGCGGCCCGGCGTTTTGCTTATGGGTTTCCGGCATGACTTTCCTGCGCTGAGTTAGTGCTTACTGCAGCTGCCGCCCGACTTGGGAGGCAGTGTGGTTGAGTCGATATCGCGACTGGCGCCAGCGGCTTCCAGGCGCGTCAGATAATCCGCCCACAGGGCATCGTGATTCTTGCCGAGTCGATAGAGCAGATCCCACGAATAGATGCCCGTATCGTGGCCATCGGAGAAGAACGGCAGCACGGCATAATTGCCGACCGGTTCCAGCGCCTTGATGTCGACATCGCGCTTGCCGGTTTGCAGGGTTTCCTGGCCGGGCCCATGGCCGCGAACTTCTGCCGAAGGGGAATTGACCCGTAAAAATTCAAAGGACAAGCGAAAATTGCTGCCATCGGAAAAGGAAAGCTCCATTTCGCGCGATTTCTGGTGCAATTTGATTTCGGTAATGCTGGGAATGGTCTTGTCGAGTCCGGCCATGATGTTCTTTCGGGATATGGTTGCTAACCCGCTACATATTGGGGCCGTCTATCATAGCGCAAGGCATTGGATGCGCCCAGCAGATCCGCAGGGCGGCTGTCACAAAAACATCACCTGACTGCAATAGACTTCACCGACTCCATTTACACGAGACATAAATGCCCGCGTCCATCCTGGTTGTTGAAGACGAACCGGCGATCCAGGCATTGATCGCGACGAACCTGCGCCGCCACGGCCACGCAGTCAGCGCAGCGCTGGATGCCGAAGATGCGATGCGACAAATCAAGGCGGCCTTGCCCGATCTGATTTTGCTTGACTGGATGCTGCCCGGCATGAGCGGGCTCGAGTGTGCCCGCCAGTTGCGTGCCGACCCCCGCACCAGGCAGCTGCCGATCATCATGCTGACCGCGCGCGGCGAGGAGCACGACCGCGTGACGGGTCTCGAAAGTGGCGCCGACGATTACGTCACCAAGCCGTTTTCGCCACGCGAATTGCTGGCGCGCATCCAGGCGGTGCTGCGCCGCGGCCGACCCCAGGCCAGCGAGGAAGTCGTCGTGGCGGGCGAACTGAAACTGGATCCGGTGGCCCACCAGGTCATGGCAGCCGGCCAGTCAGTCAATCTCGGACCGACCGAATTCCGTTTGCTGCACTTTCTGATGACGCATGCTTCACGTGTGCATTCGCGCGACCAACTCCTCGACCAGATCTGGGGCGATCATGTTTTCGTCGAGGAGCGCACCGTCGATGTACATATTCGCCGGCTGCGCGCGGCACTTGAGCCTTCCGGACTCGATAAACTGGTGCAGACCGTGCGCGGCAGCGGTTATCGCTTTTCGGCCGACCACGAATGAATACCCTGCTGGCTGCTGCCCTCTGGTTCGCGGTCGTCGGAATTCCGGCATGGTTTTTCATCGGGCCGCTGGCGGCGGTCGCTGTGATCGCCGCGCTGGCGCTGTGGCGGCTGGCCAGGCACGAACGGCAAATCGGGCGGCTGATCACCTGGGCCGAGCAGCCGCTCGGGACGCCAGTGCCCGAAGCAGGGAGCAGTTGGTCGCGCGCCTTTCTGGCGCTACACCGGCGCGCCCGCAAGGCCGCCGCTCAGCGGGAGGAATTGCGCGAAATGGGCGAGCGCTTCCGCCTCGCCGCCGAAGCCCTGCCGGAGGGTGTGGTCATCCTCGACCAGCGGTGCAATATCGAATGGATGAATCCGCGCGCCGAACTGCTGCTGGGTCTCGATAGCCTGCGCGACGTCGGCATGCCGGTCTCGCATCTGGTGCGCGAACCTGAATTTATTGCGTTTCTTGAAGCGCAGAAGGCCACAGGTGTATCGCCCCCGCCGCTGCAGGTGCGGCCAATCAGAAGTGATGGCCGCATGCTGCAAATTCGCGGCACCCCCTTTTCCGCCGGTCGCGCATTGCTGCTGATCGAAGACTTGACGCAACTTGACCGGCTGGAAACCGTGCGGCGTGATTTTGTCGCCAACGTCTCCCATGAAATGCGCACGCCCCTGACGGTGGTGCTCGGCTTTCTTGAAACGGCGCAGGATGGCATGGCTCATGCCAAACCTGAGGAAATGGCACTCTATCTGGCGACGGCGCTCGAACACGCGCATCGCATGCAGCGGCTCATCGAGGATCTGCTGATGCTGTCGTCGTTGGAGACCGACGTCTCGCCGCCAGAGGATGCGGTTGATGCCGCAGCACTGCTGGCCAGTGTGCAAGCAGACACGCTGGCCCTGTCAGCGGGCCGTCATGTCATCACGCTGGACAACAGTGGTCCGGCTACCTTGATCGGCAACGGTCGCGAACTCCAAAGTGCCTTCGGCAACCTGGCCAGCAATGCCGTGCGCTACACCCCGGAAGGCGGGCAGATTACGCTGAACTGGTGCAGGCAGGCAGACGGCGGTGCGGTATTTTCGGTTACCGATAGCGGCATTGGCATCTCATCGCAACATGTGCCGCGGCTGACGGAACGGTTTTACCGTGTCGATCGGGGGCGTTCGCGTGACTCCGGTGGCACGGGACTTGGCTTGGCGATTGTCAAGCATGTGCTGGAGCGCCATCAGGCCACCCTGAAAATCGAGAGCAAGCTGGGGGTGGGCAGTACTTTTACGGCAATATTTCCGGCACGGCGAATTCAATAACCAGGTGCCGGGTTCGCTTTATTGCTAAACAAGGCAGCCCAGCGAATTCCGAAACCCCACTTCAGAGCACGTTGCTGGAACTGCAGGAACCCTTTCACGCTGTCGATGCCACGCAACTCGATGAAATCTCTGAGCAGTTCCGGGCAATAGCCCGCCCGCGCATTGGGTGAGCTGTGCTGTACCTCGACCACATCGTCGGCGACCAGCAGTGCCATCACCACTAATACACAATGTATCCAGATCAAGCACGCTGGCCTGAGGCGGTGATAAAGGGAATGAAGGGGTTTGTTATGTAAGCCTGTGTCCGTCAGGCCGGGTGTTTCCCATGCGCCTGCCTGGTACGGTAGGTCGAGGGGCGGAACCCCGTCATGCGCTTGAAGGTGTTGGAAAAGGCGAACGGGCTGGTATAGCCGACCATTTGGGCGATTGAATCGATTTTGGATGTGGTGGTCGCCAGCAGATGGGCGGCATGCTGGACGCGCAGATGGGCGAGTTGCTGCATCGGGCTACGTCCCAGGCTGCCCTGACACAGTCGTCGCAGGTGTTCGTTGCTGATCTTGGCGAGGCCGGCAAGTTCTTCCAGTAGCCAGGGCCGCGCCAGATCGGTCTGAATCGTGTTCCAGAGGGTCAGCAGCCGTTTTTCCTCCTGCCGGGGCGCGACAAAGCGCTCGACATAACGCTCGATGGCATCGACCCAGAGCTGGCAACTGCCCGCGTCACCGGCCCGCTGCATTTCAAAATAGAGCCCCATGACGGCGTGCCACAACGGCCTGGCGTCGAAGTCGGCCATCACCGGCGCCATGGTCGAAGGCGTCGACCGGGGCGACTCGGGGGTGTAGCGCACCCAGCAATACTGCCAGCGCAGGCCCGGTATTCCTTGAAAGGCATGCAGCACATGTGCAGGCGCGAGCGATGTCCGGCCGGGTCGATGGGTCTGCCAGCGCCCATCGAGCAGCATGCGCCCTTCCCCGCCGATGGTGCCGTGCAAATAGGCGCCGCTCAGGTGGGTGCGCACGATTTGCAGCGGGGCCGTGGCATCGCCGACACCCACGTGCGCGATGTGGTTGCTGTGCAGGGCCGGACAGTTCTCGCCGCGGACGATGTACTGCAGGGTGTCTGGGCCAATAATGTGTGTTTCGAGTAGCTTCTGGTGTCTTGTACCCATGGAGCAAAGATCATATCAGGGCCTACCATCGGAACGCCATCTTACACATTCAGCTAAGGGTTCAGGAGGAAAAGCCATGCCCCGATTCGAACGTAAGGAGTTGATGTCGCGCTTCCAGGAAATGGTGAGCAAGCGTATCCCGATCATTGGTGGCGGTGCCGGCACCGGGCTGTCGGCAAAGTGCGAGGAGGCCGGTGGTATCGACCTGATCGTCATTTACAACTCGGGGCGCTACCGCATGGCGGGACGCGCCTCTTCCGCGGGTTTGCTGGCCTACGGCAATGCCAACGAGATCGTGCTGGAGATGGCTGTCGAAGTGCTACCGGTCGCGAAGCGCACCCCGGTGATCGCCGGTGTTAACGGCACCGACCCGTTTGTCATCATGCCGGTATTTCTGCGCAAACTGAAGGATTTAGGCTTTTCCGGAGTGCAGAACTTCCCGACCATCGGGCTCATCGACGGAACATTCCGCATCAGCCTCGAAGAGACGGGCATCAACTTCGCCAGCGAAATCGACATGATCCGCCAGGCGCATGATCTCGACATGCTGACCACGCCCTATGTGTTCAGCGCCGAAGAAGCGGTCGAGATGACCAAGGCGGGTGCCGACTTCATCGTGCCCCACATGGGGGTCACCGTCGGCGGAACCATCGGCGCCACCAGCGCCAAGACTCTGGAGACTTCCGTCCAGTTGATCGACGAATGGGCTGAAGCCGCGCGGCGCATCCGCAAGGACGTGATCGTGATCGCGCATGGCGGGTCGATTTCCGGTCCGGACGATGTGCG
>DDXB01000049.1:14244-51869 GCA_002347405.1 Rhodocyclaceae bacterium UBA2271 | reverse complement strand
GCAATCTC
The DNA here is from genome assembly GCA_002347405.1 of Rhodocyclaceae bacterium UBA2271. Classification (GTDB taxonomy): domain Bacteria; phylum Pseudomonadota; class Gammaproteobacteria; order Burkholderiales; family Rhodocyclaceae; genus Sulfuricystis. Next base: position 51,861 of record DDXB01000049.1, on the reverse strand, counting down.
ACGGACGATGGCGAGTCCCAGCCCGCTGCCATCGACATCCGTGCCCAGAGCACGATAGAAGCGTTCGAAGACACGCGCACGGTCAGCCTCGGCGATGCCGATTCCCGTGTCCTCGACCTCCAGAATCCACGTCGGGGCGGTGCGCAGACGCACGGTGACCTGGCCGCCCGCGGGGGTGTATTTGATGGCGTTGTCGATCAGGTTGTCGATCATCTCGCGCAGCAGCAATGGCACGCCAAAAATAACCATGGCCGAGCCCGCCGCTTCAAAACCGAAGTCGATCTGACGCGCCAAGGCGCGCGGCACGCAGTGGGCGGCGACCTCCCGCGTCAGGGCTTCGAGGTCGACCGGTTCCATGGCGCGCGACTTGTCGTGACTGGCCTCGGCGCGCGCCAGATGCAACAGCTGGTTGGTCAGGTGGGCGGCACGGTCGACACTGCCGGCGATGCGCTGCAAATAACCGCGCAACTGATGGTGATCGGTTTCACGCAGCGCGAGTTCGACCTGGGTCTTCAGCCCGGTCAGGGGCGTTTTCAACTGATGGGCGGCCGCGTCGATAAAGCGCTGCTGGGCTTCGAGATTGTCCGCCAGCCGCGCCATCATGTCGTTGAGGGCCGCGATCACCGGCCGCACCTCATCGGGCGCGTTCTTCATGCCGATCGGTGACAGGTCATCCGGTCGGCGCTGGCGAATGCGCAATTGCAGCTTGTTGAGCGGCGCCAGACCGCGCGTCAGGCCGAGCCAGACGAGGATCACCGCCAGTGGAATGATGGCGAACTGCGGCAACAGCACCCCGGTGATGACGCGCGAAGCAATCTGTTTTCTTTTGTTGCGCGTTTCCGCAACCTGGACGAGCAGTGCCGACCGCCCCGTCACGGCTGGCAGCAATTGATAGGCAATACGCACTTCCTCCCCATTGAACATCGCGTCACGGTAGCGCAGTGCGGGCGTGGTGGTGGCTTGTCGATCCGCTACCGCGGGGAGGTCACCATCACCGACCAGCAGTTCGCCCCGCGCATCGACCACCTGAAAATAAACCGTGTCGTGCTCGTCCGCGCGCAACATGTCGTACAACGCCCGGGGCAGGCTGCCGTTGGTCGGCACGCCATGCACCTCCACCTGGCGGACGAGCGCCGCGACCCGCGTTGCCAGTTGTCCGTCATACGGCAGGTCGGCGATCTGGCTGGCGACGTGGTTGGTAACAACGATCGACAGCGGCCACAAAAACAGGATCGGCGCCAGCATCCAGTCGAGAATCTCGCCAAACAGCGAGTACGGCGCGGCGAGATGACCATCAGTCACCGGCGGGGCGAATGCCGCCGCCGCGGCGTCACTGGACCGCGTCATGCCTGGCCGGGTCGTCTTTCACCAGACTGTAGCCCAGTCCGCGCATGGTATTGATGCGCACCGCGCCGACCTCGATCTTCTTGCGCAGGCGATGGATGTAGACCTCTATGGCATTGGTGCTCACCTCCTCGCCCCAACTGCACAGATGGTCTACCAGATGGTCCTTGCTGACCAGCCGCCCGACCTTGAGCAGCAAGATTTCCAGCAATGCCAGTTCGCGGGCCGACAGGTCGAGAATGACACCGTCGCAGCGGGCGACGCGCTCGCTCTGGTCGTAACTCAGACAACCGAACTCGATGCGGCTTGGCATGGCGGTGCCGCGCCGCGTCAGCGCCCGCACGCGGGCTTCGAGCTCGGGCAGGGCAAACGGTTTGGTAAGGTAATCGTCCGCGCCGGCATCCAGCCCGCGCACCCGATCATCCAGACCGTCCTGCGCGGTCAGGATCAGCACCGGCAAGGTGTTTTTCCGCGCCCGCAGGCGCCTCAGCACCTCCATGCCCGACATCTTGGGCAGGCCCAAATCAACGATCAGCAGATCATAGTGTTGCGCGACGAGCGCGTTATCGGCAGCCACGCCGTTGTTGACGTGATCGACGGCGTAATTGGCTTCGCGCAGCGCACGAATCAGACCATCGGCGATGATGCGGTCATCCTCGGCAAGCAAAACCCTCATATATCCCCCCTTCCACACCATGGTGCCACGGCGCCACTACCGGCACCCGGGCATGAGCCGCATTGTAAGCGTTGAGTAAGGATTCCCGCCGATAATCCGCCCTCTCAAACGGGCGGGCCCTTGCCGCGCCGCCCATTTGCCACGGCTCACCAATTAATCAAGAGGAGGAGTACTCAATGCAATATAAACACGACGCCCAGGGTTACTGGAAGGCGACGCTGGCGCTCTTGACCAAGATCCTGATCATCTGGTTCCTGGTCTCGTTCGGCGCCGGCATCCTGTTCGCGGACGTATTGAACAACATCAAGCTCGGCGGTTACCCGCTCGGCTTCTGGTTCGCCCAGCAAGGTTCGATGTACATCTTCATTGCGCTAATTTTCTATTACGCCAAGAAGATGGGTGAGATCGACCGCGAATTCGACGTCCACGAAGACTGAGGAGCAATAAAACATGGATCTGCAAACAACAATCTACCTCGTCGTGGGCCTCAGCTTCTCGCTGTATATCGGCATCGCGATCTGGGCGCGCGCCGGTTCGACCAGCGAGTTCTACGCCGCCGGCGGCAGCGTGCCCCCGGTCATGAACGGCATGGCAACCGCCGCCGACTGGATGTCGGCTGCGTCATTCATCTCGATGGCCGGCCTGATCTCCAACATGGGTTACGGCGGCGGCCTGTTCCTGATGGGCTGGACCGGCGGTTACGTGCTGCTGGCGATGCTGCTGGCCCCCTACCTGCGCAAGTTCGGCAAATTCACCGTGCCGCAGTTCATCGGCGACCGCTTCTACTCGAAGACGGCCTCGACGGTGGCGGTGCTCTGCCTGCTGGTCGCCTCGCTGACCTACATCATCGGCCAGATGACCGGTGTCGGCGTCGCCTTCTCGCGCTTCCTCGGCGTGTCGAGCGAAGTCGGCATCTATGTCGGCATGGGCATCGTCTTCATGTACGCAGTGTTCGGCGGCATGAAAGGCATCACCTACACCCAGGTCGCCCAATACATCGTGCTGATCTGCGCCTACATCATTCCGGCGGTGTTCATCTCGATCTCCCTGACGGGCAACCCGCTGCCGCAACTGGGCCTCGGCTCTTCGTTAACCGGCACCGATATCTCGCTGCTTTCCAAGCTGGATTCGGTCGTCACCGATCTGGGTTTCGGCAAATACACGACCACCACGGCCGGCAGCACGCTGAACATGTTCGTCTATACCCTGTCGCTGATGATCGGCACCGCCGGTCTGCCGCACGTGATCATGCGCTTCTTCACCGTGCCGACCGTCGCCGCCGCGCGTAGCTCCGCCGGTTGGGCGCTGGTCTTCATCGCACTGCTTTACACGACGGCGCCCTCCGTTGCCGCGATGGCCAAGCTGAACCTGCATGGCACCGTGAACAGCGCCGTCGGTATTCAGAGCTCGGCAGAAGGCCTGAAGGTGAATGCAGAGGCGGTCAAAGCCAATGCCGATCCCTACGCCGAGGATGCCAGCCTCTCCTACGAAGCCCGTCCGGACTGGATGAAGCGCTGGGAAAAGACCGGCCTGCTCAAGTTCGAGGACAAGAACGGTGACGGTCGGATCCAGTACTACAACGACAAGACCAAGAACGAAGTCGCCAAAGGCAAGGCTGAAGCCGCGGGCTGGAAGGGCAACGAGCTGACGGTCAACGCCGACATCATCGTGCTGGCCAACCCGGAAATCGCGCTGCTGCCCAACTGGGTGATCGCGCTGGTGGCCGCCGGCGGTCTTGCCGCCGCGCTCTCCACTGCCGCCGGTCTGCTGATGGCAATTTCCTCGGCCATCTCCCACGACCTGGTCAAGGGCATCTTCAAACCCGATATCAGCGAGAAGGGCGAACTGATGACCGGCAAGATCGCGATGGCCGTTTCGATCGTTGTCGCCGGCTGGCTGGGCCTTAATCCACCAGGCTTCGCGGCCGGTACGGTGGCGCTGGCCTTTGGTATTGCGGCAAGCTCGCTGTTCCCGGCGATCATGATGGGCATCTTCTCGAAGAAAATGAACAAGGAAGGCGCCATCGCCGGCATGCTGTCCGGCCTGACCGTCACCCTGTTCTACGTGTTCGCGCACAAGGGCATCTTCTTCGTCAAGGGCACCGAGTACCTTGACCTGATCGGCGGCGCCAACAGCTTCTTCACCATCACGCCGGAAGCCTTCGGCGCCGTGGGTGCGCTGGTCAACTTCATCGTCGCCTTCGCGGTCGACAAGGTGACCAAGGAGCCGCCCGAGCACATCCAGCACATGGTCGAAGCCGTGCGCGTTCCGCGCGGCTCCAAGGCGGTGGATGGTGCCCACTAAGCTGCATTAATCGAAGCCTCGTGCCCCGCAGGGGCGCGGGCTTTCCAAAGCCCCGCCGGGTTACACTGGCGGGGCTTTTTTTTGGAGTCACGCAATGACGTTTGATATCAGTGTCGCCATGACCTGGATTTTGTTCCTGGCGCTGTTTCCCATCTGCTTTTACTGGGCGCGCCGCGCCTGGCTGATATTGTTCCGCCATGATTTTTCCGAGGTGGCGCTCAAGAGAGGGGAATCACCGCCCAATCCCGCAAAGTTCGCCCCTTACTCCGCCGCGATCAACCTGATCGGCACGGCGATTCTCATTGGCGTGGTGATTGGCGTGGTCACCGCCACGCTGGCCTACGAAACCTGGTCGGCCATCGCCGGCTCGACGATCTGGATGAAGCTGATCTTCGACTTCATCCTGAGCCGGCAGGCACACAGCACCCTGGGCAAGAAAGAGTAAGCTGCGCCGTCCCCGGCATGAACGAGTGTTCAACGAGATTGCGCGGGAAACCGCAGTCAAATTTCGGTAACGACAATTCCGTAATGGTCTGGCATAATCGATCCGTGTAACCAAGAACCACCTTCTCTGGGGGAAATATGAGCCTTTTCGGCAAGATTGGGTCACTGTTCGCCACGACGCGCAGCGACGAACGCATCAGCCACGCGGCGACGGCCATCGAGAACAACCTGGGGCCGCACCTGCTGGCCACGGCGGAGAACTGGGAAGCGCTGCTTCCGGCTGTGACGGCAGCGCTCGACCACTACGACCGCGCCATCGCCACCATCCCCGGTCCGCTCCCTCTGTCCGCCGCCAGCTATGCACTGGATCAGCGCCTGCACACGCTTTTCCCGTCGGCCGACGACGTCGACCGCGCCCTGGGGGCCAGCATTTCGGTGCGCAACGGCATCAAGTGGTTCGCCGACAAGGAACAAGACACCGCCTATGCCCTGCTCGGCCTGCGCCTCATGGCGGCCGAGGGGGGCAGCGGCGCCGTCCGCCCGGTGGACCACACCATCCGCAGCCTCGGCATACATGCTCCCGACACCCGCACCGCGCTGCGCGAAGCGGCGTTCGCGGGACTGATCAAAAGCTTCACGACCGACCTTTACGAAAAGTTCCACGCGTGGCGGGCGCAGCAGCCGGCGGGCGGTTTGGAGCCGATCGATCCGAGTCTGGTCCAGCTCGGCCAACGTGCCTCGGTCGCTCCCGCATTACGCGCCCTGGCCGAATGGCTGCGCAACCCCGAGCGCCAGTTCGCGCTCGAAGTCGCCAACCCGGCGCTTCTGGTGCCGGCCGTGGCCGGCGAAGCCACCTACCCCCTGCCCCGGCTCGTCACCTCCGACCGGCGCAAGTGGCTCGTCTGCCTCGTCGCCTTTCAGACGCAGGAAGCAATCGAAGCGATCGAGGGGGAAGCGCGCGGCATTCGCTACATTCAGATATAGGAAAGGCCACGGTTTCCACCGTACCCGATGCGGGGCATTTCATCCCGCCAGCGCCGACTATTGTGCAGACGCGCGGCCCAGGCGCAAAAAACCCGGCCGCAGCCGGGTTTTTCTGAACAGCAACCCAATCAGGAGGAAGAGTGTACGGGGGAAACCAAAGTTTCCCCTGTTCCTGCTGGGGGACGTGTAATCGAAGATTACATGTCCATGCCGCCCATGCCGCCCATGCCACCCATGCCACCCATGCCGCCCATGCCGCCGCCCATGCCGCCACCGGCGGCTGGTTTGTCTTCAACCAGCTCGGCCACCATGCAATCGGTGGTGAGCATCAGGCTGGCAATGGATGCGGCGTTTTGCAGCGCGATGCGGGTGACCTTGGTCGGGTCCAGCACGCCCATCGCCACCATGTCGCCGTACTCGCTGGTCGCCGCGTTGTAGCCATAGTTACCCTTGCCTTCAAGCACCTTATTGACGACCACGCTGGGCTCGTCGCCAGCGTTGGCGACGATTTCGCGGATCGGCTGCTCGAGGGCGCGCAGCACGATCTTGATACCGGCGTCCTGGTCGTGGTTGCCGCCCTTGAGCTTGGCAGCAGCGACCGCCTGACGCGCGCGCAGCAGCGCGACACCGCCGCCGGCGACAATACCTTCTTCAACCGCAGCGCGCGTGGCGTGCAGGGCATCCTCGACGCGGGCCTTCTTCTCTTTCATCTCGACTTCGGTGGCGGCACCGACCTTGATCAGCGCAACACCGCCGGCCAGCTTGGCCACGCGCTCCTGCAGCTTTTCCTTGTCGTAGTCGCTGGTCGCTTCCTCGATCTGCTTGCGGATCTGGGCAACACGCGCCTTGATGCCGTCTTCGGAACCGGCACCGTCGATCAGGGTGGTGTTGTCCTTGGCGACTTCAACCTTCTTGGCCTGGCCCAGATCATTCAGGGTGGCTTTTTCCAGCGTCAGGCCGACTTCCTCGGCAATCACCGTGCCGCCGGTCAGGATGGCGATGTCTTCCAGCATGGCCTTGCGGCGGTCGCCGAAGCCCGGCGCCTTGACGGCGACGGTCTTGAGGATGCCGCGCAGGTTGTTCACCACCAGGGTGGCGAGCGCTTCGCCATCGACGTCTTCGGCGATGATCAGCAGCGGACGGCCGGCCTTGGCAACTTGTTCCAGTACGGGCAGCAGGTCGCGGATGTTGGAAATCTTCTTGTCGTGCAGCAGCACATACGGATTGTCCAGAATGGCGATCTGCTTGTCCGGGTTGTTGATGAAGTAGGGCGACAGGTAGCCGCGGTCGAACTGCATGCCTTCGACGACTTCCAGTTCGTTCTGCAGCGACTTGCCGTCTTCGACGGTGATGACGCCTTCCTTGCCGACCTTGTCCATGGCCTGGGCGATGATCTCGCCGACATCGGCGTCGGAGTTGGCGGAAATCGAGCCGACCTGGGCGATTTCCTTGGTGGTGGTGCAGGGCTTGGAATTTTTCTTCAGCTCTTCGGTCACGGCGATCACCGCCTTGTCGATGCCGCGCTTCAGATCCATCGGGTTCATGCCGGCAGCGACGAACTTCATGCCCTCGCGAACGATGGACTGGGCCAGCACTGTGGCGGTGGTAGTGCCGTCACCGGCGACATCGGAGGTCTTGGAAGCGACTTCCTTGAGCATTTGTGCGCCCATGTTCTCGAACTTGTCCTTCAGTTCGATTTCCTTGGCAACGGAAACGCCGTCCTTGGTCACGGTGGGGGCACCGTAGGAGCGGTCGAGCACGACGTTACGGCCTTTCGGGCCAAGGGTCACCTTGACGGCGTCGGCGAGGATGTTGACGCCGCGCACCATGCGCTGACGTGCGGAATCACCAAAAACGACTTCTTTAGCAGCCATTGTATATCTCTCCAGTAAATTCAGTTAACAGGTCGTAAATGAGATCGATCAGACCTCAACAACGCCCATGATGTCTTCTTCGCGCATAACCAGCAGTTCCTCGCCATCGACCTTGACGGCCTGGCCTGAGTATTTGCCGAACAGCACGCGGTCACCCGCTTTGACGGCCATGGGACGGACCTTGCCGTCCTCCATGATTTTGCCGTTGCCTGCGGCGATGATTTCGCCCTGATCAGGTTTCTCGCCGGCGGAGTCGGGAATGACGATGCCGGAGGCAGTGGTACGTTCGGCTTCGATACGCTTGACGATCACACGATCATGCAAGGGACGGATTTTCATGAAGTTTCTCCTTCTGGACAAAAGTCGAAGCCACCTCGAAAGGTGGCATGTCTGGCAATTGGGAACGATCTGGAAACGGTGGCAACAGCGGACTGTTAGCACTCATCTCCGTCGAGTGCTAATAATAGGGTGCTTTGGTGTGGTTTTCAAGAGGCTGGAGCGTTTTTCGTTGTCGGAGGGGCCCGAAGCGTAAAACAATCGCCCCGAAAACGCCTTGCCTGCGCCTCAAGCAGCTTGGCGAAGTGTTCGCCTTTCTCCCGATCGAATGATTTCATCACTTGAATCGCCTGTATTGCCGGCCTTTGATCTTCATCTGCCGGATGACATCATCAGGGCGATACTCAGCCTCTGATGCGCTGGAGGTTCCCGACCAAGCGTCGACCCACTGTTGGACAGTCTCCGGCTTCACTTCATATTGATCCGCGACAGTTTCAATGGGATTCAAATCGCTGATTCTGCCGTCCCCGACCCAGCGCAGGTAACGGATGGCGGCTTCCTGTGCACTTTTGATCGCGGGGTCTTTCGGCAGGTCCGACGGTTTGACTGGCAACAGCGGATCTGACGGTGCTCCTTCGCCGACAGAAAGCCGGCCACGCAGCGCCTTGAGGCAGTCATCGAGGCCACCTTCGACAATTTGTGCCGGCACGGCCAGCATGAGGTTGAGTGGCAGGTTGAAGTTTTCGATGGCCATGCCCGTACCATCGACGGTACGTTCGCTATCCGCCTGCTCGATACGATTCACGCGGGATCGCAGGGTTTCCAGCGTGGATACATACCCGCTGACCTTCTTGCCGAGGGCAAGCGCGTAACCGATTTCAAAGCAGGTGCCGGAATCCGGCTCGCTTCCCCGAAAGGGATTCAGGTTGGCGATGACGATCTGGGCTTTGCGGATCAGGTCGATGTTGGCCTGGTATATCTTTGGGGCTTCGGTTTCGCCATGATCGATCGGCATCAGTGGTTCGTAGCCGTAGCGGCGACAGATGGTGCGTGCCGCTGCGGCCCACTCGGCGACATCGGGGCGAAAGACGTCCGGTCCGGCCAGATAGACTTTCATTTCTGTCTGAACTCACAGGGGGGCTGCGGATTCTTGCCGCACCACAGAGCTATCCGCTTTGTCTTGGCATTCAATTCGGCGACCTCATAACTCCCTCGATCCTTGAGTGTTTGCTCCATGGCGTATTTACGGTACCACCAAGGCCGTACCGGATGTGATTTGCATCAGGTGCGCATCGTGGGTTTTGGGGCAGGTCGGATGATCCTAGAAAAAGCAGTTCACCACGGAGGACACGGTGATCACGGAGAAAAAACAAGGCGTTACGTAATAAGTGCATGTAGCCCGATGGGTGCGCCTGAATTTTGTATGTTTGCGCCGTTTCTCCGTGTCCTCCGTGATCTCCGTGGTGCGAACTGAGATTTTTAGGATGATTGCAGCTGGGGTCGGCCACCATGACCCTGACAATCAGGCGCCCATATCTGTTGGGGCAAACCGCATCCGAACGCGTCGAGCATGGAAGGCCGGATTGAAGCTAAAGCCGGGTTAAAGATTGACATGCGTAACGTAACACTACACAATACGAAATGATTAAGACATTCCGGCATAAAGGGCTGCAAGTTTTTTTTGAGACGAGCAGCAAGGCTGGCATCCAGCCGCATCATGCGCCACGGTTAAAGCGACAGTTAACGCGCCTCGACCTTGCAAAGAGCCATGAGGACATGAATGTGGCTGGCTGGAAACTGCACCCTTTATCGAATGGACATTGGTCAGTATGGATCAACGGCAACTGGCGCATGACCTTCGCCTTTGAAGGATCTGACGCCATTCTTGTTGATTATCAGGACTACCACTAGGAACCAGGAGCAAAGATCATGACGCGAATTCACAATCCGCCCCACCCAGGGGAAACGCTGCGGGAAGATGTATTGCCTGCCCTTGGTTTAACTGTGACTGATGCCGCTGAGCAACTGGGCGTGACGCGCACTGCATTCTCGCGCGTAATCAATTGCCATGCTGCAATCTCCCCTGAAATGGCACTTAGGCTTGAGGGTTGGCTCGGCGTTGAGAATGGGGGGCGAGCAGATGTATGGATCGCGCAGCAGGCGGCCTTCGATCTATGGCAGGCGCGGCAGGCCGGCATCCCGAAGGTGCATAAAGCTCCCGCCATTGCCGCATAGTTCTCCACGGTTTTCACAATCCCGCCCGTGCGGGTGTTAGGAGCAGGATGTCTTGGCGACGCGATTTGCTTCACTTCAGCACGACCGCTCCAGCTCGCCAGTCAATGTCGTTGAGCATGAGTTGTGCGATTTCGCAGCAGCGCAGCGCACGATGGCGTAGCTACGCTTGAGTGACCGAAGATCGGGGGTGAAGAGTTCAGCAGTCGCTCGACCTCGTCCGGCTTGAGCGCTCGCGATAAGGATGCCAGTTTCCAGTAGGCGGGCGACGATATGACCGCCGTCACTGTGGTCAGCTCGTGTCCCGGGATTTACTCGTCGTTCAACGTGAGCATGAAAGCCACGATATCGTCGATTTCCTGTTCGCTCAGGCCCAGCTTGCCCATTTCGTCGGTATTCAGGTTGCGGCTGATTTCCGGCTTGGGCCAGCACCCCTGGGCCAGCGCATCGGCCTCGCTGACATCGCCCTTGCAGGCCGGCCTGATGTCGCGATCATTGTAGAACGCCACCGTGCCGCGCAAGGTCTTGAAGTAGCCATTGTGCATGTAGGGAGCAGTCTTGGCGATGTTGCGCAGCGTCGGCACCTTGAATTTGCCGTCTTCCGCGCGCTGCTTGACGAAACCGCCCAATCCGCGGTCGACGAACTTGGCGCCTTGCGGATTGAACTTCTTGTCCTGCCCGTAAAACGGATTTTCGGGATTGCGCGGCACGCCCAGGTTGTCGTAGGTGAAGTCGGTAAACAGCGGCGGCTCGCCCTTGGGACCGCGCTGGCTGGGATGGCAGGCCGCGCAATTGCCTTTTTTCTCGTCTTCGTAAAGTTGCAGGCCGCGCAGTTCCTGCTCGCTCAGCTGCCCCTTGCCGGCCAGCCAGGCGTCATAGCGTGAAGCGAACGGCTGGAACTCTGGGGTGCGCTCGAAGGCGGCGATGGCGGCGGCGATATGGTCGAAGGCGCGATTCACGGAAACCAGCGCGCCCTTGCCGAAAACGGCATCGAACTGATCCGCGTAAGCGGCGCGGCGCACCTTTTCGACGACGGCGCGCTTGCTCGGGTTGGCCATTTCGACCGGATTGAGGAAGGGTTCCTTGGCCTGATCTTCGAGCGTCGCAGACCGACCGTCCCAGAACTGTCCCCCGACGTAATGTTTTTCCTCAGGGTCGAAATGGAATTTCGGCGAGAACGCCATGTACATCGCCGAGGGGGTGTTGCGATTGCCGAAGCGCTCGGGATGAACCCCCTTCGAAGTCGGCCTGGCGGTATCGGGATCGGTGAACGCAGCGCCAGGGGCATGACAGGTGGCGCAGGACTGGCCGGCCGGCTCGGAGAGCGAGGTATCGAAAAACAGCACGCGGCCGAGCTGGACCTTGGCATCGAGCGTGGCATCCGCGGCAACCACCGCGAGCGGCAGCGTCGCGCAGGAAAGGATCAGCATCAGCCGGCCGGGAGTGAATGTTTTTTTCATGATTTGTTTGACGGGTCGGGGGAATCGATGGCGAGCGAATTAAGCCATGCAGATTTTATACTTTGTCCTGCTCCGTCCGGCTCGATGCGATGCGTCAATTTGTCGCACGAACTGCGTCGCCATACACCGCCGCTCCGCCAGTACCACGGGGATTCCCTTCGGTCACGCCGGCTTTTGTCAAACCGCGCCCCGTGCCAACACCATGTCACCTCGGGTCTTATTCCCGGTCTCGCGTTGCTCGAATCCATGCCCCGCGGATTGACGATGGCGCGTTACGCTGGCGCAGTCGTTCTGCAGGCGTATGGCGTTGATCCTAAAAAACCCCGGTTCGCACCACAGCGAGCACAGAGGGCACGGGGAAACGGCGCAAGCACACAAAATTCAGGCACACCCAACGGGCGAGATGCTCTTATTTCGTAACGCCTGGCTTTTCTCCGTGATCACCGTGTCCTGCGTGGAGAACTGCTTTTCCAGGTTGCTTGCGCTGATCCTGTTTGGGCTCGGTACGGTATTGTTGCCGGGGCAAGCATCGCCGCTTGCGCGTCATCACGCCGAACAACACGGAAAATTATTGATGCTGCGCGGCATGCAATTGTCCCTTACCAGCGATAATCATGGATTCAATTATTGCTTCAGCCACGCCATGGGACTCTTCGACTGGTTCAAATCCCCGCCACCCATCGACGACGCCACGCTGACCATGATCGAGCATGCCGTGACGCTCGTCGATCCGCTGATTCGCCAGGTTCCGGGTTACAAGGAAAAACTCGCGCCGGTGGTACGCCATGCCCTGGATTACTGCGCGGACATCGTCGCGCGCATTCCCGGTCCCTACGAAATCAGCCGTACCGCCTTCGCCACCGACCCTTTGGTGCATGCGCTGTTTGCCACCGCCGACGACATCCAGGCGATGCTGGCGACCAACCAGTGCGCGCGCGACCTGTTGCACGATGTGCGCTACGGCAGCGGGCAGTGTTGTGCCATGCTGGGCATGCGCCACCGCGTGAAGGCCGGCTTTGGCGCGCAACTCTCCGGCGAGGTGGTGCGGCGCGACGTGCCGCAGCAGGCGCTGTATTTCAGCGACCACACGCTGACCGAGCCCGGTCCCGACCTCGACACGGTAAAAAACCGCCTGCGCATCGCCATGTTCGACAGCTTGTTGAAGGGTTTGGCCGAAGAGATCGCAGCGGTGCGTAATGAGCAGACCGACCTCAACAAGGAACACGCGATCGAGAGCGCCTGGGCGCGCAGCGGCCAGGGCAGCGGCGCACCGGAAACACACACGCGCCGCCTCGGCGATTTGCGCGCCCGCCTCGAATCAACCGCCGACGCCCTGCAACCGGCAAAGGTGCTCGACACCCTGATCAGTTGCCTCGCCGCACCGGAAGCCTATCTGAACATCGCGCCGGTCACCGTGTCCGTCGACCGTACCGGCATCATCACCAGCGACGGGAACGGCGAACCGCTGCACTTCGCCGAACTGACCGGCCGGGATCAGCGGCGCTGGGCGGTCATGCTCGTCCTGGTGGACCGTGATGAAGCCCGCCGCGCGGTGGAACGCTTCGAGTCCTCGCGGCGCCACATCGTCATTTGATGAGGCGGCTACGCGCATTTATCTTTGCTTGTTGCTGCCTGGCGGCATCGAGCGCATTCGCCACCGGGCAATTGCCGGCCAGTGTCGCGCAGGCGCTTACCGCGGCGGGGATCCCGCTGCAAGCGGCAGCCATCGTGGTGCGCGAGATCGATTCGGGCAAGGCCGCCCTGGGGCATCGTGCCGATGCGTCGATGAATCCGGCTTCGCTGATGAAGTTGCTGACCACGCTGGCCGCGCTGGAAATACTGGGGCCGGCCTACACCTGGCGCACCGAACTACTGGCTGAGGGTCAGCTAGCGAACGGCGTAATCGAGGGCGACCTTTATCTGCGCGGCAGCGGCGATCCCAAGCTCACCCATGACCGCCTCTGGCTGCTGCTGCGCGAACTGCGCGGGCGCGGCGTGAAGGAGATTCGCGGCGATCTGGTCCTCGACCGCGGCGCCTTTGCCCCCGTCGAACACGATCCGGCGGCCTTCGACGGCAAGCCGCTGCGCCCCTACAACGTCGGCCCCGACGCCCTGCTGTTCAATTTTTCCACCCTGCATCTGAGCTTGCTGCCGGAGGCCATGGCGGTGCGCGTGCTGGCGGAACCGCTCCCCGCCGGGGTCGAGATCGTCAACAAGTTGCAACTGAGCGAGGCGAAAACCTGCGGCGAATGGCGCGAGCGCCTTGAGGCAAGGCTGAGCCCGGGCAAGGTGGAACTGTCGGGGCCGTTTCCGCGCAACTGCGGGGAGCGGCGCTGGCATCTGGCCGGTCTGCCCAACAGCCTCATGCTGCACGGCGTATTCACGCGGCTGTGGCGCGAACTGGGCGGCGAATTCGCCGGTCAGCTGCGTGAGCGCGGTGTGCCGCCGAACGCCGTGCTGCTCGCCGCCAGCGAATCGCCTGCGCTCGGCGAGCTGGTGCGCGACATCAACAAGTTCTCCAACAACGTGATGGCGCGGCAGGTATTTCTCACGTTGGGCGCCGGGCCGCCCCAAGCCAACGCACCCCCCGCAGGGGGCAGCGCGTCGGGGTTGCGCGCACGGGGGGCCAATACAGGCGGCGTGACCGAAGGGAATCCCCGCGGGACTGGCGAGATGAAATACCCCGAAGCGGGTACGGCGGCAGCGGACAGCGCGATCCGTGCCTGGCTGGCGCAAAAGGGCCTGAGTTTCCCCGAACTGGTGATCGACAACGGTGCCGGACTCTCGCGCCGCGAGCGCATTTCCGCCGACAGTCTGGCCAGGCTGCTGGCCGCCGGCTGGGCCAGCCCGGTAATGCCGGAATTCGTGTCTTCGCTGCCGATCGCCGCCATCGACGGCACGGCACGGAAAAAATTCAACGGCAACGGCGTCGCCGGGCGGGCCCATTTGAAAACCGGTTCGCTGGAAGGCGTGCGCGGCATTGCCGGCTATCTGCTCGACAAGCACGGCCGCCGTTATATCGTCGTGTTCATGGTCAATCACCCCAGATCCGGCGAGGCGCAGCCCGCCTTCGATGCATTACTGGAATGGTTGTGGGCCGGCGTTTCCTGACCTTGGTGCTCGCCTTCGCCGCCATGGTGCTCGGCATCGAGGGCATCCGCACGGCCGTTGACTGGTGGCACGGCGTCCTGCCAGCGCCGACTTTTGTCGACTATGCGCTGCTCGCAGGCCTGCCCGGGATTGGCTGGCTGTGGTGGCGCTATCTGTCGCCTTTCAGGAAGGCATGCGTCTGTCAGACGCCGCTCAGCCCGGTGGCACCGGCATGCCGCGCCGGTCCAGCAAAGCCAGCCAGCCGCGGATCACACGATAGAGCACCCACAGGCCGGTGAAGACGATCACCAGGATCGCGGCGGGAATGCCGATCAGCGTGACGGCCAGCAGACCCGCCACCAGCAGCCACAGCGCGGCATACCAGAAGCTGCGCAACTGCCAGCGCCAGTGCGTCTCAAGCCAGCTGCCGCGCACATTCGAGCGGGTGACATAGTTGATGATGACGGCGATGATCGACGGCCAGCCGAAGACGAAGGCGCCGACGATGGTCGCCGAGCTCATGATGCCCGAAAGCGCCGAGAGCGCGTGCAGGCCGTACATGATGTGACACCAGGCGCGCGGGCCGTCGAGATTGTCGCTCTTGATGATTTCGCCATTCTGGTCGAAGTCAGCCATAGTTTTTCCTCACAGTCCCAGTTGGTTCCAGAGTGCGTCAACCCGCTGCTTGACGGCGGCATCCATGACAATCGGCCGCCCCCACTCGCGGCTGGTTTCGCCTGACCACTTGTTGGTCGCGTCGATGCCCATCTTGCTGCCCAGCCCGGCGACCGGTGAGGCGAAGTCGAGGTAGTCGATCGGCGTGTGTTCGGCGATCAGCGTATCGCGGGCCGCATCGACGCGGGTGGTGAGCGCCCAGATCACCTCTTTCCAGTCGCGCACATCGACGTCGTCGTCAACCACGATGATCAGCTTGGTGTACATGAACTGGCGCAGAAAGCTCCAGATGCCGAACATCACGCGCTTGGCATGGCCGGGATACTGTTTCTTCATGCTCACCACCGCCAGGCGATAGGAACAGCCTTCGGGCGGCAGATAAAAGTCGGTGATCTCGGGAAACTGTTTTTGCAGCAGCGGCACGAAAACTTCGTTGAGCGCCACACCGAGCATCGCTGGCTCGTCGGGCGGCTTGCCGGTGTAGGTGGAATGGTAGATCGGGTTGCGCCGCATGCTCATGCGCTCGACGGTGAATACCGGGAATTCGGCAACCTCGTTGTAATAACCGGTATGGTCGCCATACGGGCCTTCCGCCGCGGTTTCGCCCGGATGGATCACGCCTTCCAGCACGATTTCGGCCCGCGCCGGCACCTGCAGGTCGGAACCGAGGCACTTCACCAGCTCGGTCTTGCCGCCGCGCAACAGGCCGGCGAACTGGTATTCGGAAAGCGTGTCGGGTACCGGCGTCACGGCACCGAGGATGGTCGCCGGGTCGCAGCCGATCACCACCGCAACGGGATAGGGCGTGCCGGGATTGGCGGCGCAATGGTCGCGAAAGTCCAGCGCCCCGCCGCGATGCGCAAGCCAGCGCATGATCAGCTTGTTGGACGCAATCACCTGCTGCCGGTAGATGCCGAGATTCTGCCGCGCCTTGTTAGGACCGCGCGTCACCGTCAACCCCCAGGTGATCAGGGGCGCCGCATCACCGGGCCAGCAGGTCTGCACCGGCAGTTTTGCCAGATCGACATCCTTGCCCTCCCAGACGATTTCCTGGCAAGGTGCGGAACTCACCACCTTCGGCGCCATGTCGAGCACCTTTTTCAGGATCGGCAACTTGTCCCAGGCATCGCGCAGACCCTTGGGCGGCTCGGGCTCCTTCAGGTAGGCAAGCAGTTTGCCGACTTCGCGCAAGGCTGCTTTCCAGTCTGCGTCCGTTCCCGCGGTTACGCCCGCGGTCACGCCCATGGCGACCCGCTGCGGCGTGCCGAACAGGTTGGTCAGCACAGGCATGCTGCCGCCCTTCGGCTTCTCGAACAACAAGGCCGGCCCGCCGGCACGCAGCACGCGATCGGCGATCTCGGTCATCTCCAGATGCGGATCGACCTCGACGGTGATGCGCTTCAACTCGCCGCAGGCTTCCAGTTGGGCGATGAATTCACGCAGGTCGTGGGCAACATTCATGTGGGGGCTTTCAGGGAACGCAGCAGATAATCGGCGGCAATGCCGGCAAACACGGCGGCACCAAACCAGTTGTTGTGCAAAAAGGCCTTGAAGCAGCGCATGCGGTCGCGCGCGCGGATCAGGGTGTAATGGTAACCGGCAATCGTGGCAGCCGCAGCCAGTCCCAGCGCATACGGCCAGCCAAAGCCGAGTTGCCAGCCGACCCAGCCCAGCATCGCGAGCGTTGCGCCATAGCAGAGCATGATCGCGGCGATGTCGAAGCGACCGAAGAAACGTTGAAAAGTGAGCGCCGAGGTACGGATGCCGATCTTCCGGTCGTCTTCGATGTCGACCAGCGCATATTCGGTGTCGTAGGCGAGCGCCCAGAAGATGTTGGCGGCGAGCAGCCACCAGGCAATCTCGGGGATCCGCCCGAGTATCGCGGCAAACGCCATCGGGATGCCGAAGCCGAACGCCACGCCGAGATAGGCCTGCGGCACGGCAAAGAAGCGCTTGGTGAATGGATAGCTGGCGGCCAGAAACAAAGCCGCGACCGCCAGCCCCAGCAACAGGGGCGTCAGCAGCGGCAGGATCAGCAGGAAGGCCAGCACCACCAGAAAGCCGAACAGCACAAAGGCCTCGCGCGGCGTCACCGTGCCCGCCGCCAGCGGCCGGGCTTTGGTGCGTTCGACATGCGGATCGAAATCGCGGTCGGCATAGTCGTTGATGACGCAACCGGCGGAACGCATCAGCACCGTGCCAAGAACGAAGATTGCCAGGATCACCCACGCCGGGCGACCGTCGGAAGCGATCCACACCGCCCAGAGCGTCGGCCAGAGCAGCAGCAGAATGCCGATGGGCTTGTCGAGCCGCATCAGCTTTTCGTAGCGGTCGAGGCGTTCCTTGATGTGGGCGAAACTCGGCATGGGTCGATTCTACGTCGTCATCGCCGTCCCGCCAGCGCCGACTTTCCGAACAAGCTTCGACATCACAACAGGCCGGCGCGCGGCGTTAGCGCATCATGGTGCCGGGCAGCCACAGCGCAATTTGCGGGAAGAACAGCACGATGGCCAGGCCCAGTATCAGCAACAGCACATAGGGCAACACCCCGGCAATGATTTCCGAGAGTGGCGCCCCGCTGATGGCCTTGATGGTGAACAGGTTCATGCCCACCGGTGGTGTGATCAGGGCCAGTTCGAGGTTAACCATCAGCAGCACGCCATACCAGATCGGATTGATGCCCAGATGCATCATCACCGGGAGGATCACCGGGGTGGTGATGAGGATGATGGAGATCGTCTCGAGAAACATGCCGAGGATGAAGATCAACAGCATCAGGGCCAACAGGAAGCCGAGTTGCCCGATGCCCATATCCACCACCAGGCCGACGATCTCCTGCGGAATGCGCATCTTCGTCAGCACGTGGCCGAAAACACTGGCGCCGGCGAGGATCATGAACAGCAAGGCCGAGGTGCGACAGGCGTCGATCAGCGAATGCCACAGGTCGGCCAGCCCGAAGTTGCGATAAACCAGCAGCGCGATCATCCAGGCCGCCATCGCGCCCATGCCGGCAGCCTCGGTCGCCGTGAAAATCCCGAGATACATCCCACCCAGCACCAGCACCGGCAGCGCCAGCGCCCAGAAAGACTTGCTCACGGCGTGCAACATCTCGACCAGGCTGGCCCGCTTTTCGACACGAATATTGCGGCCCTTGCGGCTGGCGTCAAAAATGCACCAGCTGGCGAAGATTGCCGCAATCATCAAACCGGGCAGCACCCCGGCCATGAACAGCCCGCCGATCGAAGTTTCCGAAATCACGCCGTACAGCACCATCGGCCCGGACGGCGGAATCAATATCCCCAGCGTCCCGCCGGCGGCAACCAGGCCATAGGCAGCCCGCGGACTGTAGCCATAGTGAATCATCTGTGGAATGGCCACGGCACCGATGGTCAGGGCAGTCGCAACGCTCGACCCGGAAATCGCCGCGAAGATGGTGCAGGCGGCAACCGTGGCAATGCCAATGCCGCCGGGCAGGTGTCGGGTAAAGGTAAATGCAGCGGAGTAGAGATCATCCACCAGGCGGCCGCGAATCATGATGTGCGCCATCAGCGCAAACAGCGGGATCGCCACCAGCAGGTAACGATTCAGTTCGCCAAAGATGATTTCACCGAGGGCACCCAGATCGCCCTGGGTAACCAGCATCAGACCGGCGCCAAACAATGCGAGTCCGGCAAAAATCGGCAGTCCGGTCAGCAGCACCAGCAAGGCAAGGAACAGCAATAATAAAAAGGTCATGGCTGCGGCCCGCGTTCGGGTGCGCTTTGCTGATGGCCGTGTCCGCCGCCGGTGGCGACAGGCTCGCCTACTGCCGCCCTGGCCAGTCCCATCAGCGCCGCCAAGGCCAGCAATACGCCGCCGATCGGCAGCAGCATCTGCACCATATACATCGGGACTTCAATGTAGCCATGCGTCAGGATGCCCAGCATCTTTGAAAAGATGACCGTTTCCCAGCCCTCGTAAATCAGGAATGCCGCAGTGACCAGCACGGCGATCAGCGCCCAGATGCTGGCCACGCGACGTCCCCGGCGACCCAAGCGGTTGGTGAGCAGATCGACGCCGATATGTTCGCCCCGGCGCATCACGCTGGCCGCCGAGAGCATGACAACGGCCACCAGCGCGAATCCCACCAGGTCGTCAACCCAGACTTGGGGTACGTTGAATCCGTAGCGCATCACGACCGAATACACAATCATGAGCAGTGCCGCGAACAGCACCAGCGCAGACACGCCAAGACCCAGCCAACACAGGGCGTTCACCACGGTGTCGACTGCCATCACAACACGTGCAAGAGCCGGGCGCGGCGGTTTCGGCGCCGCGCCCTGTCCAGCGGGATCAATCATGTCAATTTACCCAAAATAATTTGTCACGCCGGACAGCCAGGCATAGCGCTTGAGGGAATCAGAGCTTTTCGATCAGGTCAATCAATTTGGCCGAATCGGGGCCGGTCTTGCGGAAGGCGTCAATCACCGGCTTCTGCATTACCGCGCTCCATTGCTTCGCCTCGGCATCCTTCTGAACATGCAATTGCATGCCCTTTTCCTTCAGCTGAGAAATGGCTTCCGCCGCGGTTTTTTCGGTCACCGCAATCACATCCTTCTCGGCCTTGGCCGCTGCCCGCTCGACACCCTGCCGCACATCTGCCGGCAGTTTGTCCCACCAGGCCGGGGTGACGAAGAGATGGAAGTACACCGCGAAGAACGGCGTGACGGTGCCATACTTTTGCACCTCGTAGTAACGCCGGCTGTATGCCGCCGAAACGTCCGTCAGGCCGGCATCGATGACGCCGGTTTGCAGGGCCTGATAGACCTCGGAACCCGGCATGGTGGCCGGCGCGGCACCGACGGCCACCATGCTTTCATCGACGAGCTTCGAAAGACCGCGCACCTTCAAGCCCTTGAAGTCGGCAGGAGTGAGCAGGGGCTTGCTGTTCGACGTAAAGATGCTCTGCCGTGACGTATAGAGCCAGGCGATGTTTTTCACGCCTTTTTCGAGTAATTTTTGCTCAAGCAACCGCGCCGCTTCAGATCCCGGGAAGCGCTGCAGACGGCCCAGATCGGTCATGAAATAGGGCAGGGTGATCACGTTCATCTCGGGAATCGTGCCGCCCCACTGGAAGTTGGTGACGATCGCCGCCTCAATCTGGCCGCGCACCACCGCCGCGTGGTTCTGTCCGGCCTTGAAGGCCTGCTCGGACCCGAATATCTGCACCTTGACGCGGTTGCCCGTTTCCTTGGCAACATCTTCGGCAAACTGGTCGAGCACCTTGGCCACGTGGTGTGTCGGTGGCACTTGATGACTCAGACGCATGGTGAATTCTGACGCATGGGCCAAACCCAGCCCCACGACAAACAGCAGACCTCCCAATAATGCTTTTTTCATTTTTTTCTCCGTCTCTTGGTTGCAAAAGTGAAAAACAGATTTGGCATCCGGAACGATCGAACTTAAACCTTCGTCGCACAGCGCGTGAATTGCGCGCGTGTACCGGCTTTGCCCACCTGGCCCAGCAAGGGGTGGCCAACCGCCGCCTCCATAGCCGTGCGCAAGTCCAGCAAACCGTCCAGATCGATGCCGGTTTCGAAACCCATCAAATGTAGCATGTGCACAAAATCCTCTGTGCATATGTTCCCCGACGCGCCGGGCGCGAAGGGGCAACCGCCCAGACCGCCGAGACAGGCATCAAAGCGCCGCATCCCGACGTTCAATGCGGCATAGGCATTGGCCAGCCCCAAACCCCGCGTGTCGTGCAGGTGCAGACCGAACACTGCCTCCGGGTAAAGCTGCTGTGCTCGTTCGCACAGACTCCCGACCTGCGTCGGGTATGCCATGCCGGTGGTGTCTGCCAGGCTGATCTGCCGGATGCCCAAAGCCAGGTAATTTTCGATAATCGAAAATACCCGACTCTCGGGCACATCGCCCTCCAGCGGGCAACCAAAACTCATGGCGATTGCGCCGCAGGCGTTCGTGGCAGTCCCCTTGAGCATGGCGGTAATCGTGGCGAATCCCTTGAAGGATTCGGCGATGTCACGGCCCACATTGGCAAGGTTATGCGCCTCGGAAGCCGACACCACCAGCACAACTTCATCGGCCCGGGCGACGATGGCCCGCTCGGCCCCGCGGGGGTTCATGACCAAGGCGGCATACACGGTCCCTGCTTTCCGTTTGATGCGCGCAAACACTTCGTCCGCATCGGCCAGGGTCGGCACCGCTTTGGGCGAAACAAAGGAACTGACTTCAAGACGCGGCACACCCAGTGCTGCAAGCCGGTCGATCAGGACAAGCTTGGTTTCCGTGGGCACATTGCTCGGCTCGATCTGCAAGCCGTCGCGCATGACGACTTCTGTCAGTTGAATTTGGGTCATATCCTTGCCTGTGGCTTCCGGATCTATTTGCTGTTCGGCGGCGCATCGACCAACTGAATCACACCGCGCGCATGCATCTTGTCGATTTCGGCATCATCAAAACCGGCCTCGCGCAGCACCTCGCGCGTGTGCGCCCCGATGGCTGTGCCGGGGGAGGATACCCGGCCGGGGGTAACCGACAGTTTGGGGACAATGCCGGGCATGCTGATCGGCGTGCCGTCCGGCAAGCTCATGTCGAGAATCATGTCGCGCGCCCGATATTGCTCATCGTTGCAGATATCGGCCGCGCTGTAGATCTTGCCGTGGGGCACCCCGGCTGACTTGAGGCAACGCACCGCTTCCGCGGCATCGACACTGGCGCACCATTCGCCGATTGCGCCGTCGATGTATTCCGCCTGCGCCGCACGTCCCGCATTGTTGGCGAAACGCGGATCCTCGCCGACATCGCTGCGACCAATCGCCGCCATCAGTCGCCGGAAGATGCCATCGCCATTGGCGGCGATGATGATATTCACGGCATCCCGCGACATGTAAGTATTCGAAGGGACGATTCCGGTGAGATTACTGCCGGTGCGCTCGCGTATTTCGCCGTACATGACGTACTCGGGCACCGTGCATTCCATCAGGTTGAAGACCGATTCGTAAAGCGCGACATCGACGACCTGTCCCTGCCCGCCATTGACCTCGCGATGGCGCAACGCCATCAGCGCCCCAATCACGGCATGCAGACCGGCCACCGAATCGCCCAGGGAAAGATTCAGCCGTACCGGCGGCCGGTCGGGATAACCGGTGATGTAGCGCACGCCACCCATGGACTCGCCAATCGCACCGAAGCCAGGCTGGTCGCGCATCGGACCGGTCTGGCCGAAGCCCGATACGCGCACCATGATCAGACCCGGATTGTTGGCGGAAAGCGCTGCGTAATCGAGGCCCCATTTTTCCATGGTCCCGGGCCGAAAGTTCTCCACCACGATGTCGGCTTCCTGCGCCAGCCGACGCACCACGGCTTGCCCCTCGGCAGTGCGCAAGTCGATCGCCACCGTGCGCTTGTTGCGTCCCTGGACGTACCACCACAACGAGGTGCCCTTGTGCAGCTTGCGCCAGGCGCGCAGCGGATCGCCAGCGCCCGGCGGCTCGATCTTGATGACGTCGGCGCCAAACTCGCCCAGCATACGGGCGGCAAACGGCCCGGCAATCAGTTGGCCCAACTCGAGGACCTTTACACCCGCCAGCGGAGTCTTCATGTGGTCTTTCACGGAATGCTGTTGCTGAAACCATCCCCCGATACAGGCCCAGCAGGCACATCGGGGCGGGGGGTATCTTACTAAAGTCCGGATTCAACAAGCCATCCAAACCGGGCCAAAGCATCAAAACACTAATTTGATTGTGGATTTTCCGCTTTGCTTGCGCCGTCCCGCCAGCGCCGACTTTCGCAGCAAACTGTGACATCATGACCAACAGCCACTGTGGAGGAAGCTGCGGAGTGCGCATGATCGGAACCCTGCTCGGAATCGCGGCGATGACCTACGCCGGATTTGCCCTGGTGCTGTATCTGTTGCAGCCCAGCCTGATCTATTTTCCCGAAATCGACCGCGCAGTCACCATCACGCCGCAGCAGGCAGGGCTGCCATATGAGGACGTCAAGCTGATCACGTCGGACGGTGTCAACCTGCATGGCTGGCTGGTTCATGCCGTGGACCCGCCACGCGGCACCGTACTGTTTTTCCACGGCAACGCCGGCAACATCTCCCATCGCCTTGATTCGCTGCGCATGTTCCATCGACTCGGTTACAGCACCCTGATCATTGATTATCGTGGCTATGGCAACAGTACCGGCGAACCGACGGAACAGGGCACTTATCGCGACGCCGAAGCCGCCTGGCAGTATCTGACGCAAATCCGCAACATCCCCGGCGCATCCATCGTGCTGTTTGGCGAATCGCTGGGCGGCGCGGTTGCGGCCTGGCTGGCCAGTCGCCATACCCCCGCCGCACTGGTCATTTCATCGGGATTTACGTCGGTGCCCGATCTTGCCGCCGACATTTACCCCTATATGCCGGTCAGATGGCTGGCCCGCTTCCAATACGACACGCGCGCCAATCTGAAGACGACCTCCGCGCCGGTCTTCATCGCCCATAGTCCGGGCGATGACATCATCCCGTTCCGGCATGGTCGCGCGCTGTTCGAGGCGGCGCAGCACCCCAAATGGTTTCTTGAACTGCAAGGAGGACACAACGAGGGCTTCATTTTCGTGCGTGAAGCCTGGGTGCAGGCTCTTGGAGAATTCCTGCATGCAAATACGGAGGGCGACGATAAAAATCGCACCTTAGGCATATCTGACAACTTTACTCAGGAAACGCGGAAACCCTGAAAATCAGTGGAAAACTTGCAGGTAACCGCATTGCTTTACCGGCGCAATCGCTTCATGCAACATACAATACGCCCTGAATGACATACTTTGCGCAGCGCAATACAAGGCTAATACAGGATCGCATATCGTGACCGCCGACTTAATCCGTCAGAAAATCCAGCAGCAAAAGGAACTGCCGACACTCACGCCGGACATCCATCGCATCCTGACTGCCTGCCAGGATAACGACATCAACCAGACGGAACTGGCGGACATTCTGGGCGAATCGCCGACCATCGCCGCCCGCATTCTGGGCCTGGCCAACTCGGCCTTCTTCGGTCAGCGCGGCGGCGTCCATGCGCTCCCGCATGCGATATCCGTGCTGGGTTTTGTAACGGTCAGGAGCATCTCCGCCGGCCTCGTGCTGGCAGGCACCCTGGACACTCGCAACTGCCCGACTTTTCGCCCCGACCATTACTGGCTG
This sequence comes from Rhodocyclaceae bacterium UBA2271, assembly GCA_002347405.1. Classification (GTDB taxonomy): domain Bacteria; phylum Pseudomonadota; class Gammaproteobacteria; order Burkholderiales; family Rhodocyclaceae; genus Sulfuricystis. Next base: position 27,309 of record DDXB01000049.1, on the reverse strand, counting down.
TCGGCCGCGCTGTCCGCGACGCTGGCGCAACGAATTGCGCCGCTGGTCGCCGCCGACCTGCGTCCGCCATCGGACACCGCCTATCTCGCCGGCCTGCTGCACAACATTGGTCTGTTGGCGCTGGTGCACCTTCATCCCGTCGAAATGGACCAGGCATTCACCGCCTATGCCAACAACCCGCTCCGCACGCTCGGTGAGCATATCCACGACGTGCTGGGAACCGACCACTATCAGGCCGGCGTCTGGCTGGGCAGCAAGTGGCATTTTCCAAATGCCCTGCTCCTCGTGATGGAGCATCATTACGACCCCAGCTATCGCGGCGATCACTGGCCAGCGGTGCTGCTGCAAGGGCTTTGCGCACACTGGGCGAATTGCATCATTGGCGGACAAACCTGTTTCGAGGCCGGGCCCGAGGCAATCGGCGCATTAGGCCTGTCCGAGCCGGCGATCGAAAAAGCCTGGCAGGGCATGTTCGACCATCTCGATCGCATTCGTGCCATTTCCGGGGCCTTTGTCGCCCATTGAAGCAATGAACGACCAGCATATTGCCGATCTTTCGCTGGGATTCAACCGGCATATAGTCAATCTGCTCGATTCGCTGTCGGCGCTGGCTGAACTGGCACAACTTTCCATTAACGCAATGGACGAGCCGCGCCTGCTTAAACAGGCCCTCGCCGCACTGATGGCCAACCAGGACATGGAACGGTGCTCGATCTTTCTGCCTGACCCGGCAGGCATGCCGCATTGCGCGGCAGGGCTCGACTGGAATGAGATGCTGGGTGGCTTCAGCACCGAGGGTACCGCACAAACCAAGCCGCTGCCTTCCAATCAGTCGCGCTGCTGCAATAACATCATGGGGGAAGCGAGCAAGAGCGGCTTGCTGGTTCACTTCTCCTCCGGTCAGGACGAACTGATGCACGGGAAGGACTGTGCCGGAATGGAAGGCGCATTGATGTGCGTGCCCATTGTTTGCGAAGAACAAGTGTTGGGTGTGCTCAACGTCTTTCATCCGCTCCCCGACATTTTCAACATGTGGCACGAACGGCTGGCATTATTGTTTTGCCAGTTCCTTGGCCGCCTGCTCACCAATCATCGGCTGACCCACCATCTGAATGCCGAGGTGGAACGGGTCACGGCAACAATCGTGCATCAAGAGACATTTTTGCGCGAGATCATCGACAGTGTTCCGGAACCGGTGATGGTCATCGGCCTCGACTATCGCATCATGCTGGCGAATCGCCCGGCCATCGCCCTCACCCCCGATCTGCAGCAAGATCGCCGTTGCCACCAGTTATCCCACCACCGCGATACGCCCTGCGATGGCAGCGAGCATCCCTGTCCCCTACAGCGCGTGCTCGCCGGCGAGCAGTTGGTCAGTGTCATCCATCGGCATTTTGATGCCGCCGGCGCGATCAGGCTGGTCGAACTCACGGCCACACCGCTCCACAACGCCGAGGGCATCATCATCGGCATCGTCGAGAGCACCAACGACATCACCGAGCGCATGCTGGTCGAAGAGCAGATACGCCAGCTCGCCTATTACGACACCCTGACCGGCCTGCCCAACCGTCGCCTGCTGCATGATCGCCTCAGCCACGCACTGGCCCAGGCCAGACGCCACCACCGCGCCATGGCCATCATGTTCCTCGATCTCGACCGTTTCAAGCAGATCAACGACACGCTGGGGCACGCCTTTGGCGATGAGGTGCTCAAACAGATCGGGCAACGCTTGTCCACCTGCGTGCGCCAGGACGACACGGTCGCGCGTGCCGGCGGCGACGAATTCATTATCGTGCTGACCGAAATTTCCAGGCATGACGATGCCGCCCTGGTGGCGAAAAAAATCATCGCCGCGTGCGCACTGCCGGTCATGGTCGCCGGCCAGACCCTTGCCGTCACGGTCAGCATCGGCATCGCGGTGCATCTGGTCGATGCGGGCGACGATATCGATGAACTGATGAGGCGGGCCGATATCGCGATGTATCAGACCAAAAACACCGGCCGCGACGGCTATCGTTTTTTTGAGGTCGGCAAACCGCAGGAGCTTTCAGGCTCTTAGCAGTTCACTGCGTCCCCCCAGCCAGCGCGCCAAATGCCTTTCGGCATGTTCGGGCCACTGGGCTAGCATTTCTTCGGCAACCGCACGCGCCATCTCGACCTGAGCAACATCCTCCAGGTCGGCAAAACGCAACAGCGGCAGGCCACTTTGCCGGCTGCCGATGAACTCCCCGGGGCCGCGCAAATGCAGGTCCTGCCGGGCAATCTCGAAACCGTCGCTGTTCTCGTAGATGATCTTGAGCCGGGCGCGCGCGGTTTCGGACAGCGGCTGCTCATACAGCAGGATGCAAGCCGACTCCGCCGCCCCGCGCCCGACGCGCCCGCGCAACTGATGCAACTGGGCGAGGCCGAAACGCTCGGCGTGCTCGATCACCATCAGGCTGGCATTCGGCACGTCGACGCCGACTTCGATTACCGTCGTCGCCACCAGCAGCTGGATTTCGTTGCGCACGAAAGACGCCATCACTGCGGCTTTTGCGTCTGACTTGAGGCGGCCATGCACCAGGCCAATACGCAACTCGGTCAATTCGGCGGTCAGGTGCGCGTAGGTCTCTTCTGCAGTCTTTAACTGTAGCGCTTCTGACTCTTCAATCAGGGGGCAGACCCAATAAGCCTGCTGACCCTGGCGACAGGCCAGCCGCACCCGGGCAATGATTTCGTCGCGCCGCGCCGCGCCCACCAGTTTGGTGACCACCGGCGTGCGGCCGGGCGGCAGTTCGTCCAGCACCGAAACATCGAGGTCGGCGTAGTAGCTCATTGCCAGCGTGCGCGGGATCGGCGTCGCCGACATGGCAAGTTGGTGGCTGTGCAACCCCTTCTGCTTGAGCGCCAGGCGCTGGCGCACACCGAAGCGGTGCTGTTCGTCGACGATGGCCAGGCCGAGCCGGGCAAATTCGACGCCCTCCTCGATCAGCGCGTGGGTACCCACCATCAACGCCGTCTCGCCAGCGCCGACTTTTGTTAGTACGGCAAGTTTGTCGCGCTTTTTCTGGCTGCCCGACAGCCAGGCAACATCCAGCCCCAGCGGTGTCAGCCAGCCGGCGAGCTTCCGGTAGTGTTGCTCGGCGAGGATTTCGGTTGGCGCCATCAGGGCCGCCTGATAACCGGCCTCGACCGCCTGCAGCATTGCCAGCGCGGCCAGCACGGTCTTGCCGCTGCCAACATCACCTTGCAGAAGTCGCTGCATCGGATGGGGTTCGGCGAGGTCGCGGGCGATTTCCTGCCAGACCCTTTCTTGCGCGCCGGTCAGACGGAACGGCAAAGCGGCCAGCAAGCTTCCCGTCAAAGTGCCATCGCCCGGCAAGCGTGGCGCCCCGCGGGCACGCCGGGCAGCGTAAGCCTGGCGCAATGAGATTTGCTGTGCCAGCAGTTCGTCAAAGGCGATGCGCTCCCGGACGGAATGTGGCGCGGCATCTGCCGGCATAGTGTGCAGTGAGCGCACGCTCGCGGCAAAATCGGCTAATTGCAAACGTTCGACGATAGCTGCAGGCAAGGTTTCGTCAAGATCGACTTCCTGCAGTGCGCGTTCGATCAAGCGTCGCAGCGTCGCCTGACCCAGCCCGGCCGTGGTCGGATAGACCGGCGTCAGGGTACTTGGCAGTGCTTCATCACCGTGCAATACGTGGAAGCGGGGATGAATCATCTCGGTGCCCCAGAATCCGCCGCGCACTTCGCCAAAAATCCTCAGCCGCGCCCCCGGCTGCAAAACCTTTTGCTGGCTGGGATAAAAGTTCATGAAGCGCAACATCAGCAGGCCAGAAGCATCCTCGACACGGCAGACCAACTGGCGGCGCGGGCGATAGGCGATTTCGCAGGAGAGCACCGTCACGTCGAACTGCGCCGCCTCGCCCGACACTGCAGCGGCGATTGATGTGATGCGGGTTTCATCCTCGAAGCGCAGCGGCAGATGCAGGACGAGGTCGGCCTGACAGTTCAGGCCGAGGCGCTTGAGTTTCTCGGCGACGGCAACCGTCGCCCCGGGAAGTGGTGAACAAACACGCCGGGCCGCCTCAAGTGTTGCTCCCCCCCCTGGGGGGGTTACGCTGCGAAGCGGCGGCTTCGGGGGGGGCTTGTTGTCAGCCAATCACCAGCACGGCGTCGGCTTCAACAAGGGCGCCGCGCGGCAGTTCCTTGACGCCGATGGCGGCACGGGCCGGATAGGGTTCCTTGAAATAGCGTGCCATCACCTCATTCACCTTGGCGAAGTTGGCCAGGTCGGTGAGAAAAATGTTGAGCTTGACGGTGGCGTCGAGGGTTGTCCCGGCGGCGGCGGCAACCGCCCTGAGGTTGTCGAAGACGCGCACGATCTGGGCATCGATGCCCGCCACCATCTGCATGGTGGCCGGGTCAAGGCCGATCTGCCCGGACAGGTAAATGGTGTCGCCGACACGCACGGCCTGCGAATAGGGGCCGATGGCGGCGGGTGCGTCCGGGGTGCTGATGATCTGGCGCGGCATGGCTTGCTCCGATTTATTCAGGGGATTTGAGCGTGACTTGGTAGTTGAGGCGGGCAAAGACGTGCTGGATGCCGCGGCGGGCACGCAGGTTGAGCACCAAAGGCGCCTGGAGATTGGCGCGCAACGTGCCATCCCCGTTCGTAGGCTCATCTTTGGCGAGAACCACCACCACGGCGGCATCGGCGGGATCGGCGAGGTCGAGCGCTGCCGACTCGGTATCCGAAAGCTTGATTTCGTAACTGAAACCGAACAGCGCCGGATCGGCAATGTTGAAGGCAATCATCGGGTCGTCAAGTGATTGCAGAATGAAATAGCTTGGCGGGACCTTACCTACCGTTTCCGGATGGAACAAGGTGAAGCGGCGGCAGGATTCAAAGCCGGCCAGACCAACTGGAAATTCAATGATGCGGTCGGACTCGACGGCTAGCTTGCCTGAGTTGGGGGTGTCGATATTCATGGCAGTCATCAGTCTATCGCCTCACCAGCATGCCGTCATCCATTCCGAGTGATTTCAGTTTGGCGCGCGCGGCATCCACCTCGGCACGCGAGGCAAAGGGACCGACTTGCACACGCGACTCGATCTGCGCCGGAATGCCCGCCTGCTGCAAGCGGGCCACCAGTTCCTCGGCGTTGGCATGATTGCTGAATACCCCGACCTGCACCAGGAAACGGTGAGCAGTTTCGCCCGCCTGCGTGAGTGGGCGTGATGCGGGAGCGCTACTCCTGGCGGTGGCCGGGCCGCTACGCTCCGGCATGACGCGGGCAATCTCGCGCTGGGCATCAGGTTTCTGCGGGGCTGCAGCCGGAGGAGTAGGCTTGACCGCAGCGGCCCGCGCGGTGGCGGGTTGCGTCAGGGGCTTGGCTGGCTTGAGTGGCTTCTCTTCCGGAGACGGCGCGCGCGGCGTGTCGGTCCGCTCGGGCACAACGGCAGTATCGGCAAGGGCAATCTTGCCTTCCTCGGTTCTGTCCGCACTCGCCGTTTCTGCCGCGACGGGCGCGACAGGCTCAGCTACCGCCGGGACAACGGGCGTTTCCGGCACCTTGGAGATTTCAGGCTGAGCGGCCACTTTCGGCGGCGCGGGCGGCTGCGGCTTGTTGAGCGAGTCATAAACCGCCAGACTGCCCAACAGTCCGACAATGACCACGCCTGCGACGGCAATGCGCGACAGCAGCTTTTTCCTCAGTGCCTCATCGTCTTCAGCCGGGGCGGCGAATGTCGAATTGTCCGGATCCGCGGTTTGCGGCGTATTCATCTGCGCCATGCTCTTCTCCTTCTGCAAAGTTCTTGTCACCGCGACTCAGGGCATGCACCAGTTCTGCCTCTGCGAGCGATATGCCGAGGCGGTCGGCGACGGCCTGGGCCGGCAATCCGCGCTGGGCCAGTTCCATCGCCTCGGCATACTGTGGCGACACGCGCCGCGCCAGTCGTAATTCATCCATTTCGGCACGCATGCGTTCAATTTCGGCACGCAAGCGTTGTACTTCCATCTCCATATCGGCCCGCGCCAGATGTTCGGCCAGATGTTCGCCAAAACCACCCGGACCACCTTGACCTTCCGGCTGCGGCACTTGCTCCGCTGTAGATGCGGCATCGGCCGCTGTCGCTGGTTCAGCGAAAAGATCCTTCACCTCTCCCCATTCGAACGCTGGTGCCGGGGTCTGGTCCGGCCGATTAAGAGCAGAGGCGAAAGTCTGCGCTGGCTGAACGGGGTCAATTGCTGCGGGCTCAGCATAACTACCCGTTACCGGTTCCTGCAACAGATCCATCCCACTATCCACCTGACGCTTTCGCCTGATTTTCGCAAGTTGGAGCAGCATCACGACCAAATAGATGGCGGCGATGGCCAACAGAATAAAAATCCCGGCACGCCAGTCGAGTCCGATCGAGTCCATCATTGCCGGACGTCACCCTGCCGTCTGTGCCGCGCAATGGCCATAAAGCCGGTAGCACGACGGTACGGAATACGATACGGAAAGGGGCATGGTTATCTCGGGCACGTGCTTGGAACCCCACTCAGGGTAAATAGCGCCGATCATAGCCTTGCTGTAAACCCCGCAAAAAGTGGAGCAGCATGCTGTTTCCGCCACGTTTCTGGTGCGAAGCCTGAAAAGCGGCGGTCTAAAACAGGTTAATGCCTGCCACAGCGTGCTGCCTGGCGCAACAAAAGCTGATGCATGACGCTTGAAGTTCAGCCGCCAGCCCTCACATTCCGTTACAAATATTGGCAGGATGATGGGGAACCGCGACCACAGATCATCGGTCGCATCATGTCCATTTCCATTGAATGAAAGGATTTTTGCAATGAACCGCAGGCGGCTGACCCTTATCGAGGTGCTGCAACCCCAGTCTTTCAACAATACGCCGGAGCGTTCGCGCGTCACGCGCACCATCGTGCAACCTGAAATCGATACTTTCGAACAGATGGAGGCCCAGGCCAATGCCAACACCGTTGCAAAGTCGGCGCCAGCGGAACGGCAACCTGATTCACTCGCCGCGCTGGTTACCCAGCAGTTGACGCAGCAACTGCTGGTGGCCTAGCCTTGATCCGTGGCGGCAGGCACTTCACGTTTGCTGCCGTCAGCGTTGAGGCAAACATAGGTCAGCGTCGCCTCCGTCACTTTCACCACAATCGGATGTGCCGGATCGCGCTCGGCATAGACCTGAACATCCACGGTAATTGAAGTACGGCCGGTCTTGGTGATCGTGGCGTAAAAACTGACCACGTCGCCGACCGAAATAGGCTGCTTGAACAGGAAGGAATTGACCGCCACGGTGGCTATCCGACCGCGCGCGCGCCGCATCACGGCAATGGCGCCGGCAATGTCGGCCTGAGCCATCACCCAGCCGCCGAAGATATCGCCGGAAGCATTTACGTCTGCCGGCATCGGCATCACCCGCAGCACCGGTTCCCGGTCGGGCATCGTCACTTCGGTGTGCTCTCTCATGCACCGGATCATACCGCAGCAGTGCCACTGCTAGAATTTCTGCCATGCGCCGCGACATCGCCCTGCCCGCTCCCCCCGCCGCCCAACGCCATGACTGGCAAACCGTCAGGACGCTGCTGCCTTACCTGCTGCAATGGCGTGGCCGCATTCTGCTCGCGCTGGCCTGCCTGATCGCAGCCAAACTGGCCAACGTCGCCGTTCCCCTGATATTCAAGGACATCATTGACGGCTTCGCGCCCGGCGTCAGCGCACAGAGCATGCTCGTTGTACCGCTGGCGCTGATTGCCGCCTATGGCGTGCTGCGCTTTTCCGTATCCCTATTTACCGAATTGCGCGAACTGCTCTTCACGCGCATCACGCAGCAGGCGGTGCGTTCGATTGCCCTGCAGGTTTTCGAGCACCTACACCAGTTGTCGCTCCGCTTTCACCTGGAACGCCAGACCGGCGGGCTGACACGCGACATCGAACGCGGCACACGCGCCATCGGCTCCCTGATCAGCTACACGATCTATTCGATTCTGCCGACGCTGGTCGAGGTGGCGCTCGTCCTCGGCATTCTGGCTTCCCGTTATGAGTCAAGCTTTGTCATCATTGCCAGCGCCACCCTGGTGGTCTATATCGCCTTCACGATCACTCTGTCGAACTGGCGGGTGCAGATCCGCCGCGAGGTGAATGAACTTGATTCCGCCGCCAACACCCGCGCCATCGACAGTCTGCTCAACTATGAGACGGTCAAGTACTTCAATAATGAAGGCTGGGAGAAGGAGCGCTACGACCAGCAGATGCAAAAGTGGGCCGCCGCCCAGATCAAGAGCCAATTCTCTCTCTCCTACCTCAATCTGGGGCAGGCCGCCATCATCGCCGTCGGCGTTTCCTTGATCATGTGGCGCGCTGCCGTCGGAGTGGCCAACGGCAGCATGACGATCGGTGACATCGTGCTGGTCAACGTCTTTCTGATCCAGCTTTACATCCCGCTCAACTTCCTGGGCGTGCTCTACCGCGAGATCCGGCAGTCACTCACCGACATCGAACGCCTGTTCGGTTTGCTGAACGAGAACCGCGAAATCCGCGACAATGCCGACGCCCGTGCGATTGAGCCAGACGCCCAGGGTGCCTGTGCGGTGCGCTTCGAAAATGTCAGCTTTGCCTACGAGCCGCGTCGCGCGATCCTGCAGGATGTCAGCTTCGACATTCCCGCGGGTCGTACGCTGGCGGTGGTCGGTCACAGCGGCGCAGGAAAGAGCACGCTGGCGCGGCTGCTGTTTCGCTTTTACGACGTCAGCGGCGGGGCGATTCGCATCAATGGCCAGGATATCCGCCAATTGACACAGGCCTCACTGCGCTCAGCCATTGGTATCGTGCCGCAGGACACCGTGTTGTTCAACGACACCCTGGCCTACAACATCCAGTACGGCCGGCCGACCGCCACCTTCGACGAGGTCAAGGCAGCCGCGCGCGCCGCACACCTCGCCGAGTTCATCGAGCGCCTGCCTGACGGCTACGAAACCCGCGTCGGCGAGCGCGGCCTCAAACTTTCGGGTGGAGAGAAGCAACGCGTCGCCATCGCCAGAACCCTGCTGAAGAACCCGCCCATCCTGATCTTTGACGAGGCCACCTCCGCCCTCGACTCGCAGACCGAGAAATCGATTCAGGCCGAGTTGGATCAGGTGGCGCGCGGCCGCACCACGCTGATCATCGCCCACCGGCTGTCTACCGTGATGAACGCCGACGAGATTCTGGTGCTGGATCAGGGGCGGATTGTCGAAAGCGGCAGCCACCGCGCGCTGCTGGAGCGGGCCGGCGCCTACGCAAGAATGTGGTGGCTGCAACAACAGGAAGATGCCATCTAGCTTGCCAATATTGAAAGCTGTATAGTCATGGGCCCTTCCAGCTGGAGAAACCCATGAAAAAGACTTTTGCCTTAGGTTTAACAATCGCCTCAGCCTTCGCCCTGTCGCAACCGGTTTTGGCCGACACCCTGGCCAAGGTCAAGAGCTCCGGCAGCATCACCATGGGCATTCGTGAATCGTCCTATCCGCTCTCCTATCTGGATGACAAACAGCTACCGATCGGTTACCACATCGACATCTGCAACAAGATCGTCGGCGCCGTCAAGACCAAGCTCGATCTGAAAAATCTCAAGGTGATGCATCAGGCTGTCACCTCGCAAAACCGCATCCCGCTGGTCACCAATGGTACTGTTGACCTGGAATGTGGCTCTACCACCAACAATGCCGCACGCCAGAACCAGGTCGCCTTTGCCCCGACGACCTTCGTTACCAACGTGCGTATGGCGGTCAAGAAGGCTTCCGGCATCACCAACCTGTCCCAACTGGATGGCAAACCCGTGGCAACGACTACCGGGACCACTTCCGTCCAGTTGATGCGCGCGCACGAGAAGGGCAAGAACATTAATTTCAAGGAGGTCTATGGCAAGGATCACGCCGACGCCTTCCTGATGCTGGAAACCGATCGCGCCGTCGCCTTCGTCATGGACGACAACCTGCTCGCCGGCCTGATCGTCACCTCGAAAAATCCGGCCGACTACGCCATCGTCGGCGAGGTGCTCAACATCGAACCGATCGCCATCATGATCCGCAAGGATGACCCGCAGTTCCAGGGTCTGGTCAATACTGTGATACGGGATCTGGCCAAGACGGGTGAACTTGACAAGCTCTATGCCAAATGGTTCATGGCCCCGATTCCGCCGAAGGGTGCCAATATGAATTTCCCGATGAGTGACAAGCTCAAGGAACTCATCAAGAACCCGAGCGACGCACCCGCCGAGACCTACAACAAAAAATAAGCCCGGCCTGAAAAGTCGGCGCTGACGGGACGGCGCTTGCCGTCCCGTTTTTCTGGTTACGCTATGAATTATCACTGGAACTGGGGCATCTTCCTCCAGCAGGTTCAGTCAGGCGATGAAACTTACCTTGACTGGCTGATCTCCGGCCTCGGCTGGACAGTTGCAGTCGCACTGGCGGCATGGCTTATTGCGCTGGTACTCGGCAGTTTGATCGGTACGTTGCGTACCGTTCCCAATCGCGGGTTGGCGATGGTTGCCACCGCGCACGTTGAATTGTTTCGCAACATCCCGCTTCTGGTCCAGTTGCTTCTCTGGTTTTTTGTCGTACCCGAATTGCTGCCGCGCGATCTTTCCCTCTGGGTCAAACAGGACATGCCGGCCAAGGAATTTTTCACAGCGGTGATTTGCCTCGGCCTGTTCACCTCGGCGCGCGTCGCCGAACAGGTGCGTGCCGGAATCCAGAGCCTGTCGCGCGGCCAGAAGATGGCCGGCTTGGCGATCGGCTTCACGCTGCCACAAACTTACCGTTACGTCCTCCTGCCGATGGCTTTCCGCATCATCATTCCGCCACTGACTTCAGAGTTCATGAACATCATCAAGAACTCGTCCGTCGCCTTCGCCATTGGTGTGCTTGAGCTGACTTTCCAGGCGCGCCAAATGCAGGAGGATTCTGAACAAGGCATCGAAACCTACCTGGCGGTGACCCTGCTGTATTTCATTGTTGCCTTTTCCGCCAACCGAGGCATGGCCCTTATCGAGCGACGCACCCGTGTTCCAGGTTATATCGGCGGCGCCAAATGAGTTTTTTCACCCAATTCGATTTTTCGGTCATCGCTCCCAGCCTGCCCTTCCTTTGGGAAGGGCTCAAATTTACCGCCAAGCTGACCTTGATTGCGATGGCCGGCGGCATATTCCTCGGCACGCTGCTGGCTTTGGCACGACTTTCCTCCATTACGCCGTTGGCGATGGTAGCGACGTGGTATGTGAACCTGATGCGTTCCATCCCGCTGCTGATGGTGATCCTTTGGTTCTTTCTGGTCATTCCCATTTTCACCGGTAAACCGATGGGCGCGGAAACTTCGGCGATCATTACCTTCACGGCCTTCGAGGCAGCCTATTTCAGCGAGATCATGCGTGCGGGCATTCAGAGCGTGCCACGTGGCCAGGTTTATGCCGGGCAGGCGCTTGGTATGACTTACTGGCAGACCATGTCCTACGTTGTGTTGCCGCAGGCCTTTCGCAATATGTTGCCGATCCTGCTGACCCAGACGATTATCCTTTTTCAGGACACTTCCCTTGTGTATGCCATAGGCGCCAAGGATCTTCTCAAGGCAGCTGAAATCGCCGGCAAGAACTACGGCCGGCCGATCGAGATGTATGTTTTCGTTGCGCTGGTTTATTTTGTGATCTGCTTCGCCCTTTCTTATCTTGTGAAACACCTCCAGGCACGTACCGCCATCGTCCGCTAATCCGTCATGATAAAAATCGCCAACATCAGCAAATGGTACGGTCAGTTCAGGGTGCTGACCGACTGCTCGACGCAAATAACCAAAGGCGAGGTCGTTGTCGTCTGTGGCCCATCCGGCTCCGGAAAATCTACCCTGATCAAGTGCGTGAACGGGCTTGAACCCTTCCAGCAGGGCGACATCATTGTCAATGACATTTCGATTGGTGATCCCAAAACCAATCTTCCCCAACTGCGTGCTCACGTCGGCATGGTATTTCAGCATTTCGAGTTGTTTCCGCACATGACCATCACGCAGAACCTCACCATCGGCCAGGTCAAGGTACTCGGACGCAGCAAGGACGAAGCGCATCAACGTGCGCTGCAATTACTCGATCGTGTCGGCCTTAACTCGCAGGCTGACAAATTTCCCGGCCAGTTGTCCGGCGGACAGCAGCAGCGTGTCGCCATCGCCCGGGCGCTGGCCATGGATCCGATCTGCATGCTGTTTGACGAACCAACCTCGGCGCTTGATCCGGAAATGATCAATGAAGTGCTGGATGTCATGGTTGGGCTCGCCAATGAGGGCATGACAATGATGGTAGTCAGCCATGAAATGGGGTTCGCCCGCAAGGTTGCCAACCGGGTGATCTTCATGGACAACGGCAGCATTGTCGAAGATGCAGCTACGGAGGAGTTTTTTGGCACACCGCGCTCGGAAAGAGCTCAATTGTTTCTGTCAAAGATACTCAGCCATTAACGCGTGGTCAGCAACAAAAAGGCCGACTATTACGTCGGCCTTTTTGTTGCACAGTTCTGGGGCGCTTATTCGGCTTTCGGTGCCTCTACAGCATCTTCTTCCGGGCGGTCGAGCAATTCTACATAGGCCATCGGCGCATTGTCGCCGACGCGGAAACCCATCTTGAGGATGCGCAGGTAGCCGCCAGCCCGGTTGGCAAAGCGCGGGCCAAGTACATCGAAGACCTTGCCAACGATTTCGCGATCGCGCAGTCGATCAAATGCCAGGCGACGATTGGCCAGTGATGGCTTCTTGCCGAGAGTGATGATTGGTTCGACAACGCGGCGCAGTTCTTTAGCCTTGGGCAGCGTGGTCTTGATAGCCTCGTGACGCAGCAATGAAACAGTCATGTTGCGCAGCATCGCCAGTCGATGCGAGGAGGTGCGATTGAGTTTTCTGAGTCCGTTACCGTGACGCATGATGCTTCCTTTTCACTTGTGCGGTCGCCGCGCTATGCCTGCGACCGGTTAATTTTTATAGTGAGTACTGCCTTCAATACAATGGGATTGTCTATCAGCCCATCTTTTCCAGACCGGCGGGTGGCCAGTTTTAGTTC
>DDXB01000049.1:0-14075 GCA_002347405.1 Rhodocyclaceae bacterium UBA2271 | reverse complement strand
TCCAAACCGGCGGGTGGCCAGTTTTCCAGCTTCATTCCCAGTGTCAGGCCACGCGAAGCCAGAACTTCTTTGATTTCGTTGAGTGACTTGCGGCCGAGATTTGGCGTCTTCAGCAACTCCGTCTCGGTGCGCTGGATCAGATCGCCGATGTAGTAAATGTTCTCGGCCTTCAGGCAGTTGGCGGAGCGAACCGTCAACTCAAGATCGTCTACCGGCCGCAGCAGGATGGGGTCAACCGTGGATTGCTTGGGTTGCTCGATAGAGATCGGCGTACCTTCGAGATCTGAAAATACCGACAACTGGTCCATCAGAATGCTGGCGGCGTAGCGGATGGATTCTTCAGGGTCAATGGCGCCGTTGGTTTCGATATCAATAATCAACTTGTCGAGGTCGGTGCGCTGTTCGACACGGGCAGCTTCAACCTGATAGCTGACACGACGGACCGGACTGAACGAGGCGTCCACCAAAATACGGCCAATACTCTTGCTTTCCTTAGAGGAAGTGCGCACATTTGCCGGCACATAACCGCGCCCTGCCTCGACCTTGATCTGCATGTCAAGCTTGCCACCGGGTGCCAGATGCGCGATAACATGATCCGGGTTGATGATTTCGATGTCATGGTTGGCCTGGATATCAGCTGCCGTAACAATCGTTTCTTCCCCATCACCTTTTTTTGACAGGGTCAGAATGGTTTCGCCCCGATTGTGCAGGCGCATCACCACGCCCTTCAGGTTGAGCATGATGTCAACGACATCTTCGCGGACACCTTCCAGCGTCGAATACTCATGCAGCACGCCGTCGATGGTCATCTCGGTTACAGCAGCACCGGGCATCGACGACAGGAGAATGCGGCGCAGCGCATTACCCAGAGTGTGGCCATAGCCTCGCTCAAAAGGTTCCATGACAACTCGGGCATGCAGTGGCGAGAGCGCCTGAACGTCGATGATGCGGGGTTTTAGAAGCGCGTGACTTTGCATCTTCGTTCCTCAAATAGACAAATGCGCCCGCGGGCGAAATGCCCCCAGGCGCAAGAGAATGGAATTAACGCGAATACAACTCGACCACAAGACCTTCCTTGATGGAAGGTGGCAGTTCGTCACGAGCCGGATAAGCTTTGAATGTGCCTTTGCCAGCCTTGATGTCAACCTCGATCCACGCAGGGAAACCACGCGACTCGGCAGCTTCCAAGGCGGCTTTGGTGCGCAAATGCAAACGAGCGGCCTCGGTCAGCTGAATAGTGTCACCCGGACTGACGTTGAACGATGGAATATTGACGCGCTTGCCGTTGACCAGAATGCCATTGTGGCGAACGATCTGCCGTGATTCGGCACGGGAAGCACCAAACCCCATCCGGTAGGTAACCGAGTCAAGGCGGCCTTCAAGCAATTGCAACAGGTTTTCACCAGTTTGCCCCTTGCGACGACTAGCTTCAGCAAAAACCTTGCGGAACTGACGCTCAAGCACACCATACAGACGGCGAATTTTTTGTTTCTCGCGCAACTGCTGACCGTAACCTGAAAGGCGCTGGCCTGATTTCTGGCCATGTTGACCAGGCGCATAGGAACGACGTTCAATAGAACACTTGTCAGTGAAGCACTTTTCGCCTTTGAGAAAGAGCTTCTCTCCCTCACGGCGACACTGACGGCATTTTGGATCTAGATTGCGGGCCACTGGGCGGTCTCCTTACTTCAACCTTAGATGCGGCGCCGCTTGGGCGGCCGGCAACCATTGTGTGGAATCGGGGTTATGTCGGTAATGCTGCTGATCTTGATGCCCAAGGCATTCAGCGCACGGACAGCAGACTCGCGTCCAGGGCCGGGGCCCTTGATGCGCACTTCGAGGTTCTTGATGCCGCACTCCTGTGCCGCCTTTCCGGCAGCTTCGGCTGCAACCTGAGCAGCAAACGGGGTCGACTTGCGCGAACCCTTGAATCCCGCACCGCCCGAGGTTGCCCACGAAAGCGCATTTCCCTGGCGATCGGTAATAGTAATTATCGTGTTGTTGAATGATGCATGCACGTGCGCAATGCCTTCAGCAACATTCTTCTTTACCTTCTTGCGAACTTTTGCTGTCGCTTTGGTTGTCGTTTTGGCCATTTATATTTACCTTACTGGTTATTTCTTGCTGCCGGCAACCGACTTGCGGGGGCCCTTGCGGGTACGTGCATTGGTCCGCGTACGCTGACCGCGAACCGGCAAGCCACGACGATGCCTGACGCCACGATAGCAGCTGAGGTCCATGAGTCGTTTAATGCTCATGGAGACCTCGCGACGCAAATCGCCTTCGACGGCGACTTTGCCCACCTGCTCACGCAGACGATCCATATCTGCCTCGGTGAGATCCTTGATTTTGACCGAACGCGTTACCCCCGCTGCGTCGCATATCTTCTGCGCGCGCGAACGGCCAATGCCAAAGATTGCCGTTAATGCAATCTCGACATGCTGGTGATTCGGAATATTTACGCCTGCAATACGGGCCATATTCTTACCTTGTCCTTGACATCGCTAATTCATCGCTCCATTGTTTGTCGGGTAATGGAAAACAGACTACCCAGCCAAGCAAGCGAACTAATTGGGCCGGCTAAAAATGCGAACCGACAATTCTAAAAGAAAACAAAAACCTTTTCAACCCTGGCGCTGCTTGTGCCGTGGATCTGTGCAAATAACACGAACCACGCCATGGCGACGCACAATTTTGCATTTGCGACAAATGCGTTTGACCGAAGCTTGAACTCTCATCTTTTTCTCCGCAATAACTTTGTATCTTTTACTTCGCCCTGAACACGATGCGCGCTTTGTTCAAGTCGTAAGGTGTCAGCTGGACGGTTACTTTATCCCCGGGAAGTATCCGGATGTAATGCATGCGCATCTTGCCGGAAATGTAACCGAGGACAACATGTCCATTTTCCAATTTCACTTGAAATGTGGCATTTGGCAGGTTCTCAAGAACCTCGCCCTGCATCTCTATGAAATCTTCCTTAGACATGAACCTGTCTCTTTGACGCGCTAACGGGTTGGCATCCCCGCTCCCTTGAAATTAGCCTTTTTCAGCAAACTTTCATATTGATGGGACATGACGTAAGCCTGAACCTGCGCCATGAAGTCCATCGTAACAACAACAATAATCAGCAGCGAAGTTCCCCCGAAATAAAATGGGACGTTCCATTTCAGGATCAGGAATTCCGGCAGCAGACATACCAGCGTAATGTATCCAGCACCGACAAGCGTCAAGCGCATCAGGATCTTGTCAATATAACGGGCCGTCTGATCGCCCGGCCGGTAACCAGGCACAAAAGCACCGCTCTTTTTCAGGTTGTCTGCCGTATCCTTTGGATTGAAAACCAGTGCCGTATAGAAAAAGCAGAAGAAAATGATGGCTGCTGCATAAAGCAAAACATAGACTGGCTGTCCAGGAGAAAGCGTTGCCGCAATGTCCCTAAGCCACAGCATGCCCTCCCCCGACCCGAACCAACCCGCCGCCGATGCCGGGAAGAGGATAATCGATGAAGCAAAGATTGGCGGGATTACACCGGCCATATTTAGCTTCAACGGCAAGTGCGAACTCTGGCCGCCATATACTTTGTTGCCTACCTGCCGTTTGGCGTAATTGACGAGAATCTTTCGCTGGCCGCGCTCGACAAATACCACAAAGCCCGTTACCACCACCACCAGAACGCATATAACGATTGATGTCAGCGGATGCATCGCGCCAGTGCGTACCAACTCGAACAGCCCGCCTAGCGCACTCGGCAACCCGGCAACAATACCCGCAAATATAATGATCGAAATACCGTTACCCAGTCCGCGCTCGGTAATCTGCTCGCCTAGCCACATCAAAAACATCGTTCCAGTTACCAGCGTCATAACGGTAACCAGGCGAAACATCAGGCCCGGATCAAGGACCAGTCCCGGCTGCATTTCCAAGGCAATCGACATGCCGATAGACTGGAAAAGAGCCAATACAACAGTGCCATAACGGGTGTATTGGGTGATCTTCCGACGTCCGGCCTCGCCCTCTTTTTTCAATTGCTCAAGGGCTGGAACCGCGTGTGTCATCAATTGCATGATAATTGATGACGAAATGTAGGGCATGATACCCAGGGCGAAGATGGTGAAGCGTGACAGCGCCCCCCCGGAAAACAGGTTGAATACGCCGAGGATGCCGCCTTGCTGCGAGTTGAACAACTCGGCAAGTTGTACCGGGTCAATCCCTGGCACGGGAATATGCGCACCAATCCGGAAAACAATTAGCGCACCAAGCAGAAAGCCGAGCCGGCGCCAAAGATCGCCGAACTTGCCCGCCCTGCCAAGTGCGCCTGTTGTGGTAGTGGTGGCGTTAGCCACGTTTATTGCTCCCGGCCATTAATACTCGGCACGCTCAGGCTGCCGCCGCAATGTCTGCAACGGAACCGCCAGCAGCCTCGATTGCCACACGGGCACCTTTGGTAGCGCCAATGCCCTTGAGGTTTACCTTGCGCGTCAGCTCTCCCGACAGGATCACCTTGGCAGAGAGGCTGTCAGCAGGAACAATACCGGCCTGCATCAAAGTCAGCAAGTCAATGTCTTCCACCGGCAACTTTTCAAGCTCAGAGAGACGTACTTCAACATTTCTTCCGGCAGTCAGGGAAACGAAGCCGCGCTTTGGCAAGCGGCGCTGCAAAGGCATCTGGCCGCCCTCGAAACCAACCTTATGGAATCCACCCGCACGGGATTTCTGGCCTTTGTGACCACGCCCACCGGTCTTGCCCAAGCCACTACCGATACCCCGACCAGGACGCTTGGCTGCGTGCTTGGCACCGGCAGCCGGTTTCAGATTATTGAGCCGCATACCTTAACCCTCGCACTTCACTAAATAGGCAACTTTTTTGATCATGCCGCGAACCGCAGGGGTATCCTGAAGCTCAGCTGTATGATTGATGCGGCGCAGCCCCAGGCCGCGCACGGTTGCCCGGTGATCCTGTTTGGTTCCAATAACGCTTTTAATGAGCGTTACCTTGATTTTCTTTTCCGCCATGATTACGCCTCCAGGATTTCCTGCACGCTCTTGCCACGTTTGGCAGCAATTTCTGCCGGGGTATTCATGGCCATCAAACCTTTAATCGTCGCCCGGACGAGGTTGTAAGGGTTCGTTGAGCCAAGGGCCTTGGCCACCACGTCCGTTACACCCATGACCTCAAATACAGCGCGCATCGGTCCGCCGGCGATAACACCGGTACCTGCCGCTGCAGGCGACATCAATACAGTAGTGGCGCCATGTTTGCCAGTCACAGGATGATGCAGGGTTCCATCACGCAAACTTACTTTTGAAAGTTTGCGCCGCGCCTCATCCATTGCTTTCTGGACAGCGACTGGCACCTCGCGCGCCTTGCCCTTGCCCATACCGACACCACCGTCGCCATCACCGACTACGGTCAGGGCAGCAAAACCAAGTATGCGGCCACCCTTGACGACCTTTGTGACGCGGTTGATAGCCACCATTTTTTCGCGCAGACCATCATCGCGCTCTTCAGTGGACTGTTGCTGTTTTTTTGATTGCGGTTTAGCCATTTTGATCTCGCTCTAATGACGGCTTAAAATTTCAGTCCGCCTTCACGGGCAGCGTCGGCCAATGCCTTGATGCGCCCATGATATTTGAATCCTGATCGGTCGAATGCAACCTCGTTCACACCCTTTGCCGCAGCTCGCTCAGCGATGAGCTTGCCGATCAACTGTGCGGCACCAACATTGCCGCCATTGGGCTGCTGCTGGCGAACCGCGACTTCCACCGTGGATGCCGCAACAACGACTGCCGTACCGCAACCAGAATAAATTTGCGCGTAGATATGGCAATTGGTGCGATGGACGGAAAGCCGCATCACCTTAAGCTCCGCAATTTTGGCGCGGGTTTTACGCGACCTGCGCAGACGAGCCATTTTCTTGTTCATCATTCGACCTTTTAGTTTGCTAGCTAAGAAGAAATGTCCTACTTACTTCTTCTTGGTTTCTTTGATAACCACCACCTCGTTCGCATAACGGACACCCTTACCCTTATACGGCTCTGGCGGACGGTAGGCACGAACTTCGGCAGCAACCTGCCCAACCAACTGCCGGTCGATCCCCTTGATCAGGATTTCAGTCTGCGTAGGCGTTTCAACCTTGATGCCATTCGGCATCTCATGCGCTACCGGGTGAGAAAAACCCAATGACAAGTTGAGCTTCGGGCCTTGAGCTTGCGCCTTGTAACCGACGCCAACCAGGGTCAACTTTTTCTCAAAACCTTTGGTTACGCCAGTAACCATATTATTCACCAGCGCGCGCATGGTTCCTGACATGGCAGAGGCATTCGGTTGATTCTCAATTGCCCGACACACCAGACCATCACCCTCTCTCTCAACCTTTACAGAAGGAAGAACGAATTGGGTAAGCGATCCAAGGGGGCCTTTCAAGGTGATCTCACTCGAAGAGACAGCTGCTTCCACACCTTTCGGCAGCATTACTGGATTTTTGGCGATGCGGGACATTGATTACTCCTTACGCCACAATACACAGCACTTCGCCACCAACATTGACACTGCGCGCCTTACGGTCAGTCATAACCCCCTTTGGCGTCGAAACAATGGCAATGCCCAGGCCGTTCATGACCTTTGGCAAATCCTGCATACCGCGATAAATCCGCAAACCTGGCCGTGATACACGCTCAATGCGCTCAATAACAGGGCGGCCTGCGTAATATTTCAACTCGATATCGAGACTGGCCTTGCCTGCATCATCGCGCACGGCAAAGCTTTCGATATAACCCTCGTCTTGTAAAACTTGCGCTATAGCCTGCTTCAATTTTGAAGAGGGCATCGAAACGCCGAGCTTTTCCGCCATTTGTCCATTGCGGATACGCGTCAGCATGTCAGCGACTGGATCAGTCATACTCATATCGCACCCCTTACCAACTGGCCTTGGTCATTCCAGGCACCATACCGCGCATGGCAAACTCGCGCAGCTTGAGACGGCATAGACCAAATTTTTTAAAAACACCCCGGGGACGTCCAGTTAAAGTGCAGCGCATGCGCTGACGCACCGGACTCGAATCTCGAGGCAACAGTTGGAACTTGAGTCGTGCATCAATACGCTCCTCATCGCCAAGCTTGCTGTTATTGAAAATGGCCGTCAGCTCCGCCCTTTTCGCGGCGAACTTGGCAACCATCCTGGCCCGTTTGGCCTCCCGGTTAATAAGTGAAAGTTTTGCCATTACTCCCTCAGTTCTTGAAAGGGAACTTGAATGCAGAAAGAAGTGCCTTCGCTTCCGCGTCAGTCTTCGCCGTCGTGGTGATGCTGATATTCATCCCGCGCAAAGCATCTACCTTGTCATACTCGATTTCGGGAAAAATAATCTGCTCCTTGACGCCGATATTGTAGTTACCGCGGCCATCAAAACCCTTGCTCCCGGGAATGCCGCGAAAGTCGCGAATTCGCGGCATCGCAACACTGACCAGACGATCCAGAAACTCGAACATGCGCGTACCGCGCAATGTCACCATGCAACCGATCGGATAACCCTCGCGAATCTTGAAGCCCGCAATAGCTTTGCGGGCCTTCGTAATCACGGGCTTCTGGCCAGCTATCTTGGTCATGTCGCCTACGGCGTTTTCCAGAACCTTTTTATCGGCAACAGCTTCGCCCACGCCCATATTGAGTGTGACTTTTGTGATCCGCGGCACTTCCATCACAGATGCATATTTGAACTGCTCATGCAACTGCGGGACGACCTTTTCTTTATAAAACTCTTGCAAACGCGCCATGACCTATCCCTTAAGCTTCGACCAGTTCGCCATTCGATCTGAATATTCTGACCTTACGCCCATCCTCAAGAAACTTGACCCCAACGCGATCAGCCTTTTGCGTTGCCGGGTTGAAGAGGGCCACATTTGACAAGTGGATCGGCATTTCCTTTTCAACAATACCGCCTTGCTGACCCTTCATGGGGTTCGGCTTGGTGTGTTTTTTCACGCGATTAATGCCTGCAATGATCAGCATTTCGCTATCCAGGCGCTGCGTAACCGTGCCACGCTTTCCCTTGTCCCGCCCGGCGACGACTACGACATCATCACCCTTACGAATCTTTTGCATGATTTGCTTACCT
Source organism: Rhodocyclaceae bacterium UBA2271 (assembly GCA_002347405.1). Taxonomy (GTDB): domain Bacteria; phylum Pseudomonadota; class Gammaproteobacteria; order Burkholderiales; family Rhodocyclaceae; genus Sulfuricystis. Next base: position 5,963 of record DDXB01000049.1, on the reverse strand, counting down.
TCCCGATCCAGGTTCAGAGCACTTCTGGGGCAAGAGATACGATCTTCATGAAACGCTCGCCGCGCAACTCACGCGTGACCGGCCCGAAGATGCGCGTGCCAATCGGCTCAAACTTGTTATTGAGCAATACCGCTGCGTTTCCATCGAATTTGATCAGGGAGCCATCAGCTCGCCGCACACCTTTGGCCGTGCGAACTACTACCGCGCTGTATACCTCGCCCTTTTTAACGCGCCCACGCGGGGCTGCGTCCTTGATGCTGACCTTGATGATGTCGCCAATACCGGCATAGCGGCGCTTAGATCCGCCCATGACCTTGATGCACATTACCGAGCGCGCACCTGTATTGTCGGCCACATCGAGCCGTGACTGCATTTGAATCATTTAACTCTCCAACTTAACCTGCATCTGGCGAACCGGATACGCAGTTAGTTTTGGAACCCCAGCTGGATAACCTCGGGGGACTTAACTCTACCGGCACCCGCCCTCATCACACCGGCAGCTTTCCGACAAAGAGGCGGGATTCTACTGACCCCGCCAAACAGTGTCAACACAATATTCAGGTAACAACGCCTTTTTCAAGAACCTTCATCACACGCCAGGCTTTGGTCTTGGCTATGGGTGCGCACTCTTCAATCTGGACAAGATCGCCAACAGTCGCGGTAAGCCCTTCGATATGCGCATGGTACTTTCTTGAACGGATCATCACCTTGCCAATAAGGGGGTGCTTGACGCGACGCTCAATCAAGACTGTCACGGTTTTTTGCATCTTGTCGCTCACAACTCGCCCCTCCAGGGTACGGTGCATGGACTGGCTTGTCTCATTCATTTTGCAGTCGCCCTCTCGTGCTGAATTGTTTTGATGCGCGCAATGTCCTTACGCAATTTATCAACCTGGCTTGTATTGCTAAGCTGTTGGGTTGCGAGCTGCATACGCATGGAGAATTGGGCCTTGCGCAAGTCTAGTAACTCCTTGCCAAGGTCCGCATCATTCTTTTGTCTCAGTTCAGTTGCTTTCATTGCTTACCCCAAATGACGTGTGACGAAGGTTGTTGCAATCGGCAATTTGGCGGCCGCCAACTCGAAGGCTTCGCGTGCCAAGACCTCGTCAACACCATCCATCTCATACAGCACTTTGCCAGGTTGAATTTCAGCAACCCAGTACTCCGGGTTACCTTTTCCATTACCCATCCGGACTTCGGCGGGCTTCTTGGAAACCGGTTTGTCCGGAAAGATCCTGATCCAGATACGACCGCCACGTTTGATATGCCGAGTCATGGCACGACGAGCCGCCTCGATTTGGCGTGCCGTGAGCCGGCCTCTGGCAGTCGCCTTTAGCCCGTACTCACCAAAGGAAACTTTGGCGCCACGTGTCGCCAAACCGGTATTCCGGCCTTTTTGTTCCTTGCGATACTTTCTGCGTGCTGGTTGCAGCATGTTGTCTTACTCCTTGGCTTCCGGGCTGGCGATATCTGCGCCTGCCTTTGTCGCTGTTGTTTTACGCACGCGCTTGACCGGTGCCTTGACAGAACCTTCAGGAGATCCGACCGCTTCCGGTTTGACTTCGGCGCCCTGATCCTCCTGCTTTTTAGCTGTGCGACGCGGGGCGGATGGCTTCGCTTCATTGTCGGCATTTGTCGCACCTTTGGTTGGGCGACGCGCTCGTTTGATGGGCTCTTCACTAGGCAGTTCATTGGCTGAAGCCGGACTTTCGCCGCGACCTTTCACCTCACCCTTGAAAACCCACACCTTGATGCCGATGATTCCGTAGGTCGTTTTAGCTTCTGCTGTCCCGTAATCAATGTCGGCACGCAGTGTATGAAGCGGCACTCGCCCCTCCCGATACCACTCGGTGCGTGCGATTTCGGCACCGTTCAAGCGGCCAGCACTCATGATCTTGATTCCCTGCGCGCCAAGACGCATAGCATTTTGCATGGCTCGCTTCATGGCGCGACGGAACATGATGCGCTTTTCAAGTTGCTGCGCGATCGAATCGGCAATCAACTGGGCATCCGTTTCCGGCTTGCGAATCTCTTCGATGTTGACATGCACCGGCACACCCATGCGGCGTTGCAGCTCAACCTTCAATTGCTCAATATCCTCACCTTTTTTGCCGATCACGACACCAGGTCTGGCACTGAACACCGTTACCCGTGCATTTTTTGCCGGACGCTCAATCACTACTCGCCCAACAGAGGCATGCGCCAATTTTTTCTTTAAATAATCGCGTACTGCAATATCCTCACCCAGCATGGAGGAGAAATTCTTTGAGTTCGCAAACCAGCGTGAGGACCAGTCACGTGTTACCGCCAAACGAAAGCCGGTCGGATGAATCTTCTGTCCCATGAGTGCTCCTTACTCGCCGACTGTCACATAAATGTGGCAGGTCTGTTTGCTGATGCGGTTGCCACGGCCCTTGGCGCGCGCGGTGAACCGCTTCAGCACGGTGCCTTGCTCAACGTAAATGCGCGTTACCTTCAGCGCATCGATATCGGCAGCATTGTTATGTTCGGCATTCGCGATTGCGGATTCGAGCACCTTCTTTACAATCACCGCACCCTTTTTGGGAGAAAAAGCAAGAATATTAAGTGCTTGATCAACCGACTTGCCACGCACCAGATCGGCGACAAGCCGACCTTTTTGGGCCGAAAGGCGCACACCCCGCAAAATTGCGTTAGTTTCCATTGACATATCCTTACTTCTTCGCTTTCTTTCCTGCCGCATGACCCTTGAAGGTCCGCGTCAGGGCAAACTCACCGAGTTTGTGGCCCACCATATTCTCTGAAACATACACAGGGATATGCTGCTTGCCATTGTGTACCGCTATGGTCAGGCCAATAAAATCCGGCAAAACCGTGGAGCGACGCGACCATGTTTTGATCGGACGCTTGTCGCTGGACGTACGCGCCGCATCAACTTTCTTGAGCAGATGGTCGTCAACGAAGGGACCCTTTTTGATTGAACGTGCCATGTTTTACCCCTTAACGCTTGTGACGGCGCTGAACAATCATGTTGTCCGTGCGCTTGTTTCTGCGAGTGCGATAGCCTTTAGCCGGCTGCCCCCATGGACTAACTGGCACACGACCTTCGCCGGTTCGTCCTTCACCGCCACCATGCGGGTGGTCAATCGGGTTCATTGCAACACCGCGCACCGTCGGGCGAATACCGCGCCAGCGGTTCGCGCCTGCCTTGCCGATCTTACGAAGGTTATTCTCTTCATTACCCACTTCGCCAATCGTTGCCCTGCATTCAATATGAATCCGGCGGATTTCACCCGAGCGCAAGCGGACCTGGGCATATGCACCTTCGCGCGCCAGCAGCTGGACAGATGTACCTGCCGCTCGAGCCATCTGAGCACCTTTGCCCGGCATGATCTCGAGGCAATGGATCGTGCTGCCAACCGGTATGTTGCGGATCGGCAGGCTGTTACCCGATTTAATCGGCGCCTCCGGGCCACTTAATACCTCTTGGCCGACTGCCATCCCCTTTGGTGCAATGATGTAGCGCCGCTCACCATCCGCATAACAAAGAAGCGCAATATTTGCGGAGCGATTTGGATCGTATTCGAGTCGCTCTACTTTAGCAACGACACCATCCTTGTTTCGCTTGAAGTCGATTACACGATACTGCTGCTTGTGGCCGCCGCCCTGATGCCGCGTCGTGATGTGGCCGTGATTATTCCGGCCGGCTTTGCTGAATTTGCTTTCGGTCAGCGCATCATGCGGGCGGCCCTTGTGCAAGTTCGGATTAACTACTTTAACGACCGCACGTCTTCCTGCAGAAGTGGGTTTAACTTTTACCAGGGCCATTACGCAACTCCTTCTGCGAAATTGATTTCCTGCCCGGCTTCAAGACTGATGAAGGCCTTGCGCACATCACTGCGGCGACCCATGGTCCGGCCGAAGCGCTTGGACTTGCCCTTGGCGTTGGCAACCTGGACAGAGGTAACGCGAACTTTGAAGAGCAGTTCGACAGCCGCCTTGATTTCCGGTTTGGTGGCATCCGGCACCACCACGAATATGACCTGATTGCTCCGCTCTGCCAGCATCGTCGCCTTTTCTGAAACTAGCGGTGCCAACAGGATTTGTAGCAAGCGTTCTTGACTGAATTGAGTAGCGCTCATCCCAGCAGCTCCTCTAATTTTGCAACTGCTCCCCTAGTCATAACGACACGGGGGAAGCGAATCAGTGAAAGTGGATCTGCCTGCTTTGGCTCCAAGACCAAGACATTTGGCAGATTTCTTGACGCCAGCATTAGATTGTCATTCAGGTCGTCGGTTACCAGCAACGCCGAATCCACGCCCAAGCTTTTGAGCTTCTGAACTACCAAGCGTGTTTTTGGTGCCTCGACAGTGAAATTTTCGACAACGGTAAGCCGGTCTTCACGTGCCAGTTGGGAAAGAATTGCTGCGATACCCGCCCGGTACATTTTCCGATTCACTTTATGAGAAAAATTTTCATCGGGTGAGTTAGGGAAAGCACGACCACCGCTTCTCCACAAGGGACTTGCTGTCGTACCGATCCGCGCCCGTCCTGTGCCTTTTTGCTTCCAGGGTTTCTTCGTACTATGCCGGACCTCAGAACGCGTCAGTTGGGCGCTATTACCCGCACGCGCGTTCGCTTGATAGGCGACCACCAGTTGATGCACCAATGATTCGTTGTAATCACGGCCAAACAAACCATCGGACACACTGACTGTTGTGCCCGCCTGCCCTTGTTCATCAATGAGTTTAAGTTCCATGGTCGCCCTCACTTGCCAGCTTCGGCAGCTTTCACTGCCGGCTGAACCATGACATCGCCACCTCGAGAACCTGGCACCGCTCCTTTGATCAACAGGAGTTGCCGCGTCTCATCGATACGAACGACTTCCAAGTTTTGCGTCGTGCACTTGACATCACCAAGGTGTCCGGCCATCCGCTTGCCTGGAAATACGCGTCCTGGATCCTGCGCCATGCCGATCGAGCCAGGAGCGTTGTGGGATACCGAATTACCGTGAGACGCCCGGTTCGATGAAAAGTTATGGCGTTTGATCGCACCGGCGAAGCCCTTGCCAATAGACATACCAGTCACATCGACTTTCTGGCCTACCGAAAAAACAGAAGCGGCTAGCACATCGCCCAGTTTGAATTCCGCTACGCGAGCTTCAGCCACGCGAAACTCCATCAGCGTCGTGCCCGCCTCGACCCCTGCTTTCGCATAATGGCCGGCTGCGGCTTTGCTAACTCGGGAAACACGGCGCTTGCCGTAAGCAACCTGAACTGCGGAATAACCATCAGTTTCAGGTGTCTTGATTTGCGTAACGCGATTATTCGACACATCCAACACGGTTACCGGAACGGACGAACCGTCCTCGGTAAATATGCGGGTCATGCCGACCTTGCGTCCTACAAGGCCTAGACTCATTTTTTCTCCTAAATCCAGCTACGATTGGCCGGGCTAGTTTGCTTCATTTCACGATTGCCTCTTTAATCTGGGGCAACCAGCGTACTTTCTATTCGACGACTTGCGAGACCGACTTTATTGCTCGTTCTTTGTTACTGCAGCTTGATCTCTACATCAACGCCTGCCGGGAGATCCAGTTTCATCAGCGCATCGACCGTCTTGTCGGTCGGATCAATAATGTCCATCAAACGCAGATGCGTACGGATTTCGAACTGATCCCTGGATGTCTTGTTGACGTGCGGCGAGCGCAGTATGTCGTAGCGCTCAATTCTCGTAGGCAACGGGACCGGGCCACGAACGACCGCTCCGGTACGTTTTGCCGTATCCACAATCTCCATCGCCGACTGATCTATCAAGCGGTAGTCAAACGCCTTGAGACGAATGCGGATTTTCTGATTCTGCATAAAATATCCTTAAAGAGCAATGGTGCGGTTTAGTACAAGGTTGCACCAAAAAACGAAAGGGCGGAATTATCCTGCCCTTTCCTACGAAAAGCAATAGCTTACTCGATGATTTTTGCCACG
>DDXB01000006.1:44319-46836 GCA_002347405.1 Rhodocyclaceae bacterium UBA2271 | reverse complement strand
CGTTGGGTCGATCTCGCCGGCAGCAATAAACCCGTCACGGCGCAGGCGACAGGCGTCGCACACACCGCATGCGCGGCCGCTCTCATCCGCCTGGTAACACGATACGGTTATGGCGAAATCGATGCCAAGGGCTTTGCCCTGGCGAATGATGTCAGCCTTCGCGAGGTCGATCAGCGGAGCATGCAGTTTGAGTGGCGAGCCTTCGACTGCAGCCTTGGTGGCCAGGTTTGCCATGGTTTCAAAGGACTCGATGAATTCCGGACGACAGTCGGGGTAACCGGAATAATCGACGGCATTCACGCCGACGAAAATGTCCTGCGCGCCCAATATCTCCGACCAGCCTAGCGCCAGGGACAGCATGATGGTGTTGCGCGCCGGTACATACGTTACCGGGATGCCTGGTGCGAGGCCGCCGGTCGGTACGGCGATGGCGGAATCGGTAAGCGCGGAGCCACCGAACTGGCCGATGTCGAGATGGACAATCCGATGTTCCAGCGCCCCTAGTGCCGTGGCGACTCTTGCTGCCGCTGCAAGTTCCGCAGCATGGCGCTGTCCATAATCGACCGAAAGACAGTGGCAAACAAAACCTTCGGTATGAGCAATTGCCAGGCAGGTGGCGGAATCGAGGCCGCCGGAGAGCAGAACGACTGCGCGCTTTGGTGGAGACATGCTTGCGATCACCTGCCCCGCTCATTGCCCCACAGGAGCTTGTGCATCTGTAGCTGGAATCGCACCGGCAAGCGATCCTCGATGATCCATGCAGCAAGTTGGGCGGGGGGCAATGCATCCCATACCGGTGAAAACAGCACGGGACAGCAAGTGAAAAGTCGGCGCTGGCGGGACGCCGCCACCGCCCAGTCGTAGTCGGCGCGCGAAGCAATGACAATCTTGATTTCATCGGTGGGGCGCAGGAGATCGATATTCTCCCAGCGAACTTTCGCGCATTCACCGGAATCAGGCGCCTTCAAATCTACGATGCGCGAGACGCGGGCGTCGACTGTGCCAATATCAAGTGCACCGGAGGTTTCCAGTGAAACGGAAAATCCAGCGTCGCATAGTGCAGCGAGAAAAGACGGGCAGTTGGGCTGTGCCAGGGGTTCGCCACCGGTAACGCATACAGTCGGACACGCGAAACTGGCAACCCGGCCGAGAATCGCACTGACAGACAGGTATTCGCCACCGCTGAAGGCATAGGAAGTGTCGCACCACGTACAGCGCAGGGGGCAACCGGTAAGACGGATGAAGACGGTGGGTAGTCCGACGCGGGTTGATTCGCCTTGCAGCGAATGAAATATCTCGCTGACGCGCAGCGTGACGGCAGCGTCTGACGTCACCACCTCAATCTCATCGTTTTTTCTTGGGGGAGAGCGCTTTCAGGCGCGTGCGAGCGGGATCGGCTGCCGAGCTGGATGGATATTTATCGACCAGGGTTTCCAGCACAGTTACAGCGCCTTTCTCATCCTTTACTTCGATCAAGGCATTGGCTTGCGCCAGGAGAGCATCTGGCGCTTTAGGGTCGTTTGGCCAGGTGGTGGCGAACTGCGCAAAAACGGGCGCGGCCTTGGCGAACTGTTTTTGCTGGTAAAGACTCGAACCCAGCCAGTAGTGGGCGTTGGGGAGCAGTGCGGACTTGCTATGCAAGCCGATGAAAGTCTCAAAAGAAACCTGGGCATCCTTGAACTTGCCGGAACGGAAATGACCCAACGCCGCCTCGTAGTCGCGCATTTCTGCTTGGGGATCAGCCTTGGCTTCGGTCGGCAACGTCGACCCGCTCGAGGCCGCAGCAGCAGTCTCAAGTTTGCGCAGGCGATTGTCCAGATCGACATAAAAATCCTGCTGGCGCTTGTGTGCGGCGTCAAGCGAATTCGTCAATACCTCGATCTGTCCGGTCAGGCGTGCCACGCTGGCACGCAAGGTCTCGGCCTGATTGGAGAAGTCGAGCTGGTTATGGCTGGCCCCATCAACGCGGCGGGTGAGGGCTTCCAGCGTTTGCGTCAGCTCGGCACGCAATTCCATGATCTGCCTGCGCGCCTCATTGTCGCCAAAGAGCGCAGCATGCGCCGGGGCTACCAGCGCAGCACAGATCAGGAAGCATGCAGCTAGACGAGTCATGACCTAAAACTCACCAGAGTAAAGCATGTCGCCACGACGATTCTGCGCCCAGCAGGATTCGGATTGTTCCATGCAGGCAGGCTTTTCTTCGCCCAGGCTGACCGACTCAAGCTGAGGTTCTTTGGCGCCCAGCAACAGCAGGGCTTTCTTGACTGCTTCGGCACGTTTCTGGCCGAGCGCCAGGTTGTATTCGCGGCTGCCGCGTTCGTCAGCATGACCCTGTATCAGCATCTTCATCTGGCCATTCTGGAGAAGAAATTTAGCGTGATGATCAAGCACGGACTTGAACTCATCCTTGACAACATAGCTGTCGTAGTCGAAATAAACGCTGCGCTTGGACAATGGGCTCTTCGGGTCCTTGAGGGCGGCGATGCCATACGGATCGACTTGTCCCGCCGTGACGGG
>DDXB01000006.1:18233-44189 GCA_002347405.1 Rhodocyclaceae bacterium UBA2271 | reverse complement strand
GTGAAAGTTTTGGAGATTACTTGTTGAATGGTCCCCACGCTGGCTCGCGCACGTCCGCAGCTTGTACCGAAAGGCGATGCTTGACGCGGCCATCGATGGATACTGCAGCGAGTACGCCGCGACCGCCAACTTCTGTGGCAAACAGGATCATGCGCCCATTCGGTGCAAAACTGGGGGACTCGTCCTTGGCCGTGTCGGTCAGAGTCAATGTCTGGCGGGAAGCCAGGTCCATCACCGCAACGCGGAAGCGACCACTGTCGCGTGTGACAAACGCCAGGGTCCTGCCGTCGGGTGAAAGCCGTGGCGTAACGTTGTAATTGCCTTCAAAGGTAACCCGCTGCGCATTACCGCCGGCTACGGGCTGCCGGTAAATTTGCGGACTGCCGCCGCGATCCGAGGTGAAGTAGATGAACTCGCCGTCGGGTGAAAAATGCGGTTCGGTATCGATGCCGGCAGACGAGGCCAGGCGAGTGACGCCACTGCCATCCACATTGACGACATACAGTTGGGAGTTGCCGTTCTTGGTAAGCACCACGGCAAGTCTGGTGCCATCGGGCGACCAGGCGGGGGCTGAATTCGAGCCCTTGAAGTTGGCCGCAACGTGGCGACGTCCGGTAGCCAGATCGTGCACATAGACGACGGGCTTCTTTGCTTCGAAGGAGACATAGGCCAGTCGGCTGCCGTCGGGTGACCAGGTTGGCGAGATGATTGGCTCGCGCGAAGCCAGGGCAACCTGCGGGCCATTGCCATCGGCATCGGCGATCTGTAATTCGTAACGTCCGGTGCTCTTCATCACATAGGCGATACGTGTCGAAAAGATGCCGCGCTCACCGGTGATCTTCTCGTAAATGATGTCGGCGACACGATGTGCCGTGGTGCGGATCTGGCTGGCGTTGTGTGCCAGGCCCTGCCCGGCGATGGCCACCTGCTTTTGGGTGTCGTGCAGGCGAAAGCGCGTTTCGTAACGACCATCGGCGGTGACATTGACGCTGCCTGCCGCCAGAGCATCGGCGCCACGGGCTTTCCAGTCCGCGTAGTTGGGCACGGTAGTTTCATTCAGAACCGCGCCGCTGGTATCGACAATTTGGAACAGACCACTGCGCTCGAGGTCGGAGCGCACGACCGAAGTCAGCGCCTGCGCAATGACGCGCTCACCTGCAAAATCAGTAACTGCCAGCGGAAAGCGTTGGGCCCCGGCGCCGGTGATTTCGATTGAAAGCTGCGCCTGGGCGAAAAGCGCAAAGCAGCCGAGCAATGCACCGGCAAGCCATCGGAGACTAAGTGTTTTCATGGGGTGCAATTATAACTCCTGCATCGAGGCTCATTTATGCCCGGATTGAGGGATCAGGGCGCTGCGACCACTCAGTTGTCCAAGGGGCGAAATCTGAGTTCCAGCGTGCGGCTGAACAGCTCGGTTTTAGCCGGTTTCGGCAAGGGGCTGGACTTGCGGATGGCGCGTTCCGTGGCGGCATCATAGGCGGTATGTCCGGAGGATTTGATCAATCGGACATTCAATACTTCACCAGAAGGCAACTGAGTTACCTCAAACAGGGCCTCGGGGTTGCCCTTGATATCGGGCGGCAGGACAATGTTGCCGCGCACTTTGCCGCTAATGGCGGCGATGTATTTGTTCATGTCGCTGGCCTGGGCTTCGCTCGCCTGCAGGGCTTTCAGGCTGTCATGCTCCTGGGCGGCGGCCTTCATTGCCTTGAGTTTCTGAAGTTGCTCGGCCTCACGCTTGAGTTGTTCCTGAAACGGATCCGGTGCCGGTTTGGGTTCGGGTTTGGGTTCGGGCTTGGGNNGGCTTGGGCTCGGGTTTCGGCGGTGGCTTGGGCTTTTCCTTCTGCGCAATCTCGGGTTTGGGGGGCGGCTTTGGGGCTGGTTCAGGTTTTGGCTCGGGTTTGGGCGGTGGGGGTTCTGGTTTTGGTTCGGGTGCCGGTGCAGGAGTCGGCGCTGGCGGAACGGCGCTGACCAGTTCGACCTGAACCGCTTCCGGCGGCTCAGTTTTCCAGCTGATGCCGTAAACCAGGAAAACGACCAGCACTACATGCATCAGTACGGCCAGGGCAAAGGAAATGCGTTTGCCCGGTGCCGGGCGTGGGGCAGCAGGTGCTTCGGTCATCTATTTTTATGCTGCACCAGCAGGCCGATCCTGGTGACCTGCGCACGCTGCAATTCATCCATTACGTTCAATACGGCCTCATATTTCACATTCTTGTCACCGGCAATCAGCACGGGTTGGTCCGGATTTTTGGCCTGAAGTTCCTTGAGCCTTGCCGCCAGTTCGAGGCGGCCGACGGTAACTTCGGCGCCGCCCAGCGCGCGATCGCGCAGCGACATGCTCTGATCGGCACGGACAATGATTTCCAGCGGCTCGGCCGGTGGCTGAGCGGCCTTGCCGACGCTGGGCAATTCAATGCTGGCAGTCTGGATTGCCGGCGCTGTGGCCATGAAAATGACCAGCAGCACCAGCATCACATCGATGTAGGGAACGACATTGATTTCGTGTTTAAGCCTTCTGGATCTCATGGGCTTACTTGATCTGTCTTTGCAAAACGTTGGAGAACTCCTCCATGAAACTCTCGAGGCGCACCGAAACCCGATCGACATCGTGGGCGAAGCGGTTGTAGGCCACCACGGCGGGGATCGCCGCGAACAGGCCGATGGCGGTTGCCACCAGCGCCTCGGCGATGCCCGGGGCGACCGCCGAAAGGGTGGCCGTGGTCATGTTGGCGAGGCCGCGAAAGGAGTTCATGATCCCCCACACCGTGCCAAACAGGCCGACATAGGGTGACACCGAGCCGACCGAGGCGAGGAAGGCGAGGTGCGCATCCAGGTCGTCGAGCTCGCGCTGATAGGTGGCGCGCATGGCGCGGCGCACTCCGTCGATGGCCGAAGCCGAGTCGCGCGACTGCTGGCTGCGAACTTTGGTGAATTCCCTGAAGCCGGCCTCGAAAATACGCTCCAGCGGACCGCTGTGGTGGCGGTCGTTGAGGGCGCTCTGGTAGAGCACATTCAGGTCCCCGCCGCTCCAGAACTCGCGCTCGAACTGTTCGGTCTTCCGCTGCGCGTCGCGGATCTGGAACCACTTGCGGAAGATCCAGTACCACGACATGACGGAAACATAGGCGAGCAGGGCCATTACCAGTTTGACGAGGAGACTGGCCTGGGCGATGAGATCGATGATGGCAATATCGGTGGAAACGTTCATCTGAGTGCTTTGAGTTTGTCGTGAAGGGATTGCGGCATGGCCGTTGCCTTGCCGCGCACAAGATCGAGACAGGCGACGCGCACCGTGGCGGTCAGCAATATTTCTTCCGCGCGGACTACTGACTGGGCGAATGTTACCTGAGCGCGGCCGATGGCCTCGACCACGGTCGCGACCCCAAGCCGATCATCGAGCCTGGCCGGCTTCAGATACTCGACCGTGAGCGAGCGTACCGCGAAGGCCAGGCCGGCTTCCCCGGCCAACTGGTGCTGCTCGAAACCGAGCTCGCGCAGCAGTTCGGTACGGGCGCGTTCGAGGTATTTGAGATAGTTGGCGTAATAGACCACGCCACCCGCGTCGGTGTCCTCGTAATAGACGCGAACCATGAACCGGGGCGTCATGGCGCCTCCGCCGGGCCGCCCCAAGGAGGCGCAGCCATGACCCGGAAGCCGCAAAGCGGCTGAACCTCAGTCACCCCCTTCTTCGAGAAGGGGGCTGGGGGGATGAGGGTGTTCATTGGCCTTGCCACAGTTCCCGATTCGCGCCACCCGGAGCGCTGGGGGATTCGAGCCCGAAATGCCGCCAGATGCTCGGCGTCGCCACGCGGCCGCGCGGGGTACGCTGCAGGTAGCCTTGCTGGATCAGGTAGGGTTCGAGCACATCCTCGATGGTATCGCGCGCCTCGCCGATGGCGGCTGCGAGGTTGTCGATGCCGACCGGGCCGCCGCCGAATTTTTCGAGCATGGCGCTGAGCAGTTTACGGTCCATGATGTCGAGACCGAGGTGGTCGACGTCAAGCATGAGCAGGGCGGCGTCGGCGATTTCGCGGGAGATGGCGCCATCGTGTTTGACCTCGGCGTAGTCGCGCACGCGGCGCAGCAGCCGGTTGGCGATGCGCGGCGTGCCGCGGCTGCGCCGGGCGATTTCGATGGAACCCTCATCGGCAATCGCGCACTTGAGCAGATGTGCCGAACGGCGCACGATCAGGCCGAGTTCTTCCGGCGTGTAAAACTCGAGTCGGGCAACAATGCCGAACCTGTCCCGCAATGGGTTGGTGAGCATGCCGGCGCGCGTGGTGGCGCCGACCAGCGTGAACGGCGGCAGGTCGAGCTTGACCGAGCGCGCCGCCGGACCCTCGCCGATCATGATGTCGATCTGGAAGTCTTCGAGCGCGGGGTAGAGAATTTCCTCGACAACGGGCGAGAGGCGGTGAATCTCGTCGATGAACAGCACGTCGTTCGGTTCGAGATTGGTCAGGATCGCGGCGAGGTCGCCGGCGCGCTCCAGCACCGGACCGGAGGTCGAGCGCAAGTTGACGCCCATCTCGTGGGCGATGATGTGGGCCAGCGTGGTCTTGCCCAGTCCCGGCGGGCCAAACAGCAGCACATGGTCGAGCGCTTCCTGACGCTGCCGCGCGGCCCCGATGAAAATTTCAAATTGCCCGCGAATCTTTTGCTGGCCGACGTAATCCGCCAGCCGCTTCGGTCGCAAGGCGCGTTCCAGCACATCCTCATGCGGCGAGGAACTGTCGGCTGCAATCAGCCGGTCGGGCGGGCCGGCGAGTGAATCGGTTTCAATCATGCGGAGTCGGGAGTGTCGGGCGGCAGTGACGACCAGCCGGCGACGAGGGTGAGTGCGAGGGCCAGGATGACCGGACCGAGAAAGATGCCGACGAAGCCGAAGGCCAGCACGCCGCCAAAGACGCCAAGGGCGATCAGCAGGATCGGCAGGCTGGCCGAGTAGCTGATGAGGATGGGTTTGACGAGATTATCGACACTGCTGATGAGCGCGACACCGTAGATCGCCATGAAAATCGCCCAGCCGGTTTCGCCCTGGCTGTAGAGCCACCATGCCGCGCCGCCCCAGATCAATGGCGGGCCGATCGGCACCATCGACAGGAAGAAGGTCGCGGCGGCGAGCAGCAGGGCGGCCGGCACGCCGGCGATGAGGAAGCCGATCAACGCGACGAGGCTTTGTGCCGCCGCCGTGCCGACGATGCCGATCATCACACCCATGATCGTGCTTTTGGCGAGGCCCAGCATGCGCGTGCCGAGGTCGCCGCCAATCTTTTCGGCGAGGTAGGCCAGGTGATTCCCAAGCTTGTGACCGTCGCGGTAGAAGAAGAAGGCAATGAATACGACGAACGTCAGCTCGAGCAGGCCCTGGCCGATCAGCCTGGCCGCCGCCGTGAGGAGGTTCCGTGTCGGCTCGAACAGCTGCTTGCCGAGGTTGGTTAGTTCGGCCCGATTGCCGGCGAGCTTGCGCCAGTAGGTGTCGAGATGCTCGCCGATCAGGGGTAATCCGGCGAGCCAGTCGGGCGGGGCATGGTCGGGGGATTCGAACCACGGGCGCAAGATCCCGATCAGTTGCGCGACGCTGTCGGCGATGGTCGCGGCGAGGTAGGCCATCGGCACCAGCACGGTCAGCGCGAGGAGCAGCGTGGCGATCAGCGCGGCGAGCGTGCTGCGGCCCTTGAGTTTGCCTTTGAGCCAGGCGAACAGCGGCCAGGTGCTGAGGCAGAGGATGGCGGCGAAGAGCAAGGCAGCCAAGAAGGGCGCCAACACCCAGAAGGCACCGATGATGATCAGTGCCACGAGGGCGATGCGGAAATAGGCGCGGGCTTGTTCGTTCATCGGTGCGGTCGGGATGATTGCTGCATTCTACTCGCGCCCCCCGCCTCTCCCGCCGGCCGGGCAAGCCGGATGTGCAGCGTCTTGTCGACCGTGGCGACCACGGTGCCGTCCGCGGCGACGATATCCACCGGCCAGGTCGGCTCGTATTTTTCGCCGCTGGCGGTGGCCGCCAGCACCTCGTCAATGCGTGCCGCGTCGAGGACGAAATGCGCGAAGACGTTGCCGCGTCCCGGCGTGAGGTAGCGGATCGTTGCCGCCTTGTCCCAGACGCGGTAGCCGCGCGGCAGGTTGTGCAGCAACATCAGCGCATAGAACGGATCGGTCATCGAGAACAGCGAGCCGCCGTACTGCGTGCCGAAGTAGTTGCGGTTGAGCAGGCCGAGCCGCAGCCGCACCGTGACGCGCCGGTAGTCCGGTGCGATCTCCAGCACGTGGATGCCGGCGCCGACGAAGGGCGGCCACAGGTTCATGCCCAGCCGCAGGAAGCCGGCCGACAGCCGCAGGCGGCTGAGAAAGCCCTGGGACATCGGGTCAGCCCTTTGCCAGTGACTTCAGCGCCTGGCGAATGCCGTCGGAGACGCCGACCTCGGCCGGCAGGGATTTCGTCGCGACCAGCGCTTCGCGTTCGCTGTAACCGAGCGCCAGCAGGGCGTTGAGGATGTCGCTCATGGTGTCGTAGCTGGCGTTTGCCGCCGTCCCGCCAGCGCCGACTTTTGCGCCGCCGCCAGTTGTCGTCGGCAGCTTGCCCTTGAGTTCGAGCAGCAGTCGCTCGGCGGTTTTCTTGCCGATGCCGGGAATCTTCACCAGCCGTCCGGTTTCCTGCAGCGCGACGGCCTGGGCGAGTTCGCCTACCGACAGGCCGGACAGCACCGCCAACGCCATGCGCGCGCCGATGCCGGAGATTTTCAGCAGCTGGCGGAACAGCGTGCGTTCCTCGTGGGTGAGGAAACCGAAGAGCAGGTGGGCATCCTCGCGTACCACCAGGTGGGTGACCAGCGCCACCGGCTCGCCGGTCGCCGGCAGGTTGTAAAACGTGCTCATCGGCACGTCGACCTCGTAACCGACGCCACCGACATCGATGAGGATCTGTGGCGGATTTTTTTCCAGCAGCTTGCCGGCGATGCGACCGATCATGGTGCCTCCGTAGGGCCGCCCCAAGGAGGCACACGCCCCCCTGTCACCGCTTCGGGTGATTTCATGGGGGGCAGCGAGTTGAATTTGCGAGCGTGTGGGGGCATTAAATGAGGCGTCCATTCTTCACGCGGAAGCCGCGCGTTGCGATGTTACCCAAGCCCAGCCCGCCGTGTGCGTGACAAATCGCGCAGGCCAGCGCATCGGCGGCATCGGCGGAGGGTTCGCCGGGCAGTTGCAGCAGGCGCGTGACCATGTGGCCAACCTGTTCCTTGGCGGCCTTGCCGTGGCCGACCACCGCCTGCTTGACCTGCAGGGCGGTGTATTCGGCGACCGGCAGGCCGGCCAGCACCAGCGCGGCAATCGCCGCACCGCGCGCCTGCCCGAGCAGCAGGGTGGATTGCGGATTGACGTTGACGAACACTTTTTCAATCGCCGCTTCGGCGGGCTGGTGTGCGGCGATCACCTCGCCAATGCCGTCGAGCAGTGTCTTGAGACGGAGCGGCAGGCTGTCTTTGTCGTTGCTCTTGATGCAGCCACTCGTCACATAGGCGAGTTTCTGGCCGGTCTTGTCGATGACGCCAAAACCAGTAATTCGCAGGCCGGGATCAATGCCGAGAATTCTGATCGCCTGGTTCATGTGGAGGTATCGAAGAGAGACGAATTACTGGTTTCAGTGAAGGCTAACCGGTGAAGCCGGTCAAGCGAGCCAGGTGAGCGGCCGGAACTAAAGCCGGTGATGCGAAGGCCGGGATCGATGCCCAGGATGCGGACGGTGTTCATCGTCGCGCAAGATACACGCCCCACACCGCGAGCGCCATGCCGAACAGGGCAAGGCCGCTCAGGGTTTCACCGAAGATCAGCCAGGCCAGCAATGCCGTGGTCGGCGGCGTGAGATAGAACAGGCTGGCGACATTGACGGCATTGCCGTGGCGAATCAGCCAGTTGAGCAGCGAGATGGCGCCGACCGAGAGCACCAGTACCAGCCAGCCGAGCGCGAAGACGAATTCGCCGGTCCAGTCGATGCGGATGCCGTCCTGCATGGCGACGATTGCCCCGGTGACGATGGCGGTCGGGATGAACTGGAGGACCGCGCCGCTGCGCCAGTCGAAGTTGGGGCAAAAGCGTTTCTGGTAGAGCGTGCCGGCGGTGATGCCCAGTAGCGCGGCAAACGCCGGCCACAACGCATCGAGCGTGAAGCCGCTGCCCAGCTTGCCCGAAACGACCAGCGCGACGCCGACAAAGCCGAGCAGCAGGCCGACCCACTGGCGCGGCCGGATCACTTCACCCAGCAGCCAACCGGCGACCGTGGCGGTCAGCAGTGGTTGCAGGCCGACCACCAGGCTGGCGATGCCTGCCGGCAAGCCATTGCCGATGGCGACGAAGACGCCACCCAGATAGAGCGCATGCACCAGCAGGCCGCTGACGCCAATGTGAAACCAGATCCTGCCATCACGCGGCCAGGGTGCGCGCCAGAGCAGCGCGATGCTGGCCATCAGGCCGATGACCAGCAGATAGCGGACCAACAGAAAGCTTAGCGGTGCCGCGTGCGGCAGGCCGAGCTTGGCACCGATGAAGCCGGTGCTCCACAGCAGGACAAAGAGAAAGGGCGCGATTCGGGACAGCATCTGATCTAAAAAAGGCAGGTCACCACGGCGACACGGCGAACACGGCGTAACAGCCAAGACTGAGTGGTCTTGGTTGTTTCACCAGGGGGTGTTCCGAATTTGCGAGTCATCTCAACGACTCTCCGCCGTGTTCGCCGTGTCGCCGTGGTTCAAGTCGGGTTTTAAGGCTTACAAGAAAGTCGGGTCTGGCGGAACGGCGCTGAGGGCTACACGGACTACTCGTCCATCACTGCAGTGGTGTACACCGCCTGGACGTCGTCGAGCCCATCGATGGCGTCGAGCAGTTTCTGCATCTTCAGTGCATCCTCGCCGGCGAACTCGGTTTCGTTGAGCGGCTTCATCGTCACTTCGGCATACTCGGGCGTGAAGCCGGCGCCCTCGAGCGCTTCCTTGACGGCGAGAAAGTCGTTGGGCGCGGTGACCACCTCGATCGAACCATCCTCGTTGCTGGCCACGTCGTCGGCGCCGGCGTCGATGGCGGCGTCCATCAGTTTGGCTTCGTCCGTTCCCGGAGCGAAGATCAGCTGGCCACAGTGCTTGAACATGAAGGCGACGCTGCCGTCGGTGCCCATGTTGCCGCCATATTTGTTGAAGGCATGGCGCACCTCGGCGACGGTGCGCACGCGATTGTCGGTGAGGCAATCGACCATCACGGCGGCGCCATTGATGCCATAGCCTTCGTAGCGGATTTCTTCGTAACTCACGCCCTCAAGTTCGCCGGTGCCCTTCTTGATGGCGTTCTCGATCTTGTCCTTGGGCATGTTGACGGCTTTGGCCTTGTCGACCGCCATGCGCAGGCGCGGGTTGAAACCGGGGTCGCCCCCGCCCATCTTGGCGGCAACGGTGACTTCCTTGGCGATGCGCGAAAACGCCGCCCCGCGCTTCTCGTCCTGACGGCCCTTGCGATGCTGGATATTGGCCCATTTGGAATGACCTGCCATGAAAACTGCTCCGAAATTTTAGGTGGGCCATTTTACGTCACCCGACAGTGGTCGGAACCCCTCTACACTGCAGTTCCGGCGCCGGGCCGCCCCAAGCCGGAACGGCACGCGCCGGAGGCGCAACCCGCAATTTAGCCCCTACGGAGCCGCCCGTGACAAACGAGCGTAGCGAGCCACAGTCACCACCCTTCCCCGGGAAGGGGGGTCGGGGGGGATGGGGGCCTGATCTCCACGATCTCGGTCACCGACAGGGTGGCGATGTCGTGCAGCTTTTCCATGCGCGCGCCCTCTTGTTCGAGCAGCGACGACATCTGGGAAAAGCTGGAGGAAACAAAAACTTCCCGGCCTTCGGGGGCGCGGCGCCGGACGCCATAGACGACGCGGTTGCGTTCCTCCGGCGGCAGCCGGCTGATCAGGCTCTTGGTGACCCAGATGCTGCCATGGCGGGCAAAATCGGAGATCCGCGCCGCCTGGTTGATGGTGTCGCCAAGCACGACGAATTCGACGCTGGTCGGTGACTGATAGGTGCCCAGCCACTCCTGGCCTTCGGTAATGCCGGTGTTGAGAAACAGTTCGTTGAACCACTGCTTGCGCAACTGCCAGGCCTTGGACAGGCGCTGGATTTCCTGGCGGATGTCCTGCGCGCAGGCCAGTGAGTTGGCCAGATAATCGCTGTCCGGCTGCGGAAAGAAGTAATACACCAGGCCGTCGCCGACATGCTTGCCGCAGGTGCCGTGGTGTTTGCGGAAAATCGGCGCCAGGACTCGCCAGATTTCATTGATCAGCTCGAAGTACTCCGCGGGGGGAAGTTCCGAACAGATCTTTACCGAACCCTGCAGGTCGGACACCAGCACGGCCAGTTGCGTCAGCACCGGCAAACGCTTGCGCAGCAGGCCGCGGATGATTTCGTCGCGGCGCGCCAACAGGTCGAGCATTTCGTTGGCGTACTCGGCTTCGGGGATCAGGGCGATGAAGATGCCTTCGCGGAAGAACGTCGCGTAGGCGGTATGAAATTGTTCGACTTCCTTGGTGGCTGCGTTGCCGGGCAGGATCACGGTTGACTGAACGACAGGGCGCGCCGGTTCGGCCACCGTCTCGATGTAGGCGGCCTGCAGTCGCGCATAGGTGACCGGGTCAAGCCCGCGGCACAGATTGCCGAAGCTATCCGGACTCAGGCGTGACTTGGCGAGTCCGACGTGAAAGTGCAGCAGACTCCCCCATTCGTTACGCCCCACCGGCAGCAGGCGGAACAGGTTGCGTGCATCGCTGGTCTGCGGCAGATCCGGATGTCCGCCAAAAAAACGTTGCTGGGCGTGCTCGTTGATCCACACCAGCTCGAAGTTCTGGTTGATCATGTAGGCCGGATACTCAATGTTGTCCAGCGTCAGATGCAGTGGGGGGGTGTGGGTCTGTGGTACGGAGGCAGCCGGTTTGGGTGGCGTCGCGCTGCGCGGAGTGTTTGGCGTCACATTCGGCGTGGCGGGCGCTTCGCCACTCAGACGATCAATGATCTGAGTCATGCTGAGCCCCTTCTGCTTGAGCCGTCGCACCTCTTCAATGCGGGGCGACATGCCTTCCGGAATGGGTTTCATGATGCGGATAAACGAGTCATGGCAAGGGCGTCCCGTTAAGTCAACGACGAGTTCATTGGCAGGCTGCGACGATCATGCTACGTCAAATAGAGCCAGAAACTTAACTCTTTTTTCAGCTTACTGATGCAAGTTGTTGTTTTAATGCACATGGCGCCGCCAGATTCCTTCCGTGGCACGCTTGCGCTATCCTCAGCGTCATTATCTGCCCATTCTAGACAAACATGAGCCCTCCACTCGTCATTGCCAAACAAATTCAGGCCAACACCCAAGAACTTGTCCTGCTGCCGGCCTTCGCCAATCGTCACGGTCTGATCACCGGCGCTACCGGCACCGGCAAGACCGTCACCCTGCAGCGCCTCACCGAACAATTCTCGGCCATCGGCGTGCCGGTCTTCCTTGCCGACGTCAAAGGCGACCTTTCCGGTCTTGGCGCGGCGGGTGTGGCGTCTGACAAGCTGCAAAAGCGTCTGGACGCCCTCGGCATCACCGACTGGCAGTCACACGCCAATCCGGTGGTGTTCTGGGATGTGCTGGGCGCGTCCGGCCATCCGGTGCGGGCGACGGTTTCCGACATGGGGCCGCTGCTGCTGGCGCGCCTGCTGGGACTCAACGAAACGCAGGAAGGGGTGCTGCAGATTGTCTTTCGTGTTGCCGACGACGGCGGCCTGCTGCTGCTCGACCTCAAGGACCTGCGGACGATGGTGCAGCATGTCGGCGAGAACGCCGCCACCTTCAAGACACAATATGGCAATGTCTCGGCAGCCTCGATCGGCGCCATCCAGCGTGGCCTGCTGACGCTGGAAGCGCAGGGCGGGGACCGCTTCTTCGGCGAGCCGATGCTCGACATCGCCGACCTGATGCAGACGCAGGGTGGCCGCGGCGTGGTGAATATTCTGGCTGCCGACCAGTTGATGAATTCGCCCAAACTCTATGCCACCTTCCTGCTCTGGCTGCTGGCCGAACTCTTCGAGCAGTTGCCCGAGGCCGGCGATCTGGAAAAGCCCAAGCTGGTGTTTTTCTTCGACGAGGCGCATCTGTTGTTTGACGATGCCCCGCCCGCGTTGATCGACAAGGTGGAGCAGGTGGTGCGGCTAATCCGGTCGAAAGGCATTGGCATTTATTTTGTCACGCAAAATCCGCTCGACGTGCCGGACAAGGTGCTCGGTCAGTTGGGTAACCGCGTGCAGCATGCCCTGCGCGCCTTCACGCCGCGCGACCAGAAGGCGGTCAAGGCGGCGGCCGAGACCATGCGCGCCAATCCGGCCTTCAACGCCGCGACCGCGATCACCGAACTGGGCGTCGGCGAGGCGCTGGTGTCCTTCCTCGACGAGAAGGGCAGGCCGCATGTCGTCGAACGCGCCTTCGTGCTGGCGCCGGGCTCCCGCCTCGGTCCGCTCACACCCGCCGAACGGCAGGCGGCGATCAAGTCCTCCCTGTTGTTCGGCCATTATGAAAAGACGGTCGACCGCGAATCGGCTTATGAGAAATTGACGGCACGTGGCGCTGCAGCGCCAGAACAAACAAAAGTCGGCGCTGGCGGGACGGCGTCGCAGTCGGACTCGGGCGGCGGCGGTGCGGTCAGCGACCTCCTGTTCGGCCGCACCGGGCCGCGCGGCGGACAAACCGACGGCCTGGCGCAGACAATGGCCAAAACAGTGGTGCGTACCATCGGTTCGCAGGTCGGGCGCGCGCTGATGCGCGGCGTGCTGGGTTCCTTGCTCGGCGGGCGACGTTGACCCTGGGCGGCAGCCACCGCGCGGGGATTGTGCTGGCGATCCTCGCGGCCTTCGGCTTTTCGTTCAAGGCGATTCTGGTCAAGCTGGCGTATCCGTATGGCGTCGACGCCATCACGCTGCTGGCCCTGCGCATGAGTTTCGCCTTGCCGGTGTTTCTCTGGGTCGGCCTCGCCGCTTCGCGCGGTGCGCCGGTGCTGTCGGCGCGCGACTGGCTGGGCATCGTGTTCATGGGACTGACCGGATACTACGGCGCCAGCATCTTCGACTTCCTCGGCCTGCAATACATTTCGGCCGGACTGGAGCGCCTGATCCTGTTTACCTACCCGACGCTGACCATGCTGTTCGGCATGGCGTTGACGCGGCGCGCACCCGGCGGACGCGAACTGGGAGCGCTGGCGCTATGCTATGCCGGAATTGGCGCGGCCTTCTGGCACGACCTCCAAATCGCGGACGATAACGCGACGATCTGGCTGGGTGGCGGACTGGTGTTCGCCTCGGCGGTCTGTTACGCGGTTTACCTGACCGGCAGTGCAGGATTGATCGGCCGACTCGGTACGGCGCGCTTCGCCGCGCTGGCCACGCTGGCCTCGACCTTCGCCGTGTTCGGCCATTTCTTCGCCGTGCAACCGGAACCGGTTATCGCGCTGCAGCAGCCCTGGCCGGTGTATGGCTATGCCTTGGCGATGGGGCTGTTTTCCACTGCCCTGCCAGTATTTGCCCTATCGGCGGCGATCCGGCAGCTGGGCAGTTCGCGCGTGGCGCTGGTCTCCATGCTCGGCCCGCTTGCCACCATCGTGCTTGCCGCCTGGCTGCTGGGCGAACCGATCTCGCTCGCACAGATCTTTGGCGCGGCGCTGGTCGTCGCCGGAGTGGCGCTGGTCAGTCGACGCAGTTAGCTGGACGCAACATCCGCGGGTGTCGGGAAGCGGTTGCGGTGTCGGTTGAGGTTGCCAGCCAATCCCGTGCATGCCATCATGCTCGGCCCCGCAGCATGATCAGCAAGTCAATGCGCCTCCATACCCGCCTGCTCACCAGTCTGCTTTGCACCTGCGCCACCAGTGCTGGCGTCATTGCCGCCGGGTTGTCCGAGCAGGACTACTTCAGCGAACTGCCCGTGGTGCTGACGGTGAGTCGACTCACGCAGCCGCTCAGCGAGACGCCGGGGGCGGTGACGATCATCGACAAGGAGATCATCCGGCGTTCCGGCGCGCGCGAGTTGGCCGATGTGCTAAGGCTGGTGCCGGGTTATATGGTCTCAGGGTGGAATGGCGCTCACCCGTCCGCTTCCTATCATCTCCCGCTTGACGATTATGGCGTGCGCAACCTGGTGCTGATAGATGGTCGCCCGGTGTATTCATCTTTTAATCTGGGTGATACACACCGCGGCATGATGGGGGTGCTGCTGGAGGATATCGAACGCATCGAAGTGCTGCGCGGCTCGAATTCGGCAGCCTATGGCGCCAATGCCATGTTTGGTGTCATCAACATCATTACCCGGCACACGACAGATACGCACGGCGCGGAGGTTTCCGTTACAAGCGGCCAGGCGGGGGTGAACGACAACATGGCACGCATTGGCTGGGGCAACGAAGTCGCCAGCTTCCGCTTGTCGACCGGGCGTCGCAGCGACTCCGGCTATCTGGGCCTTAATGACAAAAAAATTGTAAGTCAGTTACACCTGCGCGGTGATCTGCGGTCGGCCTTCGACAATGAACTTCTGATCAAGGCCGGGGTTACTCAGCTATCGTCGGGAGAGGGATTTTCCGGCAATGTTGGCAATTCGGTGCGGACGGCTTACATGCGCAACTTCTATCTGCATGGCCAGTGGCGGCGCCAGTTGTCGGCGACAGATGAAATCAAGATTTCTGCCAGCTTTGACGAGGAAACCTTTCGCGATGCCGTGCCCCATGCGCTTGACCCGCGCGTGACGCTGGATAACGGTGGTCGCGGCAGGCGCACAAATCTTGAATTTCAGCATCAACTGGGCATCAGTCCGCAACTGCGCGCCGTGTGGGGCGCCGGGTACAAATATGAAGAAGCACTGTCGCCGCCGCTGTATGCCCGGCAGACGGCAGTGTCCTTTCATGAGGAACGCCTGTTTGGCAATTTCGAGTGGCGCCCGCACCCGCAGTGGCTGATCAATGCCGGTGGCTTCTGGGGCCGGCACAGTTGGAAGGGTAGTTATTTTTCGCCGCGCCTGATGGCAAACCTGCATGTCATGCCTGAGCATACCCTGCGCGCTGGGGTGACCGAGTCAACGCGGATGCCGACCTTATTTGAGCTGGCTGGCGACGTGCGCTATCCACCCACACCTTTCCGCACCTACTTTGCAACTGGCAAGCTTGAACCGGAAACACTGTTCTCACAGGAACTGGGTTACTTCGGCAACTTCCGCGACTGGCGCATGACACTCGATGTGCGGGTTTTCAGCGAGCGCATGAAGGATCGTGCCGTCCTGGTCAGGAATTGCTCTGCCCCCGGCTACCCATTGTTTGTCGGGTGTATTATCAACGGCACCGCTCTACAAGTGCGCGGTCTCGAATACCAGTTACGCTGGAAGCCCCTGAGCGATACTGAAATCTGGATCAATCAGACCTTTACGCAGGTTATCCGTGACATTTCCGACGATAAAGGTTTTCCGCCCACTCGCGCGACCACTATCGCCCTGTTTCAGAAGCTACCACGCGATTTCGACCTGAGCGTGCTATTCCATGCCACCGGTGCAATGTCGTGGGGCAATTATGAACCCAAGGACATCCTGCCCGCCATGCATCGCGTTGACTTGCGCCTCGCTTATCCGTTCCGTATCGGCAGCACGCGTGCGGAAGCGGCGGTCACCGTGCAGGCGGCGAATGGCAGCTATCCCGAGTATCGGCCAAGGCCGGATTATCTTTTCGACCGCCGCGCCTACGGCACACTGCGTTTCGAGTTCTGATGGCGATCCGCATTCTCTTCCGCCTCGCCCTTGCATGCCTTATAGGTATGACTTTGGTATTACCAGCGGCGGCCCAGCAGGTCTGGGTGGTGCTGGCGGAAGAGGGCGGCGTGCATGCCGAGGCGGCTGCGGTGCTGCAGGCCAATCTGGAAGGCCTGACGGTGACGACCGGCGTCGGACCAACTGTGCTCAGCGACAAGGGCGAGCCTCCCGCGCTGATTGTTACGGTGGGTGCGGCTGCATTTGAGGAAACGCTCAATTGGTTGTCCGGCAAACGCGGGTCATGGGAGCGCGTGCCGGTATTGGCCACTCTGCTGCCGCAGGCCGCCTATGACCGGCAAGTGTTACGACAGGCGTCGGGCGGCGCGGCACGGCGCGTCCTGTCTGCCGCGGTGCTCGACCAGCCACTGGGACGGCAGATGGCGCTGCTGAAACGCGCCTTGCCCGAGCGGCGCCGGATTGGCGTGCTGGTGGGGCCGCAAACCCGACCGCAGTTGCCGGCCCTGGGCAGGGAGGCGGCAGCGCGTGGCCTGCGGGTCGCGGCGGCACCCGAAGTCACGCTGCCAGAAGAACTTTATCCTGCACTCAAGGCAACGCTCGAAGCCTCCGATGTGCTGCTTGCGTTACCTGAACCGACGGTCTATCACGCCGCCACGCTGCAAAACATTCTGCTCACCACCTACCGGGCGCGCGTGCCGCTGGTGGCGTTTTCCTCTGCTTATGTCAAGGCCGGTGCCGTGCTGGCGGTCTATTCGACGCCGGCGCAAGTGGCGCGCCGCGCTGCGGAAATGGTGAAGAGCTGGCAGGCCGGCCGCGGACTGCCGCCGCCACAAATGCCGCGCGAGTTCGCCGTTGCCGCGAATGCCAAGGTGGCTGCTTCGCTGGGAATGATGCTGGACGATGCCGCGGCAATTGCCGAAGACCTGCGCCGCCAGGAGGGGACGCCATGAAATTGCCAGGTATCGGCTTTCGCGGGCGTCTGCTGCTGGGTGCGGTGCTGCCCGCCCTGATGATCGCGTCCTTGCTGATCACGGTGTTTCTCGAGCGCTATCAGGCGGACCTGGAGCGCTCGTTCCGGGACCATAGCCAGACCATAGCTCGCCAGATCGGCCCGGCGGCCGAATATGCCTTGTTCAGCGGCAGTTACGAAACCCTGCGCATGCTGGCGGAGGGGACGCGTCAGGGTGATGCTTCGATCGTTTCGGTGAGTGTGCTGGACCGCCATGGCAAGACACTGGCACAGTCAGGACCGCCACCACAGCAGGAGGTGGCGCTGGCCAGTACCTTGCAAGTCAAGAGTGGCCTGCTGTTGACAACCGTTGCGGCGCCGATCCGGCAGACGGCCATGCCGCTGGATGCTTCCGCCACCGCCTGGGACGGGAGCGCAGGATCGCCGATGTCGGGGGTGGTGGGCTATGTCGTCATCGAAGTGTCGCGCGCTGATTTGATTGCCCGGCAAGGCGAGATCGTCGAGATCACAGTGATGATCCTGCTCGGCGGCTTCCTGCTGGCGACCTGGGTGTCGATCAAGATCGCCGCCGGTGTGACGCGGCCGATTGCCCGCATCAACCGCGTGGTGGCAAGTATTGGTCGTGGCGACCTGGATGCGCGGGTGCCCCACGATTCGGCCGGGGTGTTGGCGCCGCTGGAGGCGGGGATCAACGACATGGCCGAAAAAATCGCCGCTGCCCAGCACGAGCTGCAAGACAAGATTGCCGCCGCCACGAGTGAGCTGCGCCAGCAGAAAGAGGCTGCGGAAGCGATGGCGCGCATCGATGTGCTGACCGGACTGGCCAACCGCCGCGCCTTCGACGAAGTCGCCCACCACGAGGTCCAGCGCGCACTGCGCTACGGTACGCCACTGGCATTGGTGATGGTGGACCTCGATTTCTTCAAGACGATCAACGACAGGTTTGGCCATCATGTCGGCGATCAGGTGCTGGTGGATTTCGCGCGGATTCTTGCCGCGTCGGTGCGCGGCGTCGATCTGGCCGGACGCTGGGGGGGCGAGGAGTTCATCATCCTGATGCCGGGCGCCGATCTCGACGAGGCGGTGCAGGCCGCCGAGCGCATGCGCCTGAAGGTGGCCGCTGCGCCGACCAAGATCGATGGGGTGTCCTGTGGCTATACCGCCAGCTTTGGTGTTGCTGCGTTTTCCGCGCGCGAGCCCACCCTGGACGCCCTGCTCGGCAAGGCCGATCGGGCGCTTTACCGCGCGAAGGACCAGGGACGCAATCGGGTGGAGATCGGCTGAGCGCCGTCTAGCCAGCGCCGACTTTTGTTTCTAACCGATGCTGTTGTCACCACGGAGGACACGGAGAGCACGGAGAAAACCAAGGCTTCATGAAAAATTATTGTTACCCACCAATCTACCTTGCCCCGTTTTTCTCTGTGCTCTCCGTGTCCTCCGTGGTGAATTGCCTTCCCTCGGTCAAAAAGGCTTGGCCAAACCCAGCCGCCGCACGATTTCCATCGATAAGGTCGCCTGATTCAGCGTGTAGAAATGCAGGCCGGGCGCGCCCAGGTTGAGCAGGCGCTGGCATAGCTCGGTCACCACGTCGAGGCCGAAGGCGCGAATCGAGTCATTGTCGTCGCCGAAGCTCTCGAACTTGCGGCGCATCCAGCGCGGAATTTCCGCCCCGCAACCGTCGGCAAAACGCGACAACTTGGAGAAGCTGCCGATCGGCATGATGCCCGGCACGATGGGAATGTTTATACCCAGGGCGCTTGCCTCATCGACAAAGTGGGCATAGGCGTCGGCGTTGTAGAAAAACTGCGTGATCGCCGCGTTGGCGCCGGCAGCCACCTTGCGCTTGAAGTTGGCAAGGTCTTCACGCGGCGTTTTCGCCTGCGGGTGCCATTCGGGATAGGCGGCCACTTCGATGCGAAAAGTGTCGCCGGTCTCGGCGCGGATGAACTCGACCAACTCATTGGCGTAGCTGAATTCACCAGCATCGGCGGTGCCCGATGGCAGGTCGCCGCGCAGGGCGACCAGACGGCGGATGCCGTGATCGCGATAGCTGGCGAGAATTTCGCGGATGCCGGCGCGGGTGGAGCCGACGCAGGACAGGTGCGGTGCGGCGGCATGGCCTTCGGCGGCGATCTCCATGATGATGTCGAAGGTGCGCTCACGCGTCGAGCCGCCGGCGCCGTAGGTGACCGAAAAGAAAGTCGGCTCGAGCGTCGCCAGTTTGGCGCGCACAGTGCGCAGCTTGGCGAGGCCATCGGCCGAGTGGGGCGGAAAGAACTCGAAGGAGATTTCAGTGTTCATGGCAGGCCTGGAGAAACTTCGTGGTTGGCGTTACGCATCATCCGACAGGATATACAGAACGGCATCGGGCGGCAGTAGTTGCGCTGGTTTTTGAATGGGCGCCGTACCCCATGCGGGGTATTTCATCGCGCCAGCGCCGACTTTCCAGCTAGCCAGTTCGCCCTTTATCAGTCGCTGCGCTTCCGCACGCGATGCCGCCAGTCCCCGTTGCACCAGCAGCACATCGGCGCGGACGCCGCCATGGATTTCCGCATGAGTTGCCGCACGCGCGACCGATTTGGGTTTCGGGCGCGCGTTGCGGGCATGAAACGAGTTCATGCTCATGTGCGGAGCTTGGCAGGCGACTCAGTACCGACTCAGTACCGATAGTGCTCGGCCTTGTAAGGGCCTTCCTTCGGCACGCCGATATAAGCGGCCTGCTGCTCGGTCAGCTCGCTCAGTTGGGCATTCAGCTTGCGCAGCTGCAGGCGCGCCACTTTTTCATCCAGATGCTTGGGCAGCGTGTAGACGCCCACCGGATAATCGGCGTTGCGCGTGAACAGTTCGATCTGCGCGATGGTCTGGTTGGCGAACGAGGACGACATGACATAGCTCGGGTGGCCGGTGGCGCAGCCGAGGTTCACCAGACGGCCCTTGGCGAGCAGGATGATTCTTTTCCCGTCAGGAAAGATGATGTGATCGACCTGCGGCTTGATCTCCTCCCACTCATATTTCTCGACCGAAGCGACATCAATCTCGTTGTCGAAGTGGCCGATGTTGCAGACGATGGCCTGATCCTTCATCTTCGCCATGTGGTCATGGTTGATGACGTGGTAATTGCCGGTGGCGGTGACGAAGATGTCGGCCTTGTCGGCGGCGTAATCCATGGTGACGACGCGGTAGCCTTCCATCGCCGCCTGCAGCGCGCAGATCGGGTCGATCTCGGTGACCCAGACTTGCGCCGACAGGGCACGCATCGCCTGCGCCGAACCCTTGCCGACGTCGCCATAGCCGGCGATCAGGGCGACCTTGCCGGCGATCATCACGTCGGTGGCGCGTTTGATGCCGTCCACCAGCGATTCGCGGCAGCCGTAGAGGTTGTCGAACTTGGACTTGGTGACCGAGTCATTGACGTTGATCGCGGGGATCTTCAGGTCGCCGCGCTCGTGCATCTGGTAGAGCCGATGCACGCCGGTGGTGGTTTCCTCGGTGACGCCCTTGATCTTGGCCAGGCGCGTCGAGTACCAGGTCGGCTCAAGAGCGAGCTTGGCCCGGATGGCGGCGAAGAGGATGGTTTCCTCTTCGCCGTTTGGCTTGGCCAACACCGTAATGTCCTGCTCCGCCTTGCTGCCGAGGTGCAGCAGCAGGGTGGCGTCGCCGCCGTCATCGAGGATCATGTTCGAGAAACCGCCGTCCGGCCACTCGAAGATGCGATGGGTGTAGTCCCAGTAGTCTTCCAGCGACTCACCCTTGACGGCGAACACGGCAATCCCATCTTTCGCGATCGCAGCAGCGGCGTGGTCCTGCGTCGAGAAGATGTTGCACGAGGCCCAGCGGACTTCGGCGCCGAGCGCGGTGAGCGTCTCGATCAGCACGGCGGTCTGGATGGTCATGTGCAGCGACCCGGTGATGCGCGCGCCCTTGAGGGGTTGTGCTTTGGCGTATTCCTCGCGGATCGCCATCAGGCCGGGCATTTCTGTCTCGGCAATGCGAATTTCCTTGCGGCCCCAGTCGGCCAGTTTCATGTCGGCAATGACGTAATCGGTCATGGCTATCTCCAATAGTAGTGAGAGCGCCGTTGCTACATGATCTGCCACCCCGAGCCTGGCAGTCCGAACTTCAGCGGACTGCTGCAGCGCTCCTCGGGGCGGGAGGAAAAAACGAAAACCCGGATTTTACAGGCCGGCGTCGCTCTTCAGCAGCAGCGCCTTGTCGGTGGCTTCCCAGGTGAATTCCGGCTCGTCGCGGCCGAAGTGGCCGTAGGCGGCGGTTTTGCGGTAAATCGGCCGCAGCAGGTCGAGCATGTTGACGATGCCCTTGGGCCGCAGGTCGAAGTGTTTCTTCACCAGTTCGGCGATGGTTTCGTCGGAAACCTTGCCGGTGCCGAAGGTGGTGACCCACACCGAGGTCGGGTGTGCCACGCCGATGGCGTAAGACACCTGGATCAGGCAGCGCGAGGCCAGCCCGGACGCAACGATGTTCTTCGCCACGTAGCGGCCGGCATAGGCGGCCGAGCGGTCAACCTTGGATGGGTCCTTGCCGGAAAATGCGCCGCCACCATGCGGTGCCGCGCCGCCATAGGTATCAACAATGATCTTGCGCCCGGTCAGGCCGCAGTCGCCCTGCGGGCCGCCCACCACAAAGCGGCCGGTGGGGTTGACCAGATACTTGACCTCGCCCTTGATCAGTTCCGGCGGCAGGATCGGCTTGATGATTTCCTCGATGGTCGCTTCGCGAATGTCTTCCAGCGACATTTCGGGCGCATGCTGGGTCGAGATCACCACGGTGTCGATCGCGATGGGCTTGCCGTCCTCGTAGCGTACCGTGACCTGCGACTTGGCGTCGGGACGCAGCCAGGGCAGGCGGCCGTCCTTGCGCAGCATGGCCTGGCGCTCCATCAAGCGATGCGCCAGCCAGATCGGCAAGGGCATCAGCGAGGGCGTCTCGTCGCAGGCGTAGCCGAACATCAGGCCCTGGTCGCCGGCGCCCTGGTCGAGGTTGTCGTCGTAGGCCTTGTTCACGCCCTGGGCGATGTCGGGGCTCTGCTTGTCGTAGGCGACCAGCACGGCGCAGCCCTTGTAGTCGATGCCGTACTCGGTGTTGTCGTAGCCGATGCGCTTGATCGTGTCGCGCGCCACGCCGATGTAATCGATGTTGGCGCTGGTGGTGATCTCGCCGGCCAGCACGACCAGGCCGGTGTTGCACAGCGTCTCGGCGGCGACGCGCGAATGCTTGTCCTGCGCCAGGATGGCGTCGAGGATGGCGTCCGAGATCTGGTCGGAAACTTTGTCCGGGTGACCTTCGGAAACCGATTCGGAAGTGAATAAATATTGATTCGACATGCTTGCTCCTTGCCAACTTCCCCACTGGGATTCGGTCGTCAGACCGGCTCGGGGGATCGGAGCAGGCGACGCTTTAGCAGTATTTGTATACCCGCCCTGCAAGTTGTCCTGATTAACTCGGCGGAGGTCGCGGATAATAACGCTTTTTTCCGCGTCCTCCAACCGTATCGTTGCCATGGCTTTCCTGTTTCGTCTGCTTGCGCGCCTGCCCCTGCCGGTGCTGCACAACCTCGGCGCCCTGCTGGGCTGGTTGGCCTGGCTGTTGTCGCCGACCTATCGACGGCATCTGACCGAGAACACCGCGCTGGCGGGTAGCTTGGCGGTAGGCGCGCGCAGCGCAGCGGTCGCCGAGGCGGGCAAGAACCTGCTCGAGTTGCCCATGATCTGGCTGCGCCCGCAGCACGAGGTAGTCGGTCGGGTAGTGAAGGTGAGCGGCTGGGATCTGGTCGAGGCCGCCTGGGGCGCCGGTCGCGGCATTCTTTTCCTGACGCCGCATCTGGGCTGTTTCGAGATCACCGCGCAGTATTACGCCGCGCAATCCTCACAGGCCGGGCGGGGCGGCATTACCGTGCTGTACCGTCGTCCCAAGCAGACCTGGCTGGCTCCCATCATCGAAGGTGGTCGCGGCGCCAACCTGAAACTGGCGCCGGCCGATCTCTCCGGGGTACGCAAGCTGATCAAGGCCCTGCGCAGCGGCGAGGCGGTGGGTATCCTGCCCGACCAGGCCCCGAAGGCGGGCGAAGGCGTCTGGGCACCCTTTTTCGGCCGCCCGGCCTACACCATGACGCTGGCGGCGCGGCTGGCGCAGACTGGCGCCACGGTGATCTTCGCTTATGGTGAACGTCTCCATTATGGCGCCGGCTACCACCTGCGCTTGTTCGCGCCGCAAGGGGATGTCTCCACGGTGGCGGGCATCAACCGTGAGATCGAGCGGCTGGTGCTGATGTGCCCCGAACAGTATCTGTGGGGTTACAACCGCTACAAAGGGAAGCCAACACCGGAAGTCCCGGCAGACACAGAAATGCCATGAATCACATCAAACTTGACGCCATCGATGCATGCGTTTTCGACGCCTACGGCACCTTGTTCGATGTCGCCAGCGTCGCCCGTGGTGCGCAGGATGCGTTGGGTCCCGGCTGGGAGACCCTGGCCGACCTATGGCGCATGAAGCAACTGCAATACACCTGGCTGCGCGGACTGGCGGGACATCACGCCGACTTTTGGCAGGTCACCGGCGATGCGCTCGATTTCGCCATGGCCACACAGAAGTTGGATGATCCCGCCCTGCGCGAGCGGCTGATGCAGCTCTATCTGCGTCTGAGTGCTTACCCCGAAGTGCTGCCGACGCTGCAACGGCTCAAGGCGGGTGGCATGAAGCTCGCCATCCTGTCCAACGGCACGCCGCAGATGCTGGCCTCGGCGGTGAGCAATGCCGGTCTGGACGGGCTGTTCGATGCCGTGCTCTCCGTCGAGGCAGTGGGGGTCTACAAGCCGCACCCCTCGGTTTATCGGCTGGCGACGGCGCGCCTTGACGTGGCGGTGGAACATGCCTGTTTTCTTTCTTCGAACGGCTGGGACGCCTACTCGGCCAAGGCGATTGGCTATCGCGTGTTGTGGTGCAACCGTTTTGGCCAGGCAGCGGAACGCATTCCTGCCACACCCGATGCCGAGATCGCCGATCTTTCGGTTTTGCCGGAGGTGTTCGGGCTTGCCTGCGTTTCCCCATAACCAATCACTCATTTACCGTAACCATGACCCGTCTCACCCTGATCCTCATGTGGCTGTTGCATCTGTTGCCGATGCCCCTGCTCGCGGCCTGCGGGCGCGTGTTTGGCCGGCTGCTGTATCGCTTCGGCTACCATCGCCGCCATGTCACGCTGACCAATCTCGGGCTGTGTTTTCCGCAACTCACGACGCAGGAAAAGTCGGCGCTGGCGGTACGGCACTTCGAAGCTTTCGGGCGCAGCTTTCTCGAACGCGGGTTGTTGTGGTGGGCACCGCCGGCACGCATCCGGCGTCTGGTGAAGATCGCGGGTCTGGAGCGACTGGCGGAGCTGAAGGACAAGCCGGTGATCCTGCTGGTGCCGCACTTCGTCGGCCTCGACATGGGCTGGACGCGACTGGCGCTGGAGCAGGACATGGTCAGTATTTACGCCAACCAGAAGAACCTGCTGTTCAATGCCGCGCTGTATCGCGGCCGCTTGCGTTTTGGCGGTTCGGAACTGTTCTCGCGTCAGGAGGGCACGCGCAAGGCCATCAAGGCGATGAAGGCCGGGCGGCCCTTCTACTATCTGCCCGACATGGATTACGGCGAACGCGACACCATCTTCGTGCCGTTCTTCGGCGTGCCGGCGGCCACCATCACCGGCCTGTCGCGTCTGGTGCGCATGACCGGGGCGGTGGTGCTGCCGGTGGTCACCCGCATGACCAACGAAGGCGATTGCGGCTATGTCGTCGAGATCGGCGCGCCGTGGGTCGACTATCCCGGCGCCAGCATCGAGGCCGATACGCGGCGCATGAATGCCTTTGTCGAGGCGGAAATCCTCAAGATGCCGGAGCAGTATTTCTGGCTGCACCGGCGCTTCAAGACACGTCCCCCCGGAGAAAAACGGCCGTATTGATTTCAGTGCAGGCTCACCGGCGCCAGCCGCTTAAGCGCGCCAGCGCGACCGCAACTAAAGTCGGCCGTACTAATTTCAGTGCGGCCGAAACGAAAATAAGGTTTGTTGACCCTTCAATTGCAAAAGTCGGCGCTGGCGGGACGGCGTAAGATTTATCCCGGAAAAAGCAGTTCACCACGGCGACACGGCGGGGAATCATCAGGTTAGTGGGTGAGTAACGATTAGCCATTGGATGAAGCAGTTAATGTCACGCATGGCTGGTCTTTGCGCCGAGTCGCCGTGTTCGCCGTGGTTCAAATGAGGTTTTAAGGTTTATTCACCATGAAGATCCGCTTTACCAAAATGCACGGCCTGGGCAACGATTTCGTCGTGCTCGACGCCGTGCGCCAAGAGTTCATTCCATCGTCCGAGCAGGTGCGCTGGCTGGCCGATCGACATTTCGGCATCGGCTGCGATCAGGTTCTCGTGGTTCAGCCGGCGCAACGCGAGGACGCCGACTTCCGCTACCGCATCTTCAATGCCGACGGCGGCGAGGTCGAGCAGTGCGGCAACGGCGCGCGCTGCTTCGTGCGCTTTGTCCACGAACAGGGCCTGGCGACGCAACGCAGCATCTGTGTCGAGACGCTGGCCGGACTGATCGTGCTGCGGCTCGAAGACGATGGCCAGGTCACCGTCGACATGGGCGTGCCGCGTTGGCTGCCGGCCGATATCCCGTTTCTGGCCGACAGCGACGACCTGCTGCAAACCCTTGAATTTGCCGGGCGCAGCGCTGTCATTACCGCCGTGTCGATGGGCAATCCGCATGCCGTGCAGGTGGTCGACAACGTCGCTATCGCGCCGGTGGCGCGCGATGGTCCGCTGATCGAGGCGCACCCGAGCTTCCCCAAGCGCGTCAATGCCGGTTTCATGGAAGTTGTCGATCGCCACGCCATCCGGTTGCGTGTCTATGAGCGCGGCGCGGGCGAGACGCTGGCCTGCGGCACCGGCGCCTGTGCCGCCGTTGCGGCGGGGATACGGCGCGGCCTGCTCGATTCGCCGGTGCGCGTCGCCACGCGTGGCGGCGAACTCACCATTGCCTGGGGTGGCCTGGGTCAGCCGGTGTTGATGACTGGCCCGGCAGTCACCGTGTTCACCGGTGAAATTGAACTTCCCGGCAACTTAAACGAGGAAAGCTCATGATCCCTCATTCTCCCTTCCCCCCGGCCCCCTTCTCGAAGAA
>DDXB01000006.1:0-18178 GCA_002347405.1 Rhodocyclaceae bacterium UBA2271 | reverse complement strand
GGGGGTGACGGAAGTTCGCGGGCTGCGCCCGCTCCATGTATTGGCCGTTCCTCCTTGGGACGGCCCGGCGGAGGAACCATGTCCCTAGAAGCCAAGGATGTCGCGCAGTATCTGAAAGACCACCCGGAGTTTTTCACGCAATACGCCGATGCTCTGGCGCAGATCACGCTGCCCGACCCGCACGGCGGGCGTGCCGTGTCGATCACCGAACGGCAGATCGTCACGCTGCGCGACCAGATCAAGCGCCTCGAGAACAAGCTGGCCGAATTGATCCACTTTGGCGAAGAGAATGATGCGCTGTCCGGCAAGGCGCACCGGATCGATGTGGCGCTGGCGGGGGCCACAGACGCGAGCAGCGTATTGCGGGTGCTATACGCCCATCTCGGCGGCGATTTTGCCGTCCCGCATGTCGCGGTGCGCTTGTGGGATGTGGCTGGTGATCCAGGCGCGCCCGAGTTCACGCCGATGAGCGCGGAAGCGCACGAATTTGCCGCAGCATTGAAACGCCCCTATTGCGGTGCCGGCAGCGGCCCCGATGTGCTCGGCTGGTTCGGCGAGCGCGGCAGCCATGTGCGCTCGCTGGCGCTCGTTTCCCTGCGGCGCGGGGCCGACACCTTCGGCCTGCTGGCCCTCGGCAGCGAGGAACCGCAGCGCTTTTACCCGGAGATGGGCACGCTCTATCTGGAGCGCATCGGCGAGGTGGCGGCGGTAGCGCTGAATCGCACGCTGAGCTGATAACGCCGATGGCCGAAGCGGGAAAAGACCCGGCATTTGATCCGGGTGTGGCGCAATTTCTCGCTGAGCTGGCGCACCAGCGGCGTGCCAGCCCCCATACCCTGATCGCCTATCGGCGCGACCTGGCGCTGCTGCAGGACGCCGCCGCCAACCGCCCCCTGGCGCAACTGCAATCCCACGAACTGCGCCGGCAGGCCATGCGGCTGCATGGTCAGGGCTTGTCGGCGCGTTCACTGGCGCGCACGCTGTCGGCATGGCGTTCGTATTACCGCTGGCTGGCGCGGCGCGGTGAGCTGACGACCGACCCCACTGCCGGCCTGCGCGCTCCGAAACGTCCGCGCCCTCTGCCCAAGGCACTCGCCATCGACCAGACTGCTGCATTACTGGCCGCACCCGGCGACGATCTGCTGGCGCTGCGCGACCGCGCGATGATCGAGCTGTTCTATTCCTCGGGACTGCGGCTGGCCGAACTGGCCGCGCTGGATCTGGTCGCCGGCCGCCACGGGGCGGCTGGCCTCGATCTGGCCGGCAGCGAAGTGACGGTGACCGGCAAGCGCGGCAAGACCCGCACGGTACCCGTGGGCGCCAAGGCGGCTGAAGCCCTGGCCGCGTGGCTTGAGCAACGGCTTGCCATTGCCGCGGCGGATGAACCGGCACTGTTCGTCAGCCGGCGCGGCACGCGCCTGAGTCCGCGCGCCATTGAGTTGCGCCTCGCCCATTGGGCGAAGAAGAGCGGGCTGGGTCTGCATGTCCATCCGCACATGCTGCGCCACTCCTTCGCCAGCCATGTGCTGCAATCCTCCGGTGATTTGCGCGCGGTGCAGGAAATGCTTGGCCATGCCAGCATAAGTACCACGCAGATTTATACACACTTGGATTTCCAGCACCTGGCCAAGGTTTATGATGCGGCGCATCCGAGGGCGAAGAAAAAATGAATGGACTTTGCCTCCGGCCGCTGCGCTTAACCTTCGCTGCGCGCAGCTTAGCCTACGCCGCAACACGCCCTGCGGCGCGTTGTCAGCACCTGGCCAAAGTTTGCGATGCGGCCCACCCCCGAGCAAAGAAAAAATGAGTGCACAACTGATCCTCCATCCCGGCAAGGAGCGTTCGCTGTTCAAGCGGCATCCGTGGCTGTTCGATACCGCCGTCGCCCGGCTGGACGGCCATGCGCGACCGGGCGACACGGTGACGATTCAGGCCGCCGACGGCCGCCCGCTGGCCAAGGCGGCCTACAGCCCGCACTCGAAAATTCGGGCGCGCGTCTGGAGCTTCGATATTGCGACGACCATCGATCATGCCTTCTTCAAGCGGCGCGTCGCTGCGGCCGTGGCGCGCCGTGCGCAACTGCCGGAACTCGCCGGGCAACAAGGTCTGCGCCTGATCCACGCCGAGTCGGACGGCCTGCCCGGTGTGATTGCGGACAAATATGGCGACACCGTGGTTGTGCAACTCACCAGCGCCGGCGCCGAAAAATGGCGTGCCGCCATTGTCGATGCGCTGCAAAAAGCTACCGGCTGCGCGCGCATCTACGAACGCTCGGATTCCGAAGTGCGAGGCCTGGAAGGGCTGGAACCGACAACCGGCTGGATTTCCCCGACCTCCCTCCCCCCTGGCGGGGCGCAGTTGGCAAATGAGACAGAGGAAGAGGGGGTGCCAATAGTAATCGAAGAACATGGCGTGACCCTGGCCGTGGACATCGTCACTGGTCACAAGACCGGCTTTTATCTCGACCAGCGCGAAAATCGCCGTTTGCTGGCCGGGCTTTCCGCAGGGCGACGCGTGCTCAATTGTTTTTGCTACACCGGCGGCTTTTCGCTGCAGGCGCTGGCCGGTGGCGCGGCGAGCGTGCTGTCCATCGACAGCTCGCAACCGGCTTTGCAACGGGCGGCGGCGAACCTGGCGCTGAATCCGCAGTTGCCTGCCGCTCATGCAGAGTGGCGCTGCGCCAATGTCTTTGACGAGTTGCGCCGACTGAAGGCCGCCGGCGAGACTTTCGATCTCATCATCCTCGACCCGCCCAAGTTCGCCCCCTCGGCAAGCCACGCCGAGCGCGCCAGCCGCGCCTACAAGGACATCAACCTGCATGGTTTCAAGCTGCTGTCACCGGGCGGCCTGCTGATGACCTATTCCTGCTCCGGCGGCGTCGGTCTGGATCTCTTCCAGAAAATCATCGCCGCTGCCGCCTGCGATGCCGGCCAATCGACGCAAATGAGCGCGCGCATCGTCAAGCGACTGCAAGGCAGCGCCGACCATCCGGTCGACCTGGCCTTTCCCGAAGGCGAATATCTCAAGGGCTTGCTGCTGCAGGTGGATTGAACGCCGTCCCCGTTGTGGCGGCGATCCGGCAACGCCGTGCCCCATGCGGGGCATTTCATCCCACCAGCCCCACGGGGATTTCCTTCGGTCACGCCGACTTTCTGGCGATGCCAGCCAGAGTTTGCTCTCCAGAAGCGCGAAACCCCGCCGTAGCGGGGTTTCTTCATCATGATGCGTGTGAGCGACTTGATCAGGCTGCCCACTTGCGCCGTAACGCCAGACCCAAGAGCCCCACAGCGAACAAGGCCAGCGAGCCGGGTTCGGGAACTGCGCAGTCCGGAGCACCGGGAACGCCGCACACGGGGGTCAGGTCGATGTTGAACCAAGTCTGATGGAAGGCAACCACCCGGTTCAGCCCCGATTCATTCGAACCTTGCAGCACCACACCGTTGCCGGCGCCATCGCCAAAACCGACTGCCGCGGTTGTGCTCGTTTGCGTGACTTCCCAAGGCATGGCGAGCCAGAAGAAGCCGATTGCACCCTGACCGACCGGTATGGCGTAATCGGAACCACGCACGACCATTTGGAATGTGTTCAGTGCGGTATCGCGTGAATTGTAAGAGCCAACATTGTCCCAAGTCAGAATCGTCTGGTTGGCGATGTCCTGGCGCAAATGCAATACGCCACTCAAGTCACCACGTGTATCCACATCGCCGAACCAGACCGAGATCGTCGGTATGGTCGCACCGATCGGTCCGGTGGGGATAAAACTTGAATTGCCGGCGGTAAAACTGATGTTGCCGTTGTTGTTGGCATAGAAGCTGGAGTAGCTATTGCCAAAGAACGAGAATGGCGTCGTGAAGTTGAAGTCGATCGGGCCTCTGTAGCCATCGTCGTTGCGGCCGGAAAGTACGCCAACACCAGCAGCGTTACCGCCACCGGTCATCACGACAATGTCGCCGATCCCGCCGCCGATGGTAGTGGTGTACAACTGGGTTGTTGGTGTCAATGCCGACTGCGGAAAAACTTGCAAGGCCGCATGGGCCGGAAATATCACCGCGGCAAAAAGTACGGCCGCTATCTGTGCATGTAATTTCATTTCTTGTTCTCCCGTCTGATGTCCACTTCTGTCGTACCTCAAAGTACAGGCAGGAGCGGACCGGTTAGCTGAAAAAGACACTGCCAACGGGATAATGCATATTTGATGCCAGATTAAAATAGCTTTGATTTTATTTGGAAAAAATTCGCGGAACATTTTTCTGTCGAGGAGGATGTAAAAATATTCGACATGTGTTGTGTTGAGGTTAGATATGACGGTTTTTTCGCCTTTCTCGCCAACGTAGCCCGGCGATCTGGATAGATTTGCAGATGAAGAGTCACCGCTGTTGCAGTTGAAATGTCGGGAAAATTTACATTTATCCCGCCTCAAGGACGACGACACCTATCATTTATTCAAGATAAACAGCCATATGAAAACATTGGCCTGTTTATTGCATTAGAGAGGCGATGTACCCGAGCAGGTTTCTCTGAGATGGTCTGGCTTTGGTGTGGTTGCCCTTGCGGGACTCCGTCGCTGCAAGGTCTTACGAGGGCCGAATGGTGTGCTGGAGATTCTGGCGCGCCATGCGTCACCCACAGGCCCCGGCAAGATTGTGCCGGGGCCTGTTCTTTTGGTGCGCCCGGCAAACCCTGCGCAATAGCCGGCGCTGGCGGTTGGTTTTGACGTCCCGCCGACGCGCCAAAAGTCGGCGCTGGCGGGATGAAATGCCCCGCAGCGGGTACGGCGCGACGTTTATCTTTTGCCCGGCGGAATCTCGTAGGGCGTGATTTTTTCGACCGTCAGTCGGTAACCGGCGACGCCCCAGGTGGTTTCGCCGCGCTGCACGGTGAGCGTGCCATATACCCAGAGGGCTTCCATCATTTTCACGCCTGCCAGGGGTTTTGCCGACCTGGCGTGGATGATCTGGTTGGCGGGCGGTGGCGGGGTGTGGATGCAGGCGCCGTAGTAGGGCACGAGGAGGAATTCGGTGACCTTGCCTTCCTTGTCGCGTTCGAGCGGCAGGACATAGCCGGCGAGGCGGATTTTCTTGCC
This sequence comes from Rhodocyclaceae bacterium UBA2271, assembly GCA_002347405.1. Classification (GTDB taxonomy): domain Bacteria; phylum Pseudomonadota; class Gammaproteobacteria; order Burkholderiales; family Rhodocyclaceae; genus Sulfuricystis. The sequence continues at coordinate 13,095 of DDXB01000006.1, read as the reverse complement.
ATGGTGCGCGGGCTCGGCGGGTGCGTTGTCCCACAGCGCCTTGAGTTTTTCGAGCGCTTCGATGGCGCGCGGGTCGGAATCCTGCAGCGTGCCCAGATTGAGGTTCTTGAGGTCGCGCGTCGGGTCCCAACCCTTGGGCACCAGCGCTTCCCACTTGATTTCTGGATAGGGGTCGGCGGCGTGGACTGGCTGGCCGAGGCAAATAACGGCGAGCAGGGCAAAGAGTAGTTTGTTCATTTCAGTTCCGCGGGGTGAGTCCATCGGCCAGCGACATGCGCCAGGCGCGCCAGCCGGGGATCAGGCTGGCGACGAGGCCGGTGGCGAGGATGGCGGCCAGCAACAGCCATTCGTTGGGCGCAAACAGCCGCCATTGCAAGATGATGCCGAAATGCGCCTGCAGGAGCGGCGCGAAAAAGAACGTGCCGACGGCCAGCAACCCCAGGCCAAACGCCACGCCGAGCGTGGTGACCAGCAAGCCTTCGGCGGTGAGCAGCAGAAACAGCTCGCGCGGGCTGGCGCCGAGCGCGCGCAGGATGGCCAGCTCGCGGCGCCGTTCGTTGAGGCTGGCGAGCATTGTCGCCAAGAGGCCGGCCAGGCCAATCACCACCACCAGCGCCGACATCGCCAGGAGCGTTTGCTCGATCATGCCGAGCGTCTGCCACAGCTCGTCCAGCGCCACGCCGGGCATCACGGCCATGAGCGGCTCGCCGCGATAGCCGTTGATGTGGCGTTGCAGGCGGAACACGTCGGCGCGGTTTTTCAGGCCGACCAGGAAGGCGGTGATTTCCTTGGGTTGCAGATCGAACTTTTTCACGAATTCGGCGGGTATCGCCAGGCCCGGCAGCGGCGCGCCGGCGACCCAGTCGAGATGGATCGCGCTGATCGATTCCAGGTTCACATGGACGCTGCGGTCGACCGGCGTACCGGTGGGAGCGAGGATGCCGACGACCGTGAAGGGTTTGTCGTCGTGCCCCGGCCCCGCCTCGGCCATGCCATGCGTCAGCGTGATGCGGTCGCCGACCTCCAGCCGCAGTTCGGCGGCAACCGCGCTGCCCAGCACGGTTTCGAAAACGTCGGCGAATGCCTGGCCGGCAGCGAAGCCCAGCGCCCGTTGGTCGCTGTAACGGAAGTGGCGAAAGTAATCCGGCGTGGTGCCCAGCACGGCAAAGCCGCGATGCGAATCGCCAAGGACAAGCGGCACGGCCCAATCTACCGCCGGGTGCGTGGCGATGGCCTCGAAGCTCTCCCAGCGGATGTTATGGGTGGCGCTGCCCGCGCGGAACACGGCATACAGCATCAGTTGCACGCTGCCGCTCCGGGCTCCCACCACCAGATCGACGCCCGACACCGCCTGCGTGAAGCTCTGCCGCGCATCATGGCGCACCCGCTCGACGGCGAAGAGCAGCGCGCTGGCCAGCGCGATGGCGCACAGTGTGACGCCGAGCGTCAGCCGGCGCGCCCAGGCACTTTTCACGGCGAGTGTCAGTATCGCCCTCATGGTTCGATAGTCCCGGCGCGGTTGATGTCGCAAAGCGCGATCTTGCGGTCGAAATGCGCGGCCAGGCGTTCGTCATGGCTGACAAAGAGCAGCGCCGCACCTTCTGCTTTCGCCTCGGCAAGCAACAGGTCGATGAAAATCTGCTGGCGCGGGGCGTCCAGCGCCGAGGTCGGCTCGTCGGCGATGAGGATTTCCGGCCGGCCGATCAGGGCGCGCGCCGCCGCGACGCGCTGTTGCTGGCCGACGGAAAGCTCGCCGGCCGGCTTGTGCCAGGCATCAGCGGCGAGGTCGAGGTGGGTGAGCAGTCGCGTGGCAGCTTCGCGCGCAGTGCCTGCGCGGGTCAGTCGTCGCGCCGAGAAAGTGCAGGGTAGCAGCACGTTGTCGAGCGCGGACAGCCAGGGCAGCAGGTTGAACTGCTGGAAGATGAAGCCGATGTGGTCGGCGCGAAAGCGGTCGCGTGAGTGGCCGGAGAGCCGCGTGATGTCGCTGCCGAGCAGTTCGATGCTGCCGCGCTCCGGCACGGCGACGCCGCCCAGCAGGCCGAGCAGCGTGCTTTTGCCGCCGCCGCTCGGCCCATGCAGGAAGACATGCTCGCCGGCGGCGATGTCAAAGCGCGGAATATCAAGGCAGACGGCCTGCTGGCGCGGCCAGCGATAGACCAGATTGACGATGGAAAGCGCAGTCATGCGTCCGTCAAGAAACACGCCGGGCCGCCCCAAGTGTTTCTTGGCCCCTTGAGGGGACAAGGCCGCAGGCCGCAGGACAGCCGAAGGCTGGTCCCGCGAAGCGGGATGCGGCTTTTCCGCACAGAATCGAGCGAAGCGAGGTTTTCGGGGTGGGCCATTTTTTACCAGTTCAGGACAGGCTGCTTCGGGGTGAGCCTGGCCGCGCCCTGACCGGTGGGGCCGACGCGCTGCACTTCGAGCCGATACAGCCGCTTGAAATGCTTGAAGAGCGTGGTTTCGATGCCTTTCAGAGCGGCCGGATTGGCGCAGCGGAAAACATAACTGGCGTCAATGTCGGCATGTGCGTTGCCAGAGAATTGCGGCATTTCGACCTTGACCGACTGAGCTGCGCAGTTGGCGGCAGGACTTGGCACGAACAGCGCGGCGGCGTCGTTCAATGTTTGGCCGGTCGCCGCCAATGCAGCCTTCTCCTTGTCGTTCTTCGGTGCGCGCTCGAAACCAACGGCGGCATCGAGCGGCAGTTCAAGGTTCAAGGTGATCAAGTCCTTGTCGATGGAAATATCGAGCCGACCCTCGCCATGCTTGTGTTGGGCATGGGCAGCCGGGAGGAAAAGCAGCAGGGCAGTGAGCAGCAGGCTATGTGGCTTCATGGAAAACTCCGGGAATCAATGGACATGGGTACGGCCAAAAACCACCACGGCGATGCCGGCGGCCAGCAGCAGGCCGTGCCAGCCGACGGATTTGGTTTCACGTTTCAGGCGTGGCATCAGGTCGGCGATGGCAATATACAAAAAACTCGCTGCCGCGATGGTGATGATGATCGGTATCCAGTTCTGGGCGCGCTCCAGCGCCAGATATCCGGCAATGCCGCCCGCAATGGCCGTCAGGCTTGACATCCCGTTCCAGAAGAGCGCCCGGCTGCGCGTCCAGCCCGCCGCGAGCAGGATGGCGAAATCCCCGGCCTCCTGCGGCACTTCGTGGGCAATGATGGCCAGCGTGGTGGCCCAGCCGAGCAGCGGGTCGGCGAGGAAGGCCGCCGCAATGAGCAAGCCGTCGGTGAAATTGTGAAAACCGTCGCCGATCAGGATCAGCAGGGTTTCGCCGCGCGGGTCGGACAAATGATGATGGCTGTGGGTGTGGTCGTCGCAGTGCTGGTCGCCGCAATGCGCGTCGATTTCACCGGCCCCGGCGTGGGTGTGCCGCCAGAGAGCGAACTTCTCCAGGGCGAAAAACCCGAGGATGCCGGCCAGCAAGAGCGGAAAGACTTCGTGCGGGGTCAGCCCGGATTCCAGCGCTTCGGGCAGCAGATGCAAGGTGGCCGTCGCCAGCAGCAGGCCGGTGGAAAAACTGACCGTCAGCCCCAGCCACTTCTTCGGCAGGCCGAACATCACCAGCGCGGCGGCGGCGACAGAGAGCAGGCCGCCGAGCAGGCAGGCGAGGGTGATTTGAACGATCAGGGGCAGAGAGGTCACGGCGGGATTGTAATCGCTTGTCAGGCAAATGCAACAATGTTGCATCCGTGGCCGGCTTGCGGCATCATGCCGCCATGAGCGACATCACCACCCTGCTGCATGCGGCCGGTCTCAAGGTCACGCCTTGGCGCGTGCGGGTCTGCGCTGCGCTGCTGGCCGCGACACAGCCCATGAGTCATGCCGAAATCGAAGCCTTGCTGCCCGATGTCGACCGGGTGACGCTCTACCGCGTGCTGGATTCGCTGGTGGCCGCCGGCCTGGCGCTCAAGGCGGTCGATCCGCGCGGCGTGTTCCGCTTTTCGGCGCCGGGCGCCCGGCGGCGGCATGGAGATCATGTGCATTTTCGCTGCACCGGTTGCGGCGGGATGTTCTGCCTCAAGGCGCCGCCACCGCCACCGCCGAAGCTGCCACGTGGCTTCCGGCTCTCTGAAGTTGAATTCGATGTGCGCGGCACCTGCGCGCAGTGCGCGAAGGCTTCGGCATGAAACGGTTCGCCCGAGTGCTCCTGCTTGCGCTCGCCCTGCTCTGGGCGCAACTTGCCCTGGCGACGCATGGCATCGACGAGGCCTTTGCCGACCATGACGAGGCTTGCGCCGAATGTCTGATGCTGGCCGGCATGCAGGGGGCAGTCCCGACGCCGGATCCCGCGCCACCCGGTTTGCCGGCAGCCACCCGCACCGTGCGCCGTGCCGTCCTGCCAGCGCCGACTTTTGCGCTGCATCTGGCTTTCCGGAGCCGCGCTCCGCCCGTACTCCAAAGCTGATTGTCCTGGTCGCGCGCCGTCAGACGAACGGTGCCCGCTTGCTTATTCTGCTTTCTGCTTTGGAGTTATTCCATGATTCGTCCATCCTTGATTGTGCTGGCCGCCTCCGGCGTGCTTGCCAGTTTCCCCGCCGCCGCGGATACCGACCTGCAAGCCCTGCGCGCCGAAATCGCGCAGATGAAACAAGCCTACGAACAGCGTATCGCCGCGCTGGAAAACCGCCTGGTGCAGGCCGAGTCCACCTCGACCCAGGCCAAGGCCGCCGCCGAACAGGCTGCAACCCGGGCAGCGACCCAGACTGCCCGTGCCGGTGACGGCAAGGCCAGCGCCTTCAATCCCGAGATCGGCCTTGTCCTGCAAGGGCAGGCCAAGCGCATGCAGGATGTACCCGAGCGGATGGTCTCGGGCTACTGGCCTGCCGGCCACGACCACGGCGCAGAGAAGCGCGGCGCCTCGCTGCAGCACTCCGAGCTGATGTTCGCCGCCAACATCGACCCCGGCTTCCGCGGTGTCGCCCGCTTCGCCGTGACCGGCGCTGGCGAAGTGGAGGTCGAGGAAGCCAGCGTGTCGACCCTGGGCCTGGGCAACGGACTCAGCGTGCGCGCCGGCCGTTTCGCTTCCAACATCGGCTATGAAAACGCCCGGCATCCGCACGAGTGGGACTTCGCTGACGCCACGCTGATGCAGAAGGTGCTGTTTGGCGCCGAGGGCTACCGGCAGGACGGCGTGCAGGTGAAATGGCTGGCGCCGACGCCCTTCATGCTGCAGTTCGGCGCCGAGTTCGGCCGTGGCGCCAACTTTCCCGGCACCGACCGCAACAAGAACGGTTCCGGCGCCGGCGCGCTCTTCGCCAAGACCGGCGGCGACGTCGGTGCGTCGAACGCGTGGCAGGCGGGCTTGTCTTTCCTGAATACCAGCGCCGCCGACCGCGCGGCGCATTTCGAGGATACCGGCGGGGTCGAGGCGGAGAGCTTTTTCAGCGGCAAGAGCCGTACCGCCATCGCCGACTTTGTCTGGAAGTGGGCGCCGAACGGCAATGCGTCGGACCGCAGCCTGAAGCTGCAGACCGAGGTTTTCCGCCGTACCGAGCAGGGCACCTGGCGCTGCGATGACGCCGACCCGGCCAACGCCACCACCTGTACCGGCGGCGTCGCGCTGGGCGACCTGCTGACGCGTCAGACCGGCGGCTACGCCTCGGCCGTCTACCAGTTCATGCCGAAATGGCGCGTCGGTTACCGCCACGACTGGCTGGGCAAGGGCAGCAAGTCCTTCGATGCCATGGTGTTCAACCTGCTCGACGCTGGCAACCACTACTTCGCCGACTTCAAGCCGCGCAAGGACAGCGTGATGCTGGACTGGAGCAACTCCGAGTTCTCGCGCCTGCGCCTGCAGTACGCACGTGACCGGGCGATGATGGGCGTGACCGACAACCAGGTGACGTTGCAGTACATCATGAGCCTGGGCGCCCACGGCGCGCACAAGTTCTGAGGCGGCGGCGATGCGGATACTGACACTGCTGCTTTTTGCCTTCGCGCTTCCGGCGCAGGCGGCGCTCAACATCTTCAGCACGGTGCCCGAATGGGCCGCGCTGGCGCAGGAGATCGGCGGCGACAAGGTCAAAGCGACAGCCGCCACCACCGCGCTGCAAGACCCGCATCGCATCGATGCGCGGCCCTCGCTGATTGCCCGCGCGCGCAACGCCGACCTGCTGCTGGCGACCGGTGCCGAGCTGGAAGTGGGCTGGCTGCCGGTGGTGTTGCGTGAGTCGGGCAACCCGCGCATCCAGACTGGGCAGCCCGGCTACTTCGAGGCGGCGGCCTTCGTGCGCATGCTGGACGTGCCGGGTAAGCTGGACCGCGCCGGGGGCGACGTGCATGCCGACGGCAACCCCCACATCCAGACCGATCCGCGCAACTTCCTGGTGATCGGCGAGGCCTTGGCGGCAAGGATGGCGCTGGTCGATCCGGCCAATGCGGATGCCTACCGCAACGGCTACGCCGCCTTCGCCGAGCGCTGGCGGGGGCAGATCAGACGCTGGGAAGCGCAGGCCGCGCCGCTCAAAGGCATTGCCGTGGTCTCGCAGCACAAGGCCTGGGCCTATCTCTATGACTGGCTCGGCCTGCGCGAAGTCGCCACACTGGAACCGAAGCCTGGCATCGAGCCATCGGTGGCGCAGCTAGCTCGTGTGCGCGACCAGGCGGCGGCGAGCCGTCCGCGCATGGTGATCCGCGCTGCTTACAACTCGGCGCGGCCGGCCGAGTGGTTCGCGAAGGAAGCCAAGGTGCCGGCGGTGGTGCTGCCCTTTACCGTCGGCGCGCCGGCGGCGGACGATTTGACAGCCTTGTTCGAAACCACCAAGCAGCGCTTGTTGAAATCGCTCGAATGACGTCCGCATGACTCCTGAAGCGCTCGACCCCGGCCTGCTCGCGGCCCCCTTCGCCGCCGGTCTGCTGGTGCTCGCCACCCATGTTCCGCTGGGCATTGCGGTGCTCAAGCGCGGCATCATCTTCATCGATCTGGCGGTGGCGCAGGTTGCCGCGCTGGGGGTGATCGCCGCCGGTTTGCTGCATCTCGACGCGGCCTGGGGCGGCCTCGGCGCGCAGCTTGCCGCGGGTGCCGCCGCGCTGCTTGCCGCCGCCCTGCTCACCGCGTGCGAGCGCCGCTGGCCGGAGATCCAGGAGGCCTTGATCGGCTTGCTGTTCGTGCTCGCCGCTGCCGCGGGCATCCTGCTCCTGTCCGGCAACCCCCACGGCGGCGAGCACCTGCGCGACCTGCTCGCCGGCCAGATTCTCTGGGTGAACCGGGAACAGCTTGCCGTCACTGCGCTGCTGTCCGCCGGTGTGCTGGCGGGTTGGACGTTACTGAGGCGCCAAAACAACGGCGGCAGTTTTGCGTTCTATGCGCTGTTCGCGGTCGCCGTGACCATTTCAGTGCAACTGGTCGGCGTGCTGCTGGTGTTCGCCAGCCTGATCGCCCCGGCGGTGGCGACACATGCGCTGCATGGCGCACGCCGTTATCGCTGGGCGTATGGCGTGGGTGCGCTGGGCTACGGCAGCGGCTTGCTCGCTTCGCTGGCGGCGGATTTGCCGGCAGGCGCTGCCGTCGTGTGCAGCCTGGTGCTGTTGGCCGCGGGCGGCCTGGTGCTGCTGCGCCGTTGATGCCCGTGCAGCGCCGTCGATGTATCGCGCGGCAGACCGGCTGACGCCGCCCCCCTGTTGGCGGCGTGCCGGCTGGCGCCGTCCCCCTGTTGGCGGCGTGCCGGCTGACGCCGTCCCGCCAGCGCCGACTTTCGAATGACTGACGCAAGGTAGAATCGCCGCTCCCATTCTTGGAAGAAAGTCATGGAGCAATATCACGGCACCACCATCCTCTCCGTGCGGCGCGGCAATGTCGTTGCGCTCGGCGGCGACGGCCAGGTCACGCTGGGCAATATCGTCATCAAGGCCGGGGCGCGCAAGGTGCGCCGTCTTTACAACGAGCGGATCCTCGCCGGCTTTGCCGGCGGCACGGCCGATGCTTTTACCTTGTTCGAGCGCTTCGAGGCCAAGCTGGAAAAACACCAGGGCAATCTTTTGCGTTCCGCCGTCGAGTTGGCGAAGGACTGGCGCACCGACCGCATGTTGCGGCGGCTGGAAGCGATGCTGGCGGTGGCCGATCGCGATAATTCGCTGGTGATCACCGGCAACGGGGATGTGCTGGAACCCGAACTGGGCATTGTCGCCATCGGCAGCGGCGGGCCTTACGCGCAGGCGGCCGCGCAGGCGCTGCTGGAAAACACCAGTCTGGTACCGGCGGAGATCGTGAAAAAGGCCCTGTCGATCGCCGGCGACCTGTGCATCTACACTAACCAGAATCACGTCATCGAGACGCTGGACTAGTTTTCTTCCTCCGCTTGCTGGATTGCCATGACCCAAATTACTAGTCAGATGACCCCGGCCGAGATTGTCTCGGAACTCGACAAGAATATCGTCGGCCAGGCGCGCGCCAAGCGCGCAGTGGCCATTGCCCTGCGCAACCGCTGGCGGCGCGCCCAGGTGGCCGAACCGCTGCGCTCCGAGATCACACCCAAGAACATCCTGATGATCGGCCCGACAGGGGTTGGCAAGACCGAGATCGCCCGCCGCCTGGCGCGCCTGGCCAATGCGCCGTTCATCAAGGTCGAGGCGACCAAGTTCACCGAGGTTGGCTATGTTGGCCGCGATGTTGACAGCATCATTCGCGACCTCGCCGAGACGGCGGTGAAGGATGAACGGGTGAATGCGATGCGGCTGGTGCGCGACCGTGCGCTCGATGCCGCGGAAGATCGCATTCTCGATGTGTTATTGCCGCCAGCAAGAGTCGGCGTGACCGAAGGAAATCCCCGTGGGACTGGTGAGACGGCGCCGGAGGAATCGACGACGCGCCAGAAGTTCCGCAAGAAGCTGCGCGAGGGCGAGCTCGACGACAAGGAGATCGACATCGAGGTCAGCGCGCCGTCGGCCAGCATGGAGATCTTTGCCCCGCCGGGCATGGAAGAATTGACCCAGCAGATTCAGGGCATGTTCCAGAACATGGGCGGCGGCAAGAAGAAGACGCGCCGCATGCGCATCGCCGATGCCCTCAAGGCGCTGACCGACGAGGAGGCGGCGCGGCTCATCAACGATGAAGAAATAAAAGCAACCGCGATGAAGAACGTCGAGCAGAACGGCATTGTCTTTCTCGACGAGATGGACAAGATCGCCTCGCGCAGCGAAACGCAAGGGGCCGATGTCTCCCGCCAGGGCGTGCAGCGCGACCTGTTGCCGCTGGTCGAGGGCACGACGGTGACCACCAAGTTCGGCATCATCAATACCGATCACATCCTGTTCATCGCCAGCGGGGCATTTCATTTCGCCAAGCCGTCCGACCTGATTCCCGAATTGCAGGGGCGTTTCCCGATCCGCGTCGAGCTGGATTCACTCTCGATCGACGACTTCGAGAGCATCCTTACCCAGACCGACGCCTGCCTCACCCGCCAATATGCGGCGTTGCTGGCGACCGAAAACGTGACGGTGGAGTTCGCGGCCGATGGCATCCGGCGGCTGGCGCAAATTGCCTTCGAAGTGAATGAGAAAACCGAAAACATCGGCGCGCGTCGGCTTTATACGGTGATGGAAAAACTACTCGAGGATGTTTCGTTCTTTGCTGGCACATCAACATCGGAAGTAGCGCTGACGGTGAATGCCGCCTACGTCGATGAGCGCCTTGCCGAACTGGCGCAACGTGAGGATCTGTCACGCTACGTGCTCTAGCCATGCGCCGAGCCGTCTCAAGCATGGCGCAGCCAGCGAAGCGGAGCCGCAGAGCGGCGAACCTCAGTCACCCCCGCCCGGGCGGGGGTCGGGGAGTGGGAGCCTAGTGCTATTACGCATTTTCGCCATCGTCTTCCCCATCTTCGCCATCATTGCGGTGGGCTGGCTGTACGCCCGCTATCGGCAGTCGCGCGGCGGACTCGACATGACGTTCGCCAATCAGCTCAACATGGATGTTTTCGTGCCGGCCCTGGTGTTTGCCGCGCTGGCGACGAAGAGCTTCGATCTGGCTGCCTACGACCGGCTGGCGCTGGGCGCGCTGGGCGTGATGTTCGGCTCGGGATTGATCGCCTGGGGACTGGCCCGGGTACTCGGCGAACAGCCGAAAACCCTGGTGCCGCCGATGATGTTCGTCAATGCCGGCAACATGGGCCTGCCACTGATGGTGCTGGCCTTCGGCCCGGATGCCCTGCCGGCTGCCGTGGTGCTGTTTTTTGCCGAGAACACACTGCATTACGTCCTCGGCACCTGGATGCTCGATCATCGCGCCAGGGTGTGGAACCTCTGGCGCGTGCCGGTCATCTTTGCCGCGCTGGCTGCCCTGGCGCTGGGCTGGCTCAACATCGAAGTCTGGCCGCCGTTATATATGGCCATCAAACTGCTCGGTGAAGTGGCGATCCCGTTGCTGCTGTTTGCGCTGGGCGTGCGGATGGCGGTGTCGCGGTTCTCCGACTTGCGCGTCGGTTTGATCGGTGCGATTGCCTGTCCGTTGATGGGGATGGCGCTGGCGTGGGGGCTGGCCCATGCCCTCGACCTGGATGCGCATACTGCCGCCATGTTGCTGGTGTTTGGTGCATTGCCGCCCGCCGTGCTTAATTATGTGTTTGCCGAACGCTATCAGCAGGAACCGGCCAAGGTGGCTTCGATCGTGATGCTCGGCAATCTGGGTGCGTTGTTGTTCGTGCCGCTGGCGCTGGCGCTGGCCCTTGATTAGTGGTGCCATGTTAGTCTGAGGAAGTTCAGAAAGGGGCGGACGGGTTGTCAAAGGGAGAGAGTGAAATGGAACATGCGGACATGGTCAGCGAGTACCCCAAGCTTGCCCAGGCCTTTGCCGAGGAACTGGATCGGTTTCCCCATGGTCTGGCAGTTCGCCACCCGCGCATTGCCCACAAGCTTGATGCCCTCTGGGGAACCGCAGAGTGCGTAGCCGTTCTTGATGAATTGATGCTCTCCGGACGTCCCGACCGACGCGGGTTTTCTTTCGGTGTGGTGTGCGAGTTGTTTTCCCTGAAGGAACTACACGACAATCAATACCCCCAGCGCGCGTCAGAAACCAGTGATCCGTTTTCAACGGTGCTGTCCGAAGTGGCGCGTGCCGACGCCGAACGCCGCCGCGCCTTGGCCAGGGATGCGGATAATGGTTCTGCCGAGAGTCGGCGGGACGTCAAGACCGCTACGCTTCCGCTGAAAGAGCAACTTGGCAGGCAGGACGAACTGGCGGCAAAGATAAGCGATAGGCCGGCATCGATAATCGAGCAGAAAGCCGAGTGGCCGAAGGTCGAGAGCCTGGAAGAGTTGCAGCGCATCATGACGCTGCGCAGCCAGGGTGAGCGCTCACCGCAACGTGACACGCGGCCGCTGATGGAAATCCTGCAGCAATATGTCATTCTGGCTGACAAGGATATTCAGACCGCCATCAAGATTCAGGCAGTAAAGGGTAGAAAGCGCGAGCCGATCGGCAAGGTGCTGTTGTTGATGGGCGTGGTCACCGATGAACTGGTGACGCGGGCGCTCTGCCTGCAATACGGCGTTCTCATGGTGAATCTGCGGCGCTTCCAGATTTCACATGACATCATGCGGTTGATCCCGATCGACGAGGCACGCAAGGTGCGTGTCGTTCCGATTGCGGTGCTTGACGGGGTGATGTTCCTCGCCGTCGACAATCCCTTCAATTTTGAGCAGCGCGAGTACTTCGGCTTCATGACCAAGCTGAAAATCGAGCTGGTGATGGCCCCGGCCGGACAGATTACTCATCAACTTGCCGAATACGGGCAGGTGCAGTCGGTGCAGCAGGGTGACCAGGAGTTTCGCTCGCTGGCAAGGAAGGCGCTGGCCGATTCCGCCGGAACGCTGACGCTCAGCGAGGAGCAGGAGCTGGATGAGGGAAATGGCATATCCCAGGACGATGCCACCGTGGTCGGACTGGTCAATAAGATTATTTCTGATGCGGCGGAAGTGAGGGCTTCAGACATCCATCTGGAGTGCTTTGCCAATGATCCACAGGCACATATCAGGTTTCGTCGAGATGGCCGGATGGAGAGCTACTCTCAATACTCGGCGAACTATCACCGGGCGGTCGTTTCCCGCATCAAGATCATGTCCAGCCTGAACATAGCGGAACGTCGTCTGCCCCAGGACGGCAAGATATCCTTCAATCGACCCGGGCAGGTGCGGCTTGATCTGCGCGTGGCCACCATCCCGACGGTGCGGGGTATCGAAAACATCACCATCAGGCTGCTGCATGCCGGTGATCCGCTACCTGTGGATCAGATCAAGATGTGTGAGCGGGATCTGGGCGTATTCAAGCGTCTCATCGTGAAGACCTATGGGCTGATTCTGGTGTGCGGGCCGACTGGTAGCGGCAAGACTTCCACCCTGCATTCCGTGTTGCGCGAATTGAACACCCCGGAACGAAAAATCTGGACGGCCGAGGATCCCATCGAAATCGTCCAGAAAAACATCAGCCAGGTGCAGATGAATGCCAAGATCGGCTGGACATTCGCGACGGCCTTGCGCGCCTTTCTGCGCGCCGATCCGGACATCATCATGATCGGCGAGATGCGGGATCTGGAAACGGCAAAGATTGCCCTGGAGGCGTCCATGACCGGCCATCTGGTGCTGTCGACCCTGCACACCAATTCGGCGTCCGAGACCGCCGCGCGCCTGCTTGACCTCGAGATCGACCCATTCAATCTCGCGGATGCTTTGGTTTGTGTTCTGGCGCAGCGACTGGCACGCAGTTTGTGTCCGCGTTGTGCCCAGAAACGGCCTATGACGCCCGCCGAAAAGGATGAGCTTGCTGCTGAATACTATTATTCGGCGCACCAGCGCGCGCCGACGCTGGCCGAAAAGGAGCGCATTATCCGTGGCTGGCAGGAGCGCATGCTCAAAGGAGAACCCTTGAGCATGTGGCAGCCGAAGGGTTGCCGCCAATGCGCTGGAGAGGGATACAAGGGACGGTTCGCCTTGTTTGAACTGATGGAAGTGACGCCGCAGATACGCGAGCTTATTTCACATCAATCGACTGCCGCTGAATATCAACGCATTGCCGTGAGCCAGGGTATGCGCACGCTGAAGCAGGATGGCATCGAAAAAGCACTATTAGCCCGGATATTTCACGAGGGCA
>DDXB01000074.1:269-47135 GCA_002347405.1 Rhodocyclaceae bacterium UBA2271 | reverse complement strand
ACCGATCTCTTCCACATCTTCGCCAAGGCCATCATGGGCAGCGTGCTGCATCGCAAGCTCGGCAATATTTCGGTCTCGCTGGCGGTCACCTTCCTGATTGGCTCCATCGCCGGCGCCACGCTGGGGGGCTACATCAACCGTACGCTTTACGAGATGAACCCGGTGCTTTCCGACGCCTTCATCACGACGATCTACGTCTTCCTGCTGGGTTTCCTCGGCTTCTACGGCATGACCGATTATTTCCGGATGCGCAAGGCCGCTGCCGCGCCCGCCAAGCCGGCCAAACCAACCCAATCGTCCAAGTCAACCGGAGCGCCCAAGAAAGCTGTGGTGGTTGACGACATGACCGGCCTGGCGCGCAAGGTGCAGTCCGTCAATCTGCCGCCGATGATCCACTTCGACGAAGGCGTGGTGCCGGGCGGCCGCAAGGTTTCCGCGTACTTTCTGGTCGTCAGCGGCTTCATCGTCGGCATCGCCGCCGCCATCATGGGCGTGGGCGGCGGCTTTCTCACCTTCCCGATCTTCGTCTATGTGCTCGGCGTTTCCGCGTCCACGACGGTGGGCACGGACATTCTGCAAATCGTATTCACCGCGGGTTACGCCGGCATCGGCCAATACGCCATCTACGGCTTCATTTTCTACACCCTGGCGATGGGCATGCTGCTGGGCTCCTTGTTCGGCATCCAGATCGGCACCCTGGTCACCAAGGTGGTTTCCGGTGTAACCATCCGCGGCTTCTTCGCCCTGGCGGTGATGTCCGCCTTCGTCAACCGGATTTTCGCCCTGCCGAGCAAGCTCGCCAGCATGGGTTACATCCCGATGACCGAGGAGACCGGAAAACTTGTCGAGAATATCGGCATCGGCATCTTCTTCATTGCCCTCGGCAGTTTCACGGTCTGGGTGTTCTGGACCTTCTTTGCCAACATCAAAACACTCAAGCGGGAGGACTGATCATGATTCACGACAAAAGAGAATTCGGTATTGGACTCGCGCTCCTGACGGGCTTTTTCATCGTCCTGTTCGCGATCTTCAGCCCCGTGCTCGAAGGTGGCAAGAACACCATCGACTATCTGGACGGCGTCTTCAACTCCATCTCCAAGAACTCGGCCTATTACATTCCCGATCTGGCCGAAAAGGCCAAGCAGCATGAGGGCAAGGACGTTACGCTGAGCATCAAGGCGGCGGACGACGGTCAAACCGAGCGGATGAACAAGTTGTTCACGGCGGCCGGCGCCAGCGTGGTTGCCGAGGGGGGGCAGCTGACCGTAACCGGCGACATGGGCCAACTGCTCAGTGGGGCGCTGGCCGATGCCGACCTCATGTTCAACAACGAGGGCGCCAAGCTGACGGATAAGTACGGGGTCGAGCCCAAGCGTGCGCTGTATGACTGGCACCGCGCCCTCTCCACGATGGGCAAGGAACTGGACAAGCAGAGCAAATTCGCCGAGAGCAAGACCGTGCGCGATGTGCAGACCAAGGGCGTCGAGCCCGCGTATAACTATTTCGGGATCAAGGCGATTCCCATGAGCAACATGCTCTGGGTGGTTCTGGCATCCCTGGTGGGTTATGTGGTTTACACGATCTGGTATGGCTACGCTATCCTCTTCATGTTTGAAGGCTGGGGACTCAAGCTGGAACACTGAGTGGAGCATTGCGTTGGCGTGAATTACAGCAGCTTTTCCGCTGGGCCGTCCCAAGGAAAAGCGGCACGCGCCGCCAGGCGCAACACGCACAAAAACTCGAACGGGAGCGCCCCGTAACAGACGAGCGCAGCGAGCAACAGTCACCTCCCCCGCGAGGGGGAGGACGGGAGGGGGTGGGCCTTTTCATGTTCAAGTTCCTTGCCAAACTGTTTCAGTCGCGCCCCCGGCTTGGTGCCGAAGAAATTCAGTCGGCCTTCCTGGAGCAGTTCCGCAACTTTCGCGCCCTGCTCACGGCCAACAACAACGCGCTCGAGCTGATGTCGTCGGCCGAAAACATGCTCCAATCAGGCAAGCCATTCGGCATGGCCTTCGTGCGCGGCGAGCTGACGGCGCTGACGGTGAACGTCTACAAAATGGTGCACAGCCTGACGGTGCTTTCCGACGGCCGCTATCGCGACCTTCACGACCGTTTCACGAGCATCACCGACGAGATCGAGGCCATCCTCTCGCGGCAGCCAGCGGTGGCGGGGACCGCGCTGGTGCTCGGTATCGACGACATCGACCGCCGCGCCGTCGATCAGGTCGGCGCGAAAATGGCCAACCTCGGCGAGATGAAAAAGCACCTCGGCCTGCGCGTTCCCGATGGCTTTGTGGTCACGGCCTCTGCCGCCCTGCATTTCATGGAGGTGAGTTACATTCAGGACGAGATCAATCGTCGCCTGAAGACGCTCGACATCGAGAACCTCGAAGCCCTCTACACGGTCAGTGCGGACATCCAGGATCTGATCAGGTCCACTCTGTTACCCGGGGATCTCGTGCGGGCGATTCGGCAACAGGTCGAGCTGCTCGTCGCACGGGCGGGGCGGCCGCTCACCGTCTCGATGCGTTCGAGCGCCCTCGGCGAGGATGGCATCCAGGGCTCCTTCGCCGGCCAATACCGTACCCGTCTGGGGGTGGGCGAGGCTGAGATCCCGCGGATCTACCGGGACATCCTGGCCGGCAAATATCAGAGCCAGGCCATCATCTACCATCAACAGCGCGGCTATCGGCACCAGGACGTGCTGATGTGCGTCGGTTGCCTGGTCATGGTCGACGCCAGTGCCAGCGGCGTGGCCTATTCGCGACCCGCCGGCGACCCGGAGGGGCCCTGGGTGATAATTCACGCCGCGGCAGGACTGGGCACCCAGATCGTGGACGGCAGTTCCGCCTACGACCTGCTGCAGGTAGCGCGCGATGCGCCGCACGACGTCACCTGGACTCACCTGGCTGATGCACCGGGTGGCAAGAGTTGTCTGACCGAAGCCGAGGCGCGCGAACTGGCGCGGGTGTCGCTACAGATAGAAAGTCATTTCGGAGCGCCGCAGGATATCGAGTGGGCGTTTGATCGTGAAGGCAAGCTATTCATTCTCCAGGCGCGGCCCCTCGATGCGGTGGCGGGTCCGGGCCCGGGTGGTGGCGGGCCGGAAGCAGAGCAGGAATTGGCGCCGGTGGCGGGGCAGCTCACGGATCAGACACCCATACTTTCGGGCGGTGTTACGGCCAGCCGGGGTACCGCCGCGGGTGAGGTGTTCAAGGTCAACTGCGCGCTCGACATTCTCGAGTTCCCGAAAGGCGCGGTGCTGGTGGTGGAGACGCCCTATCCGGAATGGGCCGTGCTGATAAACCGTGCGTCGGCCGTGGTGAGCGAAACCGGCCAGAGCGCCACCCATCTGGCCACCGTGGCGCGCGAGTTCGGCGTGCCGGCGCTGTTCGACCTGCCGGGCGCGACGGCCCGACTCGAAAATGGCCAGGCGATTACGGTGTGCGCCACGGCCCGTCGCGTCTATGAGGGGCGCGTCGAAGCCCTGCTGAAGGCCGCGCCGCCGCCGCCCAACCTCATGGCGGGCAGCCCGATTCACACGCTGCTCAAGGATGCGCTCACCCACATCACGCCGCTGCACCTGACCGCGCCGGACTCGCCGTTTTTCAAGGCGGGAAATTGTCAGACTCTGCACGACATCACCCGCTTCTGCCACGAAAAAGCCCTGGCGGAAATGTTCAATTTTGGCCGCCGTTATGGTTCGCGCGACAAATCGGCCAAGCAGTTATATGTGGTCGGCATGCCATCCCAGTGGTGGGTGATCAATCTGAAGGACGGCTATCGGGAGGACACGGATCTGGCGAGCCCGTTCATCCGCATCGAGGACATTGTTTCCGAACCGATGTTGGCGATCTGGAAGGGCATGACGGCCGTGCCCTGGGAAGGGCCACCGCCGGTCAGCCTGCGCGGCTTCGGCGCCATCATCGCGCAGTCGGCGATGAATCCGCAGATCGACCCGGCGGTGCGTTCGAGCATGGCCGGTCGCAACTACTTTTTGCTGTCGAAGAAATATTGCAATCTGAGCGTCCGGCTCGGCTATCACTTCGCCCTGGCCGAGGCCAACTTTTCGGAGTTGCTCACCGAGTCCTATGTGAACTTCCAGTTCCAGGGCGGCGCCGCCGACGAACGACGGCGGCGCCGGCGCGTGCGGCTCTTGGGCGAGATGCTGCGCGAGCTGGATTTCCGCGTCGACATCAAGGGCGATTCCCTCACGGCCCGCATCGAGAAGCGGCCGGTGCCCTACCTGAAGGAGCGGCTCGTGGTGCTGGGCTATCTGCTCATCCACACCCGTCAGGTGGACATGGTGATGGACGAGGAGGGCTTCATCGAAGAGTATCTGGACAGAATCCATGCGGACATCCGCATGATCCGGGACGGCATGAGCGAAGGGGCGGCAGCACCGCAGGAATGATGGCCCATTCACGGTAGCGTTTGCGCCGGGCCGCCCCAAGCAAACGCGGCACGCGGCGCCAGCCGCAACCCCCTCCGACCGCAACCCCCTCCGACCGCAACCCCCTCCGACCGCAACCCCCCGCACCCCGTAATAGCCGAGCGCAGCGAGCAAGCAAGAACCCCCCGAGAGGGGGGCGAAGGGGGGCGGGCGTGTGATTAGCTCGGCAGCAGAATCTGCATGCCCAGCAGCGGCCAGAGGGTGACCAGCGCGATGCCCAGCACTACCAGCAGGATCGCGCTCATGACCAGGCCGTGCTTGAAAAACTCGCCCGGCGTGAACTGCTTGGACTCGTAGGCGATGGCATTGGGCGCCGCGCCGATCAGCAACATGAAGGGCATGCCGGCGACCACCAGCGCGGAGAAGAAGATCACGTCGGGCGCGACGCCGAGATAACGCGCCATCACCAGCGAGACCGGCAGGGCGATGGCGATGGCGGCGACGTTCATGATGAAGTTGGTCATGATCAGGATGAAAGCGGACACGCCCATGACGAACACCCACCAGTGCGCCTCCAGGAGTGCCGTAAGGAAGTTCACCGCCATCCACTCGGCGGCGCCGGTCTTCCACAGGCAGAAGCCGATGCTCATCGCGCCCGAGAACAGCAGGATGATGTTCCACGGCATCTCTTCGAGGTCTTGCACTTTCAGCACGCCGAAGATGAAGAACAGCAGCGTCGAGGTGAGCATCAGGCCGGCGCGGTCGATGCCCTTGAGCGCCGGCACCATCGATTGCGCCGCCATCATGACGACGACGAGGCCGACGCAGGCGATGACGAATTTCTCCTTCGCGGTCATCGGGCCCAGGACGCGCGCCAGCTTGGCTACCTTGTCGCGCAGGCCGGGGATGGAGTCCTTGGACGGCTTGAAGACGACGGCGATGTAGGCCCAGATGATGAAGACCATGGTCCAGCCGATGATGCCCATGTAGAGAGGGAAGTCGAAGAAATCGACCTGGCGCCCGGTGAACTCGGTGAACATCGCCGCCGCCGCCGGGCCGCGCGCGGC
Organism: Rhodocyclaceae bacterium UBA2271; assembly: GCA_002347405.1. GTDB lineage: Bacteria > Pseudomonadota > Gammaproteobacteria > Burkholderiales > Rhodocyclaceae > Sulfuricystis. The sequence continues at coordinate 41,675 of DDXB01000074.1, read as the reverse complement.
GCCGAGCAGGGTGATGATGCTGCCGGCGCCGGCCGCCCAGGCCATACCGATGAACAGCCCCTTGCCGAAGCGCGACGGTCCTTCGCCTTCCTTGTAGAGGGCGAGGATGGCCAGCAGGATGGGGAACATGGTGGCGGCGACCGCCGTGTGCGCCATGACGTGGGCGAGCAGGGCGGTGACGACCATGGTGCCGAGCAGGATGGTGCGCGTATTTTCGCCGACCACCGCCAGCATCTTGTAGGCAATGCGCTTGGTCAGGCCGGTCTTGGTGAAGGCCATGCCGATGACCATGGAGCCGAAGATGAACATCACCGACGGGTCCATGAAGTCGCGGAATGCCTCCCTGGCCGGGCGGATCAGGAACAGCGCCTGGAACACGCCGATGGCGATGGCGGTGATGCCAATGGGAATCACCTCGAACACCCACCAGATGCCGGCCATCAGGAACAGGCCGATGGCCGCCTTGCCTTCCTGGGAAAGAACGAATTCCTTGCCGCCCGGATCGATGGCGACGCCCCAGGGCGGGGAGAAATAGATCAGCAGGAAGAGGCCAAAACCGCCGAGCAGCGCGATCCATTTGGTCCAGTCGAAGCGAGCCGGAGGCGTTTCTCCAAGAGTTGTGCTATTCATCGTGCCACCTGTTGGCAGAGAACTTCGCTGGCTACTTCGTCGAACAGGTCGACCAGGCGCAGCACACCGACCAATCGTTTGTTGTCCGTCACCGGCAATATGTTGGCTGGCGTGGTAGCGAAGAGGAATACGGCTATGGTCAGCGGGTCATCGATCTTGATGGCTGCGGATACCGGCGTGACATAGTCTTTGACAATAATCTTGTGGGCCGAGCGGCAGGCTTCCTCGCAATCATCCTGCCACAGTGCGGCCAGGCTGCTGAGGTCATCTCCGGCGCCCTCGAAATGGGACGCGCTTTTCAAATACTCCGGCAGCAGGGCGTTCAGCAGGTTTTTCAGGCCAAGTATGCCGATCAATCGGTCCTTGTCATCGACCACCAGAACGTTGCGAAAAAGTTCTGCCGTGCCGGAAAGGGCATGCATCTTGGCAAAGACATCGCGCAATGATGAGTCGCTGCGGACATGCGGAAATCTGGCCAGGGGAATAAGCAGCTCCCTGGTGGTGCCGGTGAGTGACATGGAAATCTCCTTGGTGGAATCCTGTTTGATGGGAGGTGGTGTTCAGTCGTGCAATTTGGTGGCGAGAGAATTGGTGCGCGGGGCGCGCGGCGGCGGCTTGAACGGGTCATCCTCGTCGGCGTATTCAGCACGCGAATAGATCGCCTGGAGTGCCTGTTCGGAGGTGGCGAAGAAGCGCCGCGCGCCGATTTTTTCCCAGAGCCCGGTTGCCCGTATCACGTCAAGCACCTGTTTTTTTAGACCGGCGAACAGCACGACGGTACCGTTCTCGTTGAGGCGATCGACGAGATGGTGGATGACTTCCTCGCCGGAAGCGTCGAGGTCGTTGATGCCGTTGCCGACGATCAGCAGATAGGGCGCTGCGGGGTTTGCCGCCACCGCTTCGAGAATGGCGTCCTCGAAATGGGAGACGTTGGCGAAATACAGCCTGCCATCGAAGCGCACGGCGGTGATGACATCGGAGGCCGGCAGGTTGTTCACCTTGGCGTCGCGCAGCGTACCGTCCTTGAAGCGGCCGAGGATGGCGACGCGCGGCGACATGGTGTGGTACATGTGCAGCAGGATGGCCAGCGCCGCGCCGATCATGACGCCCTTGTCGAGATGCGGCGCGAAGGCGAGGGTGGCGACGAAGGTGACCAGCGCGGCGATGCCGTCGAAACGGCTGGCGCGCCAGGTGTGCCGGAGCGCGGCGGGGGTGATCAGGCCGGCCACGGCCAGCAGGATGATCACCGCCAGCACGGCCTTGGGCAGGTGATAGAGTAAAGGCGTCAGGAACAGCAGCGTCACGGCGACGAACAGGCCGTTGAAGACCATGGCGAAGCCGGTCTTGGCGCCCGCCTGCAGGTTGATGGCGGAACCGGTGAAGGAACCGCAGGCCGGGTAGCACTGGAAGAAGGCACCGCCAAGATTGGACAGGCCCTGGCCGATCAGTTCCTGGTTGGGGTCGACGCGCTGCTTGGAGTTGGCCGCCAAGGCCTTGGCCATGGAAATCGACTCCATAAACGCGACCAGCGCGATGATCAGCGCCGCCGACAGCAGCGACAGGATCGCGTCGAGGCCGAGCGTGGGGATGCGGAAGGCGGGCAGGCCCTCCGGCACCTTGCCGATGACGTCGCCGCCGCCGACGAGATTGAGGGTGCCATTCTCAATCTTTTTGATGTGCCACTGGCGACCGTCGGTTTCGACGCCGGCCGGTACCTGACCGGTCAGATAGAGCAGTGCCGCTTCGTCCTCCGGCGCGCGACCGCGCTCGAAAGTGACGCGGCGCAACTGATGCATGCGTTTCTTGTTCTGCTGCTCCGCGCCCGCCAGTTCGATATGCAGCAGATCGATCTGATGCGACAGATTGACGACGGAGCGCTCGCTGTGCTCCTTTTCCGCGGCCCGCATGGCGGCCGAGCGGGCGGTGATGACGCCGTTGATCGCCGCGATCTGCGCATCGGTCTGAATGTAGCCGGTGACAAAGGAGCGGGTGGCGGGATCGGCGATCTGTTCGGGCACCCCATGAGATTTATGCTCAAAACCAATGGCATAGCTGATCAGGGTGGTGATGATCACGGCGATCAGGATACTGGGCTTGGACAGGAAGGGAATCTTTTTCAGCACCAGCATCAGCGCCAGGGCGAAGGCCGACATGGCGAGCGTGGGCAGGTGGGTCAGCGGCAGGTAGCCGAGCATTTCCCAGATGTCCTTGAGGAAGAAGTCGCTGCGGCCCTTGGGGATGCCGAGCAGCATGTCGAGCTGCGACAGGGCGATGATGATCGCCGCCGCGTTCATGAAGCCGAGGATCACCGGATGCGAGACAAAGTTGACGATGGTGCCGAGCTTGAGGGCGCCGAGGCTGAACTGGATGATGCCGACCAGCAGGGTAAGCAGCAGTACCAGGCCGATGAAGTCCTCGCTCCCCGGCATCGCCAGCGGTACCACGGCGGCGGCGGTCATCAGCGAGACGATGGCCACCGGGCCGGTCGCCAGTTGGCGGCTGGAACCCCACAGCGCGCCGAGGATGGCCGGGATGAAGGCGGTATAGAGGCCGAAATAGACCGGCAGTCCGGCCAGTTGGGCGTAGGCCATCGCCTTGGGCACCAGCACCAGTGCGCCGGTGATGCCGGCGATCAGGTCGCCACGCAGAATGATCGAGTTGACGGGAAACCAGGCAAGAAACGGAAAGAAGCGCAGTAGCCAGGACGAGGCAATCATCGGGTCAATTCGGCGGGTGATGTTGGAAGGGCGTGCCACCTCCGGCTAGAAATCAAATCGCCGGTTTCGCTGCGGGAAACAACGGAGGCGTTGCAAAATGTGACGCATTTTAGCGCGCCTCTCGGTATATTAGAATAAAGCTATGTTATGAGTTTGATTGGTGTCATCTATTTCCTTGAGGAATCGCCGCTCCCATGTTCGTGGCGAGACGGCTGTCGCCGTACCCGCTGCGGGGCATTTCATACCCGCTGCGGGGCACGCCGTCGCGCCAGCGCCGACTTTCAGGTTTTTTCCAGATCGTAGCGCTTGAGCTTGCGCCACAGCGAGACGCGGTCGATGCCAAGGATTTGCGCGGCCAGGGTCTGGTTGCCGCCGGCTTCCTGAAGAACCCAATGGATGTAGTCGCGTTCCTGTTCGCCGAGCGAGGGTAGCCGCCCCTCTTTCTTGCGGAAGGTGCAGATCGCCAAGTCACGCAGGTCGTCAGGCAGGCTTGTGGTTTCAATAACCCCGTCATGGGTAATGGCGACGCCGCGCTCGACGATGTTTTCAAGCTCGCGGACGTTTCCGGGAAAGTCGTAGGCCTTGAGGATGTCCATGGCCTGTGGTGCAATTTGGGTCACCGGTTTATTCATGCGCGCCGCACACTTGGCAAGAAAGTGGTATGCCAGCAGCGGGATGTCTTCGCGCCGTTGTGACAGCGGCGGAACGTGCAGGTTGACGACATTGAGCCGGAACCAGAGGTCCTGGCGGAACGCGCCATTCTTGATCATTTCCGGTATGTCGCGGTTTGTCGCGGCGACGAAACGCACGTTTAACTTGATGGGACGGGTGGCGCCCAGCGGCAATACTTCGCGTTCCTGAAGCGCGCGCAGCAACTTGACCTGCATTGCCGGGGACATCTCGGTGATTTCGTCGAGGAACAGGGTGCCGCCCGCTGCCGCTTCGAGCAAGCCCTTTTTATCTGCCGCGGCCCCGGTGAAGGCACCCTTGACATGGCCGAACAGTTCGTTGGCCAGCAATTCCTCATTGAATGCGCCGCAATTGATGGCGAGAAACGGGTTTTCGCCACGCCGACTGTGGTGATGCAGATAGCGGGCGAACAGTTCCTTGCCGGTGCCGGATTCGCCGGTGAGCAGCACATTACAGTCGGTTGGCGCAATTTGCCTTGCCATCTCAAGCAAGGCTTGCATCTCTGCATTCTGCGTGATGATGCGTACCTTGCCCTGGAAACTTTCAACCTGCTCGCGCAACGCCCGATTTTCGGCGCGCAGATGGACCTTTGCCAGCGCTTCGGCCACTACCTTGCGCACCTCGTCGAGCCGGAATGGCTTGGCAATATAGTAAAAGGCACCGTGTTTCATGGCTTCAACCGCGGATTCGAGCGTGGCAAAACCCGTGATCAGGATCACCTCGGTATCCGGGTGGTTCTCGCGGCATTTTTGCAAAATCTGCATGCCGTCGATCTTTTCCATCCGCAGATCGGTGAGGACCACGTCGAAGGCTTGCTTGTCGAGCTGGGCCAGTGCGTTAACGCTGCTCTGCGTGGCGAGCACCTCGTAGCCTTCCTTCTTCAGGACGTGCTCCAGGTTTTTGACGGCGACCCTTTCGTCGTCGATGATCAACAGCCTTCCCTTGCTCATGACTTCTCCAGAGGCAGACGAATGGTGAAAGTGGTTCCGCGGCCGTCTTTGCTTTCGACCGCGATGCAGCCGCCATGCTCCTCGATGATTTCAAACACGATGAATAGCCCCAGCCCCATCCCCTTGCCGACTTCCTTGGTGGTGAAAAATGGATCGAAGATGCGCGGCAGGGTAGCCGACGCAATACCACTGCCATTGTCATTCACCTCGATTTCGACCGCCTCGGCCTCATTGGTGCATTGGCCAAAGACCAACCGCTCCGGCGGTTGCGCCACGCATGGCTCATGCGTTAGGCGAGCCGAGATGCGTACTTCGCCGCCGTCGGGCATGGCGTCGGCGGCGTTACGTACCAGATTGAGCAGCACCTGCTGCAGACGCTGGCGGTCACACGAGGCCGCCAGCGTTTCCGGAATCTGCACGGTAATTGTTATCGAAGCCGGTATCTGTCCGCGGACCAGGCGCAAGGTATCTTCGACCAATGGTGCCAATGGCAAAGCCTCATGGTGAAATTCGCGGTCACGCGCGTAGTCGAGCAGCGAGCGGACGATGTGCCGGGCCCGCCAGGTTTCCTCGTCAATTTGCGTAATGAGTTCGCGACGGAACGTGGCAACTTCATCTGCCGCGTTCTCGCCAATGGCTTCTTCAGCAAGAATCTGTGTTGAGGTGGCAATATTCGACAACGGATTATTCAGTTCGTGAGCTACCCCAGAAAGCAGCGTACCGAGAGCGACGAGTTTTTCGGAATGTACGAGTTGCCGCTGGTGTATCTCCAACTCGTGAAGGACATGGTTGAAGGCATGCGTCAGCGACTTGAATTCGCGTTCGTCGCTTGACATCTCGAGTTTGGCCCGGTGCCCGCTGGCCACCTCCTTCATCTTTCGCTCCATTTCCTTGAGCGGGCGAAGCACGCGCCGCGCCAGCAAACCGCCGATGCCAATCACGGCCAGACCGATGAAGGCCACCGAGCCAAGCAGCATCAAGCGGTGCCGGTCAAGTTGTGTCTGCAATGTTTTTCGCTCGGTCTTGGCCCAGTCCTCGGCGACGGTCACGATTTCCTTGCCGATCTTGCGGATGCTCCCAGCTGTCGCGTTACCGCTTGCGTTTGAACTTGCTGCGTACTGATCTATCAACATGGCGTAGCGATCAAGGTCGTCGCCAAGTCGGGTCACCTGCGCATAATTGCCGAGCGCGGCAAAGATCTCGGCGTGCTCGCGCAACATGGAACGCGCGCGGTGAACGTACGTGCGATTCTCCGTGAGGTCGGAGTCCTGATGGTAAAGGAAGTAGTTCTTTTCGAAGCGTCGAATTTCAAGCGAGATGTCGAAAAATTGGGCGATGCGCGCGCCAGCGACAATCTTCTGCTCCAGCAGTCGCAGTTCGATGAGCGAAAGCAGCGAAAGCGCGACCACCAGCGCCACGATCGTCGCATACCCGAAAAAAAGTTTCTGACGAAGGGAGTTCATGCAGGTTGTTACCGAAGAGAATTGCATTATGCAACAGGCGGCATGCCTAATGCAATGCGTCATTAACCCTCATGTTGCATGGGTCTGCGCGGTTTGCGAAATTTAAAGTTGCATCAAGCAACGGTCAGCTTGGTCGATCGTATGGTGCGTACTGCGTGGTATCACCTGATATTTCATTGGCTTATGTGGTTGTCGAGGGCATGGCACGACTTGTGCGAAGTAACAGCTACCTTATGTTTACGGAATACCCGATGCGCATTACCGTTCATTGTTATCCACAGCAACCAGCCGTTTGTGGCAGGTGGAATGAGTCGTAATGGAGGGACACCCCTGGCGTATGGTATTGCTCGTTGCACGCGTGAATCACCTCAGCCAGCGTTTGCTGGCCGCCGCACACAGCCTGTGTCAACGCATGGATGCGGGACTCGATATTCTCGTACCTGCCGACGGCATTGAATTACCCGTCACCATGACAGACTTTGTGCAGGCGCTACACCAGTCTGGCGTTAATTGCACCCTGACCCGGATACCGGAACTGCGGCCACGGGAAATCGTCAGGTATGCCAACTCACATGAGTGCATCACGACCGTGGTGATTGATTCCCGCGAAAACTGGAATGTGGCCAGCAGCGGCAAATCCGCCAGTCCCTGGCGCAAGCTGGTTTGCCCGCTGGTAATGATCGAACCGAACCAGGACTGATTCAATTTATGACAATGACCCCCAGGATGCAACGATGAGCTTGTCGATAAAAAAACTATTGCCCTTTCTCGGCTGGTTTCCCTTAAGCCGGGAAACGCTCAGGGCGGATCTCTTTGCCGGTTTGACGGTGGCACTGGTGCTGGTGCCGCAATCCATGGCGTATGCCCAATTGGCCGGCCTGCCCGCCTACTATGGCCTGTATGCCGCATTCCTGCCGGTGATGGTTGCCTCTTTATGGGGGTCCTCCAGTCAGCTCGGTACCGGTCCTGTTGCCGTTGTATCGTTACTGACGGCATCAACTCTGGCGCCGCTTGCCTTGCCGGGTTCCGAGCAGTTTATTGCCCTGGCAATCCTGATGGCATTGCTGGTCGGGACCATCCAGCTCACCCTCGGCATTTTCAAGCTCGGCGTGATTGTCAACTTTCTTTCCCACCCGGTGATTGTCGGGTTTACCAACGCCGCCGCGATGATTATCGGCTTGTCCCAGGTTAACAAGTTATTGGGTGTTTCCATGAGCCGTTCGGAGTCGTTCATCGTGGATATCTGGGGGGTTATGAAGCAGGCAGGGGATACGCATTTGCCGACCCTGGCGATGGGGGTTGTGGCAATCCTCGTAATCTGGTCTGCACGCAAGTGGGCGCCCAGGTTGCCAGGTGTACTGATTGCCGTGGTGGTGACCAGTGTCGCCTCATGGGTGCTGCACTTCGAGAGAAACGCTTACGGCACGATCGAGCAAATTGCCGACCAGGAACTCAAGGCCCTGGTCACCCGCCAGGCGGAAGCCAACCGGCGGATCGACAATGCCAACAAGGTCGTGGCGGTAACCGCAGCCGAAGCCAGGCAGGCGCACAAGATCAGAGGCGACCACAGTGTTGAGGCGGTGACGCGCGACGCCATTCTTGAAACGACGCGAATTTCCGTAGAAATATTTGAAATGGAGGCTGCCGAGTTGAAAAAGTCCCTGCGCAGCGTTCAGGTGGTTCGCGCGGTGGACGGTCAGGGGCAGTTTGTCGGAATTTATGCGGCAAGCCGCTTGCCGGCCGGCTTGCAAGACGATGGCGCGACTTATCACGTACGCGGCGTCAAGGACGGCGGCTTCAAACTCGTTGGCGGTGGTGATGTCATCGGCAAGATTCCGGAAGGGCTTCCATCGTTCAAGTTGCCGACACTCAACTGGGAGATGATCAAGAGCCTGATCGGCGCGGCATTCGTGATTTCCCTGGTCGGGTTCATGGAGGCGATTTCCATTGCCAAGGCCATCGCCGCCAAGACCAAGGACAAGGTCGACCCTAATCAGGAACTGATTGGCCAGGGTCTGGCCAATATTGTCGGTGCAACGACTCAGGCCTTTCCCGTGTCGGGCTCTTTTTCCCGTTCGGCGGTGAACTTCAATGCCGGTGCCAAAACAGGCATGTCGGCGGTGTTCACAGGTCTTATTGTTCTGCTCACGTTGTTGTTCCTGACACCGTTGCTCTATTATTTGCCGCAGGCGGCGTTGGCGGCTGTCATCATCATGGCCGTTGTCGGTCTGATCAACTTTGGCGCGATCAAGCATGCCTGGCTGGTGAACAAGCATGACGGCATTGCCGCCGTCGTGACCTTTATCAGCACCCTGGCGTTTGCGCCGCATCTTGACAAGGGCATCATGGTTGGCGCGGGATTGGCTTTGGTGCTCTATCTCTATCGCACCATGACACCACGCGTTGCCATCCTCGGTCGCTATCGGGACGGTACGTTGCGCGACGTCAAGGTCAACAACCTGCCAGCCTCAGATGTGGTTACTGCCGTTCGTTTCGATGGCCGGCTGTACTTCGCCAATGTGTCTTACTTCGAGGATGCCATTCTCGAGGCTGTTGCAGCGAACCCCGAGGCGCCTTATTTGCTGGTTGTTTGCGACGGTATCAATGAAATCGACGCTTCGGGGGAGGAAGTCATTCATCACCTGGTCGAGCGACTGCATGAAAATGGTGTGGTGATGCTGTTCTCCGGTTTCAAAAAACAGGTGCTTGATGTCATTCGCGCAACTGGCCTGAGCAAAACGATCGGTGAAGAATGTTTTTTTGCCACCTCCGACCAGGCGCTTGAAAAGATATACGCAACGGTGGAAAAGACCGTCGGCGCGCAGGATACATTACGGCCATTCTCGCCGGCACCGACTGTGCCGGCAGCTCCGGCAGTGCGTCCGGCGCTGGTCGCCGATGCCGGCCATGACTGAATAGAAATAGCTTGGGGTCTGCTATATTCGAAGATGTTAATATTCGCGAATGTTAAGCACGCTGCTGCTGCTGCCGCTGTTGGGTGCCCTCATGGTTGCCTTGCTGCCGATGCGCGATCCGGTCTGGATTCGCAGGGTGGCACTTGCGGCAACCATTGTGGTGTCGGTATTTGCCTGGTCTCTGCTGGCACACTTCGATCCGGTCATTGCCGAGATCCAGCTTTACGAAGTCCATGCCTGGCATGATCGCCTCGGCTCAAGCTTCTCTCTCGGGGTTGATGGCTTTTCTTTGCCTTTGATCCTGCTGGCGACCCTGTTAATGCCGGTAGCGGTGGTTGCTTCGGCTAACGTCAAACAGGCTGCCAAGTTTTACTTTTCACTGCTCCTGCTCCTTGAGACAGCCATGCTGGGTGTCTTCATGGCGCGCGACTGGTCGCTGTTCTATGTGTTCTGGGAATTGACGCTGGTCCCGCTGTTTTTCCTGATTGATCGTCTGGGCGGTCAAAATCGACAACGTCGGCAGAAGGCAGCGCTCAACTTCGTGCTCTATACAATGGGCGGTTCAGTGTTCATGCTGCTCGCGATACTTTTGCTCTATGACTCCGCATCGACGCACAGTTTCAGCATGGACACGATCGCCGAGGCTTCGCGGGGGTTGCCGGTTACCACACAGATCTGGATATTCCTCGGTTTGCTGATCGGCTTCGGCGTCAAGATGCCGATATTTCCCCTGCATGGCTGGCTGCCACTTGCCCATGTCGAAGCGCCAAGTGCCGTTTCGATCCTGCTCTCGGGCATCCTCCTCAAGATGGGCTCGTACGGCCTTCTGCGCGCGGTTGATACCTTGCCCGGCGCGGCCCTGGCACTGCAGACACTGCTCGTCGCACTCGCCTTCATCAGCATGGTCTACGGAGGGGTACTGGCCTGGCGAAGCCGTGACCTCAAGGAAATGATCGCCTATTCATCGATCAGCCACATGGGAGTGGTGCTGCTGGGTATTGCCGCGCTCAACCACGCCGGTTTTGCCGGGGCGACGATGCAGATGGTTGCGCACGGCCTGGTTGCCGGGGCCTTGTTTTATCTCGTTGGCCTGCTCTACGAGCGTACGCACACGCGCGACATCGGTGACTATACCTCCCTCGTGCGGACAATGCCGCGCTTTGCCTTTTTCATGATATTGGCCTTTACTGCCGCTGTCGGCTTGCCTGGCACGGCCGGTTTCATCGCCGAGTTGCACGCGTTGATCGGTGGGTTTGCGCGTTGGGGTGGGTGGATGGTGCTGTTGTCTTTGTCACTCCTGATCAGCGCTGCCTACGCGCTTCGTACGGTCGGACGACTGTTTACCGGACCGGTAGGAGTGACCATGAAGAATGTGCCCGATTTGACCCGCACCGAAATGCTGGCCGTAGCTACGCTTTCATTCGGGATCCTCGCCATCGGCCTTTATCCGGCTCCGGCCCTGCATCTCGTCGGAGCTTCGGTAACGCGGCTCTCTGGTTTCTTCGGAGCCTGATATGGAGCCGCTGCTGGATGAAGCACAAGATATCCGCCAGCGTCTGGCCCACTGCATCCATCACCTCGAACATGTACTGCCGAGTCAGGCTTCAATCCGTGACTTTGTACACCACAACACGCTGCATGGCTTTCAGCACTTGCCGTTTCCGGAGGCTCTGGTCGCGGCCAGCCAGTTGACTGGCGCAACGGCATGGCTGCCCGAAGACGAATGCCGACGCCTTTATGGTGTTGGTCGAATCGACGATGAAGATCTTGATGTCGCATTGAGTCAGCTTGCGCCGGGCTGGGGTGTGGACCTCGACGCAGTGTTGTTGAATGAGCCAAAGATTTGTCAACGCGATGTGCTGCGCGCAGGTTTGATTTATCCACTGGGTGCGATTCCGCTTTCGCTGCTCAGGTGGCAGATCGAAGAACACCAGGCGCTGACCCGGTTTGCCGTGGAGTTGCCAGCAACGGTGCGGCAACGGCTGCTGGCCGGCGGTGTTGGCGAGGCGCGCATAGTTGCCGATCTCTGGGCAGCCTGCCTTGATGTATTCGACCTTGATCATGCCTTCGAACATCCCGAAGAAATGTTCGAACTTGCGGCGCGCGTAGAAGACGGGAATGCCACCATTGCCGAAGCCCGGCAGCGACTTGCCGCGCCTGCCGCTGCCCTGTGGCGGGACATTTCAACAAAAGTTGGCGCCGGGCCGTCCCAAGCCGACGCCCCCCCCGTCACCGCTTCGGGTGATTTCATGGGGGGCGGCGAGCCGGGGTTGCCAGCGTGGGGGGCCAATAAAGTCGGCGCTGGCTGGACGGCGGGAATGCTTATCAAGGCGCTGACTGCCGAAGATGCGCTGGAGCGGGTACGACCGCTCCTGCTGCGTCATCTTGGCGCCCATCTCGATCAGGGACTCGCGCCCTGGAATAATCCGGCCAGACCATTGGGTTTCTATGCGGCCTGGCGGGCAAGCGCACAACACGACATTATCTGGGAACTGGAGTCGCTGGCCGAGGCGCGTGCCGAAATATCCCGACTGCCGGATGACGCCGTCGATTGTGTCATTGTCGTTTTGACCCGGTTGGGACTACCTGAGGAGCGCTGGCCAGCTTACCTGGAGCGTTTGGCGCTGGAACTGCCCGGCTGGTCAGGCATGTTCCTCTGGCGCCACAACCATCCGGGTTATGCCGAGACCCAGGATGTGCCGGTGGCGATGATGGACTACCTTGCCGTCCGACTTGTATTGGAGGCTTTGGTCGCAAGCGACTGCACACGTCGCCACTGGAATGTCGAGCTGAATCTGACTGATCTCGCTGAATACTTCCATCAACATCCTGCCGAACTATGGGTGCGTCATGCCGTTTACAGCGGCGAACTACCGGAGTATTTGCTTGATCTGATTTCCCCGCACCTGCCGGTCACGGGGGATGCGACGCTGCCGCAGACGCCTGGTTTATGGGTGTGGCTGGCCAGGCACATCGAAGCCTGGCGCGCGACGCCAACGGTCGAGCAGAAGGCGAACCACAGCCTGCCGCGTTCGGTCTGGCCACTGTTCAGGCTCGCCCAGCATCTTGGACTGACCGGTAATGAATTGCGCGCGCTGGGTCGCAGTGGTGCCGAAGCAATGCTGAACTGCCTGGCCCGGCTCGATGAGTACCAACGTGCATTCGTCTGGCTCAACGCCTACGAACGCCACTATCGCGAACAGATCTTCGTCGGCCTCGCCGCCAACCATGGCCGCTGGCAGGGCCACCCGTCAGCTAGTGGCCCGCTGGCGCAGCTGGTTTTTTGCATGGACGACCGCGAGGAAGGCATGCGCCGTCACCTCGAAGAGGTGAATCCCGAACTCGAAACACTCGGTGGCGCGGCACACTTTGCCGTATTCCAGAATTACTATGGTCTGGACGACCGCGAGCCAACGCCGCTGTGTCCGGTGGTGCCTGAAGTGATCGTGCCCGCGCACAACGTGCATGAAGTGCCGCGTGCTGAAGCGGAGGCGGTGGCTGAAAAGCACCGCCAGCGCAACCGGCAGCGGTTGCGCTGGCAGGACCGCCTGCATCAGACGACGCGCACGCGTCTGGTCGGTGGCACGCTGCTCTCCATCCTGGCGTCACCCCTGGCCTTTGCCGGTACGCTGCTGCATTCATTCGCTCCCGGTGCCTACGGGAGCATCAGTGCCAATTTGCGCCGCGGCTTCGACTTGCCGGTGGCGACCCGACTCGACCTCAATGCGGCCGCGGATGCCGGGCCGGCGACGCCGGCGTTCCCGCGCGATGGCTTTACCGACAGCGAACAGGCCGAGCGGATTGCCGGCTTCCTTACCAGCCTGGGCCTGACGCAGAACTTCGCCCCGCTGGTGGTCATCATGGGCCACGGTGCCAACAGCCTGAATAATCCGCATCTGGCGGCCTACGATTGCGGCGCCTGCGCCGGTCGCCATTCCGGTCCCAATGCACGCCTGTTTGCCGCCATGGCAAATCGTCCCGCGGTGCGCGCGCTGATGCGCGAGCGCGGCATCGACATACCCGACACGACATGGTTTCTCGGTGCCGAACACAATACGACCGATGACCTGATCAACTGGTACGACACCGAGGATATCGCCGTCTCGCTAGCGCCGACTTTTGCACGGGTCGATCGCGACCTGGCCCAGGCGGTGCAAGCCCACGCGCAGGAACGCTGCCGCCGGCTCTATTCGGCACCGCTGGATCTGGACCCGGCCGCCGCCTTGCGCCATGTCTGGGCGCGCCGCAACGACTGGTCGCAGGCGCGTCCCGAACTCGGCCACGCCACCAATGCCTGTGCCTTTTTCGGACGTCGCGCCATGAGTCGCGGCGCCTTCTTTGACCGCCGCTCCTTCCTGATTTCCTACGACCCAACGCAGGACCCGGAGGGCAAAGTGCTCGAGCGTCACCTGCTGATCAATGGCGCGGTCGGCGCCGGCATCAGTCTGGAGTATTTCTTCTCGACCGTGAACAACGATCAGTTCGGCTGTGGCAGCAAGGTCACCCATAACATCACGGGTTATTTCGGAGTCATGCAAGGGGCATCTTCAGACCTCGTGACGGGACTGCCGAAACAGATGATCGAGGTGCACGAGGCGATGCGTCTGCTGGTGGTGATCGAGCAGACGCTCGACATCATCACCGCCGTTTACCAGCGCCAGCCGCCGCTGCAGGAACTGGTCGGCAACGGCTGGGTGATCGTTGCGGCGAAGGACCCGGAAACCGGGGCGATACACCAGTTTGACCCGGCCAGCGGCTGGCTGCCATGGCATGGTGACCCTGGGATGGCGACAGTGAAGCAGTCGGTCGACTGGTTCGCGGGCCATCGCGAGCCGTTGCCGCCGGCGTTGCTGGAGCGCCCCCTGGAGTGCGCGACATGAACGCACTGTTCGCCCTCGTCATGTTGCTCCCCCTGTTGCCGCTGCTGGCAGCAGGCGGCATTACGGCTTATATCCTTTCCGGACAGGCGCAGGGCGATGCCGGCGAACCGCCCACGGCACGGCTCGCCGAGGGCGCGGCCTGGCTCACGTTGCTTGGACTTCTCGGCCTTGATTTGCTGGCATTGTTCGCGGGTGTCCCTGGTCACGTCGCCATCGGCACCTGGTTCGCCAGTGGCGGATTTACCATCCCGATATCCTTTGTCCTGGATGGCCTTTCCCTCGGTTATGCGACGCTGGTGGCGCTGATTGGCCTGGTGAGCTTGCGTTTCTCGCGCCACTACCTCCATCGCGAACCGGGCTTCCATCGCTATTACATTCTCATGTGTGTGTTTCTCGCCGGCATGCTGCTGATCGTGCTGTCCGGCAACGCGGTGCTGACATTCGTTGGCTGGGAGTTTGCCGGCATCAGTTCGTTCCTGCTGATTGGCTATGCCTACGACCGGCCGGTGGCGACCGGTAATGCCCTATGGGCCTTCATTACCAACCGTATCGGTGATGCCGGATTCATTTTGGGCATCAGCCTGGCAGCCTGGTGGCTGGGTACCGTCGAATGGACGGGACTGGCGAACTGGGCAGCGAGTGGCAGTGCGTTCGACAAGATTACGGCGCGGTTGGTCCTGTTTGGCTTCCTCCTCGCTGCAGTGATCAAGTCGGCACAATGGCCATTTACCGTGTGGATCAGCCGCGCTCTCGAAGGTCCGACACCGTCATCCGCCATTTTTTACGGTGCGGTGATGATTCATGCCGGGGTCTATCTGGTGCTCCGGCTCGAACCGGTGTTGTTGCATACGCCAGGCGTGATGCTTGCCCTCGCGGTTGTTGGCGCGCTTACCGCGCTATATGGCTGGTTGGTGGGCCTGGTCCAGACCGACGTCAAGTCCTCGCTGATTTTCGCCACCACGACCCAGGTCGGTTTGATGTTCCTCGCCTGCGGCCTCGGCTGGTTCCAGGTCGCCGCCTGGCATATGGCACTGCACACGATCTGGCGTGCCTACCAGTTTCTGCTGGCGCCGTCCTACATGTATCTGGTCAATGAAAAAGCCAGGCGTGTCCCCGCCTGGCTGGCTGGCCGGCAGTGGCTGTACACTGCCGCCCTGCAGCGTTTCTGGCTTGACCAGTTGGCGGTGAGCATGCTGATCCGCCCGACCCGCGCAGTCGCCAGGGATATGCGCGATTTTGACGACAATGTGCTTGCCCACCTCGTTGGCATGCCCGCGCGGCGCCGCGCTGGTGCGTTCAGCGCGGGCGACGACCGGGATGTGGTGATTCGTGGCCACGGGCTGGCCGGCGCCGTTCTCGTCTGGGTTGCCGAACGTCTGCACCGTTTCGAATCGCGCCTCGTCATGCGGCAGGGCACGGGTCCGTTGGTGCGCGCGATGCGTCGCGCCGGCGAATATCTGCTGGTCCTCGAGGCACTGCTGGAACGGCCACGCTACCCGATCCTGCTGGTGGTGGCGACCTTGGTCATCATCCTATGACCGAAATTCTCTGGACGCAGCAGGCCAACTGGCCAATTCTTGCGTTGCTGCAGCTGTTGCCGCTCGCCGGCGCGATCATCATTTTCGCACTGGGCGAGCGCACTGTTGCCATGGCGCTGGGGCGTATCGTTGCGTTGCTTGAACTATGGCTGGGCTTCGTGCTCTATCGCCACATCGATGCAGCCGAGCCGGCCCTGCAACTGGCCGAACGCCTTGATTGGCTGGGTTACCATGCCGCTGCCGATGGCATTACGGCACTGTTTGTGTTGCTGGCGGCCCTGATTGCCGCGCTGATGACCCTCTATAGCCTGGTACGTGGCCTGGCTCAACCTGGCAGGTTGATGGCACTGATCCTGCTGGCCGAAGCAGCGCTGATGTCTACTCTGGTCACGATGAACCTGCTGTGGTTCGCGCTGTTCTCCGTGGTCGAACTGGTGGTGGCCGGTTATCTGATTGGTCACTGGTCTACTTCCACCAAAAAGAATCGCCTGCTGGCAATGACCCGCTTTTTGCAGTTCCAGGGCTTTGGCGTCCTGCTGCTGCTGGGTGGCGTAATTATCCTTGCCTGGGACCATGCCAGCGTTACCGGTCACTGGAGCTTCGACCTGTTTGACCTTGTCAAGGCACCCGCGCAAGGCCGCTTCCAGCTGCTTGCCTTCTTTTTGCTGTTCTATGGTCTGGCAGTGCGCACCCCGCTGTTTCCGCTGCACGGCTGGCTGCCGCATGTTGCCCATCGCGGCATGGTCGCCATTGCGCCATCGCTACTCCTTGGCGTCAAGGTCGGCATATACGGCATGCTGCGTTTCCTGCTCCCACTCACGTCGGAGGCGGTGCAGGAATGGCAGTACGCCATCGTTGGCTTTGCCATGACCGGTGTTTTCTATGCGGCGATTCTCGCCTTCCTGCAGACCAACCTGCGTCGCCTGCTGTCCTTCGCCGTGATCAGCCACACCGGACTCATTGTGATCGGATTATTCAGCCTGCATCCCATCGGGCTGACGGGCGCCGTACTGCTGACGGTTAACTTCGGCCTGGCAGTGACGGTGATGCTGTTCATGGTCGGCTTCGTCTACCGGCGTACGCGGACAACTGATCTGGCCAAACTTGGCGGTCTGTTTGAACGGATTCCCTTCATTGCCCTCTGCTTTCTGGTCGGTGGATTTTCCATCGTCGGCATGCCCGGCACGCCGGGTTTCGATGCCGTGCATTTCGTTCTCGAGGCGGCAATGGAGCGCTTTGGCGCTTTGCCTACTGTCGCGGCGGCGCTCGGCAACGTCATTGCGGCGGGCTTCCTCCTCTGGGCCTTTCAGAAAGCCTTCCTTGCCCCGCGGCCGGAAGGTGACGCTTCTTCCGCCATCGAACGTACTCTGCCCATGGAATACGTGGTTGGCGGCATTGTCGTCTCGGTTCTGTTGGTGGCAGGGTTCTACTTTGAGCCCTGGCTCAACCTGATCGAGCCGACGCTACACACCCTTGCATCACGCTTCGGCCATGGATAGCTTTCCCGTACTTTCCCTCCTGTTCCTGACGCTGCCTGCCGGGGCATTCCTCGCCTGGCTGTTGCCGCGGCCAGGATGGGCGCGTGCCATCGCGCTCGTCACTGCGCTGATTGATCTGATTGTCGCGCTAACGGCGGTTTATCTTTTTGATGCCAAGCAATCGGGTTTCCAGTTGGTCGAGAAATACGACTGGATTCCTGGCCTCAACATTCACTATCTGGTGGGGGTCGACGGCATCTCCATCCTTTTCCTTCCGGCTGCGGTACTGTTGTTCATCGGCGTCATACTTGCCTCCTGGAACAGCGTACATACGCTACCGCGGCTTTATTACAGCCTGTTGATGCTGCTTGAGACGGCGACCTTGGGGGTGTTCTGCGCGCTTGATACAGTGCTGTTCTTCCTCTTCTGGGAATTTACGCTGGTGCCCCTGTATTTTCTGGTGAGCCTTTGGGGTGTCGGTGCCAACCGCCGCCATGCCGCGATGAAATACACATTGGTGATGCTGGCTGGTGGGATTCCCCTGCTGTTCGGTATCCTGATCCTTGCATTTGGCGCGGCGACTGCTGGTGGTCCGCTGGTGTTCGACCTGCCCACGCTGTTAGCGACACCTTTGCCAATCGGCACCCAGTACCTCGTGTTCCTGTTGCTATTGGTCGGTTTTGGTGTCAAGGTGCCCCTGTTTCCCTTGCATACATGGCTGCCGCTGATCGCCATGGAAGGGCCGGCTGCCGTGGCTGCGCTCCTTACCGGCATGAAGTTGGGCGCCTTCGGACTGATTCGTTTCGCCGTGCCGCTGGCGCCAAACGCAGCACAGGATCTGCACTGGCTGCTGGCAGGTCTTGGTGTGGTAGCGATCCTTTATGGTGCATTCGCCGCCTTGGCGCAGACCAATTTGCGGCGGATGCTGGCCTATGCCAGCCTCTCGCACGTCGGTCTTGTCGTGTTGGGGCTGGCTTCCTTCAACATGCAAGGTTTGCAGGGGGCAGTATTGCAACTGCTCAACTTTGCCATTGCTGCCGGGGGGCTGTTCCTGCTTGCCAGTCATCTTCACCACCGTACCGGCTCGACCGACATCGCCAATCTGGGCGGTGCTGCTCGCAGCATGCCGTTGCTGGCGAGCTTCTTCCTGCTCTACGGATTGGCCGGCATGGGATTGCCCGGTACTTCGGGATTCCCTGCGGAACTCCTGATCCTGATGTCGACGTTCAAGAACCACGCTGGTGCAGGGCTTGCGGCGCTTGTCGGCATGGTGGTCGGGGCAGCCTATTTCCTGAGTATTTATCGGCGTGTATTTTTCGGTCCGGCATCGCGTCAGGGCGTAATCGAAGCCGAAGATTTGCGCCCGCGAGAATATTGGCTGGCGCTGAGTTTCGCGCTCCTGATCATTTATTTTGGGTTTTTCCCTGCGTTGCTGCTCGATCTGATGCAACCGACGGCGGAGGCTTGGCTCAGGCGACTGGGTTGAGCGACAAAGAAAAGGGCGCCGCAACAGCGGCGCCCTTTTACCGTGGATTCAGTCTTTTAAACGCCAGCCTGGGCCATTTGCTCGCCAAACATGTTGTAGCGGTGACACGAGGCCGAGGCGCTTGTTGTATATGGCTGCCTGCGTTCCAGCTGCTCTATGCGGCCCATCTCGGCGTAGATGTTGGCAAGTTGCAGATGGGCCTCGCGACGAATTGACAGAATTTCGTCCGAAGCTGGGGATGAAAACTGCTCCAGACCTCGCCTGTGCTCTTTCTCTGGCGTGGCATAGAGGGCACCGTGCAGGAGATGCGATTCACGGCGGGTTGCGAAAACCCCGCTGGAACCGGCGGCGGTGAGTGAAGCAACTGAGCGCTTGAGAATGTCAAATAGAGCTTTCATGGCGGCGGTCCTTGGTGAATGTGTACGTTAATAAACGCACGAACCGTGCCACCTTTCAATATTTAACTAACTAATTGATATAAAAAGAAATACGTGAAAAGCATGATTCCCCTTTGGGGTTGCAAATTGCAGCGAGTGAACGTTGTACGATATAACAACATGAATAATAAGATATATCCTCGCTGTTGCAATGCGTTCATTGTGTTGCGAAATGCATCGCTGCTTTTCTTGGCGCAATGGCTTCGAGAGTTCGCGAGCGCCAGTCAAGCACAGCGGTCCGGGTCGCCATCTTGCCAGCGAGGTCAGGAAATTCGGCGTTGATCACATCGGTGGCGAATTGTGCGAGGAAGCGGCTCTTGATTTCGGCGCGTGCCCGGTCAACGCCGATATCTTCATAAAGCACTGAACTGAATAGCAAAAAACCGTCATCGGGGATGCGCCCGGCTTGCATGTTGGCCTGGATGATGCCGGCGGCACGGCGGATCGGTTCGCCGAGGTTCGGGCTGTAGGGACCAATGATCAGAGCCAGATTGGGGGTGTGCAGGAAGTCGAAGCCACGACCGATGCAGATCATCCATTCACGGTGTTCAATGTCCAGATGGCGCTCGTTGCGCTGTATTTGCTCACGCACCGAATCAATCCGCTTCAGGTTGCCACGGAGCAGCGGCAGGAGGTCATTGCGCATCTGCGCTGGCATGTCGGGCAAAATCGCGGTGAGGCGTGGTTCCAGTTCGTTACGCTCCTGTGCCGTGAGGGTGGACAAGTCCAATTTCTCGCCTTTGGCGCCATGAATGATCAACGCATCCTCATCGGTCTCGAATCCGCACACCAGGGGATACACGGTTCTATGAGCCGCCCCGAAAATATGCTGGATCTGGCGGCGGATATTGTAGATGTGCGCGATGGCCGCCTCGGTGTCGTAATTGAAACCAGCGCAGCCGCGCTCCGGGCTACCCTTGGAAAAGTGGTAGGTGATGAGAAATAGCACACGCCGGCCGCTGCTCACCATGTGATGCACATGGTGAGCCACGACCTCACCCAGATGCGGCCAGCCCAGATCGAACATGCCGCCAAGGTTGCGAAAGGGCATCAGGATGCCAACCGGGGTATTGGTTGCGGCCGGGATGTTGACGCGGCCGTCCATGCACTTGAGTGCGGCGATGGCCGTGGGATGCTCGGCAAAGTAGCGTTCCCTGGCCAGGCAGGCTTCCGGACTGCGAAAGTCGGTGGCGTGGCGATCGGCAAGATCGAACACCCAGTCAATGCGTTGCTGGATCGGTTTGCTGTGAATGTCTAAATCCATGTCTGAATCTCCTGAAGGGCTGCTCCGAATGAACTCGGATGCCTGAAAAGAATAGCTCCCTGTGGCGGGAAGTTAATGAAGAGAGTGTAGGGCTTGTTCGTCGTTAAGTTGTGCTTCAAGGATGCTGGTGATTTCAGCATTCGTCAGCGTGATCGGATTGGTTTTCATGCTGCTGCCGCGGCTGGCAGCGACAATGCGGGGCAGGTCGCCGCGGGTGATGCGGTAATCGGCAAGGCGGGGCAGGGCAAGGTGGGCCTGCCACTGGTGCAGGGTGTCGAGGAGAAAGGCGCGCGCCGCAGCTCCGCTCAGCCCCTTTTGCATGGCGAAGCGGCGGCCGATCTCGGCATATTTCGGCAATGCCGGATGATCAGGCGCGCGTTCTTCCAGCGCCTTGATATTCACCGCCGTGGCGCTGGCGAGCAGTGCGCCGCAAGCCACACCATGCGGAATCGGGAAGAAGGCGCCAAGCGGGGCGGCCAGGCCATGTACGGAACCTAGACCGGTCTGGGCGAGGCAAATACCCGACAGCAATGATGCATAGGCCATTTTTTCGCGGGCTGCCGCCGACTGTTCATCATAAAGCGACAGGAGGGCATCTTTCACGGCCATGATGCCGGAGCGCGCCAGCGCATCGGTCAGCGGATTGGCGCGTGTCGACACGAAAGCCTCGAGCAATTGGGTGAATGCGTCCATGCCGTTGGCGGCGATCTGCCGTGGCGGACAGGTGGCGATCAGGTCGGGATCGACGATTGCCCATTCCGCGACCAGTTTGTCGTCACGGAAGGATTTCTTGAACTGGCCGGCGAGCGACAGCACGGCGTTTTTGGTTGCCTCGGCGCCGGTGCCGGCCGTGGTCGGCACTGCGATGAATGGCGTGGCCGGGCCGCGGTAGGGGAGTTCCGGGCCAACGCCTTCCAAGTGATCCATGACCGAGTTGCCGGGCTTGAGCAGTCCGGCGATCGCCTTCGCCGCGTCGAGGGCGCTGCCGCCACCGATGCCGATCACTGCGTCAAACGTCAAGCCGCGCAATGCTGCGACCGTGGCGTCGATAAAAGTCGGCGCTGGCTCGACGGCGACCTTGATGATCTCCCAACTGCAACCGCGCTGGCGTAGTGCATCGAACAGTCTGGTGGCATGGGCCGCAGCGAGAAAGCTTTGCGCGCCGGCGACCAGCAGCAGATGGGTGCCGTAACCAGAGGCGATCTCCGGCAATTTGGCCAGGCTGCCACTACCGAATTCGATGCGCGGCAGGCGCGCGATGGAGAAGGGCGAAATCATGCGAGGTTCATGCGTAAAAAAGCGCAGGTCGGGTATTATCTTTGCAACCCAAAGCCTGAAAGGAATCGAGATGCAAACCACGCAAGATGATACTGGCACCAGCAAGTTGTACACCGCCACACTGGTGCGCTCGCAGCGCATTACTCCTGCGGATTCTCCGGAAGAGGTGCGCCACATGGTGCTGCGCCGCGAGGGCAATACGTTTGACGGCAAGATGGGCCAGTGTATCCGCATCATGGCGCCGGGGCAGTATGGCAATAAATATCACCCGCGCCTGTACCTGATTGCCGAGCCCGGCAGCGAGAGTAATGATGGCACCGAGTTTGCCATTTGCGTGAAGCGCCACAACTACATTGACGACTTCAATGGCGAACGTTATCCGGGCATCGCTTCCAACTATCTGTGTGATCTGCCGGTCGGTGCAACGGTCGAATTTGCCGGTCCGGTCGGCTATCCATTCACCATGCCGGAGAGTCGGCAGGCGGGAATCATCATGATCGGCATGGGAACGGGCATCGCACCGTTCCGGGTGCTGATCCGCACCATCTACGAGCAGTACGGCAGTTGGGAGGGCAAGGTGCGGCTGTTTTATGGCGCGAAGAGCGGCCTTGAGATGCTTTACATGAACGATGCCAACAAGGATCTGGCGCAGTATGTCTATCAGCCCACCTTCAAGGCCTTCCAGGCCATCAGCCCGCGTCCGGCCCTTGACGCACCGGTCGAACTGGACAAGGCACTGGAGCAGAATGCCGCCGAGGTATGGGAGATGGTGCAAAGAGCTGATACGCATGTCTATGTGGCGGGCGTGAACGACATGTTGCCGCGTGTTGAAAAAGCGCTGGCCGGGATTGCCGGTTCAGTCGCCGCTTGGTCACAGGTGAAGAAATCTTTGCAGGACAGCGGCCGCTGGCACGAAGTGCTGTTCTGATTGGCGCTGTCTTTTTCTTTGGCGGTAGCGCAACGCACCAACTCAATACCGCTTGTCAAGGACGAAAAAAAGCCCGCCCCGCGATGATCGTCGGGGCGGGCTTTTAGTTTCAACGCGGTATCAACGGCCGGTAATGGTGTACTTGCCGTCCGCGAACTTCACGTTGGCATCCAGGAAGTAAGCGTTGAATTTTCCATCGAGGAAGTTCGTCGTGTCAAAAGCTTCACCGGAGCGGGCACCGGTTGCGCAGGTGAACACCACGGGCTTGTTGCGCGGGATGGTGGCGAACTTCGGCTCAACCTCGGCGACCGGGATGTTGATCGCACCGGGGAAGGAGCCCAGCTTGAACTCGGCAGGCGACCGGACATCCACGATCAGGATCTGCGCGGGGCTCTCTTTCAGGATGCGTTCGAAGGAGGCGACGCTGATGCTGCCCTTTTCCTTGCCGGGCTGGATATCCACCGCGCCTGCCTTCGCCGGTGCCGCTGCAGCTGCGGGTGCCGCTGCAGGAGCGGCGGCAGCCGGTTTGGCCCCATATTTGGCTACCCAGTCAGGATGGCCTTCAGTGTGTTTCCTGACATTCGTATAGCCGAGGGCCTTGGCTTTCTTCGCCGATTTTTCGGAAAGATCGCACATCAGACCACCGCAGAAAAAGATCAGGGGTGTTGCCTTGTCCTTCGGCAGCTTGTCGACCATCTGCGCGAACTTGGAGTCGGAGATGTTGATGGCGCCGGGAATCGTGCCTGCCGCAAAGGGGCGCTCGGGACGCGAATCGATCAGGACAACATTGGCCTTCTCGTCGATCAGCTTCTTGATGAAGACGGTGCTGACGGAGAGGATTTCACCTTTGGCAGTCCAGTCAGGCTCGCCGGCCGCATAGACCTTGATGTTCTTGTAGCCGAGTTTTTCGGCCTTGTAAGCGGAGCTATGCGACAGTTCACATTCAAAGCCACCGCAGTAGAAGATAAGTTCCCGGTTCTTGTCGGCCGGCAACCTGTCGGTCATCTTGTCGAAGCTTGAATCCGGAATGCTGACCGAGGCGGGAATGTGGCCCTCGTCATAGCGACGCGCGGCCGGCCGTGAATCGATCACCATGGCACCCGCATTTCTTTCGCGCGGCAATGTGGCATGCGGCTTGACATAGGCGTAATCGACTATGTTTTTCCACTCGGTGAACTTCTTCGCCGCCGCTGCGGGAGCAGCGGGCTTGGCTTCACCACCGGGAGTTTGGGCCATCTGCGCACAGCCTGCAGAAAATGCTACGGAAACAACAGCGGCAAGTAATTTAAGTCTCATCATGAGCTAGCTCCTTGGTTTGTGAATCACAGAACAGTAAATTTTTCAGTCGATTCGTTGTAGCGGACGAGTGCGTACCAGGCAAACAGCAGACCGCCACCGATCAGCAGCGTCCAGCCCCAGCCGTGCAGCATCTCGGGCCAGTAGGCCTGGAAACCGACAGCGGTGGCTTCGTAGTTTTCCATGTTCTCATCATCGAGCGAGGTGATGCCGGCGCCTTTCAGTACGGCACTGGCGATCGAGCCCACCCAGGCGAAAAAGAACATCGCCACCCACAGCTTGAGATGACCTTCGCCCATCCGCCACAGCGAGCCGGAAGCGCAGCCACCGGCGAAGATCATGCCGATGCCGAAAATCACCCCGCCGACCAGCGAGCCGATCCAGAAGGTGGCTGGTACTGCGCTGTACGGATCGATCACGCCCTTGTTGAACAGCAGCGCGGCGATGGGAATGCCGATCGCCAGTGCGAGGATGATGGCCTTGGTCATGTCGCCTTCGGCGGTCATGAAGGGTTCGCGGAAGGCGCGGGCGAAGCACAGGCGCGAACGGTGCATGATGAAGCCGATGGCGAAGCCGAGTAGCACGATGATGGCGCGGGCGACCAGCACGGTGTCGGGCGAGCCATACCAGCCCACCGCCCAGACGATCACGCCGACCAGGATGGCCAGGCCGATGAACGGGTAGAGATTGACCAGTCCCTGCGGGGCATTCAGCGTGGGCGGCGCCCGCATGCCCCATTCGATGTTTTCTAGCGTCCAGAGCAAAAGTTTCAGACCGACCACCGCACCGATCAGGAGCCCGAGCCCCATGATCCAGCCGGCGGGGGATGAATGCAGGACGGGGTTGAAAAAACCGCCAGTGGTGCAACCACCGGCAAACGAAGCACCGACGCCCATCAGGCTGCCGCCCAGGGCCGCCCAGATGACTTCAAGTTTTGGCGGCCGGCTGATCTGGAACTGTCGTGACATCAATGCCGCGGCGAAAGCGCCAAACAGCAGCATGAGGTTCATCAGCGACATGGGGTGGGTCAGCAGGGTGTAATTTGATGTCGGCACATCCAGTAGCGGGCCCAGGCCAATCGCATTATTGATCATGTCGCCCCAGAAGCGGACACCACCGAAGACACCCCAGACCATGCCACTGACCATCAGGCCGATAACCACCAGCACTAATAGGATCGCGCCCAGAAAATGCGACCATTCCTCAACGAAGATTTTTTCGTAGTCGGCCTTGAAGCCCGACAACCAAGCATTTTCCGTGCTCATGCACACCTCTCGCAATATGGTGAGTTTCCAGAATCAAACCTGCCCGACCCTTGCGGGCCGACAGGCACTAAGTCAATGTGAAAAAGCTATCAACGAACAATAGTCAGCTGCAACTGGCCGGGGCTTCACCGTCCTTGGAGCTACGCAAGATGAAGGCTTTGACATCCGCGGTCAGTTCCTGCTCCGGCTTTTCGGCAAACTTCGCGGCAGCCTTGTTGGTGGCTTTGATGCTGTCCCGATACTGCTTGCTGAAGTACAGGCTTACCGTGTCCTTGCCTTTGTTGTGCTTGTCGGCCAACAGGTAGGCCGTCCATTCCGCCTTGGTTCTGTCGACCGGCTGAATCTTGACGTTTGCGGTAGTGTGACAGGCAGTGCAGATGCTGCGGTAATAAATGCGGCCTACCTTCCAGTCGGGTTCGTATGCTTGCGCGACACTGGCAGACATGAACGTCGCGACAGCGAGCAAGGGGAGGGCAAGATGAATTCGTTTCATAAGCTTTTCCTTATGGAGGGTGCGAGAGATTTAATGTGCCAACAATAACACCAGTGCGGTTAAAAATAAATCTGCCAATCAGGTCGACAATTCAGGATTGAAGCCCGGCAATGCCGATTTCTTGCGGGTCGCGCGGTTTCCATACTCCAATGTGCATACCCCGTAAGGGTAGGTTCATGTTTAATCCCTAAGGCTAGCCATAGCCCCGAAGGGTAGTTGCGATGCAGCATGGAGAAGAATAAATTTCGCCACGCTTGGCTATCTGAAAGGGAGACATCATGCTGCGCATGCGTTCTGCAGTCGCAATATTCGCCGGGGCTCTGTTGGGCGCCGTTTTATTTGTTACAAATCTGGCGCAGGCCACGGCCGCGCCTCTGGCTGCACCGAGCCCCACGGCTGATCACAGTAAGTTCAAAGAGTTGCAGAAGCAGTTCAAGACCGGGCCCGAGGTTACCAGGGCCTGTCTCACCTGCCACACCGAGGCCGCCAAGCAGGTGCATCGCACCAAGCACTGGACCTGGGAATTCATCAATACCGAGAAAAACCAGAAGCTGGGCAAGAAGCATGTGATCAACAACTTCTGTATCTCGATCGCGCAAAACCAGCAGTACTGCACCAACTGCCACATTGGTTACGGCTGGAAGGACAAGAATTTCGATTTCACCTCCGAAGAAAACGTCGACTGTCTGGCCTGTCACGACACGACGCTCACCTATGTGAAGCAGCCGGGAATGGCCGGCAATGTGGTGGGTGAGGAAATGGAGTTTCCGAAAGGTTCGGGCAAGATTCTCAGGCCGATCAATCTCTCCAGGATCGCCCAGGCTGTCGGCAAGTCCAGCCGTGAAACCTGTGGCAACTGCCATTTCTTCGGCGGTGGCGGCGATGGCGTCAAGCATGGCGACCTGGACAGTTCGCTTTATGCGCCAGAAAAAGACCTGGATGTCCACATGGATGTCGATGGGCTCAACTTCAACTGCGGCACCTGTCACCAGACTTCGAGCCACGATGTACCGGGCAGCCGCTACACGCCAACGGCCAAGGACAAGGGCGGGCGGCTGATTCGCGGCAAGAGCGAGGGTGAAAACCCCGCCACCTGCGTGGCCTGCCATGACACCAAGCCGCACAAGGCGGAAAAAAGCAAGCATGCGGAACGCTTGAATAACCACGCCGACAAGATCGCCTGCCAGACCTGCCATATTCCGGCCTTTGCCCGTGGCGGCGTCGCCACCAAGATGAGCTGGGACTGGTCTACGGCGGGGCAGATGGATGCCGAGGGCAAGCCCATCATCAAGAAAGACGATCACGGCCATATTATCTATGAGTCAAGGAAAGGCGACTTCGTCGTTGCCGAAAACGTCAAGCCCGAGTATTACTGGTTCAACGGCGACGTTACTTACACGCTGCTTGGCGACAAGATCGAAAAGAGCGACAAACCGATCGGCATCAACATGATCGGGGGCAGCGCGACCGATGGCAAGTCGATGATCTGGCCGTTCAAGGTGAGTCGCGGCAAGCAACCTTACGATCCGGAAAACAAGACGCTGATCACGCCGCACACCACCGGTCCGAAGTCGGGCGGCGGTTACTGGACGAACTACGACTGGGATCGGGCAGCCAGGCAAGGCATGGCGGACTCCGGCGCGCCTTACTCCGGCAAGGTGGATTTCGTTTCGACCGAAATGTACTGGCCGATCAAGCACATGGTGGCCCCCAAGGACAAGTCGGTGGGTTGTGCCGAGTGTCACGCCAAGGATGGTCGTCTTGCCGGCATCAAGGGCATCTACATTCCCGGTCGCGACGCCAACCCGCTGATCGACAAAGCCGCCTGGCTGCTTGTCCTGCTGACATTGGTCGGCGTGCTCGGGCATGCCGCGATCCGTATCTTTGCTAGCAAGAAACATTAATGGCCCCCCACACTCACATTCGTTCGCTGCCCCCCACAGGGGGCGTCGCCCGCCTTGGGGCGGCCCGGCGGCGTTCTAAGGAGAAATAAAAATGGTTGAACGTGTATATATCTTCAAGCGATTCGAGCGCTTCTGGCATTGGGCTCAAGCCGCTCTGATCATCTTCCTGCTGCTCACCGGTTTCGAGATCCACGGCACCTACAGCAACTTCGGCTTTGAAAAGGCGGTGGAACTCCACACCATCGCCGCCTGGTCGCTGGTCGGGTTGTGGACCTTCGCGGTGTTCTGGCACTTCACCACCGGTGAGTGGAAGCAGTACATCCCGACTACCAAACGGGTGAATGAAATGATCCGCTTTTATACGATCGGGATCTTCAAGGGTGAACCCCACCCGTTCAAGCAAACGGCGCTCTCCAAGCACAATCCGCTGCAGCGGCTGGCCTATCTGGGTGTGTTGCTCGTCATGAACCCGCTGATCTGGATTTCGGGCTGGTTTCTGCTGTTCTATGGTAGTTGGGCGTCCTGGGGATTCCCCAATCTGAGCCTGGAACTGGTGGCCACCGCCCACGTCATCGGCGCCTTCATGATCCTGCTGTTCCTCATCGTTCACGTGTACCTGACCACCACGGGCCACACGCCGCTAGCGCACATCAAGGCGATGATTACCGGCTGGGAGGAGAAGCACTGAGGTTTGTGCTTGTCGTCATAGCGAACAAAAAACCCGCCCTGGCGGGTTTTTTGTTTTATCGAGCCGGTTTTGCGCCGTCCATTAATTGGCGTCGTCTCGGCAGTCCCACGGGGATTTCCTTCGGTCACGCCGACTTTCATATTTAACGTGAAATACGCAATTTGACGCCGGGTAATCCCATGAGCGCAGCGAACAAACTTTGCCCCCGCCTCGGGGCGGGGGCTGGGGGTGGGGGGCGTCAGTTGCTTTTTGCGTATTTCATGCACGGGGGTGGCGCTATCGACCATGAAAGTTAGCCTGAAGTCTTTTGCTGCGCTTCCTTTTCATGGCGGCGGAAGGCGACGAACAGCACCAGATCATAGGCAATTTTCAACGCACCACAGGCGACCAGCGGTGCGGCCAGCCATCCTGCTGCGAACAGCGCGCCGCCCAATGATGGACTCAGCGCCGCAGCCAGGCTGCGTGGCACGGTGGTGAAACTGGCGGCAGCGGCGCGTTCCGGTGGCGTGACGACGGCCATGACGAAGGCCGAGCGGGTGGGTACATCCATCTGCGACAACGCGCTGCGCACCAGCAACAGCGCGAGAGCGACGGGCAGGGTTTCCGCGAACGCTGCCAGAATCAGACAGATGCTGGCCGGAGTGTGGGTGAACACCATGGTGTTGATCAGGCCGATGCGTCTGGCCACCCAGGGTGCGGCCAGCTGCGACGCGGCGGTCAGCAAGCCGGCCCAGAAGAAGAACGATCCGGCCGCGGCGAGCGAAAGATCGAAGCGTTGAAAGAGCCACAGGGCCAGCAGCGAATTCACCACCAGCCCGCCGGCAAAGGCATCCACGGAAAACAGGGCGGCCAGCCTGACGACGACGCTGCGCGAGGCGCCCAGCGGCGCGGGTGGGCGAGGTTGCTCATGTGGTGGAGGCTCGGGCAGTTTCAGGTACAACAGCCACACCGTCAGGCCAACGCCGCCATAAGCCACAAACATGGCGCGCAAGGCGGCGAGCCGGTCAATGCCAAGCCCCGCAAGCGCGTCAGGTACTGCGGCAGCGAGTGCGCCAAAGGCAGCGCACAGGGCACCGACCAGGCTGTAACGGGCGAACAGGCTGGTGCGTTGCAGGTCCGGCGCGGCGTCCGCCAGACGTGCATGCTCGACTGGCAAAAAGACGCTCACGTCGCCTGAACTGGGATTCAGGGTGCCGACAAAGGCAATCAGCAGCAGCGGCCAGAACGATGACAGGCCGGCGAAGGCCAGCCCCGTTGCCGCCATCAACAGGGCGGCGGCAAGCAGCAACTTGCGGTGATGAAATTTATGCCCCCAGGCGCCGACCGCGAAAGTGGCCAGTGCCGAGCCCAGCAGGGTGGCGGTGCTGAGCAGCCCCACCTCCCAGGTGCCGAAACCGAGTGCCAGCAGATAGGCGGGCAGCAGCACCGCGACATAGCCGTCGACAAACGCCCGCAAGGCCTTGCCGGCGAGCAACAGTCCCGCTTCCGGCGCGACGCCGGCAGGGAGAAACATTATTGCCGGCCGAGCAGGCGGCCGATCTTCCGGGTTGGCGTGTCGGCGCACCAGGCATACAGTGCGTCATACAACACCATGCCGTGCTTCAGCATGTCGTGGTCGTCGCTGAAGTTGAGCGAGAGTCCCTTGGAGATCGCCAGCAGGCCGGCGGCTTCCTTTGCCAACTGAGGCGCGCTAGTGTCGGCGGCACGCACGATCAGGGCGAGCTTGTCGAGTGCGTTGTCACGCAGTGCATACTTGGCGATGAATGCGTCGAAGCTGCAGTGGTCGCCATGATGGCCAAGCTCGACGCCCGCGACGTCGTAGGGAATGGCACCCGTTGCGGCGGCGACCTTCATCACCTCGCCACCCGGCACGTACAGGAACTCCGGATTCTCATCGACGAAGCGCGCCACCAGCCAGGGACAGGCGATGCGATCGATTTGCGGCCGCTCGCGCGTCACCCATTTCATTTTGCCGAGACCTTGCCGCCGGCGGCTTTCCAGCCTTCGATGCCACCCTCGATGAAACGGGCCTTGAGACCCTTGGCGTGCAGAGCGTCAACCACACCGTTGGAGACGGAGCCGCCGCGCACGCAATAGATGACGATGTCCTTGTCCGGCGGCAGCGTGCCGGCCCAGTCGGCGAGTTTTTCGGGGTCTTGCCAGCGTGCGCCGGCCAGTTGTTCGGATGATGCGGCGAGATCGTTGCCGCGGCGCACGTCGAGAATGAGTTTGTCGGTGAATTCGGTCTGCAACTGCGCGGGTGAAATGGTGCGCTCCATGGTCAGGCTCCTTTTGCGTGGGTGAGTTTTGCCGATGCCGTGGCCAGGTTGAGGTTGTTCATGTAGGCATCGACATAGGCGCCGGCCTTGGCGCCGAAGTCCATGTGATAACTATGCTCGTACATGTCGAGCGCCAGCAGCGGGGTGGCGCCGGCCAGGTTGCCGGTGTGGTCGGCCGCCCAGGTGTTGACGAGTTTCCCATCGCGCGGGCTCCAGGCCAGTAGCACCCAGCCGGAGCCGCCGCCGAGCGCCTTGCCCATGGCGGCGAACTGTGCTGCCCAGGTATCCTGGCAACCAAAGTCCTTGTTGATCTGTGCGGCGAGGTCGAAATCGGCCTGGCTGGCACCCAGGCTGTCGAAAAATGCTTCGTGCAACAGCATCGAATTCATCGCCAGCATCTGTTCGCGCTTCAGGCCGTTGATGGCGAATACTGACGCAGCGGACCAGTCCATCAGCGCCAGTTGATCTTCGATCGCATTCAGGCGTTTCACCGCACCGCTGTAATTGTTCTCGTAATGGCTGACGATGATCTTTTCCGACAGGCCGGCAATTGCGCAGGGATTGCAGGGCAGGGGTTTGATTTCGTAGGTCATGGTGTTCTCCTCACTTGACGAAAGAAAGGGCCAGGCCGAGCAGGGCGCAGACGCCGATCGTTTTCATGACATCCACCTGGTATTTCCACAGGGCGATGAACGACGCGAAGGCGATGATTACCGCAATCACGTCGAAATGCCCGGCGAAGGGAATTGCCTCGGTGGCACCGGGCCAGAAGGTGTGCCAGGCGAAGAAGGTGGCCAGGTTGAGGATCACGCCGACGACCGCCGCCGTGATGGCGGTGAGCGGCGCGGTGAATTTGAGTTCGCCGCGGGTCGACTCGACGATCGGGCCGCCGGCAAGGATGAACAGGAAGGACGGCAGGAAGGTGAAGAAGGTCGCTACCGCCGCGCCCGCCATGCCGGCCGCGATCGGGTTGGCCAAGACACCCTGGTCGACGGCGCCGAGATAGCCGATCCAGGTGACGACCTTGATCAGCGGTCCCGGCGTGGTTTCACCCAGCGCCAGACCGTCCATCATCTGCGGGCCGGTGAGCCAGCCGAAATGCTCGACCGCGCCCTGATAGACGTAGGGCAGCACGGCATAGGCGCCGCCGATGGTGAGGAAGGCGGCCTTGGTGAAAAACTCGCCCATGTCGAAGAGCACCGGCATGCCGCTGAGAGCCAGCATGGCCGCGCCCCAGATCGCGACGAAGATTACGGTCAGCAGGATGGACTTGCCCCACGAGAACTTCGCGTGCGCCGGGGGCGGGGTGTCGTCGTCGAGGATGGCCGGGCCCTGCGCCGCCTTGCCGGAGGCGCCATGCCCGCCGCCGCCTGCCTTGAACTTGGCGGGCAGCCATTTGCCGCCAATGGCGCCGAGGCTGCCGGCGGCGAGCACGATCCACGGAAAGCCGATCTTGAAGAAAAAGATGCCGATGAAGGCCAGCGCGGCAATCGTCATCAGCACCTCGTTCTTCAGCACCTTGCTGCCGATGCGCCAGGCCGCGAACAGCACCACGGCGACCACGGCCGGCTTGATGCCGTAAAAGATGCCCTGCATGGCCGGCACGTCGCCGTAGCTCAGATAGACGCCCGCCAGGACGGTGACCAGCACGAAGGCCGGCATGAAGAACAGGATGCCGGTCATCACCGCGCCCTTCACGCCATGCATCAGCCAGCTGATGTAAATGGCGAGCTGGATCGCTTCCGGCCCGGGCAGCAGCATGCAGTAGTTGAGGGCGTGCAGGAAGCGATGTTCGGAGAGCCAACGGCGCCGTTCGACCAGTTCGTTGTGCATCATCGAAATCTGCCCGACCGGGCCGCCGAAGGCGATGAAACCGAGCTTGAGCCAATACTTGAAGGCTTCGCCCAAAGTCGGCGTTGGCGGGACGGCGCTAGCCGCGCCCGCCGCGTTGTCAGGGACGGCGTTGGTGATGTCGGTCATGGCAGATCTCCTCGTGCTGGGGATGCTACTTATCGTTGTGGTTTTGGTTATTGCGCTGTGTTGCCCATCAATCCCTGGATTTCGCGGTGATAGCCGAAATAACGCTCGCGGGTGATGTCGTTCTTGCCGTACTTGATTTCGTTGTTCAGGATGTCCTCGAAGCGCTGCTCGGCATCGGCCGCGCCGTCAACCTTGACCAGGCCGTCATAAATGATGTCTGTCAGGCGATCGGCGTAGATGATGATTCTTTCTTCGAGCTTGTGGAGCGTGTAGTCCTTGACCGGCAGGCCCAGTTCGGTGGCTTCGGCAGCGGTCAGGCCGCCACGGATGTGTTTTTCCATGATGACGTTGATGGTGTCGGGCAGTCCGAGGGCCTTGCCCATCTCGGCACCGAGGAGGCCATGTTCGATGGCATGGGTTTTCGCCTTGCCGAGGTCGTGGAAGAGCGCGCCCCGCCCGACCAGTTCCATGTCGACTTGGGTGCCACTACCGCTGACGACGCGGCGCGCAATGTCCAGCGCCCGGCCGGCGACTTTCAGCGAATGGTCCAGGTCTTCCGCCGCCATGTCGGCATCCTGCAGCAGCTTGATGTCGGCCATGTCAAGCGAGTAGTCGCGCCCCTGCTTGCGAATGCCGTAATAGTCGAGCGCTTCGTCACGCACGGCCGCATCCTTGCCCCAGATCTTCATGAGCTTGACATCCATGTCCTCGCGCAGGTGTTCGATGTACTCGCGCAGGCCTTCCTCGCCGAACTTCGCCTTGATCGCGGGGGCGAAATCACAGATTTTGGTGAAGTCGTGACGTTCGTTTTTCAGCACCGGATCGTCGATCCAGTTGTGCAGTTCGGCATAGTCCTGGCCGGTTCTGGAAATGCTGGTTTGCAGGTGCTTTGTGGTGGGCGGCATGGCGCAATCTCCTTCTGGATTGAGGGGTAAGGTGGGGTCCTGCTACTGCTGGTAGTTCGTGTAGAGGCCATCGAGGACGCGACCTGCTTCGGCGAGGCGCGCGTCGTCGTTGCTTGCACCGGCACGCAGACCGGCCAGTACGGCTTCGATACCCGATGCCTCGGTCACCGGGGTGCCGCCGACGTCGAGGTAATGCACGATGGTGCCGATGCGGGCAATGGCCGGGTCGGCATCGAGGCCGAAACTTGCCGCCAGCACCTCGAAGGACACGAGCTCGGGCGAACTGTTGACCGGGGCGACGTGGGTGAACGCAGCGTTGTCAAAATCGAAGCCGAGCGCGTCCGGCGGACAGTCGGCCGGTGTTTCCAGCCAGAGAAATTTTGCCTCGGGGTCGATGAAGCGACGAATCAACCAGGCGGAGGACATGCGATCCACCCAGATATTCTTGCGTGTCGCCCAGACGCGCCCGACAAAGTCGGCGCTGGCGAGACGGCGGATCGGGCTGGGATGCGCCTGTGGTTCGTTGGGTGACAACTGTGCGGCGAGATCCGCCAGGGCTTGTTGTGCCTGATGGCGGGCTGCATCCGGGAAGTAGTCGCTGGCTGCCAGCGCGTTGAATTCCCGCGTCAGTCGGCGCAGGGCTTTTTCATCCGGGAAGGTCGTCTGTATCCCGGCAATCAGGGCATCGTAGTCGGCGCTGCGGTCGAAGAGCTGGCGAAAAGCTTCATCCTGAGCGCCGTCGGCAGCTACATATAACACCTCGGCGCTGCCTTCGCTGTTCCGCACATCGTCGGCCAGCGCACGCAACGCAGCACCGGTTTCATCGCGTGCCGGCAGCAGATAGACGCCATCCCGCAGGGCCGCGCAGCCGAGCGCCTTGATGGCGCGCCACAGGCGCATGCGTGCCGCGGCATTGCGCGTGGGAAGGGTGGTGACGAGAACGAGCCATTCGACGAGTTGTATCATGTAGATAACTTTACATAACTGTTATAAACATTGCAATATTTATTTTAGTAACGTACTCTACGTTACCGTAGAGGTTAATACACATTTATCCAATATTATGAATATTAACGATAATGATAGAAGGCGGCTGTATTCAGGTGCCTTCCTGCGAGCCTTGGCGACAGGCATGTCAGGTGTGCTGCTCGGGCTTTATGTGGCACGTCTGGGTCTGTCGGCAACCTGGTTGGGGCTGATTCTGAGTGCCGGACTGGGCGGTGCAACCCTGTCGGTGGCGGTGGCCACTTGGTGGGGCGACCGGATCGGTCGGCGGCGCGCGCTGCTATGGTTGACGGCACTCTCCGCAGGCGGCGGGGTGATGCTGGCGCTCGGCAACGATGGCTGGTTGATCGTCGCCGCAGCGTTGCTGGGCATGCTGAATGGCATGGGCCGTGATCGCGGCGCGGCGCTGGTCATCGAGCAGGCCATCCTGCCGGCGACTACCGATGATGCCGGGCGCACAAGGGCCTTTGCCCGTTACAACCTGCTGATGGATATCGGGCACGGCCTCGGGGCCCTGGCCGCTGCCCTGCCGGAACTGCTGGTGTTTGCCACCGGGATGGAAGAGTTGACTGCCTATCGCGCCGCCTTCCTTGTCTACGCCGGCTTGCTGGCCGCCGGCCTGCCACTCTATGCCGGGCTGTCGGCGGCAGCCGAGGTGCCGGCGCGAGTCGAGCGTCTGGTGATGGCGCCGCAGAGCCGCAAGGTACTGTGGCGGATTTCTCTGCTGTTTGCCATCGACAGCATTGCCGGCGGCTTCCTTGGCGCGGCACTGGTGTCGTGGTTCTTCTTCGAGAGTTTCGGTGTTTCGGCCGCGGTGATTGGCCTGCTGTTCTTCGGTGCCCGTCTGATGAACGCGCTCTCGCATCTTGGGGCGGCCTGGCTGGCGGTGCGCATCGGGTTGGTCAATACGATGGTGTTCACCCACATTCCGTCGAGCCTGCTGTTGCTCACCATCCCGCTGGCACCGAATTTTG
The DNA here is from genome assembly GCA_002347405.1 of Rhodocyclaceae bacterium UBA2271. Classification (GTDB taxonomy): domain Bacteria; phylum Pseudomonadota; class Gammaproteobacteria; order Burkholderiales; family Rhodocyclaceae; genus Sulfuricystis. The sequence continues at coordinate 6,232 of DDXB01000074.1, read as the reverse complement.
CCGTTGCGGCGATCCTCTTCCTGTTGCGCGAGGGTTTGGTGGAGATGGACGTGCCAACGCGCCAGTCATACGTCATGGCAATGGTGAAACCGGAAGAGCGTACCTTTGCCTCGGGCGTCACTCACCTGGTGCGGCTCGGCGGCTGGGGCGTGGCACCGGTTTTTGCCGGCTGGCTGATGGGCGCGGTGGCGGTGGGCGCACCGCTGATGGTTGGCGCGGCAATGAAAATTGGCTACGACCTGGCGTTGTGGGCATCATTTCGTAAACTCAAGCCGCCCGAGGAGCGCTAGCAAAGCCGTCTGTGATAGCGTTGTATGATTGAACCTGCATGAAAAAGCACGGAAGTGAAATATCAAGAAATATCGGGCAACTGATCGGAGGAGGTTCCCATGTCGCATCTGCTGACGGTTTCGCGCGCAGCTCATTTGACTGGCGTGACACGGGCGATTATGCAAAAGCATATCGCCAGCGGCGCCTTGTCATCGCACGATGGCATGGTGACCACAGAAGATCTGCTGAAGGTGTTTCCCGATGTGCGGCTGGAGGATACCGGTGCCTTTGAGCGCACCGCCAAGATTCGCGAAGAAGCCTTCGGCCGGCGCATCCGCGAACGGGTGCTGCCCAATCAGGAGGTGCTGGCGCAGCGTCTTGCCGCGCAAAGCGAGGAGTTGGCTGAAGTGCGGCGTCATCTCACCAGCTACCATGATCTCATCGAGGCCTTGCGCGAGCGGATTGATGCGATGGTGGAGGCTTCGCCCTCGGAACAACTCGTCGCGCTCGGCGAGTTTATCGACCAGGGGCTGGCCGGGGTGCTGGGCAGTGAGGAAACCGCAGACACACTGGAGGTATTGGACGATGTATTACGCGTCATGACAGCCCATGTGAAAGTGAAACCATCGGGCCGCGAATTTTTTGTCGAAGGTAATGAAACGGTCCTCGAGGCAGCATTGCGCGCCGGTCTGGCGCCATCGTATGGTTGTCGTAACGGCAATTGCGGCTTGTGCAAGGCGCGCATTGTTTCGGGAAAAATCCAGCAGGTGAATCAGACCGACTATCCGCTGTCGGCCAGCGAACGCGCCCAGGGCCATGCGCTGCTGTGTTCGCATACGGCGATTACCGACCTGGAGATCGAGATGCTCGAGGCGAACCTGCCATCCGACATTCCCGAACAGGAAATTGTCGCCACGGTGAGAAAAGTCGCGCCGCTGGCAACCGACATCATGCTGCTGCATCTGCAGACACCGCGCACCGGCCGCTTGCGCTTTCTGGCCGGTCAGCGCGTCACGCTGAGCATTTCGGGGGCCAGCACCAGTTTCCGTGGCGATTACCCGATTGCTTCCTGTCCCTGTGACGATCGCAATCTGCTCTTCCACATCTGCAACAACCCCGATGACGATTTTGCGCGCAGTCTGTTTGCCGGGGGAATCACGGCTAGTGATCCGGTCAGCCTGTTCGGGCCGTTTGGCGATTTCGTGCTGCGCAAGGACGTGGTCAATGACATCAGCTTTGTCGTTTGCGATTCCGGCTTTGCGCCGGCGAAGAGCTTGATCGAGAGTGCCGTCGCCGCGAACATGCCGGGCGCGTTGCAGCTGATCTGGGCGGCGACCCGCGACAACGGCCACTATCTCGAAAACCAGTGTCGCGCCTGGGCTGCCGCGCTTGATACCTTCAGTTTCTCGACCCTGAAAGCGGACGACCTGCCGGCGGCCGGTGTTGCCGCCGCCGCGCGCCTGCTGGCCGAAGCCGATTTCGCCCGGCGCGAGGTTTATGTTGCCGGCCCGCCCGGTTTTGTCGAAGCGGCATGCAAGGCATTGACCGCCGCTGACTTGCCCGCCGATCAATTGCACTATGAGACCTTCTGATTTCCATGCGCCCTGCCCAACTTGCCTTTGTCCTTGATCGTGAATTTCAGAGTACCGCCGCCGGCCACCACACCCCCGTAATGCTGTGGGGGCCGCCGGGTGTCGGCAAGTCGCAGATCGTCGCCCAGGTGGCCGCACGGCACCAGGTACCGGTCGTCGATATCCGTCTGTCGCAGATGGAACCCTCCGATCTGCGCGGCATTCCCTTTCGCGTCGGCGATCATGTCGAATGGGCGACGCCCTCCATGTTGCCCGATGCCGTTCGTCATGGCCCGGAGGGCGTGCTGTTCCTGGACGAGATCACTTCGGCGCCACCGGCCGTGTCGGCGGCAGCCTATCAATTGATTCTCGATCGGCGGCTGGGCGACTACCGGGTACCCGCGGGCTGGGCGATCTTCGCCGCCGGCAACCGCCAGGGCGACCGCGGCGTCACCTATGCGATGCCGGCGCCGCTGGCCAACCGTTTTTCCCACTTCGAGGTGGACGTCAATCTTGACGACTGGGCGGCCTGGGCCTACGCCAACGGCATTGACGAGGGCCTGATCGCCTTTTTGCGCTTCAAGCCCGAACTGATTTTCGATTTCGACCCGGCGAAGAATGCCGGCGGCGAGATGGCCTTTCCCAGCCCGCGCTCCTGGGAATTCGCCCACCGTGCGCTGCAGAAATTCGGCGACCATCCGGAACTGCTCGGCGGCGCGCTGGCGGCCTGCGTCGGCCATGCGGCCGGCATCGAGTGCGCTGCCTTCATCGACAGCCTCGACCGACTGCCCGACCTTGATGCGATTTGTGCCGGCCAGGCCGTTTCCGTGCCCACCGAGATCGACCTGCAATACGCCGTGGCCGCCGCGCTGGCGGGGCGCGCCATGCGTGTCAGGGACGCGCCGGATGCGGCGCGCATCTGGGGCAACATGCTCGATTACGCGCAGCAATTCCCCCAGCGCGAAATGGGCGTGATGCTGGTGTCCGACATGCATCGCGGCATCGGTGCGGCGCTGTTTGCCGTGCCGCAGTTTTCCGGCTGGGCCAATGCGGTGGCCGACCTGATGCTTTATGAGTGATGCCGAGTCCCGGCTTGCCGCGGCCAGAACCCGGCTGATTCTCGACAAGCCCTTTCTCGGCGCTCTGGTGTTGCGCCTGCCATTGAAACCTGCCGGCGCCTGGTGTCGCACCACGGCGACCGATGCGCGCGCCATCTACTACAACCCGAGCTGGATCGAGAACCTGACTTCCGCCGAGGTGCAGTTCGCGCTGGCCCACGAGGCACTGCATTGCGCACTGGGCCATTTCGCGCGCCGCGGTCATCGCGTGCAGCGCAAATGGGACCTGGCCTGCGATTTCGCCATCAACCCGCTGCTCATGGACGAAGGCCTGATGCCGCCGCTCGATGCTCAGGTGATCGACCTGTATCGCGGCATGGCTGCCGAAGAAATCTACCCCTGCATCGACGACGATCTCGACAGCGAAATGCTCGACGACCATGTCTGGGACAGCGACGAGGGCGGGGAGGGCGGCGGTCAGGGCGAACAGGAGTCTGACGCGCAGGGCAAGGGGGGCAGCGATCCGCAGGAGATCGATCCTGACGCGGGAGGCAGTTCACCGCGGAAAGTCGGCGCTGGCGGGACGGCGGGTGACGAGGAAAACGGCCCGCCACCGCCGCTGACCGCGAAAGAAAAGGAACAGTTGCAGCAGCAATGGCAACGTCATCTGGCCGCCGCCGCGCAACGCGCCCGCGAGGCGGGAAAGTTGTCCGGGCAACTCGCGCGCCTGACCGAGAGTGCGCTGGCCGCACAGGTGACGTGGCGCGCGCTGCTGGCCCAATACCTGACCCAGGTGGGGCGCGATGACTATACCTGGCAGCGCCCCTCGCGCCGGGAGGGCGAGGTGATCTGGCCTAGCCTGCGCAGCCACTCCGGCGACATTCATGTCGCCATCGACGTTTCAGGCTCGGTGAGCGAGGGCGACCTGGCCAGCTTTCTTGGCGAGATGAACGCGCTGAAGGGCACGATGCCGGTGCGCATTACCCTGTACGCCTGCGACACCGCCCTGGCGGCGGACGCGCCCTGGGTCTTCGAACCCTGGGACGAATTGCGCCTGCCGCGCCAGTTTGCCGGCGGCGGCGGGACTTCCTTCACGCCGGTGTTCGAGTGGATCGAGAAGAGCGGTCAGCAGCCGGACTCGCTGGTCTATTTCACCGATGCGGAAGGCGAGTTTCCCGCCCAGCCACCGAATTATCCAGTGCTGTGGCTGGTCAAGGGCAAGGCCCCGGTGCCGTGGGGTCGGCGCATCCAGTTAAATTAAGCCCGCCCCTCTTCACGCCCGCCCCCCTTTGTTCGGCTGCGCCGAATCCCTCGCTGCGCTCAGGACCGCCACTTCGTGGCGTCCTGCGGCCTGGTGCCCCCCTCGCGGGGGGGGTCTTTACAGCTCGCTGACGCTCGCGTATTACGGGGAGCTTCTCTTGGCATCGGCGCGGATTGCGGCTGGCGCCGCGTGCCGCGTTTGCTTGGCAGCCCTCTCCCTCAATCCCTCTCCCGCAAGCGGGAGAGGGAAGCTATCTGCCTCCTCTCTCCCGCTGGGAGAGAGGTCGGGAGAGAGGGTTTGGCCCGGCGCAAACGCTGCGGCAGATGTGGATTTAACGCCGTACCCCATGCGGGGCATTCCATCCCGCCAGTCCCGAAAAGGGGATTTCCTTCGGTCACGCCGACTTTCAAACTTGCAACCCTACCCAAGCAGTCTCGCCGCCGGGCCGCCCCAAGGCGAGACGGAACGCGGCGCCAGCCGCAATCCGCTCAAAACTTGAACGGGGGCACTCTGTAACAAACGAGCGCAGCGAGCCGTTAAGAACCCCCCGCGAGGGGGACGAAGGGGGGCGGGTGTCCAGATCCAGGGCACAGATGAATCTCGATCGTGGCGTGCACGATCTCTTCATGCTGGGCCAGTTGTTCATGCACCTGTTTCGGCGTCAGCGCCGGGTCGTGGGTGACCAGCGTCAGCGCGCACGAGTAGGTGCGCTTGCCGACGCGCCAGACGTGCAGGTCGGCGATTTGTGTGTCGCCGGCTTCCGGGCCGGTTTCGACCGCCTCGCGAATCTCCTGCACCACCGGATGATCCATCTCGCGGTCGAGCAGCACCTTGCCGGTCTCGGCGAGCAGGTTGCGCGCCCAGCTGGCGACCAGGATCGCCCCGACGATGCCCATCGCCGGGTCGAGCCAGTCCCAGCCATACATCCAGCCTCCCGCCAGTGCGACAATCGCCAGCACCGATGTCAGGGCATCGGTGATGACATGGATGTAGGCAGCTTTCAGGTTCAGGTCGTGGCCGTGCGCATGGTCATGTGCGTGACCGTGCCCATGGTGATCATCATGGTGATGGTCGTGCGCCTTGCCGAGGATCACCGCGCAGACGATATTCACGACGAGGCCGACCACGGCGATGATCAATGCTTCCTGATAATGGATCGGCTGTGGCGAGAAAATCCGCTCGACCGAGGCAAACACCATCATCGCCGCCACGCCGAGCAGGAAGATGGCGCTGGCGAAACCGCCCAGCACCTCGATCTTCCAGGTGCCAAAGGCAAAGCGCGGGTCGTTGGCATGGCGGCGGGCGGCAGAGTAGGCAAACACGCTGACGCCGATGGCCACGGTATGCGAACTCATGTGCCAGCCATCGGCCAGCAACGCCATCGAGTTGTACCACCAGCCGGCAAAGATTTCGATCACCATCATCACGGCGGTGATCCACATGACGGCGCGCGTGCCGCGCTCGGCGGCAAGGTTGCCTTCGTCAAATACGTGGTCGTGCGACCAGTCGGACAGGTTGTGATTGTGCATGACGGATTTTCTCATTTATAAAGCGAGACCACAGCGTTTGCGCCGGGCCAAACCCTCTCTCCCGACCTCTCTCCCAGCGGGAGAGAGGAGGCAGATAGCTTCCCTCTCCCGCTTGCGGGAGAGGGATTGAGGGAGAGGGCTGCCAAGCAAACGCGGCACGCGGCGCCAGCCGCAATCCGCACCCACACCAAAACAAACCGCTCCGTAATAAGCGAGTGAAGCGAGCCGTAAAGAACCCCCCGCGAGGGGGGCACCAGGCCGCAGGCCGCAGGAC
>DDXB01000074.1:0-123 GCA_002347405.1 Rhodocyclaceae bacterium UBA2271 | reverse complement strand
CCGGCACATTGGCGATCATCATGCCGCAGGTGGTCCCGGCGACCACGGCAAAAAATGCCTGATACTGGGCGGCCAGGGCTACCGTCGCGACCTGGGTCTTATCGCCCATCTCGGCCAGAAAGA
>DDXB01000036.1:8100-15952 GCA_002347405.1 Rhodocyclaceae bacterium UBA2271 | reverse complement strand
AAGATTATCGGAGGGCAACTTCAGCTTAATCAGAGCAGCGAACGCACGTCCATCGATTGCCGCGCCAGACGCTGGCGCAGGCGGGTCAGGGCTTCCATCTGCAGTTGCCGCACCCGTTCGCGGGTGATGCCCAATTCGTGCGCCAGGGTTTCGAGCGTGGCGATATCCTGGCCGTTCAGGCCATAGCGCGATTCGACGACACGCCGGTGCCGTTCGGACAGATCGGCCACCCAGGCGGCGACATGCAGCTCGATTTCACTCTGCTCGGCAGCAAACTCAGGATCGACGGCATCGTCATCCGCGATGGCATCGGCAACACTCAGCGTCGGATCGATGTCCAGCGGTGCATCCAGCGATGTGGTGCGCTCGTTGAGCGCAAGAATGCGGCGAATCTCCGCCACCGGCTTGTGCAGCAGGCGGGCCACGGTTTCAATCGCCGATTCGGCTTCGCCCGGCTCCACCCCCATCCGCCGCAAGACCTGCAGTACGGAGTTGAGTTCCTTGACGACATGCACCGGCAGGCGAATGGTGCGCGACTGGTTCATGATGGAGCGTTCGACGTTCTGGCGGATCCACCAGGTCGCATAGGTGGAAAAGCGGAAACCGCGCTCGGGATCGAATTTTTCCAGTGCATGGATCAGGCCGAGGTTGCCTTCCTCGATCAGATCGTCCAGCGGAATGCCGCGATGCTGGTAATGCTTGGCGATACTGACCACCAGGCGCAGGTTGGCTTCGATCATGTGCTGGCGCGCGGCAAAATCGCCGGTGCGAACGGCCCGTGTGAGCGCCAGTTCCTGCGTCGGCGTCAGCAGCGGCGTAGCGCCGATTTCCTTGAGATACAGCTGGGTGACGTCATCGAGAAAGCCCTCTTCCCCCGTCACGTCATGTGCGGCGTCATGCACCTCTCCAGCCTCTCCGGTCACTGCCGGATTGTCGCCTGCATTGTCGTCTTCAACGGGAATGGACATCAGCGTGGCGGCAGGAACTTGAGCGGATCGACCGGTTTGCCCTGCTGCCTGATTTCGAAATGCAGCTTGGTCTGATCGGTATCGGAATTGCCAATTTCGGCGATCTTCTGGCCGCGCGTCACCATCTGCCCTTCCTTGACCAGGATGCGGCTGTTGTGGGCATAAGCGGACAGGAACATCGCGCTGTGGCGCACGATGACGAGATTGCCGTAACCGCGCAGGCCGCTACCGGAATAAACCACCTTGCCAGACGCCGCCGCCAGCACCGGATCGCCCTGCTTGCCGGCAATGCCAATGCCCTTGTTGGCTTCACGGCCGTCACCGCCTTCGGTGAAAATGGCCAGCACCTTGCCGGGGGCGGGCCAGGCCCAGTCGATGTCGCCGGAGGAAGCGACCGCGGGCGGACTGACAACGGGCGGCGGGGCAGGTGTTTCCGGCTGCGCCGCCGGTGCCGCGGCAGGCGGGGCAGGGGCAACGGTTTGCGCCTGCAGTCTGGCCAGATTCTCTACCGAATAGGGCAGCTTGCCGCCCTTCGGCGCTTGTTTGAGCGAGTCCCCCGAAGCAAAAGTCGGCGCTGGTGCGATGGAATGCCCCGTAGCGGGTTCGGCGGCACCGGTCGGGGAACCATCCAGCGGTCGGGCAACAATTCCGCCGCCGATGGCGATCGGCAGCACTTCGGCGCTGCCCGGCACGCCCGGCGCGGTTGCGGGCGCCGGCGCGGCGCCAGGCGGGCTGACATGCAGAAGCTGGCCGACCGCGATACGTGACGCATCTTGGAGATTGTTCCACGCCGTCATTTCACGCGGGGTGACGCCATGGGCCCTGGCGATGGAATACAGCGTATCACCCTTCCTGACGGTATAAAACCGGTCGACGGAAACGGCGGCACCTGGCCGGGCAGCTTCGATCTGCGTGGGCACCCGGCTTTCAGCAACGGGCGCGGGCGTCATGCCACCGCAACCGGCCACCACGAAAACAACCATGAGAACCGCAATTCCTCCCAACATCAGCCTACCCCCGGCAACAGCGGCACAAAGCGCACCGCGTCAAAACGTGTTTCAACCCAGCCTTGCGGTGTTCGCTCGATCATACACAACACCTGATCCCGGCCGCCCACCGGGATCAGCAGCCGCCCTTCCGCAGCAAGCTGCTCGCGCAGTGACTGCGGAACGCTGACGCCGGCAGCGGCAACGATGATCGAATCGAAGGGCGCCGCCTCTGGCAGCCCGCCCATGCCGTCGGCGTGCTTGAGACGAATGAACGGCAGCTTCAGTTGCTTGAGATTTTCCCGCGCCCGCGCCAGCAGGGGCGCCAGCCGTTCGACGCCGAACACCTCGCGCGTCAACTGTGCCAGCACCGCTGTCTGATAGCCGCAGCCGGCGCCGATTTCAAGTGTCTTGCCGAGCTTGTCGCGCCCGTCGAGCAACAGCTCGATCATGCGCGCGACGATATAGGGCTGGGAAATCGTCTGGCCAAGCATCAGCGGCAGGGCCGTATCTTCATAGGCTCGATGGGCCGCCGCCGCATCGACAAAGATATGGCGCGGCACGCTGGCCATCGCCGTCAGCACCTGTTCGTTCTTGATGCCCTGCTCGCGCAGTCGCTCGATCATGCGCGTGCGCGTGCGCTGCGAGGTCATGCCGATGCCGGAAAGTCCGTTCATGGGGTCGCCACCATGGCGTCAGACCCAAGCCATTCGCGCACGCGGTTCATCTGACCAGTGTGGGTCAGATCGACCTGCAAGGGCGTCACCGACACCCAGCCATTCTCCACTGCATGAAAATCGGTACCCTCTCCCGCGTCGGCCGCCAGGCCGGCCGCGCCAATCCAATACACCGTTTCGCCACGCGGCGACATCTGCCGCACCACCGGCTCGGCCTTGTGGCGACGCCCGAGGCGAGTAATACGCAGGCCTTTAAGTTCCGCATAGGGTACGTCCGGCACATTGACATTGAGCAGCACCGGCGCGCCGAAGGGGTGTATGCCAAAACGCTCGGCCAGTTCGCGCGCAACCCGCGCGGCCGTGGCGAAATGCTTGCCTTCGAAGCTGCCCAGTGATACCGCGATGGAAGGCACGCCAAGCAGATAGCCTTCCATTGCCGCCGCCACGGTGCCCGAATACACCGTGTCGTCACCCATGTTGGGGCCGAGATTGACGCCGGAAAGCACCATGTCCGGCTCGTAATCGAGCATGCCGGTCACCGCCAGATGCACGCAATCGGTCGGCGTGCCATTGACGTAATAGAAGCCGCTGGCCGCGCGCTTGAGAAGCAGCGGCCGATCCAGCGTCAGAGAATTCGAAGCGCCGCTGCGGTTGCGCTCGGGCGCCACCACGGTCAAATCTCCCAGGCCGGTCATGGCCTGCGCCAGTGCTTCGAGGCCGGGGGCGAAGTAGCCGTCGTCGTTGGACAGGAGGATGCGCATTATTTGAGGAAGTTCTTGCTGATGTCGCGAAACTGGTCGGTGCCCGCCTGACCGAGCCATTCGAAGGCGACCATCTCGCGGCAGACGATGGTGATGCCCTGCGCGCGCATGCGCTCGAGCGCCAGCGCCTTGTGGGCGGGATCGCGCGATCCGACGGCTTCGGCGACGACGAACACCTGCTTGCCCGCACTGGCAAGTTCGAGCACCGTCTGCAACACGCAGACATGGGATTCGATGCCGCACACCACGACTTGTGGCCGCGTCATGCCCGGCAACGGCGGCAAACAAGCACTCGCCACACAGGAAAAATGCATTTTCTCGCCCACCGCACCCGCCGGCAGCCGCGCAGCTACCTGCGCATGGGTGTGGCCGATCCCCTTGGGATACTGTTCGGTGGCCGCCACCGGCACGCCCAGCCGCTGCGCAACCTGGACCAGCCAGTCAACATGGCCAAGCACCTGTTGCCAGTCATGGATGTGCGGCAACAGACGCTCCTGGAGGTCGATGACCAGCAGTGCGGATTGGTCGGGGCGCATCAAGGATATGTGGGACATGGGGCGATTTTACCGGAGAGAACAGTGTGGCAGTGTGGTCAAAGCGCGCGCATGGTCTGGCGCATGAAACACAGGTCTTCCCAGGCCTTCACCTTGTCGGGCAGATTGCGCAACAGATAGGCCGGGTGATAGGTAACGATCAGCGGCATGCCGGCGAAATCATGTACCCGGCCGCGCGCGTCGGCAATTTTCACTTCCTGTTGCAGGAGGGTCTGCGCAGCGGGCTTGCCCAGCGTGACGATCAGTTTCGGCTGGATCAGTTCGATCTGGCGCGCCAGGAAGGGCCAGCAGGCCGCGGTCTCGCCCGGCTCCGGCGTGCGGTTGTCGGGCGGCCGGCACTTGACGGCATTGGCGATGTAAACCTGCCTGCCACGCTGCAGGTCGATGGCCGCCAGCATGTTGTCGAGCAGCTTGCCGGCCTTGCCGACGAAGGGCTCGCCGCGTTCGTCTTCTTCGGCTCCCGGCCCTTCGCCGACGAACAGCCAGTCGGCATCCGGGTCACCGACCCCCAGCACCGCCTGCTTGCGGGTCTTGCACAGTTCGCAGGCCTGACAGTCGGCAACGGCCTGCCGCAATTCATCCCAGCCCATCGCGGCGATGGCTGCAGTACGCGCATCGACCGGCGCGGCGCTGGCCACATCGCTTGCCGCACCGCGCTTTTTTTTCGGCGGCTGGCGCAATTTCCAGATCGGCCCGAGGCCCATCTCTTTTAATGTTTGATCTCTGTTCATCCTGAAAACCTCGATTCACACCACGGAGATCACGAAGGACACGGAGGGAAAACGCAAACAGAATAAATACAACGCAACCGGTGGGTAATGTTCATTGCTTCTGTAACGCTTTGGTTTTAGCTCCGGCGAATCGCCTGCTCACGCCGGCATCAGCCTTCCCTGAAACTGCGTTTCCTCCGTGAGCTCCGTGTCCTCCGTGGTGAACTGTACTGATTGGATTTAAATCTGTTTAGCCATCACGATGGCGTCTTCCCGGCCAGTGGAGTCAGGATAGTAACCGCGTCGCCGGCCGATCTCGACAAAATCGAAGCGCTGGTAGAAGGCAATGGCGTTCTGATTCGACGGCCGCACCTCCAGCAGCATGCGCAGCATGCCGGCCTGCCGCGCCTGGTCGCAGAGAACATCGAGCAGGGCGCGTCCCAATCCGCCGCGCTGCCGTTCCGGCACTACGCTGATGTTGAGCAGATGCGCTTCATCCAGCGCGCGCATCATCACCGCAAAGGCCAGTAGTTCACCGTTCTCCCGATGCAGCCATGCATCATGACCGGAAAGCAGCGAATCGTAAAAGTTGCCCAGCGTCCACGGGAATCGATGAATGCGTTGTTCGGCAGCCACCACTTCAGGCAGATCCGCTTCATTCATCGGCAAAAATATCATCGCAAGCCACCCCGTTGCTTGCGCTCGGCGGTAGTCAAAGCCACCTTGTCGCGGATGTAGTGCGGCATGGCAGCAGCGGCGGCAACACCCCGACCACCGGCCAGCTGCGGCGCTGCCAAACGGGCCACGGCTGCTGCGGAGGGACTGGCCGTAGCGTCCGTGGCAATCAGGCGTGTACCCAGGCGCGCCGTCAGTAGCTGGCCACAGGCAGAAAATCCGTCACCGGCGCCGCGCCAGCCGCTGCCTTGCGGCAAAATCGCCGTCTCGCCAGCGCCGACTATTGGCGCCATGATTTCCTCGACCTGTTCGCCAGCAACCACATAGGCAGCAAGATAAATTTCGTTCATGCGCGCGTCGAGACAGGCGATCACCTTGCCATCACCGCTGGCCAGCGCCAGCGCTGCGAGCGAACCGACCGGAACCACGGGACAATCGAGACCGAAGGCCAGCCCCTGGGCAACGCCACAGGCGAGACGCAGCCCGGTGAATCCGCCCGGTCCGGCGCCAAAGGCGACGCCGTCGAGCTGTGCAAGCGTAATGCCTGCCTCACCGATGAGTTCGCCGGCCCACGGCAGCAGCCGCTCGGCACCGCCATTCGGTACATCGGCCGAGCGTTCCTGCAACTCGCCATCACACCAAAGGGCGACCGACAGACGACGGGTGGAGGCTTCAAAAGCAAGGAGTTTCACGGCGCGCAGTCTAGCAATTTAATGCAACAGTTCATCAGCCCGCCCGGCGAGCGGTGTAGCATAACGCCCGCAACTTTTCACCCAATCAAAGGAACACAGCATGCGTCTCTGGACATTTCTGCTTCTGCTGGCCTGGCTGCCGCCGGCCCTTGCCCACCATCACCATGGCATCACCCTGGACCCCGCCGCGCGTGTCGCCACCCCGCATCTGGCCAGCGCAGGCGACACCCCAATGGCGACACCCGCCATCCTGCCGGCCAGCAGCGCCGCAACCGGGATAAGCACAGCCAATGCCGACAAGCAGAGCGGCCTCGCTCCCGTCGGGCTGTCGCTGCTTCTGCTGCTCGGCGGCTGGGGGGTTTGGCTGATGGCAAGACGTTCAGGGCAAGCAACGCGGAGGCGCGGTACTGCGGATAAACCATCCGCCAAGCCTTAAGGAAGGTCCCGCCACCGACCTGCGGCGGATCGTTCGCCGGGTCTTGCCGTCGCAGAACCAGCGCAACCGGTTCAGTCGTTGCGCCGATGCCGTCCGCGCGGATACAGTTCCTGCCCGGCATCGCGGATGTCGCGGCGCAACTGGTGGCGCTCTTCCGGGCTCATCTGCTGCCAGACCTCACGGCGCTGGCGATTGTCCCGCCGGCGCTCCTCGCGCTGTTCGGCGGACTGGTCAAGCATCGGGCCGTGCGGCCCGGGTCCGTAACCCCTCCCTTGCCCCTGCCCGTAATAGCCAGGCGGTGGCGGCGGCGCGGACTGCGCCACTGCTGCAACAGCAATGGCGGACAGAGCGAGCAGAAGGGATATACGCACAAACTTTTTCATGCCTGCATTGTAGGCCGCTCCCGCAGGCAGACGGCCACAGGGTTTGTAACAAAGCTTTGCGATTCAGCGCTGCCGCAACATCCCGCAACGCCCCGACATGAAACGGCGGTATCCTGAACGCCATGCAAGTGAAAGACGCCCACCCCCTGTCCCCCGCCCTGAGGGCGGGGGTAACGCATGTTCAGCCGCGACGCGGCTTCCGTGTCATTGAATTGTCGCCGCCTTGGGGCGGCCCTGCGGAGGCGCCATGACAGAAGCCCGCAAACACAAGATTCTCGTCGTCGATGACGACCTGCGCTTGCGCAGCCAGCTCGAGCGTTATCTTGCCGAGCAGGGCTTCACCGTCAAGACGGCCGCCGATGCCGTCGGCATGGACCGGATACTGGAGCGCGAACTTTACGACCTGATCGTGCTCGACCTGATGATGCCGGGCGAGGATGGCCTGTCGATCTGCCGGCGCCTGCGCGGCAACCGCCAGTCCGGCAATGACATTGCGATTCTGATGCTGACCGCCAAGGGCGACGACATCGACCGCATCGTCGGACTCGAACTCGGCGCCGACGACTACCTGCCCAAGCCCTTCAATCCGCGCGAGCTGGTGGCGCGCATCCATGCCGTGCTGCGCCGCCGGGCCACACCACAACCGGCAGGTGCGCCCGCCGGCGAGCATGAGGTGATGCGTTTCGGACTGGTCGAAGTCAATCTGGCCACGCGCGAACTGACCCGCGAAGGGACCGTCACCCTGCTCACCACCGGCGAATTCGGCCTGTTGCAAGTGCTGCTCAAGCACCCGCGCCAGCCGCTGTCGCGCGACAAGCTGATGGAGCTGGCACGTGGTCGCGAACACGGTGTCTTCGACCGCGCCATCGACGTGCAGATCTCGCGCCTGCGCAAGTTGGTCGAGAACGACCCGGCCAAGCCGCGCTACATCCAGACGGTGTGGGGCTTCGGCTATGTTTTTGTTCCCGATGGGAACAACAACGATTCATGAAAACGCCCGCCCCCCTTTG
>DDXB01000036.1:0-8059 GCA_002347405.1 Rhodocyclaceae bacterium UBA2271 | reverse complement strand
GCCCCCCTCGCGGGGGGTTCTTAACTGCTCGCTGCGCTTGTTTATTACGGGGTGCGTCTATTGGCAGCGGTGCGGGTTGTGTGCGGCAAAGCCGCATCTCGCTGCGCGAGACCAGTCTTCGACTGTCCTGCGGCCTGCGGCCTGGTGCCTGGCGGCGCGTGCCGCGTTTGCTTGGCAACCCTCTCCCTCAATCCCTCTCCCGCAAGCGGGAGAGGGAAGCTATCTGCCTCCTCTCTCCCTCTGGGAGAGAGGTCGGGAGTGAGGGATTGGCCCGGCGCAAACGCTACCTGGTATTTCACGTTAAGCTTGATCGGCTGCGCCGATGGGCTTGGCGGGCGGCGTGAACTTGCGGCTCTTCGTACCCCGCAGCCTGTTGTGGCGCGCCTTTCTGCTGATCGCCACCTTGATGTTGCTGGCGCTCGCCGCCTGGCTGGCGATCTTTCGCGAAGCCGAACTGGAACCGCGCGCGCGCCAGCTGACGCAACTGGTCGTCAGCATGACCAACCTGACACGTGCCGCCCTGCTGGCCGCCCAGCCCGAACTGCGCCACCACCTGCTGGCGGAGCTTTCCGACCGCGAAGGGCTGCATGTCTACCCCGCCGACGACAATGACCAGATCGTCCCGCCGCCGCCGCTGCCGCTGCCGCGCCGCATCGAAACCCTCTTGCATGAACGCCTTGGGGCTGACACTCGCCTGGCCTTCGAACTGAACGGCGAACCGGGTCTCTTCGTCAGCTTTCGCATCTTCGAGGGCGCGGACGGCGACTTCTGGCTGGCCCTGCCGCGCGAGCGACTCGAACGCAAACTACCCCTGCAATGGCTGGGCTGGGGCGCCGCAGTGCTGCTGCTGTCGCTCGCCGGGGCGTGGCTGATCGTGTTCCTCATCACCCGCCCGCTGCGGGCACTGGAGGCGGCCGCCCAGAAAGTCGGCGCTGGCGAGACGCCGCCGCCATTGCCGGAGCGCGGACCACAGGAAATCACCGCCGTCACCAGCGCCTTCAACCAGATGAATGCGAACCTCCGGCAACTGGAAGACGACCGCCGTCTGTTGCTGGCCGGCATCTCCCACGACCTGCGCACGCCCCTGACGCGCCTGCGCATGGAAACCGAACTCAGCGTTGCCGACCCGGACGCACGTGCCGGCATGGCAGCCGACATCGCCGAGATGGATCGCACCATCGGCCAGTTCCTCGACTTCGCCCGACCGCAGGACAGCGCCGGGACACCGGCGGAACTGACCGACCTGGCAGCCCTGTTGAATGACATCGCCGGCCGCTATGGGGACAGGGTGCGCCGTCCCCATGTTGGCGGCGGCTCCGACTTGCGCCGTCCCGCCAGCGCCGACTTTTCCTTGCTGGTTTCAGCACGCCCCGAGGCGCTGCGCCGCGCCATCATCAACCTGATCGAAAACGCCCTGCGCCATGCCGGCACGGCAGATCCGGTCGAACTCACGCTGATGCAGGCAGGTGATGAAATCATTATCGCCATCGAGGATCGCGGTCCTGGCATCGCCCCCGACGAGATCGAGCGCCTGAAACTGCCGTTTACACGCGGCGAAGCAGCGCGCACCGGTGCTGCCGGCGCCGGGCTGGGCCTGGCCATCGTCGAACGCATCGTCCGCACCCAGCATGGCCGGCTGGAATTGCTGCCGCGAGAGGGCGGCGGCCTGATTGCGCAGATCAGGTTACCGACAGCCAGACATGCAGGCATGCCCGGATAACTCCTGAAGCGTGATTATCCTTAAAATCTCAGTTCACACCACGGAGATCACGGAGGACACGGAGAAACGGCGCAAACGGACAAGATGCGGGCGCACCCGATGGATGACGTCGATTGCTTCCGTAACGACTTGTTTTCGCTCCGTGAACTCCGTGTCCTCCGTGGTCAACTGCTTTTTCTAGGATTATTCCGGCGCAAGCCAACGGAATCCAGAAACTGCTGCAGCCTGGACACCGGCTTTCGCCGGTGTGACGGATATTTGTGGCCGAGCAACTTAGTTCAGCTTTTGCCCGCGTTCGATGCGCTCAAGAAATGCCCGCGCCTCTTCCTGTCCCTGGCTGGCGGCCATGCGCAGCCACTTCATCGCCAGTCGCAGGTTTTTGGCGAGCCCGGCACCGCGGTAATAGGCCGACCCGAGTTCGTACTGGGCGTTGATTTCACCGAGCACCGCAGCGCGGCGCAGATGTTGCAATGCCAGCTGCACATCGCGGCGGACGCCCTGCCCGTGCAGCAGACAATAGCCGAGACTGTAAAGTGCATAGGCATCTTCATGCTGGGCGACGGCCTGCTCGAACCAGCGGAACGCTTCGCGATAACTGCGCGCCACGCCTTCGCCGTGATAGTAGAGATCGGCGAGCGCCAGCTTGGCGTCGAACAGTGTTGCCGCGCGGTGATACCAGGTCAGCGCCTGCGTCGGCTCAGCCGCCCCGCCCAAACCGTGGCGCAGACATTCGGCCAGCATGTAGGCGGCGCGCCGGTGACCGAGCTCGCCGGCCTTGCGGTAGCACAAGCGGGCGCGCGCCACATCCGCCACGGCGCCATGCCCATGAAAATACCGTTCGCCCTCGGCGAACCAGTAACGCTCCAGTTCGTCGAGCGCCGGTTGCCAGCCGTTTTCGGCCGCCTGCTTCAATGCCGCCTCGCCACGCGCGACATCGAGCTGCCCGCCGATGCCGTACAGGCTGCAACGCCCCAGTTCGGCGCGCCCGTGCGGGTCGCCGGCCACTGCGGCCTCCAGATAGTGCTGACGTGCCGCGACCGGGTCGGCAGCACTACCATCGCCGTGTTCATGGCACTCACCGAGCCAGACATGGGCGGAAACCTCACCACCCTCTGCTGCCCGGCGATACCAGGCCAGCGCGAGGCGCTTGTTCTCTTCAATGCCCTCACCCCAGCGATAGCAGTGGCCGAGTTTCAGCTGGGCCCGCGCATGCCCCTGTCGGGCGGCAGCACGCCACCAGCGCACCGCCTCTTCGAGATCGCGTTCCAGATGGGCGCGGCCGGCGGCATACGCTTCGGCCAGCTCGAACTCGGCGGGCGCGTTGCCCCGTTCCGCCGCGCGCCGGTACCAGGCCAGGCCAACCGCCGGGTCGGGCGTGACGCCGAAGCCGAAGGTGGTGCATTGCCCGAGCAGGAACATCGCTCCGCTGACACGCTTTCTGGCCGCGGCACGAAACCAGGTCACCGCTTCGGCGTAATTGACCTCTGTGCCTTCGCCGGCATAAAGGCACAGACCAAGGCAGAACAGCGCCGGCGCCACGTCGTCCTGTGCCGCCACGCGCCAGAGGCGCACCGCTTCGCTGCGGTTTTCGTCCACACCACGGCCAAAGAAGTAACAGCGCGCCAGCAGGTCGGCGGCGCGGGACTGGTTGCGCTCGCTGGCGAGTGTCAGCCAGCGGACCGCCTGCGCAAAGTCGCGCGGCAGATGCTGGCCAAGATAGAGCAACCGCCCCAGCCAATACTGGGCCAGATGGCTGCCCTGTTCGGCCGCCTGGTACAACAGTTCGCTGCCGCGCGTCACATCGGCGTTGACGCCATGGCCGCGCAACAGGCACAGCGCAAACCAGGTCATGCCGCGACTGTCCGCCGCGTCGGCAGCATGCTCGAACAGGCGCGCCGCCTCGGCGTAATCCTTCGGCAGACCCATGCCGTGATAGAGCAGCCAGCCGAGCACCGCCTCGCCGGCCGGAGATTTTTTCTCGGCGCTTTGCGTCGCCCAGTTCACCGCATCGGCCACCGACTTCGGCAGCCCCTCGCCGATAGCGGAGCGCCAGGCGAGTTCCGCCTGGGCGGCGGCATTGCCGCCTTGCGCCATGCGCTGCAACTCAGCCAGCGGCACGACACGCCAGAATTCGTCGGCATGACCGAGCAGTTCCAGACCCTGCGCGACGCCACGCTCGACCAGGCTGCTTTCCAGCGCCTCGCGAAACAAACCGAGCAGGGCGGGTGGCCCAAGGGGAATCAATTGCATGCAATTCATCCACAACAAACGAATCTGCAAGAATACGACATCGCCGCGAAATGGATCGCAAAAAAGCCAGCAGTCTCGCCGCCGGGCCGCCCCAAGGCAAGAAGGCACGCGGCATCAGCCGCAACCCGCGCCAGGGCATGAACGGTAGCACCCAGTAACAAACGAGCAAAGTGAGCCACAAGTTTCCCCTTGCGAAAGGAAGGGGCTGGGGGATGGCTGGACTTACCCACAAAAACTGTGGAAAAGTCTGTGAGTCTCTTGCGAATGAATGCGCTAAGTGGGCATCCACAAAGGACTTTTGTTACTCCGCGTCAAAACTGTACAATTAATTTGTTGTTATTTATCAATATGTTGCACGACGCCATTAGCCTTACCGAGCCGTTGTTTGAGCCGTTCCCCGCAAAATCGGCTTGTTGTGGATGTTGTAACATCGCAGCCAGTGATCCGCCGGCCAATTCGTTGCTGTAACGCACCATAAAACACTTTCATGCCCGCTGACATCCTCACCGTTGCCGAACTCAACCGCCAGGCGCGCCTGTTGCTGGAACAGCGCTTCCCGCTGCTGTGGGTGAGCGGAGAAATATCCAACCTGACGCGGGCCGCATCCGGTCATGTGTATTTTTCCTTGAAGGACAGCCAGGCGCAGGTGCGCTGCGTGATGTTCCGCTCGCGCGCCCAGATCCTGCCGTGGCAACTTGAAAACGGCCAGCAGGTCGAAGTGCAGGCGCTCGTCACGCTGTATGAAGCGCGTGGCGACTTCCAGCTCAACGTCGAGGCCATGCGCCGGGCGGGTGTCGGTCGCCTCTTTGAGTTGTTCGTCCGTCTGCGCGAGAAACTTGCCGGCGAAGGGCTGTTCGACGCCGCCAGGAAACGCGAACTGCCGCGCTTTCCCCGTCGTGTCGGCATCGTCACTTCGCCTCAGGCGGCCGCCTTGCAGGATGTGATCGCCACCTTTGCCCGCCGCGCGCCGCATGTCGAACTGATCATCTATCCCACACTGGTGCAGGGCGCGGCCGCCCCCGCCGCCATCGTTGCCGCACTGACAACGGCCGGAGCGCGCGCCGAATGCGACGTCCTGCTCATCGTCCGTGGTGGCGGCAGCATCGAAGACCTCTGGGCCTTCAACGACGAGGCCGTGGCGCGCGCCATCGCTTCCTGTTGCGCCGTGTCACCAGCGCCGACTATTGCGGGCATCGGCCACGAAACCGACATCACCATCGCCGATTACCTTGCCGACCGGCGCGCCGCCACGCCCACCGCCGCGGCCGAGCTGGCGAGCGCCGGCTGGTTCGCCGCCACCCGGGAACTCGCCGAACTGGCCAAGAGCCTGCACCACACCATGCAACTGAAGATCGAGGCCCGCATGCAGGCAGTCGATCGCCTCGCGCTACGCCTGATCCATCCCGCCCAGCGACTGGCCGCCAACCGCCAGCGCCTCGAACTGCTCGGCCGGCGCCTGCAAGTTGCCGGGCAACTGACAAGCCGGCGCGAAACCCTGGCCAACCTGCAGTTGCGCCTTGCCCGTGCGCGCCCGGCATTGCAGCCCGCCCACCAGCGGCTCGACCGCCTCAACCGCCGGCTGCGGCAGGCCATCATCACGCTGGCCGCCGGCCGGCGCGACCGGCTGACCCGCTGCACCGGCGCACTGGCGGCGCTGTCGCCCGCCGCCACGCTGCAGCGCGGCTACAGCATCACCCATGACGCCGCCGGCCGGATCGTGCGCACTGCGGCGCAGCTCGCCGCCGGAGATCAGTTACGCCTGCAATTCGCTGTCGGCGCCGCAACCGCCGTGGTAGCCAATGTTGATAAACCGCAGCCCACCGGGAACAACTTGTAATACCCGATTCCATCCCCATACTTATGGGGCATCATTGACCCAAAAACAGGAGAACAACATGGAACATGCATTACCCGCCCTGCCCTACGCAATGGACGCCCTTGCCCCGCACATGTCGAAGGAAACCTTCGAGTACCATTATGCCAAGCACCATCAGGCCTATGTCACCAACCTCAACAACCTGATCAAGGGCACCGAATTTGAAGCCCTCGACCTCGAAGCCATCGTCAAGAAGGCCCCCGCCGGCGGCATCTACAACAACGCCGCGCAGGTGTGGAACCACACTTTCTTCTGGAACTGCATGAAGCCGAATGGCGGAGGTGCCCCGACGGGCGCGCTGGCCGATGCCATCAGCAAGAAGTGGGGCTCGCTCGACGACTTCAAGAAGGCCTTCCAGACCTCCGCCGTCGGCAACTTCGGTTCGGGCTGGACCTGGCTGGTGAAGAGGGCCGACGGTTCCGTCGACATCGTCAACATGGGCGCCGCCGGCACCCCGCTGACCACCGGCGATAAAGCCTTGTTGTGCGTCGACGTCTGGGAACATGCCTACTACATCGACTACCGCAATATGCGTCCCAAGTTCGTCGAAACCTTCCTCGCCAACCTGGTCAACTGGGACTTCGTGGCAAAGAACTTCGGTTAAGTTGTTCAGCGGAAAAAAACGGGCACCTCATGAGGGTGCCCGTTTTGCGTTGACGGATCGGTCGACTCAGCCCGCCAGCACCTTGTCGAGTGCCGTTTCCAGCGTCGCCACCGTGCGATCGACGGCATAGAGCTTGTCCAGCCCGAACAGGCCGACGCGGAAGCTGCGGAAGTCGGCCGGTTCGTCGCACTGCAAGGGCACGCCGGCAGCGGTTTGCAGGCCCTGGGCGATGAATTTTTTCGCCGACTGAATCTCCGGATCGTCGGTGTAGCAGACGACCACACCGGGCGCCTCGAAACCCGGCGCGGCGACGCTCTTGAAACCACGGGCGGCGAGCAGCTTGCGCACCTTGCTGCCGAGTTCGCTCTGCGCCGTACGCAGTTTCTCGAAACCATACGCTTCGGCTTCCAGCATCACCTTGCGCAACGCCACGAGTGCATCGGTCGGCAGTGTGGCATGGTAGGCATGGCCGCCCTTCTCGTAGGCCTGCATGATCTGCAGCCATTTCTTCAGGTCGGCGGCAAAGCTGGTACTGGTTGTCGCCTCCATGCGCTTCAGCGCCTCGGCGCCAAGGCAGACCAGCGCGCCGCAGGGCGGCCCGCTCCAGCCCTTCTGCGGCGCGGTCACCATGATATCGATGCCGATGTCGGCCATATCCACCCACAGCGCACCGGAGGCCACGCAGTCGAGCACGAACATGCCACCGACTGCATGCACGGCATCCGCCACGGCACGCAGATAGGCGTCGGGCAGCAGCATGCCGGAAGCGGTTTCGACATGCGGCGCGAATACCAGGTCGGGCTTTTCGGCGCGGATCGTCGCCACCACCTCCTCGATGGGTGCGGGCGCGAACGGCGATTGCGGCGCATCGGCAAGCCGCCGCGCCTTCAGCACCGTGGTCGCGGCGGGGATCGAGCCCATCTCGAAGATCTGGCTCCAGCGATAACTGAACCAGCCGTTGCGGATCACCAGGCATTTGCGGCCGGTGGCAAACTGCCGTGCCACCGCCTCCATGCCGAAGGTGCCGCCGCCCGGCACGATCACCGCCGCCTCGGCATGATAGACAGCCTTGAGGATGCGGGAGATGTCGCGCATCACGCCCTGAAAAGCGGCGGACATGTGGTTCAGCGAGCGGTCGGTATAAACGACCGAATATTCAAGCAATCCATCGGGATCGACATTGGACAACAGACCTGGCACCTTGGGCTCCTCGGGTATTGTTTTTGAAAACGCGAGACTAGCATAGCCAACCGCCAAAGTCGGCGCTGGCGGGACGGCGCTGCCTGGCAGTTGGAGGCAGCCTTGCCGCCGGGCCTTCTCCCGCAAGCGGGTGAAGGGCTTTCTGGTGGCACCCCCTCTCCCCGCCCTCTCCCGCAAGGGGAGAGGGAGAAAACCGGCACCACCGCAGCAGTCTCGCCGCCGGGCCAATCCCTCTCTCCCGACCTCTCTCCCAGAGGGAGAGAGGAGGCAGATAGCTTCCCTCTCCCGCTTGCGGGAGAGGGATTGAAGGAGAGGGTTGCCAAGCAAACGCGGCACGCGCCGCCAGGCGCAACCCGCACCGAAGCATGAACGACAGCCCCGTAATAGTCGAGCGCAGCGAGCAAGCAAG